>CAZSHS010000003.1:82305-92543 GCA_964606665.1 uncultured Candidatus Obscuribacterales bacterium | reverse complement strand
ACAGCAAGCCCAATTCCCCGTGATTTTCTTTTGAACGACTTAAAAAATAAATTGATGGGACAGGGCTTTAGTGAAGTCTGGATAAGCAGTTTGCGCGGCGAAAATGATTTTGCCGGACATTCGCCTGAAGAATTAAAATCAGTAGTAAAAGTCTTGAACCCACTTTCATCAGACCATCAAGCGATGAGACAAAGTCTTTTACCTGGATTACTTGAAGTAATAAACTACAATCAGTCGCGCGGTGAGCGCTCGGTCTGGATGTTCGAGCAAGGACGTGGCTACAAGGCAGTTGATGGAAAACCTCAAGAATACACACTCTTGTCCGGCATTATGACTGGCAACCTGCTCAAACACGTAAGCCATGGTGGTATCGAAAGTAATACCAATATCGATTTCTTCACACTCAAAGGAATTGTGGAAAATGTTTTAGAAGCAGCTCGAATTTCACTCGATAAAATCATGTTTCTTCCCCTTGGTGGCGACGATTTCTACAAAGAATATTTGCACCCACACAAAAGCGCCCGTCTCTCTTTCGTGACCAAACAGATAATGGGAATTCTGGGCGAAGTGCACCCACGCACTGCCGCAAAATACGATTTAAAAGATCCAGCTTTTGCTTTTGAGTTATTCATAGACGTGGTTAGGGCTGCACCAGAAAAAATGAATTTCCAGGAGCCCGTATTGAACCCAAGCGTTATGAGAGACCTTACCGTTGATGTCGAAAACGCAATAGAACAGGACAAGGTTTACAAGACCATGATGCAGGTAGGAAAACGCGAAGGCATGTCATGTGACCTGGTCAGCATCTATCAATTATCAGACGGGCTAAAAAGTCTCTCGTATCGTTTAACCTTTCGCCAGAAAGATGCTCTGAGCGGCGAGGCGGTCGATTCGATTGTACAAAAAGTGCGCGAAGCTTTGAGTAAAAGAGTAAACGCGCGTTTTCGGGGCTAATAAATCATATTAAGGTAGGTTTCCAATATTTGGCAGACCTCTCTAAGTGGATAAGATTATGATCCTTATATGGGGTATATAGTTTTGACTCGGGAAACTCTCAAATAATCTATGTATAAACTTGCAATTCGCCTAAACCCAATTTCAATCGCCGCGCTGCTCATTTTTGCAGGGGCCTGCATAGTCCTGCCCAAACAAGAAATATTAGCTGGCGGGTTTCAACTCAATACAGGACTGGTTTTCGTCATACCAATCCTTGTCAGTCTGATAGGCTCGACTTTTCTATTCGCCCCAGCCAGCCGTTTGCAAAAATATCAAATCTGGCTCACCATGCTGGCTTTAAGTCTTTTCTTTGGCGCTTTAGGTAATTTCTTTTATAGTTTCTGGGTCTTCGACAAGACTTTCATGAACGTAGACTTCAGTATCGCTCAAATTGTACTGATGAATCTTGGTGGAGTACTAACAGCGCTTAGTTTGTACAAACTCGAACCATTTGATGCTTTCAGCGAAGTAACTAAAGGTCGGCTCCAGCGCAGTCGCGTTCAACTAGAAGAAGAACCACCCGCAGCACTTCCTGCGATGCAGCCCGACTTGTTTGAAGGCGCCGAATCGGCTGCCGATTTTATGAAAGGACGCGCAACCTCTAACAAATTGCGCGGCATGACCGTTTCCAAAACAGACATGAGCGCCGCTCGCTCTTCTAAAACTGGCATGGATGCAGCCAAATCTTCAGCATCAGGACTCAATGCTCTACGCCCAAGTGCATCAAAAACGGGTATGGAGGCTGCTCAATCTCCTGCAGCAGAGGAACTTGGGGCTGCAGCTAGTATGGAACCTGTCTCAATTCCACAAACACCTGCTCCACAGGCTTTCAACGCGCCACAAACTGAATCGCGCCCACATCAACTGAACGCGCCACCGATGGTGGATATCGACCTTGAAGCTTCAGACGAGATGCTCTCCGGTCCATTGAACCCTTCTTTCAATCCGCAGCCACAATCGCCGGCTAGCGACAAACCCACTGTAACCGGCAACCGACTTCAGGCGCAAAGACGTCGCAATACAAGTACATTCACCAAATTGCAAGCTCTTTCGGCTAGTGGAACAGGAAGCTCGCACGCTCCTGAGCGAGCCAATGAAGGAAGTGACTTGCGCAGCATTCTAGATAGACTCGATGCCGATGGCGCGCCTCCCTCTCTAGAATTCGACAAACCTAAAATTCAAGCAGATGCAAACAAGCCAGCAGGTCTTGGTGGCGCCTTCGGCAAGAAAGCCGATAGTCCAGATTCTGGTGCTCCACGTTTAGCTAATTTGCTAGACCGAGCGGAGTCAATGAGCGCAGCTTCAGCTCCAGCGCCGAAGCCTCCGGCACCAGCACCTGCTCCAGCACCAACTCCAGCACCTGCTCCGGCTCCAACTCCGGCTCCAACTCCGGCTCCAAAACCTCCAACTCCTGCAACTCCAATCAACCCAGTTGCATCCGCGCAACCATCGGCTCCCGCACAAAAAACAGACTCGCCACCTCCACCAAAACCAGCACCACAAGCTCCGCCAGCGACAGTAAATGATTCTATGAGCAGTTTGCTCTCTAAACGTTTTCTGGAAATGGCAGACGACGAAGAGGTACCGACTTCACCAGTTCCGCATTCTACAAGCAAAGCCGAGCACAGCGATTTGATTGGTACAGACTCGGATACTGGCATCAGTAGCATTGGAACTGACTCTGGCGTTGGCTTCCAGGAACTTCGCGGACATTTGTTTGAAGGCGGCGTGGACAATGCCATTGACGATATTTTCACCGGACTAGCTCCAGAAGCAGCACAACAAGCTGTTTCACACACTTCTCATGAAACCTCAGATCTTGAAAGTCCAAAAACCGATCCAAATCCGAATCTTTTCAACGCGCCCCAAAAAGGGGAAGAAACCGATAACGTCTTTGGACAAGATATCGGCTCTGAGATTGACGACATCTTCTCCAACATGGCTCCTCAACAAGCTCAACAAGGTGTTGAAGTTCTCACACGAGAAGAGCGTGTGAAAGCCTTACAGGATGAGCCAGCCCCGAGCGAAGATTCAGAACCACTTCTGCAATTGAACGATGCTGATATGGACAATATTTTTGCAGGACTGGCTCCACAAGATGAACAATTCACGCCAGGATCTCAGGATGCAGAAGAGCCCCTCTTGCAAGTTAGTGACTCCGACATGGACGACATTTTCTCTGGACTTGCTCCTGTTGAGGCTCAAAAAACAGTCGACGCCGCACCTGTTGTTGGGCAAGTTCAAAATGTAAGCTTGAGCGACCTCAAAGCTCAGATGCAAAAACATAACGAAAGCCCCATCAGCGCTCCAACTTCGAATGTGCTTGAACCACTAGAGGAAGCAGGCGATTCTCCACTTCTCAATGTTAGCGATTCAGAGATGGATAGTATTTTCGGTGGTCTTATGGCCGACCCCGCCGATTCACCAAGCGCGCAAGCCGATGAAAAGCCACTCTTAAATCTTGCCGACTCAGACATGGACGACATATTCTCAGGATTGACTGAACAGCCTGCCACCGCAGGTAATGCCCCAAACAATTCTATATCTGCGTTGTCTGCACCAAAAACACCAAAACAAACAGGCGAAATGCAGGCCTTAAACCCCAATCAAATTGCGGCTCTGCGCGAACAGGTCAAACAACCAGGCAAATTGTCCGACACAATGAATCGCATTCCCGCTCTAAAAGATCACGTCGACGGTTTGCTCACTCAGCCTGAAAAAGAAAAGCCGAAATCTGACGTAGAAGAAGTTCTCACCTCGGAACAACAAGCAGCCCGCAAAGCAAACGAAAATCTCAAGGACTTCGGCAAACTTTCCGTTCGCTCAGCCCAAGCTCCCAAAGTGCAAGGCGAAACTGCCGGCACGATGAAAACAATTGGCAAACTTTTGATAGATCAACAGTCTATCGAAGCCATTATCAACGCTGGTGAATCGAGACAGCTAGGCAAAGGTCTTCCATCTGCTCGAATTATTAGCAAAGCTCGCGGTGCTGGCATCAACGAATTGCTCAACAAAATCGGCGAATATCAGGGTGTAGCTGGCAGTCTAATCGTCGGTCACGACGGTCTGGTGATGTCTTCTACGCTACAACAAGGTTGGGACAAGGACATGCTTGGCGCTCTGTCTACAGCCCTTTTGAGCACAAGCAATCTATCCACCAAGAAATTGGAAATCGGCAGGTTGCGTCAGATGGTGCTGCTCACCCGCACTCAAAACGCAGACAAGACTACTATTTTGACCGACGTAGATGTCGGTATTCTGGTCGTCTTCTGTGAACAAACCGACATCTCACTGATTGATGGCCTAATCGAAAAGATTCAAAATACAATTAACGGTTAATTGCATCGAGCAAAATTGGCTCGGTCAAGATTTCAGGCAGTACAATTGGATTGTTGGCATCGCCTTTGGGATAAACCACATATAGTGGCACCCCAGATCGCTTGAAACTTTTAAGCATAGCGGTGATTTCAGGATCCTGACGTGTCCAGTCGGCCTTGATTGTAATTACGCCTTTGTCTTTTATCATTTTTTTTACTGCAGGCGAATTAAGAATCAAATTTTCATTCATTTTGCAGGTCAAACACCAGTCTGCCGTGAAATCGAGCAATACAGTTTGTTTTTTGCTTAGCTCCTGCTCTAGACGCTCAGGCGTAAAAGCAATCCATCCTGTGCCAGAGCCTGACTCACTATTTGCACCATTTTTGTAAATTGGTTTTCCTTGCAAGGCGCTGATTACAATTGGTTTGTCTACTAAACAAAAGTATCCAGCCAATAAACTAATAAAACCTGCAATAGAAAAGACCACTAATTTTCTTTGACCAGAACTGGACAAGTCAACGAATCGCCCACTAATCCAAGCTGAAAGCGAAACAGCAAGAAGGAAAAAACTAACCCACATGATGCCTTCGATACCGACCTGATTGCCTAACACGCTGAGCAACCACACCACTGTGCCAAGCAATACAAAGCCCATCGATTCTTTAAAGGTCTCCATCCATGCGCCCGGCTTGGGTAAATATTTCATCCACTTAGGATTGGCTGTAAGCAAAATATAAGGCAGAGACATTCCCAATCCTGAGGTGAGAAAAATGCCGATCACGACCCAGTTGGGTTGAGCAAAAGCAAATCCCATGGCCGCGCCCAGAAATGGAGCTGTACACGGAGTAGAAAGAGTCGTGGCAAGGACACCTTTGAAGAAAGTTCCAACCATCCCTTCTTTTTTGGAAAGCGAATCAAGTTTGTCTTGACCTGCGTCAAATGTAATATAGAAGAGCCCAAACAGGCTCAAAGCCAGAACCAAAACGATGGTGCACATCACTATTAAGAACAGTGGATTTTGAAATTGAGTACCCCATCCAACCGAGTTACCGGCCGCTCTCACCGCCACCACCAGCAGTGCCAAGGCAAGAAAAGCAGAAATAACGCCAGCACTAAAAACGAGCCCCAGTTGCCGGACTCTAGCTGGACTTTCATCCGCCTGCTCCATAAAGCTCAAAATTTTAATAGCTATGACCGGCAGCACACAAGGCATGAAATTCAGTATAAATCCACCAACCAGAGCAAGTAAAAAATAGTTGAATGGATTTTGTTCTGGCTCACTGTTAACTGTTACAGGGCTTTTAGTTAGACTGTTGTTGGCTTTATTTTCCGGATCATAACCAACGCTCGAAAACAATGATCCATTGTTTTCGTTTTGAATTTCCTGTCCAACAGGCAAATTCAATTGCAAATCGATTTCGCCCGGAATACAAGACTCTTTGCAGGACAGCCATTTGACCTTTGCTTGAATCTTGATTGATTTTGCATCTTTTAAATCTACAGGTGCGGTAATTTGACTAGCAATGAAAGTCGAGTCTGAGTAACCATTAGTCTTGATGCCTTCATCGTCGAATTTTTTTGGCTCCTGCCACAAAAGTGGACCGGCAGAAAAACCGTCTGGCAGAGTCCATTCTATTTGAGTAGGCATGCCAGCATCGCCGCTCTCTTTGTAGTATATGTGCCATCCTGGCTCAATTTTGAACTTCACTGCAACTAGAAAAGTTTTGCCTTCTTGAATAGAATTGCGATTCGAAACTAATTCACAACGAACAAGTGTCTTCTCTGCCTGCCCGCTGTTTGCTCTCGCGCTCTGGCTCTGGCTCTGGTTCTGGTTCTGATTCGAAGGCAACTCTTCAGCCTGACAAAAACCTGTTTGAGCAAACAGAAAAACCAAATTCAAAAACAATAAAAGTAAAACTGGATAAGATTTTTTAGCCATTCTGGCTCAACTTTCTTTCAACTGAAAAGATACAGGAATTGAATTGTCCTTTACAATTTTGGCATATTCCGTGGCACTTTTGCGCAGCGATCGCGATTGGTCTGAATAGTTGACTCGCACCAGTCCAAAACGAGGAGTAAGCCCCTCTGCCCATTCAAAATTGTCGGTCAGGGACCAGTGCAAATAGCCGATAACTTTTACACCGGCTTTGATTGCCTTGTGCACCGATATCAAATGAGATACCAGGTAATCGACTCTCTCATGGTCTTCAAGCGACCATTCGCCATCTTTCATCTCGGGCGAAAAGTTTTGCGCATAGCCATTTTCTGTAATCATGACGGGTCGCTCGTTCATGTTCTTGTCAAAACGATAAGGCGCAATATCCTTAACCAGAACTTTGTACATGCCCTCGGGATAAACTTCCCATCCCATATCTGAAACTTTTAAGTAGGATTCTTCCGCCTGGCGACCGAAAAAATCTGGCGGCCAACTGAGTGCAAACAACGAAAACTCTCGAGTGTAATAATTGACAGCTATGTAATCCATGCTGTCTTTCAAATTTTTGATTTCACCATTAAGACTACGAAATTCTTGCATGTGCGAAAGCGGGACAGGAAGCTCGAATCGCCCGGTGCTTATACTATATGGAAACAAATGATTGAATACGCGATCGCGAAAATAACAAACCATATGATCCAATGGATTCCAGACGCGAAGAGGAATAAACGGTCTCCAGTGATTCGCGAACGAAACTGGACTTTGGGGACAATGCTCTTTCAATACCTGATACGATTCAGCATGAGCAGAGAGCAAATTGCGGACGGCGGCAAAGGCACTGTAATAATCGCACTTTTTTCCCGGCGGCCAGTAGCCACTTACATATCCTTGATAAACGTAGACCATTGGCTCGTTTACGGTATTCCAGTAATCGACATATTGACCGATTTCTTTAGCCAGGATTTCGGTAAAATATCTGAATTCATCCACTGCTCGCGGACTCAACCAGCCACCTTCAGCAGCAAGCCAGCTTGGTAATGCAAAATGAAAAAGTGTCAAAAAGGTTTTTATGCCCGAATCCTGCAGGCTGGATAAAACGCGCTTATAGTACTCAAGCAATTGCGGATTTGGGGTTCGTTTCAAGCCCTTTTCAGGGGCATCTGGCAATAATGCAGCCCAATTGATACTTGTCCTGAAAGCGTTCAAATTTAGCGAACTTAAGATATTAATGTCTGTGTCGAAGCGGTCGTAGAATTCTGACGCGCTGTCTGCCACAGACCCATCTGCAATATTTCCGGGCTCATGCGACCAGTTAGACCAGTCTGACAAACCTAGTTCAGCCTCCTGTCCATATCCCTCAGTTTGAAAATGCGAAGCACTTGCCCCCCATAAAAAGTTCATAGGGAAGATCAATTTTTTTGGGTCAGGATTTTGGTGTTTAGCTGTCAAATGGTATTAATTGAAGTAATTATTAAAAGAATACACGTTTTACTATTAATATTAGGGTAACCTACTCTAGTTGATCAGCAGACCTTGATTACCTGGATTGTCACCGTGCCGGCAGCCCTGTTAACTAGAAAACAAAGCTTTGTCGGTTTCAAAGAGCCGCCCTCTGCGCCACTAAATCTGTACCAGTGGTTGTTCCGCCTTAGCTCCAAAACCATATCCGTTAACGGTTATGGTTTAGTTGCTGTATTCCTTTGTTTCAATCAGTCGCTTAATTGTTATTTTTTAGCCGACGATTTTATGCACTTAAATTATCTGAAACAGGTATTTGCCGGAAACCCTAGCTTGCTCTTACAAAATTTTTGGTCTACCTGGCTCCAAACCCAGGGAACTAGTTTTTACAGACCGTTTATTAGTTTGACCATGGCTTTGGACTATATGCTCTTTCAGTATTACGCCTGGGGCTATCACTTAAGCAATCTGGTGTTCTATTTTTTCTGCGCCATGGGCATCTATTCCATCGCCAAAGAGATAAATAACAAAAAATTCAGTGGGACTTTTCCTCTGGTAGCCAGCTCTCTGTTCATACTTTTTCCTCTCCATACTGAAGTAGCAACCTGGATTATTGCAAGAGTCGACAGTGTATGCGCTTGCTTTTACTTCTACTCGTTTTACTTTTTTTTGAAACAAACAAACATTCTAAGTCACGAACCGAACGCGAAAGAACAACCCCGCTCGGCAAAACATGCATCAATACTCAGTCTTTCTTTTTTCGTATTAGCTTTACTTTCAAAAGAGATGGCAGTGGTACTGCCTTTGACACTGGTATCTTATCTATTCTTTTTCCCGTCGAATAAAAAAACGAGTTTTGGCCTTAGGTTGAAAGAGATTTTGGCGCAAACTTACATTTATTGGATTATATTGTGCGTTTATTTGTTAGCACGCACTCTAGCACTGGGAAGTTTTGTAGGTGGCTATCAAGGCTCGCTTGGCGATTCGAGCTTCGAAGACTTTTTGCACAGATTCTTAATTAAGGGTGGTTGGGAATTTTTCTTTTACCCCTATAATCGCGAAATTTTTCAGTCACCCAACAAACTTGTACTTTTGACAAATATCTTGTACGCAAGCATCGTTGCGTTCTTTTTAATTTGTTCACTTACTCTAAAGAGCACAGTAAAGCGAAGTTCCAAATTATTACTGTTTTGTTTTAGCTGGTTTTTGCTTTCCTTACTGCCAACAATAACTGTCTGGAATTTGACAGAAAGTCTATCGGGAGCACGTTTTGCATTTCTAGCCAGTGCACCTTTTTGTTTGGCGCTGGCAGCCATGATAAGCGTTCCTGTCGACCTGATCTATTCAAACAAAAGAGCCTGGAACAAAATCTCGACTGGCACAAAAACTTCGCTTACCTCCGCAGTAGCGATATTGTTTCTGTCCGCTACCAGTCTCAATTTCTACGCCACCAAAGTAAATAATTTAGCCTGGTATCGTGCTAGCGAGGAAGTAAAAGCACTCAAAGTGGCACTCGAAAACGAAGGCAGAAAAATCGGACCAAAGAAAAATCTGGCTCTTTTAAACATTCCAAACAGGTACGCCGGCGCCCATATGCTCTACAACGGCAGCATGCTCTATATCTTGTTGCAGCCACCGCTGGTTGACGCTTCGCTCCACTTGAGCGAGAGAGTTCACACTTTTGAACCGGCATTATTTGGTCCACCGGATTTGCTGAATTTTTCGCGACTGGAGCAAATGAACCAACAAAAAGATAAGTTCAATATTTACTACTGGAATCGTAATCAGAAAAAATTGTCAGAAGTACAATTAAGTTCGCTCAAAAAGGATGTTCAACCTGATCTTGTAGTTAACAAACAAATCGATTTAACACCCGGCAAGATTTTTAGTTCTCCTATATTAGATATCAAATCCAGTGACTACAAATTTGTCCAGCTACTTGTTGAATCGCCATCTAGTGCCACGTTGGCATTGACCTGGAATGAACCAAGCAAGTCACAAGTCAGTTTAGAAAATGCAATCATCGCCAATTTCGATCAAAAATCAAACAGCTTTATTTTTCCATTAAGCGAGCACAAGACTTGGCTTTTAACGGATATCGTCCATCGCTTATCTGTTGTTATCGCATCTGGCAATTCTCCTATTCGAGTCAATCAATTGCGTCTTCTTTGCGGCAACAATTTAATTCCGAGCCTAAAACATCATGACTATGTAGAGGGATACTTAAGTCCCGACGGCATTTTTTATCTCACTCAAAAAATGACAAATTTCAAAGTTGACTACGATTTGCAAAATGTCACTGGAGCCAAATCAGCACGTCTTGAAGTTTCAAAACCCAATACCTGGTTTGAACACACAAGCAAAAGTTTTAGAGAAAACGTGTTCAGCAAAGATGCAATGATTTCAAAAACAATCACAGCGTTAAACGGCACAATCAGTATCGAAACAAATAAATTAAACGGCCCCGGTTACTATGAAGTGCGCATCGCCGCTCTTGATGCCAACAGCAATGTGGTTGGTTATTTTAGTG
>CAZSHS010000003.1:75103-82295 GCA_964606665.1 uncultured Candidatus Obscuribacterales bacterium | reverse complement strand
AATTCGACGGCGACAACGCCGCGGTCATCCGCGGGTCGGCGCTCAAGGCGCTCGAGGCCAAGTCAGCTGATGACGAAGGCGCGAAGCCGGTACTCGACCTCATCGCCGCTCTTGATGCCAACAGCAATGTGGTTGGTTATTTTAGTGACCCTCTGATTTTTCAAATGGTTAAATAATGAAAATCCAAATTATTGAATCGAATCACATGGACTATTCTTCAGCAAGAGTGCAATTCATGCTGGGACTGCTCGTGATTCTTGCATGCGCTTTATTTATTGAAAATATTATTTCCTGCATTCTTGGTGGTTTTAGTTTTCGACTTTTAATTGACGCATCAACATCTGTAATAGTGGGACTTCTATTTTTTGAAATTGCCAATCGCTATTCCAATAAAATGCAAGCAACTGCAGCTATTTGGGCTAGTTTTGTCTGGTTTTTTCTGACTATTGAATGGACCTCAATAACTTATCCGTTCAATAGTTTAGTTACCTTCGCCGCAGTTTTGCCGATATTTATATATCTTCGATACTTACTATTAGAAGAAAAGAACTATCTCTTTTACTTTTGTATTGCGCTTTTATTTTCGTTAGGATGCGGCTTATCTAGCTTCATATTCAGTTTGAGTGGTGCCGTTCTTGCTACTATTTTTTTACCAAACAAATATTTTTCAAACCCGACAATTAGCTTCCCTTCCGCGCCTCAATTAAACCCTCAATCGAAGCCTTTGCCTTTGTTCGTAACACTTTGCACCGCACTCACCCTATGCTACGGTCCTTTGTTCTTCTTTAACAATTATGCATTTTCGGCAATGCCCAATCTCATTTCTATTGTCCAAATCGAATGGCTAGCCTTTGCGCTTTTGCTTTTAGTAAGACTTTTAACTGGCAAAATCTTTTTAGCTCCGATTCTATTCTGCGTCTTCTGGACAGCAATTAACTTATTACCACATCCAGAACTTCAATTTTTCAAAACTGTAAGCGAAGCAAATTTGTCCTCGGTGCCGCTAGTGTATTTACTCGTCATAGCTAGTCTTCCAGTTTTCGATGTTTTGAGTAAAAAGCACTCTCTAATTCTGGCTCTTTGTGGCTCTGTTTTGATGTCTGTTTTTTGCTTCAGTAAAGGTGTTGCAGCCTGGAATTCTATTCAAGCAATCTCCCAAAACGACAAGTTGTACGAATCTCTAAAATCGCAACGAATTAATCATTCCGGTGATAGCAAAATTTGTCTTAGCTTTGAAGACTTGAAGCCACAATTAATTTCAGGCTCTAACAAACTTACAGACGTATCATCTTCAGACTGGATTGCTCAAGACACTCTAAGTTCTACTTGCTGGTTTGAAAAATCTAAAAGTTACTTGAATCTGAGCGCCGGACCAGCTCGCCGGCAGCCCCTGAGTCAAGCTAAAACCATATCCGTTAACGGATATGGTTTAAAAAACGGGGTCGGGATAATGCTCGCTTCTGTCAAAATAAATCCTCGGGAGGCAAATAATGTCAAGATTACGCTTGCTTTTCCGCTCCAACCAGATACGCGAGTAAACTGGATATGGAAAGGAAATAACGAAGAAGGTTTTTTTTCTGCTCCTTTAGAAATTTCAAACAACAAAATTCTAAGAGCTAATTTGAAAAACGAACTTCATTGGCTTACAAATGATTCAATTGAACAAATCGGCATATTCATTCCTTCAGGCAGTTCAGCCCTGGCAATCGAGAAAATAGAATTATGAGTAACGCCCTGAAAATCACGCTAACTGTCCTGGTCCTATTTTTGATTTTCATGGCAGCTCAAATGAAAGCAATTTTTGTTTCATTTGTTTTGGCAGGTACACTATCTGCCGCTATAGCTCCTTTGGCTGAACAAGGGGAAAAACTCAAAATTCCACGTTTTGTCACTGTAGCGCTTGTGTTTTTATCGGTAGGAGCCATTTATCTGCTAGCAGCAGGATTGCTCTATCCGACCTTGAAAGACCAGGCTCACAATCTTTATGAAAATCTGCCAGAGTACGGTCGAACCCTACACGAAAATTACTCCAATTTGAAAGAACTCGCTGGTGAACGAGCCTCCGCCTTAGAAATCGGCAGTGAAGAAATTCGAAAAATCGTATCGCAGAGCGTTCATCATGCGATGGATTTCACATCCAATATTTTCAATTGTTTGATAAGTGCCATATTAGTAATCTTTTTGACAGGCTACTTTGTAAGCAATGCCGCTCGACTTTGGAAAGAAGGACTTGAATGGGTTCCTCCTGCATATCGAGCCCGAATATCAAGTTTGATAAAACCACTTGAAGCGAGGCTTGGGGGTTATGTTCGCGGTCAACTGATGGTTTGTCTTGCTGTAGGTTCTATTCTTGGTTGTGGACTCTTCTTGATCGGAGTAAAGTACTCGCTAATTTTGGGCATCATTGCAGGACTTTTGAATCTCGTTCCATTCGTTGGTTCGATATCAGCAACTCTACTAGCATTGCTTGTGGCTTCTAATCAATCTAGCACTCATCTCGTTTTGACGATATTGTTGTTTTTCTTCGAACAGTGGCTTGAGAGCAATTTCATCACTCCACAATTATTGGGAAGCGCAGTCGAGCTAGATCCGCTTTTGGTGCTCTTTGCTATTCTAATTGGTGGCAGCCTAATGGGACTTCCAGGTGCGCTAATCGCGGTTCCTATTGCCACCATTTTGATGATTTTAGCGGAAGAATTTTATCTCAAACCAATGAATAGTCAGCCAAGCATAACCCAGGAAATGACCGGCGATGCATAAAAAATTGATTCAAATTTCAGCACTTGTTGCACTCTTCTGTCTTGATCAAACAATAACTTTTGCAGGCGAAGTTCGAGTGTATGAAGATGCAGCCATTATCGAAGCCAAAGAGTTAGTGTGTAAGGATGACCTGCCAGGCGCACATATACTTCTAAACAAAATATTGCTAACTTCGCCAAACAGTATTCCGGCGATGGATTTACTCACCTACTCTGATGTTTATCTTCAAGACTACAATGCTGTTTTGAAAAACTGCAATAAAATGCTTTCAGTCGATCCATACAATATATCCGCGTTGAATAGGCGTTCTTACTATTTTCTCAACACGAATAAATTACCTCAAGCTCTAGTGGATCTAAACAAACTAGCCACTATTTTGCCCGACGACTCAACTATCCAGACCAATAGAGTTAAGGCTTTGCGCAAGTTAGGCAAAACAAAAGAAGCCGATACCATTTTAAAGACTGCAGAAAAAGCATTTTGGACAACTCAGGCTATTTTGAGCCCAACTGATGCTCGTCGAAAATTCTTCGTAAAAGACTTGACCGAGCGCGCAAAGTCTGATCCGAAGAACTATTTGATACCACTGGCGAGAGCGCACTTGCTCTTAAAATTAGGGTCTGAAAATAAAGCCATCGAAGACTTGAATAAAGTCTTGGCCAATGACAAAAATCTAGAATTGAAAGCTTATTGGTTGCGAGCTCAGGCATATAAAAAACGCCGACAGTTCGACAAAGCAATTGCTGACTTGTCAAAAATCATCGAATCAAAACCAGGAACACGCATTGTTTACTGGTCATTTGAGCCTTTGTGTCCTCACAATCTAAAAATTTCCAACTGGGAACGAGTGATCTATCGCTTGAAAGATGTCTACCTTGAGCGCGCAAGACTCTATTTAGAAACTCACAATTTAGACAAAGCAATTCAAGATTGCTCTTGCGCATTAAACATAGATCCAATTTTCATCCCCGCCCTGGAAGCTCGTGCCGTCGCTTATGATGGACAAAACCTGCAAGTAAAAAAAGCAGACGATTACAAAAAAATGTGCCAGATCACAAATGGTCGCGCCGACTATCTCTATGAATTAGCCCGAACGAACCAAAATCTGGCCCGCCACAAAGAGGCTATACAAATATTGTCTGAATTAATCAAACAAAATTCCAAAGACGATAATTTGTTGGAAGCCCGCGCCTCATCAGCTCTAGCTTTGAAAAATTATTCAGATGCTATAAAAGACTACGATTGTCTTTTAAATATGGACCCGCGAGATTCAACGTTCTGGAAATTGCGAGGTACAGCTTATCTTGGCGCCAAAAACTTTCCAAACGCCATTCGGGATCTAACCAGAGCAATTAGCTTGGGAGCTGGTCCTCCAGCCCTTTTGAAACGGGCTGAAGCCTACCAAGCGATGGGTCAAAAGGAATTAGCTGACAAAGATTTGGCAACCGCCAAACGCCACCCATAGTCTTCTTTCAAAACAATATCCGTTAACGGTTATTGTCTCCACCCTCGATACTACAGAAACGTGCCGAAATCCAGACGGGACCAATTACATCAAAATACTACATCGTCGGGCGAAACATATTCAAGCATTTGAGAATAACTAAAACTCTCATGCCGAAGACATTCTTGAAGTATTTTCCCGGGTGCCATAAAACCGTCCTGAATAGCCGCTTGAAATTTAGCAATGTAGAATTGCAGATACTTCCTACTAAATCCATGATATTTAGAGCAAGCGTAATCAACAAATTCCGCCACTTTACTTGATTGAAGATAATAGTTAATGAGATCCTGTCTTGCTTTCATGTCTTGGGAAATATTTTTTGGTTTTGCAATTTTGGAGTAATAATCACCAGGACTTCTAATGACCAAATCATTTAGTTCCAACATTGTGAGTGTAGCTATTATTAATCCAGTTTCCGAATGGAATTTACGACAAATATCGTCAAGATGAAGAGGCTTTTCACTAAGTAAGGCAAGAATCTCAGCTTCCTCCTCAGTTAATTTGTTCGATAGCCCATTGATCTCGTCAGTTCGAGTATTTGATTCTTCTTCAACCTCAATTTGATTTGCCAAAAGAGTCTCATCCACTTTTATTTGTTCAAATTTTGGATGCGCATTAGCCGGAGTTTCTCTACTTCTCTTGCAGAAAAGTGTCATGAACACTCCCGATGGAACAGATTCGGCATGCTGACTTTGCAATACATGTATGACTTTAGCAATCTTACGATTAATTACAAGTGCAGAAGAATATGCGACCTGACACAGATTTGCTAATTGCCAGGCATTAAATCTGATTTTTCTTTCGTAAAGCCAAATCGTGGCATTCCAAAGTTTTGCTAATCGCATTTTTTCAAAAAAAGTCCCCGTAAAAATCCAACCTTTTCTGCGACATTGCGAACATCTATATAGTCTGGAGCCGTACTCTCTGACTATAGAAGTAGAAGAACAAAATCTGCACTGGACTCCAATTTCCGTTAATACCAGGTTAGCAAAAAGCTCTATGCTCTCCTTCTCTGTCGGAAATTTTTTTTCAAATTCGTGAAACGCTTGAACCAGCTTCCCAGCGTGAGCCAGCTTATCTGGCTCATAATTTCGATAAAAATTGAACATAAAACGTTCCTCCGCATTAAGGTCGCTACTCTAAACAACGACAAAAAGGAGAAAAAAGTTCAATTTTTTCTGTTCAAAGGCGCAAGCCCCTAAAAACAAAACCATATCCGTTAACGGATATGGTTTCTGAAAGAGAGTGACGAAGGAATTTAATGGATATGGATGTTGGCCTCTTCGCGATATTTTTCCATTTTGTCCCATTCCAGAACTTCTGGGCGATTTTTGGTTAATTCGTTCCAGGTAACGTGTGGGCGACCACTCTCCACTTCAACCATTGAAATACAATCATCAACTGGACAAACAACGGAGCACAAGTCGCAACCAACACAATCCTTTTCCCGAACTACAGGCCAAAGACGCTCATTCACTTCATCTTTCAACTTCAATTCTTTTAAATCAATACATTGGTGAGCAGCATCATTGCAGGCAATAAAACAAAGATTGCACTGAATGCATTTGTCGTGATTGATACGCGCAACTGTTTGAAATCCGAGATCAAAATCTCCAAAATTAGAAATGCGCGGCAAGCTCTTGCCAATAAAATCGGTGCACTTTTCGAAGCCTTTCTCTTCCATCCAGTTGCTCATACCTTCAACCATGTCTTCGACAATTCGAAATCCCCAATGCATCACAGCAGTGCAGACTTGAACAGAAGTCGAGCCAAGTAGCATAAATTCAACTGCATCTTGCCAGGTTTCTACTCCGCCAATACCTGAAATTGGAACCTTTGATGCCATCACTTCAGGATCAGACCCGACGGCACTAAGGAGATGCAAGGCAATCGGCTTCACTGCCGGTCCTGCATATCCGCCGTGACCGCCTTTTCCGCCTACGTTGGGCCGTAATTCAAAAGTGTCTAAATCAACGCCCATGATACTATTAATGGTATTAATCAAAGAAAGAGCATCGCACTTAGCTTTAAGAGCGGCACGCGCTGGTTGCACAATATCTGTCACATTTGGGGTGAGCTTTACTATTACGGGCTTCGTCGCCACTTCCATCACCCATTCAGTAACCATGCACGTATATTCGGGAACCTGTCCCATAGCCGATCCCATTCCGCGCTCAGACATTCCGTGCGGACAGCCGAAATTGAGTTCGAACCCGTCAATGCCCGTTTCTTCTGTACGTTTTACAATTTCCTGCCATGCTTCCTTTTTTGATTCGACCATGATAGAAGCAATTACGGCATGGTTAGGAAAGTTTCGTTTCACCTCAGCCATCTCACGCAGATTAACTTCAATTGGACGATCCGAAATTAACTCGACGTTGTTGAGACCAATAATTTTCGAACCCTTGTAATCCATGGTTCCATAACGATTACAAACGTTTAGAACTGGTGCGCCAATAGTCTTCCAAACAGCACCACCCCAACCATCTTCAAATGCCTTCTGAACTTGATATCCAGAATTACTTGGAGGCGCTGATGCCAACCAAAATGGATTAGGTGATTTAATTCCGCAAAAGTCAATGGACAGGTCTGGTTTCTTTTTCATTAGCCTTTTGCTCCCTGTTTTACTTCAGTTAATTGAATGGCGAATTTTTTGGCTATCCCACGCGCTGCGATTTTACCGTCCTCCACAGCCATAACAGTTGAAGCTTCGCCCTTATTGCGAATACAATCGCCCCCTGCAAAGATTTTGGGATGAGCGGTGCGATTGGTGCCATCCTCAACCAGGATATAACCACGGTCTGTATGCACGCCCAATTTGACCAAAGCATCTACTACATTTGAAAGCTTTTTCTGTCCAATAGCAGTTATAACCATATCGCATGGAATATCAAATTCAGAATCAGGCACAGCAACTGGCTTGCGGCG
>CAZSHS010000003.1:0-75093 GCA_964606665.1 uncultured Candidatus Obscuribacterales bacterium | reverse complement strand
CTGGTTCGCCCAGGTCCATGCGCTGGCAACGCAGTGCCACCACTTTGCCATCTTTGCCTATTACTTCTACGGGGTTGGTTAAGAACATAAAGTTTACCCCTTCGCGCATAGCAAACTCGTACTCGAAAGGATAAGCAGGCATCTCAGCTTCGGAGCGACGATAAACAATCATTACGCGCTGTGATCCCAGACGTCGTGCAATGGTGGCGCAGTCGATACCAGTGTTACCGGCACCAATTATGCAGACACGTTCACCATATTTGATCGTCGAAAGTGGTTCGGTTTTAGTTTCCTCGATAAAGTCCAGTCCATCGAGCACACCATCTAAATCTTCACCCGGAATTTCCATGTCTGGAACATTACCAAGACCAACGCTAACGAAGACGGCATCATATTCATCCACTAATTGTTGGAATGTCAGTTGCTCGCCAATTGTTTGATTGAACTTAAATTTCACACCGAGGTCTTCCATCATTTTCACTTCGGAAAGACTGACTTCAACCGGCTCTCGAAAGACGACGATACCATAGGTATCAAGACCGCCGCCCCACTTTTTCTTTTCAAAAACGGTAACATCAAATCCAAGCTTGGCTAACTCACCAGCACAAGAAAGACCTGCAGGTCCGGAACCGACAATGGCGATTTTATATCCGTTAGATTTTCCAGGTTCGAAGAATTTGATTTGACGCGAAGATGCATAATCCATTGAATAGCGTTGTAAACGACCTATAGTTATTGGCTTGTGGTCATGAGCGAGAACACATGCCCCTTCGCACAACTCTTCAACCGGACAGACGCGCGAACAAGTGGCACCAAGTAAATTCGACTCCAGAATAGTGCGCGCCGAGCCTCTCACGTTATCGGTTGCAATTTTCTTGATAAAAGTAGGAATGTCGATATGAGTCGGACATGCCACTATACATGGTGCATCATAACAATACAGGCATCGGTTCGCCTCTTGCATCGCCTCTCGTTGAGAATAGGGAGGAAAAACTTCTTGAAAGCGTTGCTCCAAGCTCATTTCCCAAGGCTTGTATTTAAACGGTTTATAGTGCTCTGCCATTGTCGTTCCTTTGTGTTGAAGCAGGAATTAATCGAAGCAGTGAAACTTGCAGATTTCGTCTTATAGTTTAGTGAGCGCTTCGTAGGTTTCCGGTCGACGATCTCTAAAGAACTGCCAGGTGTGGCGCACTTCTTTGATTTCATCTAGGTCAAGATCAGACACAATCAGTTCTTCTTGGTCGCGACTTGCAAGAGCCACAATTTGACCACGAGGATTACAGAAATAGCTTGAGCCGTAGAATTCGCCAATATTCCATGGGGCTTCTGTTCCTACTCTATTGATAGCACCAACGAAATATCCGTTGGCGGCAGCATGTGCTGGTTGTTCAAGCTTCCACAAATATTCTGACAAGCCCGCAACTGTCGCAGAGGGATTGAACACAATTTCTGCTCCGCCAAGACCAAGTGCACGTGCGCCTTCCGGGAAGTGCCTGTCGTAACAAATATAGACGCCAATGGTGGCGTATTTGGTGTGAAATACAGGGTAGCCTAAATTGCCTGGTTTGAAATAGAATTTCTCCCAAAAGCCAGGAGCCACATGAGGGATGTGATTCTTTCTGTATTTACCAAGATACTTTCCATCAGCGTCGATGACGGCAGCCGAATTGTACAACACGCCAGTTCCTTCTTTCTCATATATAGGAACGACAATGACCATGTTATATTTTTTGGCTAGGTCTTGCATCACCTTAATAGTGGGACCATCGGGAATCTCTTCCGCCGTGTCATACCAACAATTTTGTTGTTCAGCGCAAAAATAAGGTCCATTGAAAATTTCTTGCAAGCACAAAATCTGTACTTTCTGCTCGCCAGCTTTCTTTATGTACTCGACATGTTTGTCGAGCATCGCTTTTTTGATTTTCTCCATAGTTTGGGCATCAGTGCCACCATCAGGGGAGATAACTTCGTTTTTCGTTTGGATTAGTCCGCACTTCACGATTCTCGACATAATTTTCTCCATTTTCCTAAACTAGTATTTGAGATTCCTTTTCGACCGTGGCAATTGCTTTGCTCATCACTTCAAGTAAAGTGGTTGCGTTTTCTTTGGTTATATTCAATGCAGGCTTGATACGAATAACGTTGCCAAATATTCCGCCTTTGCCCACAATCACACCATCTTCGCGACACAATTCGACCACACGTGCAGTTTGTTGCGGCAAAGGTGTTTTATCTTTAAGCGCTAATTCCACTCCAAGCATCAATCCACGACCACGAACGTCAGCCACAAATCCAGGATGACGCTTCTTCATTTCTTTGAAGCCTTCTATTAGATAGTCACCAACTTCTTTGGCATTCTTGATCAATTTTTCTTCTTCTATCACATCAAGAACAGCAAGAGCAGTGGCAGATGAAACAGGATTACCACCAAAAGTATTGATTTGTTGTTGCCCAGAAACACGATCAGATAATTCATCGCGTGCGATTACCGCTCCAATGGGCAATCCATTACCGAGCCCTTTAGCCATAGTGATCATGTCGGGAACCACACCATACCCTGAAATACCAAACCATTCGCGTCCTGTGCGACCGACTCCGGTTTGCACTTCATCGGCAATGAATAAAACGCCGTACTTGTCCAAAATCTTTTTCACTTCTATAAAATAATCATCTGGTGGAGTAATGGTCCCGCCCACACCTTGAATGGGTTCGGCAATCATTACAGCAGGCTTGCCGCTGGTCTGAGTTTGAATAACACGCTCGACGTCTTGCGCGCATTCAAGCTGACAATTGTCGGATGTTTTATTGAACGGGCATCGATAACAATAAGCGTTTTCAGCATGAACAATGCCTGATGCAGGCATAATCTCAGGTCTGAAATTATGATTGGCAGTCAAAGTCGAAGTGAGATGAGACTCTCCATGATATGAGTGCTTAAGTGCAATCACCTCATTGCGACCACTGGCAAGGCGTGCCAATCGCACAGCCGCTTCATTTGCCTCTGTACCTGAATTGGTAATAAAACTCTTTGACAATCCAGCAGGAGCAATTTCAGCCAGTCTCTCGGCCAAATCAACCATCGGTTGAGTCATAAAAATGGTCGATGTGTGTTGCAAAGTTTTGACTTGTTCGACTGTGACATCAACAACTTTAGGATGACAATGCCCGACACTGACAGTGACTATGCCTGCAAACATATCCAGATACTCACGACCTTCTTGGTCGTAAAGGTACTGTCCCTGCCCTTTTACGAAATGAGGTGGATCTGAAAATAAGTGCTTGACCGATCCGAATATGTATTTATCACGCTTGGCTTTTAATTCGGCTTTACTGAGCGCAGGTTTTCCTGGTTTCAAAACAACTGACCTCACTTTATATAGTGGAACAGAACGACTGGGAAAAAATAGGGCACCACATCTGGTGAGGCTCACCAGCGCACAAATCCCAGTCCTTTTGAAAGCATATCCGTTAACGGATATGGTTCAGAGCTGGTCCCCACAGAATCCCCTTAACAAGCGCCAAGTTTTAAAGTTAAAAACTAAAACGAATGTTAAGAAGGTGAAATACTACTTACTTATAGATCTGTTAGTCAACAGACACGGCTAAATAGTATCTAATCGGATAGCGATCAGATAATTTCAGCTATTTCCTTGAGAACGAAATGTTAGTAAGATAATATTCAAGAATCTGCATAAATCTGCAAATCAGATACGAAATTTGCAAGAATCTGCAATTGCAATGGTGCGTTTTGCACAATTGCTGGATTATGCGCCCGTAGCTCAGCGGTAGAGCACTCGGCTTTTAACCGATTGGTCCTGCGTTCAAATCGCAGCGGGCGCAAAATTTTTCAAACTGAATATCTGAAACTGGCAGCCTAGACTAATGTGTTTACTTACATTAGTCGGTTCATAAGAACAGCTCGTTACCAAGGGAAGTTGTAACGGGCAAATAAAGGCACACTGCCTGATGTAAGACCATGCCTGAAATCCAAGACACCTACCTGAACGCCGCGATCTTCAAAAGAGTCGGGATAAAGATAAAGAGATGCAGAGAATTGGCACACTTTCCCGCGCGAAGTAGCACCTTTGGCGAGCATGAATACAACTTCAAGTCCCCTTGGAGAACGAATTGGCTGTGCTAGCTCAAAATATTTTTCAAGAATCAAGTCATCGCCATAAGGTGGCGGTTCGTCAAAATCTATGGGGTCGTCATGAGTAGTCCAATTCCAAAGCACTTCATCAGTGCCTGAGCGAATCAATTTGACGTTAAGACGTGGAAACCAGTGGTCGTCACCTTCAGATTCACGATAAACGCTCAAGCGTCCTTTATTCAATTGAGGTCGGTCAATTAGAAGTTGCCTACCTTGAGCATCGATTTCATCCATCTTTTGTCGCCTGATTTGACTAACTACAGTTGGACAATATTACAGAATTTTGGTTCGGAATTGCCAAACTGATCATTTTGGCATGTCAAATAATCTTTCCATCTGACATGCCAAGAAATCTTGGCATGAATATTTTCAGCTAAACCAGAGATAATATCTGCTTATGACAAAAGGTAAGACTCTGACTTTTCCAAAACGAGCGTCTCTGGGCAGCGTATACGTTGCTCCCAAAGACATGCCTGAGTCTTTCGAACTGCTTGAACAACCACTTGGACTGATAACAAGACCAGAGAATCAGCCAATATCATGGCAGTGGGTCGATGAAGCACGCGGTGATATTGCAGTCGCTCCGGATACAAAAATAAAACTAAAGCCGGGATCGGCTCAGGTTGCCAATCTCGCTTACATCAGCGATTTGGAAGCCAATGCAATCCACACGCTTGATTTAAGTAGAACTGGCATTAGTGACCCTGATCTTGTGCCAATTAAGCACCTCCAAGGCTTAGCTGTACTAGAACTAGCCTATACCGCCATTTCCAATCAAGGAATCGATATAATTTCAAATCTGCCCAATCTCCATACACTCGGATTGACCAATACAGCCATTACTAACTCAGGACTAGAAAAACTAAAGAAACTTTCGGGACTGAAAGAACTCTGGCTTAACGGCACTCTTGTGGATGATGAAGGTCTTGATCATTTGCGGGAACTAGTACATTTAAAATTGCTCGGTCTTGCTTCGACCCAAGTAACCGACCAAGCTTTTGAAACTTTAGCGCCTCTCAAATCGTTGCTACGTTTATATATGTTCAACACCCGTGTCACTTCTAAGGGTGTGGGTGAATTTCGCGAGATTGTCCCACGCTGTCGAGTGAAGTGGTTACGTCCCGCCAAATTGCGTCCTGAGTATATGGAAATCGACGAATTGGATTTAGACTTGAGCAATTTGATGGCGGAATTGCCAGAATCTGAGTTCGAAGTACAAAACGAAAAGGTCGATCCCATGCCAGATGATCATTTCTGGCAACTTATAGATAAATTAGACTGGGACCAAGAAGGCGATGACTTACGAGTGATAGAACCTTGCATCAACGCACTTGCCAAAGTCGATAATCGTGAAATTTTCGCTTTTGACGAGGCACTGAACAATAAATTATTCATTCTGGATGCAGAAAAGTATGCTCGCAACATCGGGCGCGAAGCTTATCGCGGCAAAGATCAGTATTTTTCTAAAAGCTGGTTTTTAAATGCTAGATGTTGTGCAGTGGCGAATGGAAAAGAAGCATTCGAGGAAATAATGACAAATCCCGAGAATATGCCCAAAGATTTAGGCTTCAAGGCATTAGTCTCGATAGCTGAAAAAGCCTACTTGCAGAAAAACGGCACTAGATACAACTACACCACACGCCACAACAACAAGACTTTCAGCAACAAAGAGGGCTGGCAGTAAATTTTTAAATCTCGTATAAATTTATCTATATATGTACGCTAGTAAATTTCAAACTAAACAAGGCCCCTGTCAAATAGTCTGGACCGAACAAGGTCTTCGAGCCATCGTTTTGCCTAACACACTTCATAACCATATCCGTTATCGGATATGCTCAAATGTACCCACCTGGGTTGAGGACCTGAAAAGCCAAATAGTCCGATATTTCGAGGGTGACGCGCACGCTTTAGCGCGAGCAAACAAAATCAAGTTGGATTATGGCAATATCAGTTCCTTTCGCCGCAACGTATATGAACAATTAAGAACAACCAAACCAGGAGAACGAATTTCCTACGCGCAACTAGCCAAAGAAGCAGGTGCTCAAGGAGCTGCTCGGGCGGTTGGAACAGCTATGTCCAAAAATCCGTTTCCTCTTTTAATACCTTGTCACCGTGTCATAAAATCAGACGGCACCTCTGGAAGATACTCTGCATTATCTGGAACAAAATCAAAAGAAGAACTTCTTAAAATGGAACTAAAGCCACATCCCAAGAAAAGGCAAAAAATTACACTCACTACTCAGACAGCTCAAGTCTCCTTGGGTCGAAGGAAAAAATGAAGAGAGCTAAGCTAAAGTTTTTAATTTGGTCACAGACGATTTTAGCGCTTACTTCGCTAAATTCGATCACTTTGGCTAGCCCCGCTCAAGCACAAGATTATGGACAATACCCCGGGCAGGGACAAAATTCGGATCAAAACTCTGTCGGGAAATTAGAAGCAGTTCGCTACATCACCTGGTGGTTTCATGATGCAACAGGTTATCACCCAGCCATACTTGTGCAATTTGAAAATGTAAGCAATCAAGATTTGTCTGGTTCGAGATTGCGATTCCAAGCCCAGTTTCGCAACCTAGCGAATGGTTATGTCAATATTTCAAATACAGAAAAACGTATCAAACTTGAGCCCCAAGACAAGATAGAAGTTTTTCTACAAGGTCCCAACTCAATCGAATTGCCTATCGACAGGGCGCAATGGCCAAAAATGGAATGCAAGGTCATGGCTCGAATTGGAGAAGAAGGAGCCGAATCAAGCCAAACGCTTCTTGTGGCACGTCTAGATCAAGTGACGATGAGCACTGACGAAGCATCAAATTTATTTGGTAAACAACCCGATTTAAGACCCAAGAAAAAGCGCTCCACCCCAGCGGTTTCAAGAACACCACTGGCTGCCACCACCGGAGTTCTTGGCGAGAAGAAACCAAAGTATTTAAGTTCGACAGCTACATTATCTCAATTAGGAACCCTGAATGGAGCTAGTCATCCCGGTCTGGGAGATGACTTTTTTCACTTCGAAAAAAAATTCGGTCTGCCCATAGAAACAGACACAAACGATCTCAACTGGACCTGGGCACATTATCAACCAAGTGACGGAGACTTCTCACTTTATGCTGGAGCACCCGGTCAGTCTGATGTAGTTGAAATAATTATAGTTAAGCTTCCAGGAGACGCGCTTAAAAACGAGAGCGAGTTCTTAAGTATGGCTAAGGCAATGTCAGGAAAGCTTGGTCGCGAATCGCTAAGCACAACCACTCATTCGGTGCGTTATCTAAGATCTGGACGCTTAAAAATAGAACAATCAATCGGCAAAGGTCTACAAGCAGCTCATTTGCTCTACGGCAGCCTGGGTGGACCACAAATGGCTTCAGGTGGCAGTTCCAACATAAATTTACTGATTCTAACCAAAAGCGCTGGAAATATATTCACCACTTTGCGCAAGGATACACAAAAGGCTAAGATATTAAGGTTCCTGGGACCGATATCGGATATCCAGAGCAAATAACCTCTACTGCACTAACCTTGAGGTGCGCCAAAATGCCTGTCGAAGCACCAGTAAAAAAAAGAGAGCGATTTTCCAATCCGCAAGAAAAGTCCAAATCAAAAGCCAATAGTATGAATCTGATCGACAAAATTCCAGTAGACCTAGTTTTATTCATGGCTTCTCCTTATATTGCAGGCGAACGTCCGCAAGAAGCCATTGCAATCGCACACAAGCTCTGGAACAAATATCAATATACGTCAACTCTGGACATTCTGGGCGAAGACATGACTTGTGATGATGATTGCGATGCCTCAGTAAAAAATTACATGGAGCTTGCCGATCAAATTGCAGCCAATCCACTTCCGGTACCAACAGGCGAACAACGCAAGCAATTAACTATTTCGCTGAAACCATCGATGTTCAGCACTCTTTCGCCTGGTCAGGAAGGATGTAAACCCGCTCTAGCTCTGGCATTCAACCGAATTGAGCGCATATGCGCATATGCCATGGAGCGCAATATCAATGTCACACTTGAAGCAGAGGATTACCGCTGGACCGATTTTCAACTAGATACTTATTTCGAATTGCTCAAAAAAGGTTATTCAAACCTAGGCACAGTGTTGCAAACACGACTATTTAGAACAGAGAAGGATCTAGAAAGATTCGATGTAGATTTAAAAGGCAAACGAGTGCGGCTAGTTATCGGCATTTACAACGAATCGCCCGACATTGCGCAGACAGACAAGAATGTGATGAAAGGGTTGATGGTCAAGTATGCTGGAATACTCCTATCCAAGGGAGTTTACGTAGAATTTGCTACTCATGACGAAACTTGCATCAGCGCGCTGGTGCAAAATGTAATAGAACCAGGGATGGTACCATCCGATAAATTCGAAACACAATTTTTGCACGGAGTTCCGCGCGATCAATTACAAGAAACACTCACAGACGGTACTTTCGCTCGCTCACACTCAATATTGGTGCGCAAGTATTTGCCTTTTGGACCCGGTAAAGTGGCTGGCGCTTACTGTCGTCGCCGTTTGAAAGAAAATCCAAATATGATTGGTTATGGAATCAAAAATCTCTTCAAGCTTCAGTGAAACTATCCTACAAATTTAAAAGTTCGGACTCGACCAAGAAAGCGCCTGTAATCCTCATCCACGGCACAGGTTCTCATGGCGAAATGTGGCAAGCGCAAACTCGACTTTTAAACGATCATGGTCACCCATGCCTGACTATCGATTTACGCGGACATGGAGAGTCTCTAGAGCCAGGCGATAAAGCTGATCTCAACACTCATATTCTTGATGTAATTGAAACACTGGAAGCATCACAAATCCCCATGCCGGCAATCTTTGTCGGACATTCGCTTGGTGCCATTATTAGCTTAAAAATTGCCCAGAGTCATCCTCAATACACAAAGACTATTTTTTTAGCAGCACTTCCAGGACGAGTACTACCCGCGGTGGCACACAGTTTTCGTTGGTTTTTATCCAAGCCATACGAAATCCTAAAAGGAGGTCACTTACACAGCGCTCTTCCATTCAGAGGAAAAGCTTTGCTTGACACCCATTCGAATAGTTTGCAAGAAATAGTAAATAACTTTGAGTCCATAGACCTTACTCGCGAACTGTTCGAGATTGACTGCCCAGCCCACTTAAGCGCGGGTCGCTTTGATCCGGTGGCGCCCTATATGTACATGAAGAAAGTGCAGAAAAATATTCGCAACTCGACTCTGACCATTTTTGATTTGGGCGGCCACAATTTCATGGACTATTACACAAACTCGTTTAACCGATGGATTCTGGACAATTTACCAAGCGAAACAGTCGAGAATTCCTAATCCAAAAGCTTACATATGAAAAACATCTTTAAGCCAGTGGACCATTCTGCGCGGTTCGAGCGAATCCGTGAGATTGTCACTTCTTCCTGATTCAAGCTTAAATGAGGGAGGCGTTTTATCCTGCATTAACGAGTCACTAGCCTGTCTTGTTGCCTGGCTAGCATAACTTTTCATAGACCCGCTTTGTCTATCGCCATCCGCACCTGGTGCATCAAGTGGTGAGGTGACTTTCTCTGCCACCACTTTGCCCAGCAAAGACAAGTTATAAAGCAAATCGTCGGGGACTAAAATATCAGGACGACGCATCTGAACTATTGCTTCGCGATCTTTAGGAGAATCGACTGTGCGCACAATGCGCTTTCCATCAGCCAAAATAAGAATTGCTTCGCCGCTATCTTCAGAGAAGAAAAATGCTTCACCATTCTTCAATGTGCTGGTTCCATTTTGAGCTAAAAAGCGAAGTTTTCGTGTCCACTCATCTTCATTGGGTTTATTCGATGCCATAGCCTCACCTTTCACTTTAGCTTTAACTCGAATAACTTTTTCAATCGGTCTCTTGCTGCTTTTCTGGGTGGAATTCAGTTTGGATTTAGTTTGAGTTTGTGAATCTACTGGAGCAAGAACAGCTTGCTGAGCCAATAAAACCGGCTCGCTATTATTCTTTACCGATTCATCTTTGGCTGGCAAACTCGACACCTGCACATCTTCGACCAAATTGTTTACGGGCGTGTATACCAGTGAAGGTGCCATCACTGATGCCACCACTTTACTGGTCTCAATAAAGGTGTGAATAGTCTGCAAAATAGTGTCAGATTCACGCCCTAAATCTTCACCATTCTTTGTGTCTGGCAACATCCCAAGCGACTCTTTGAGCTGTTCAAATGCGCCGCCCACATTGCCTTTCTCGAGTTGCAGCGTGGCTAAAAGAACCCTTGCATCTTTATATTTTGGCTTTATAGTCAATGCTTGCTCCAAGCAAGTAACAGCCATATCGTGTATTTGCTTCTGCCTGTAAATCAAGGCTTGTTCAAAAAAAGATTTGAAATGATTGGGATTTTTATTAGTGGCTTCAAGAAATTGAGTAAGAGCTTCTTCGCGCTGATTCTTTTTCTTCAAGCGCAAACCAATCCTATAATGTCCCTCAGCCAGAGTTTTTTGAATTTGCTTGCTGATTCGCGACTCGTTAGACTTACTAACTGTGTCGATTGCAGACTGCGGCTTTGCTTCTGATTTTTCTTGTAACTTGGCTTGCGGTATGACGGCAGGCCAGGCTTGAGCAGACGGTACCTGTAAAGATAAACACACCAGCATTGATACCAGTATGCAAGCATTAGTTTCGGAAGAGAGATACGGATGAATACAATCACGCATTCAATTACTCTAGCTCAAATTGCAATTAATTGCATCTATTTACTTGGCTTAGAAGCTCGAACTAGTGCGCGCTCCAGATTGCGCACAAAAGTTTTCCATCCCGGTTCAGATATAGATTTGAGAGGCCAAACCAGTACCGTTTTCAATCTATTCATATTACCACCCAATATATCGGTTAAGGCTCGATCACCAACAACTGCAACTTCGCTCTCGCTTAAATTCAAGGATTCAAGCGCTTTTATAAAACCTTTGGCAAATGGTTTTTTACCATGACCAATCACTCTAATATTTAAAACACCTTCAGCCTGACGCATATATTCTTCTCGCTTATTATTGCTCAATACCACAATAGCTCCACCAAAAGCCTTGTGAGCAGCGTCGAGCCACTCTCTTACGTCGCTTGAAATTTCGCCACTTTTAGACACCATAATGGTGCTATCTAAATCCAGGATCAGTCCTTTCACGCCACCTTGAAGCAATTCGTCTATGCTCAAGGTGGTAATATCGCCACTAGTTATATATGTCGCTTTAATAATCATTGCAATGCTAGAAGAACAAGGGATCTAAACTCTTACCCTTTCAATTATAAGTTTTACAGGGGCAAAAACTTGCGCACCAATCAGTACGGTATATCTAATAATGTATCATTGACTATTCGAGAAAAATGAAAGAACTGGCTCCCAAAATTCAAACAATGGATAACAGAACCTTGCCCGTCAAACATGTGGCCGTAATTATGGACGGCAACAGACGCTGGGCGACACAACGCAAGCTGCCAAAGTTAATAGGACATCAAGAAGGAGTCAAGAGTCTTAAACGCCTAGTTAAACACGTAGGTGCTGCAGGACTTGAATATTTGACTGTTTACGCATTTTCAAGTGAGAACTGGCAACGGGCAGATGAAGAAGTATCTTATTTACTAAAGCTTTTCGTTCAAGTTCTTAGCGACGAAGTTGCCGAGCTGCACAAAAATAAAGTGCGCTTGCGTTTTATAGGCAAGCTCGACACTATGCCTGAAGATTTAAAAATGAAAATGCAGCGAGCCGAAGAAACAACTGCCGCTAACACAGGCTTGAATTTACAAGTCGCTATCAATTATGGCTCTCGACTAGAAATTACCGAAGCTTTGAAAAAGATAGCCAAAGATGCAATGGCAGGAAAGATTTCGGTCGATAAAATAGACGAAGAACTGGTCAGCAGCTACCTGTATACAAATGCAATTCCAGATCCCGAACTATTAATTAGGACTGGTGGCGAAATGCGACTATCAAACTATTTGCTCTGGCAGTCAGCCTACACTGAAATATACATTTGCGATACTTTCTGGCCTGACTTTACCTCCGAACAATTCGACCTTGCTATAGAAGAATTCAAAACCCGCCACCGGCGCTACGGCAGCTAGTAACAAAAAACCATATCCGTTAACGGATATGGTTTCAAATAAGGTTACCTGGGATCTTGCGATTATTAAGGCATCATCTGGGACAGCATTTTGCCTTGCTCGTCCACCGACTTAATAAGCCCCTCAAGATTTATTCTTTGACCCCGAGCGGTGAGAACCACTAAGTAGTGGCCACCAGTCTCCATGAAGTGCAAAATTCCCTGGTCTGTTAGCAAAGTCATTTGCACCAGAGCCCCGCGATTCATGCGCTGGATTGACACATCGTTGTTAGAAAAGAGGGTTGCGCTCAAAGCGCCGATAGTTGCCACTTCAATATCTGGCGGTAAGGACGAGCAGACCACAGACCCGTCTCGAGCAACAAGCAAACAGCCTAAAATGCCATGTTTACCATTGAGTGAGGCTACCAGTTGTTTTACTTGCTCAGAAACATCGCCCGCCATGTTGAATCATCCTTTTGAAGTAATAAATTGTTTATATTATAGAGCGTCGTCTTCGTCTTCAGCATCTTTCGGCTTGTCAGGCGAAAGTTTTTTCAAATCCAAAACATCAATCCAGGGCTCGTCCAGTTGAGTGGAAAAGACATTGGCTGTAACTTCGATTTTGTCGCCATCATGCAAAGAGCTGAGTAACTTGCTTTTTGGGTCCTTTTCATTCTTTGGCATGGGCATTGCAATCTTCAATTCTGAAAGTGGAACCTTAGAATCGGGTCGTAAAACCAAAAAAGATATATTGTCTTTTTGCGGACGCATAGCTGGTTTGTAGTTGAGAGCTAAATTGCAGTATGCAAAAAAGTTGGCAGTGAATTTAACATTTTTGCCTAGAAATTCAGTTGGTTTGTCCACTAACTGAAGTGGAGTCACATCAACAACATTAGCAATGACTGGATGCTCAACTACTGCAGCTTTGGTATCAGACTTCTTATCGTCAGAAGACTTTGAAGAATCCTTGTCTTTGTTTTTGTTTTTGCCATCATCTTTCTTTTTGGTGTCACCATGAGCCTCTTTCTCAGGAGCCTTGGTCGGTGCACTTATGGCAGACTCAAGTCCGCTTGACAATACCGCTATGAGCCCAAACGAAAGGGCTAAGGACGAAAACAATAGTGATTTGCGCTTCAAAGATATTTCTCCAGTTCATTCCTCGAATCTCATATTACCAGAAGCTTATTAGGACTGCTCGAATAGCTTTTGTAATATGAGTCATGTAAATTAAGTTCTCTCATTCCAAGTTCTCTCATTCAAGGAGTAATGGTGAAAAACAAACCTGAGCCACCTGAGTCGCCTGAGTCGCCAGATCTGACCGTGCCCGAAAAGCAACATTCGCCCATGATGCGCCAGTTCTGGGACGTTAAAAAACAATATCCCGACTGTCTTTTGTTTTTCAGAGTGGGAGACTTCTACGAAACATTCGACGAAGATGCGCGCATCGCCTCGCAAGAACTTGACATCACCCTAACTGGTAGACCAGAACCTTTTTCTCCAAACGGTCGAATTCCTATGGCGGGAGTGCCGTTTCGAGCATACGAAGTTTATTTAGGACGTCTTCTAGCTAAAGGTTACTCAGTTGCACTGTGCGAACAAGTAGGCATTGTCGGTGCAGAAAAAGGTCCGGTGGAGCGCAAGGTCACTCGTGTATTTACACCTGGAACAGTACTTGAATCACAATTTCTAAATGCACGGGAGAATAACTATTTAGCTGCAATCTTCGCCGAAAACCCAAACGCCAACGAATGGGGATTGGCTTATGTAGACGCATCTTGCGGAGAGTTTTTCGTTTGCCAGACAACCCTGGATCATTTGCTTTTGGAGCTTGGTCGTATTAATCCCCAAGAAGTGCTAGTGCCTTTCAAAGTAATCAGATCTGGTCCCAACAACTTAATCGCAAGCGAAGTTCCGGATTTGCCTGAAGTTTTGAAAGACAAATATCGATTTATCAATCGAGCCAAATCAACTTATAATCACGATGGCGCCGTTAAGCGAATCCACGACACTTTTAATGTGGCAAGCCTGGAAGGATTCGGCTGTCAAAACATGCCTCTTGCTGTAAGCGCAGCGGGAGCCATTTTGCATTATCTAGATCACACCCAAGGCTCACTTCGCCCCGCCTTTGAAGGCATCACCACATATGGTACCGAAAGCTGTTTGGTGATGGACGAGAATACGCGTCGCAATTTAGAATTGTGCGAAACACACAGAACAAGAGTTTTCGAAGGAAGTCTCCTCTGGGTTTTAGACAAAACTCGTACAGCAATGGGCGGACGTATGCTCAGAAAATGGCTCATGAAGCCATTATTCTCTGTTGCAGAAATCAAATCAAGACAAACTGTGGTTTCATCTTTGTGCAGCGAAAGCGAACTACGCAAAGAAGTCTACACTCGACTTTCACGCCTAAGTGATCTCGAGCGCTTATCGGTCAAACTGTCTTCGCAATCAGCCAATCCAAGAGATCTGGTGGCAATCAAAGATTCAATTGGTGAGCTGCCCGAATTAGTTCATTTGCTCAATTCGTCTAAAATGCCTGCATTAGAGAACTTGCTTTCATCGCCAGATGAATTACTTGAATTGAGACAAAAAATCGAAACTCTCATTCAAGACGAACCGGCTCGCGAAATTACCGAGGGCAATATTTTCAAAACTGGTTCGAACAAAGAACTTGATGAAGTGCGCCAATTGCTTGGTGGCGGCAAAGACTGGATCGAAGATTTGCAGCAAAAAGAAATAGAGCGCACCGGCATTAAGAAGCTCAAGATTAGTTTTAACAGGACTTTTGGTTATTACATCGAAGTAACCGCAGCCAACAAAGATTCAGTTCCAGACAACTATATTCGCAAACAAACGCTTGCAAATGCCGAGCGTTTCATTACACCTGAATTAAAAGAGCACGAATCAAAAGTGCTCAACGCAGAGAAAAATCAAAATGATCTCGAATACAAAATGTATTGCGACTTGAAGCGCGAACTTGCTCCTAAAGCCAAACTGCTCCATCAAGTAGCATTGAGCGTTGCGCGTCTGGATGCATTTTTGTCTCTGGCTCAAGTGGCATTCGAGCGCAATTTTGTTTGTCCAGAAGTAGATGAATCACAAGTAATCGAAATCAAAAATGGTCGCCACCCAGTACTTGAATCAATTCTGCCCATGGGCAAATACGTAGCAAACGATGTCTTGCTCAAAGGCTCAAGCGAGGACCACCAATTAATTGTTTTGACCGGACCTAACATGTCTGGCAAATCCAGTTATCTGCGTCAAGTGGCACTGATATGCATAATGGCTCAAATAGGGTCTTTCGTCCCCGCCCAAAGTGCACGTCTTGGAATAGTCGATCGCATTTTCACAAGAATTGGCGCTGTAGATGATCTTACTCAGGGTCAGTCTACTTTTCTAGTCGAAATGAGCGAGACAACACAGTGTTGTCGGCTGGCTAGTGACAGATCACTTATATTACTCGACGAAGTTGGTCGCGGCACAAGCACTTACGACGGCGTGGCCATTGCCTGGTCGGTAGCTGAATATCTAGCTCAAGAAGTTAAAGCACGAACAATCTTCGCCACTCACTATCACGAACTAAACGGACTATCGAATACTTTTCCTCAGATTGAAAATTATCAAGTTCTGGTCAAAGAAAAAGATGGAGACGTGGAATTCATCCGAGCGGTGGTACCAGGTGGTGCCAGTCGCAGTTTTGGTGTACAAGTAGCAAAAATGGCAGGCTTGCCTCTACAAATAGTTCAGCGCGCACAATATCTAATTAATCAGTTAGAAAAGAGAGCGATTGTATCCAAGCTGCTCGACACGCCAAAGTTCAAAGAAAAAGACGGTATCGCTGACAATACCATGCAATTGTCCTTATTCGAGGCCGCCGCTCAAAAATCAAGTATCTTAGCTGTAACTGCAAGCTCCGGAGGCACGCAAGAAGATCAATGAGGCTCAATAAAGCACTAGCCCTGACCTTGAGTTTAAGCCTGGGTGCAAGCATTTTTGCTGCCCCTTTGTTGCCTGCTTACGGCGAAGCAACCCATTACACCGCCTCGCTCGAGAATGGCGATATGACTTTGATGAACAAAGGCGATTGGCGCGGACTAGTCAAAAGCCTTGAAAGCAAAGGTAAATCGAGCAAGCTTTCAAGTCATGAAAAGGCTTGGTTGATTTTCGCATATTTATTTCTAGGTGACTGCGACAAGATAAACGACCTGAGCAAACTCACCGGACTTGGCGATGCAATGCGCCCAATGTTAGTACGCGATAAAAAACAAAGTCCTACTGAGCTGAACGAAGAACAGTTAAGTGTCAGCTACGACATTTTCACTCGAGCTTATAGTCTTGTTTGTCAGGGCAAACCAGCCGAAGCAGAAAAGATGCTGGCTAATTTACCTGAAGGCTTATCAAATGATACCTATGCCAATTTTGCTCTAGCTGCAATAGCAGGAAAAAATGGCAAAGCACAAGCTGCAGCTCAATATTGCAAACGAGCTATTGATCTCGATCCACAGTTTGGATGGGGTTATCGCACTTACGGTTATTTGAACAAACAATGGCTCAATAACAAAGAAGAAGCAGAAGCTGCATTTCGCAAAGCACTTGCAATAGAGCCGCGTCAAGACGAAGTGCGCAGCATGTTGATAGATATCTTGCTAGTCCAAAACAAATTTGACGAGTCACTAGACTTAGCCAATGAAGCTGTTCGAATTGAACCCAAGAATGACAAAGGTTATTTTCGCCTAGCTCAAATCTATGTCCAGCAGTGGCGTTTGCGCGAAGCCACCAAAGAATTATCCACAGCCATTTCGCTCAATGACAAATCGGCAATTTATTATGCCTTGCGCTCTGACATCAAAAAATATCAAGGCGATATCGAAGGCGCCCTTGCAGACCAGCTACTTGCCACAAACTCGACGACAGACAATGCTCAAAAGGTAATTCAATTAATTGAACTGTCTTCACTCAATTACGAAGTAGGCAATGTTCAACCCGCTATAGACACACTTTATCAAGCTTTGAGTTTAGATCCTAAAAGCGATGTCACTCACCAGACTTTAGTGAAATTGCTCATTGCTGAAAAACAATGGCCCCAACTCATAAAAGAATATGAGCGCTCCATTGCACAAAAACCAGACAATGCCGAATTGCATCTTTTGCTTGGCGATGCTCTGTATATGATTCGAAACGATGCTCAGGCTCTTGAAGAATACAAAAAAGCAGCCAATATGAACGGGCAAGATCCAAAACCACATCGACACATTGCTGCTTTGTACATGAACAATCTCGATTATGCCGAAGCCGCCAAAGCCTATAAAAGAGCGTTAAACATAGACCCTATGTCAGTTCCAGACTTAGTTTCACTTGGATTTTGCAATGCCCAAGATGATGATTATCTTCAAGCCGAAGCAGCACTTGTCACCGCCCTTGCTCTAAAACAAGTTTCAGGTGACCGCGGACCACAAGATACAAAGCGCGAAGACATTATTCGAGCATTGGCTTCTTTATTATATATTGAGGGCAGATACGCTGATGCACTAAGCCAATTTGAAGCATTGAGTGCGCTTACTCAAAACACATCAAAAGCGCGTGAAGACCAGTTCTTACTCACCCAAGCCAAAGCAATGAGCACACTCAAAGAAAAAAGCTTGCAAGAATTTATTGGCACTTTCAACAATATAACTAACAACAAAGATTTGTATAGGTTGGCTCTTGTTCAGACTCTTCTGCGCTTGAACAAGCCTGATATGGCGCTTCAATTCATGTCACCTGTGAGCGAACATATTGTCAAAAAAGATGCACGTTGGTTACTGCTTAAGGCTCAGGCATTTAGGCAGTTAGGCGCGCTCGACAAAGCCACCAAGCTTATAGACCTTTCAATCGAAGCGTGTTCACCAACCAAAGATACTCAACCATCTTTACTTGCAGAATGCATGATTGAAAAAGCGATGATTCAAATGGCGCATAAACAACCATCTCAAGCCGAGGCAACCATTCAGCAAGCAATTGGTATTTACACCAAGCATCCGCAGTGCTACACAATTTTGGCTACCCTAGCTCTTCGTCGCAAAGACTACAAAGAAGCTTCCACCTGGGTACAAAAGGCATTGGAAGTAAATCCATATTTCACTGACGCCTATCTCATCGCCGGTGACATCAATATGCTTCAGAAAAACTTTAAAGAAGCTAGCAACAACTACAAAAAAGCGTCTGAACTTTATCCTGGTTTGCTCAAAGCACACAAAGCTTTGCTTAATTCATATCACGCCCAAAACCTGGCTGATGAAGCCAAACAAGAAGAAATTCAAATTTCCGCCATGCAAAAAGGTGATTAAAATGACTAATAAAAAGACTCAAAAAACTTTACTGATTCTGTTGTCATCTTTCATTTTGACACCACTACCCGCGATGGCGGAGCAAACCAAAGCCACTACAACAAATAAGCCTACCAAGCTGATTAACGGCTCAATCGAACACACTGATGAAACTCCAATGGAAAAGGTGACACCCCTTGTGCATCAGTTTCCACAAGTGGACACAAGTCCATCTGCACCTAAAGCCAAGATTCCAGATTGGGTTCCCAATTATGTCAGAGCCTCGGTTTATACAAACGAAACCATGAAAATGAAAGTGTTCAAACGCATGGCACTTCCAGGCGGAAGCAAAAAACTAAAAGCCGAAATTCCAGACAAAGGTGCCACTATCAGAATCAAGAAAACAGTGCTCGATAATTGGAAAGGCAAATTTCCAAATCTTCCATGCAAAGTTGTTTGCGAGCCTTATGGTCCTGAAGGCAATTTCAAATTCCACAACGAAGACCCGCTTGGACCGCGCGGATATCTTGAGCGCATCGGTCGCGATGAAGAAGGATTTGTAAATTATCGCTACTGGTTTCAGCAGCCAGCACAATCAGTTTCTGAAAGCAAAAGCGTTAAGGTCAACTAGCTCTGAATCTGTCTAAACAAGGATTCGTCAAAGTAACTGGTGCAGAACAAAATAATCTGCGCAATATCAGTCTTGAAATTCCACGAGACTCATTTGTAGTGTTCACAGGAATTTCTGGCTCAGGCAAATCATCCCTTGCTTTTGGCACTCTTTATGCCGAAGCACAACGTCGTTATTTTGAATCTATTGCCCCATATGCAAGACGTTTGTTATCGCAGCTACCACCACCCAAAGTGCAAGAAATATTAGGTCTTCCTCCAGCGGTAGCATTGCAACAAAGGCGAGCAGAGCCTAACACACGCTCATCAGTTGGAACCATCACCACTATTTCTAATGGGCTGCGCATGCTCTTTTCGCGCGCAGGAAAATATCCAAAAAACCAGGAGCAAGTCGACTCAGATTATTTTTCTTACAATACCCAAATTGGCATGTGTCCTAAGTGTCATGGCATGGGACAAATGCACGACATCACAGAAGAATCGCTTGTGCCAAATGCTGATCTTTCAATTAAAGACGGTGCGATTGCCGCATGGCCCGGTGCCTGGCAAGGAAAAAATCTGCGCGATATTTTAGATGTACTTGGTTATGACGTAAATAAACCCTGGAAAAAACTCTCCAAAAAAGATCGTGACTGGATCTTATTTACAGATGAAAAACCTGTTGTTACTGTCCATGCCATAAGAGAAGCGCATCGCATTCAAAGACCATATCAGGGAACTTATATGAGTGCCGCACATTATGTCCGCCATACTTTTGCTTCCACTCAAAGTGCTACTCTGCGCAAAAAGGCTATGCAATTCATGGTGGCTCGCACGTGCGAAGATTGTGGTGGTAAGCGCTTGCGCAAAGAGTCTCTTTCTATAACTTTTGCAGGATACGACATTTTTGAAATGGGCAAAATGCCTTTGCGTAATTTGGTTCAAGTTCTAAAAAAAGCACCTGAGTTAACTGACAAATCGGAGCGCTCTGAAGTTGCAAAATTAATTGTGCATGACTTGATTGAGCGATGCACACTCATTTCCAAACTGGGGCTCGATTATTTATCGCTCGACAGATCTACGCCCACTTTGTCAGCGGGCGAGTTGCAACGATTGCGCCTAACTACACAACTAAGATCTGGACTTTTCGGTGTTGTTTATGTTTTGGATGAACCTTCAGCCGGTCTGCACCCAGCCGATGCTGAAGCTCTAGTAGAAGTTCTTATGCTACTCAAAAATTCTGGTAATAGTCTCTTTGTAGTCGAGCACGAATTAGACATTGTTCGAAAAGCCGATTGGATAGTCGATATGGGACCAGAAGCGGGAGATCGCGGCGGCAGCCTGCTTTATAGCGGACCTATCGAAGGCTTATCTAAAATCGACTCGCATACTAGTTATTATTTGTTTGACAAAAACAAGAAAGACAAATCTAAAATCAAAAGAAGAGAAGTGTCGATAACAGATCAAATATCTATTGAAAATGTAAGCAGACACAACTTAGAAAATCTAAGTGTAAAAATACCCAAAGGCGTGTTGACGGTGGTGACCGGGGTGTCGGGTTCGGGCAAATCGACATTGATCAGTCAAGCATTGTCAGAAGCTATCAAAAACAGGCTTGGGGCGGACGACAACAAAGAGGATGAAAGTGAAGAGTCAATTGAACTCAATGATTTTAATGACAATGCCGAACTAAATTTCGATGATGTTTTAATTAGTGGACTGGAAAACATCAAACGAATGGTTCAAGTAAATCAAAAACCAATCGGTCGTACACCAAGATCAAATCTGGCTACCTATACAGGTTTGTTCGATCATATACGCAAAAAATTTGCTGAAACTAAAGAAGCAAAAACGCGAAAATATAATGCAGGCAGATTTTCATTCAATGTCAAAGGCGGTCGCTGCGAGCATTGCGAAGGAGAAGGCTTTGTTTCGATTGAACTTTTATTTCTGCCTAGTGTTTTTGCTCCGTGTAATGAATGCAAAGGAAAAAGATATAACGAAGAAACATTGCAGATAAAATATCAAAATAAAAACATCGCAGAAGTGCTTGAACTGACAGTTGAGTCTGCGTATGAATTTTTCAAAGAATTAAAACAGGTCGAGCGCGCTCTGAAAACATTACTCGATGTCGGACTTGGATACTTAAGACTGGGACAACCAGCAACTGAATTGTCTGGCGGAGAGGCGCAACGAATCAAGCTTGCGACCGAATTACAAAAACAACAAACAGGCGACGTAATTTATTTACTCGACGAACCTACAACCGGCTTGCATCCATATGACATCGAACGCTTGATGAAACAACTACAAGCTCTTGTCGATGGTAAAAACACAGTGATAGTAGTCGAACACGACATCGACGTTGTGGCTCAAGCTGACTGGGTTATAGAGTTAGGACCAGGCGCCGGAAGCGATGGTGGCAAAGTGGTGGCAGAAGGAAGACCAGAAACGATTGCCGCATCCAAAACGAGCAAAACTGCGCCTTATCTAAAGGACCATTTAGAGCGCTAAGCTTTTAGTTCGCTCAACTTCATTCGCAATGGACGAGCACCTTTACTGATTGTACAGCCCGAGGCTCGTGCCACTCCTAGCAGCATGCCATTAAAAATAAGCTCGTGCAATGGTGAAACGGCATACCAATATGCCAACCCCAATAATCCCTTGGGTAAAAATCGTGCTATTTGAATTATTTCGGTTTCGTCTTCGCCATGCTTAATCAGCTTGAACTCAAGAGCAGCTTGACCTGGCAATTTCATTTCAGCAATGAGCAGCAAGCGTTGTTCTGGAATTAAAGCACGTACACGCCAAAAGTCGATGGCATCTCCATGTCTTAGATCATGAGGATGGCGTCTACCTTTGCGCAATCCCGGTCCTCCCCACAAAAAATCCAGCCAGCCTCTTATCTTCCAGAGCCAGTTAGCGTAATACCAACCAGTGGTACCACCAATACTTGACACTGCTTGCCATGCTTCTTTGGTGCCACCACTCACGGTGAGAGTTCTGATATCATTAAAAACTGTTCCACCGGCCCATTTTGGATCAGCCGAGTTGACCCACTCAAACGGAGGCATTCTTCCTGCGTCTGTCCAGTGACTTTCAACTTGATGATGCTGTATTTTATCTACAGCAATTTTTATTGCTTCCTGACAGGTCAATAATTTCTGCGGAATTATTCTTGTAATTTTATCTTCCTTGCATACTGCTTCGTTGCGAAGACCTTCTGCCAGTGGACGAGCAATATAAGCTGGAACAGGGGTGACAAAATTTATCCAATAAGAGCTTATTCTTGGAGTAAAAACCGGCACCGGAATAATTTTCGGATCAGCCATTCCAGCCTCATGCGCATAGATTTGCATCAACTGCCGATAGGACAAGATATCCGGTCCGCCGATGTCAAAAGTCTGATTGTACATTTCTTCTTTACCAAGAGCGCCCATCAGATAATTTAAAACATTGCGAATAGCTATTGGCTGAGACGGAGTGCTAACCCATTTAGGCGTGATCATGACAGGTAACCGCTCGACCAGGTATCGCATTATCTCGAAAGAAGCGCTACCAGAGCCAATAATCATAGCCGCACGCAAAACTGTTACTGGAAAAGGAGCCAATTTCAATATAGATGCAACTTCGGCCCTTGAGCGCAAATGCTTAGACAAATTGTCTTCGCTTTCGCCAAGACCGCCCAAATAAATTAGTTGTCTGATATTAGCTCGAGCCCCTAGTTCAACCATGATTTGAGCTGCACGCCTGTCGGCTTCCTCAAAATCTGTATGTTTTGGATTCATTGAATGTAAGAGATAAAAAACTCTCTGTACACCACTAAAAGCTTGCTCTGCCGACTCAATATCAAGCAAGTCTAACTGAGTAATAGTGACGTTTGGGTGATTGCTCCAAAGCCTCGACTTGAGTTTCTCTATCGAACGCGAAGCGGCTCTGACTTTGAATCCCTCATCGAGTAACACCTGAACCAACCTAGAGCCGACATAACCTGTAGCTCCAATGACCAGAATCAAATCGTCTTTGTTTGGCAAACTGCTTCTAGTCTCCATCGTTGAACCCTCTTACTATGAAAGCTCAAGCAAATGAATTTCAAATGAACTTACTTATTAGTGTCGAAAATGGCTTTAGCGCAGGCTTTTAGGTGTTCAGCTTCTCCTTCGCGATATGTCTCTGTGAGCAAATCAGCATAAGCTTGCAGTGATCTGCCAACATCTAAATGCTGAGCTCCAAGCACTCTTGTTCGAACATCTATAGCACGCTTGTACAAGACCTCAGCCATATCGAATTTTTTTTCTTTGCGCTCAAGCTCTGCTAGATAGTGCAAGCTGCATCCAAATGCTTCGCTGTCTTTCTGCGCTTTCTGGTCGTAGTAATCTTTTATTTCTTCGAATATTTTTTTGGCTTCACCATATTTTTGCTGAGCGTAAAGACAGGCTGCAAGGTCAGACCGAGCCAGATTTCCGCCATCAAGATCAGGATTAGAGATGGAAGCTTTTCCTTGTATTTCGACAATTTTTTCAAGGTGCGGCTGCGCTTTAGCAGGGCGATTAAATTTCAAATAGAAATCAGCCAGTTGTTTTTGCTTTTCGATAGTTTCTGCATGATTAGGTCCCAAAGCCGTTTGAGCTGCAGCTAGAGCTTCTCGATAATAATTTTCAGCTTGAGAAATTTTCTTTTGTTCTTGATTTAGTTCACCCAAAAGCGAGAATAAATCAGCACCTTGCGGGCTAGTTTTGCCCTGAGAACGCTCCCAAATGGTAACTGCACGTTTCAAAAAACGCTCTGCTTCGTCGTATTTGGCGCGACGTGCATACGATTTTGAGACCAATTTGAGCATCTGGATAATTTCAGGGTGGGTTGGTCCCAATTGAATTTCTTTGATGGAGAGTATCTTTTCGTAGATTTTGCTCGAATCGAGATATTTGCCATTATGCTCAAGAACCTGAGCCAGATTGACAAGTAATATCTCAAGATCGGCATGCCCTTCGCCCAAAGCATTTTCAAGAATACTCAAAGACTGCTTTAAAAGCGGCTCCGCATCAGCATATCGCTCTTGATTTAGATAGAGCGTTCCCAAATTCTGCAAAATATCGCCAACTTCAGGGTGCGCATCGCCATACAAATTAGTCTTGAGCTCAAGCGACCTTTTATAAAGCGACTCGGCTAGATGAAATTTTTTCTGAGCGGCATAGAGTAGCGCCAAATTGTTGTAGCTAGTTGCCACTTCAGGATTGTCATTACCCAGTACCCGCTCATAAATTTCGGTTAATCTGACGCATAAAGGCTCGGCCAGCTCAAACTTTTCCTGAAAGAAATAAACGGCAGACAAATTATTCAGACTCTGAACAATCTCTTCGTTGTGAGGACCAAGCTGCTGTTCGCGAATCTCAAGCGCCCTTTTGTAGATGGGCTCAGACTCAACATATTTGCCTTGCTCGAAAAGCACTTCGGCCAGCCGATCCAGACAATTGGCGATGGTGGAAGGGTCGTTTGTACGCTCAGCTTCCCACAATGCAGCTTGAAACATTGTTTCGGCTTGCGCAAAATCCTCATTATTGACGGCCTGGTCGGCCGATTCCATTAGCTTTTTGAGGTCTTTACTCATATTTTCTATATTAGCTAAATTTACAAGGCAAGATCAATTGTAATTGGACAGTGATCCGATCCCATTATTTTGGACTCGATCGAAGCTCCTTTTATATACTTGCCCAAAGCCTCATCAGCCAAAAAATAATCGATACGCCAACCAACATTGCGCTCGCGAGCAGCAGTGCGCATATGCCACCAGGTGTAGTTGTTCGGCTCGTTATTAAAAGCTCTAAACGTATCTATATAACCGGCATTTACTAGCCGGTCCAACAGCTCACGCTCTTTGGGCATAAAACCTGAAACATTGACATTTTCTTTGGGTCGAGCCAGGTCTATTTCTTTGTGAGCAGTATTGAAATCGCCACAGACAATGATTTTACGACCCTTTTTCTTTTGCGATTTGGCATGCGCTAGAAACGCCTCATAAAAGTCCAACTTATATTGCAGTCGCTCTTCGCTCGCTTTTCCATTGGGAAAATAGATATTGTATAAAACAAAGTCTTCAAAATCTGCCATTATTGTCCGCCCTTCATCATCGAAGCGCGAGACACCAAAGCCAGTCTCGATTTTTTTGGGTTTGTCCTTCAGGTACAAAGCCACGCCACTATAGCCTTTTTTAAGGGCGTGATGGCTCCAAAAACTTTGATAACCAGGCGGCGCAGTAAGGAGTTCTGTGAGTTGTCCGGCATCTATCTTGGACTCTTGAATGCCAAGAATGTCGGGCTTGGTCTTGCCAAGCCACTCAAAGAACCCCTTTTTGCTTATGCTCCTGATGCCGTTTACGTTCCAGGAGGCGAGGCGCAGCATTTAGGCTGTGACTTTTGCGGCATTTACCGCTTCCAGTACACCTGGGTGCACAACTTCGCCGTTGTGGATGTTGACGCCTTTCATCAAGTCTGAACTTTCAAGACATGCGTCATAACCTTTGTTAGCCAACTTCAAGCAATAGCTCATGGTGGCATTGGTTAATGCGCGGGTCGAGGTCCATGGAACAGCACCGGGAATATTGGCTACGCCATAGTGCAGAACTCCGTCTACAACATAGGTTGGGTTGGAGTGCTTGGTAGCATGAATAGTCTCGATACATCCGCCCTGATCTACAGAAACGTCAACGATGACAGAACCTTCTTTCATAGTTTTGAGCATGTCTTTGGTGATGATGCGTGGAGCTTGTTTTCCAGGAATCAAAACGGCACCAATAACGAGATCTGCTCTGACTAGTGCTTCTTGCAAATAATGTCCGACCGAGTAAACAGTGCGAACTTGACCGTTGAAAATGTCATCTAAATATCTCAGACGATCGAGCGACAAGTCGAATATGGTGACTTTAGCGCCAAGACCAAGTGCAATTTTTGCAGCGTTAGTTCCAACTACACCGCCGCCGATAATAACTACAGTTCCAGGTTCTACACCAGGTACTCCGCCAAGCAAGACGCCACGACCGCCCATAGGACGCTCAAGATAGTTTGCACCGATTTGGGTAGCCAAACGACCAGCGATTTCGCTCATAGGTGTAAGCAGTGGCAGTGCGCCGTTAGGCATTTGTACTGTCTCGTAAGCAATACATGTTGCGCCTGTTTTAGCCAGATCAGTAGCCAGTTTGGGGTGTGCTGCAAGATGCAAATAGGTGAATAAAACTTGACCTTTACGCAAATAGCCAACTTCTTTGTCTTGTGGCTCTTTGACTTTCAAAATCAGGTCAGCCTTTTCAAAAACAGCCGGAGCGTCGGGAAGAATAGTACAACCTTGAGCTTTGTACTCTTCATCAGTGATACCGCTTCCAACACCAGCACTCTTTTCGATGAACACTTCATGTCCAGCACTCACCAGAGCATGGGCACCCGCTACAGTGAGGGCTACGCGATACTCATTGTCAAGAATCTCTTTTGGCACGCCTACCTTAGTCAAGGTCCTATCCTCCAGTTGAAGTAGATAAAATTATGAAGTCACTATTTCTAATTTCGACTAATTCTATCTCGAAGATATGCTTTTTATAGTTATTTATGGTTGTCTTAATCTTGTCGTTAGATTGCCACTCTCTAAAGGAAAGTCATGACTGCAAAAACAGATGAAACAGTAATCCTTGGAGGTTCACGAACTCCATTTGGTGCTTATGGCGGATCGCTTGCCGCGCTTAATCCAACAGAATTAGCTGTAGAGGCAGCCAAAGGCGCGCTTGACAATACGACAATTGAAAAGTCGCTCGTCGACTATATAGTTCTTGGAAATGTTATTCATTCCAGTCCCGATTCCATTTACATGGCAAGACACGTGGCTTACAAAGCCGGTCTCGATAAAAACACACCTGGACTGATGGTCAATTTGCTTTGCGGATCAGCCGTTGCGTCAGTAGTGCAGGCTGATTTAATTCTTCAAGCCGGTCAAGCCAAAGCGATTTTAGCCGGTGGTACCGAAGCCCTTTCGATGACACCCTACTCCAGTTGGAATATTCGGTGGGGAAAGCGCATGGGTCATGGAGAATTGCTTGATGGGCTCGATATAAGAGACACTCTAGTCGATTTTTCAATGGGCGAAACGGCAGAAAATCTGCAAGAAAAATATGGACCTATAAGTCGAGACCAACAAGATGAATATGCCGAACTAAGTCAAGCGCGATATAAAGCGGCTTTAGACAAAGGGTATATCGCAAACGAAATTACGCCGATTGAAATAAAAGTCAAAAAAGAAACTAAAATAATTAACGCAGACGAACACCCACGTCCAGGTACTACTCGCGAGGCGCTAGCCAAGCTGCGCCCGGCCTTCAAGTCGGACGGAACGGTTACAGCAGGCAATGCTTGCGGTATCGTTGATGGTGCAGCCTGCGTAGTGCTAACTAAAGCAAGTTTGGCAGTCAAAGAAAACTTGAAGCCGCTTGCAAGAATAGTGAGTTCTGCCACTGTAGGCGTTCCACCTGAAATCATGGGCATTGGACCAGTTGAGGCCATTCCAGCCGCTCTTGCAAAAGCAGGCCTCAAAATATCCGATATTGACTTGTTTGAAATCAACGAGGCTTTCGCTCTTCAATATCTAGCATGCGAAAAAGCACTTGATTTGAACCGCGAAATAGTGAATGTAAATGGCGGCTCAATTGCCATCGGTCATCCCTTTGGAGCAACCGGTGCACGAATTCTGATGACGCTTGTGCACGAGCTAATTAGGCGTCAGAAAAAATATGGTTGCGTTAGTTTGTGTGTGGGAAGTGGAATGGGTATTGCAATGGTGATTGAAAGTCTTGCATGAGGTCTTTTCTTAGGTTTTGCCTGACGGTCTTATACCGGCGAAAATGTGCTATTAAGTGCAATATATAAAATGGCTGGAAAATGGAAAATTTTCGCAAGCCATCGAAAGCAAGGGGAACACTGGCATGAAGAATAAGTCTGGATTTACATTTTTACTTGCGGCCGCTCTGGCAAGCAGTCTTTTTGCTTCACAAGCAGTTTTTGCAGCAGATGAAAAAAGCGATGATGACAAACCGCAAACCAAAGGTGGTGGGAAGTCCTTTAGTGGTAAAGCCTCCTGGTATGGACCTGGATTCAATGGAAAGAAAACCGCATCGGGCGAAGTTTTCGATATGAACAAATGCAGCGCTGCTCACTTAAAACTTCCGTTCCAAACCAAAGTGCAAATTGAAGATCCGCGCACTGGCAAAACTGTAATCGTAAAAGTGAACGATCGCGGACCCTACGTTAAAACAAGAGTGCTGGACATGTCTAAAGGTGCTGCAGTTAAGCTCGGAACCATATCGCGCGGTGTTGCTTTTATCGATTGCTTGGTTATAGACGATAAATAGCTTTTGCAAGCGAACTCTATTTGCAGGCTTACTTTATTCGCCAGCTTTATCTTCAATTGAGCGTGCTCGGAGATTCATTTCTTTAGCCTCGGCATCTCGTCCCATATCTTGTAATAGTGTGGCGTAATTTCGAAGGGTAGCGGCCACTTGTGGATCATTTGCTCCATAGAGGCGCTCTTTGATAGTGAGAGACTTTTGGTAGAGCGGCTCAGCATCAGCATAGCGTCCTTGCTGACGATAAAGTCTTGCCAGATTGTTTAAATCTACAGAGAGATCTCCGGCCGTGGCATCTCCACCCTTTTCGCTGATGGCGATTGCGTCTTTAAATGTAGGCTCCGACTCAGATATCTTTCCGCTCTGTCTATAAATAAGTGCAAGCTCGTTTAAATCACGTCCGACTTCAGCATCGTTAGCTCCGTTTTGAGCTTTGTGAATATCGAGCACTTTTTTCATATAAACTTCGGCATTAGCATAATCGTCCATGTGTAAAAATAATTCTTTCAAATTATATAAACATGTCGCGTAATTCTTACTAGCAGCACCATCGACCTTTTGGCACAGTTCAAGAGCTTTTTCAAGATGAGGACGTGCTTCTTCATAATTTCCAATGGTATCAAGTACGACACCAAAGTTCGTTTCCATCGTCAATTTATCAGAATCGGTTACACCGACTTTATTTTGCAATGGCTCGACACGTTTATAGATGGCTAGAGCCTCTTCGAAATTACCCTGCTCACGCTGGACCATGGCTAAATTGTTCAACGCCACAATCAATTCTTTGTCGTGCGGCTCGGCACTTCCCTCCACCAGAGTCACTGCTTTTTTTAATAGCGGCTCAGCCTCATCAAATTTTTGTTGTTCGCGCAAAACTCTTGCCAGCTTAGTCAGACTAGCAGGTGTCTCATTTCCATCTTTATTATTGGTTTCAAGTAATGTTTGTGCTTCACTATCGTTGCCTTTTTTGCGAAGCACTACAGACAAATTATTGCGTGCAACCTGCACACCTTGTGGCTCTCCCACTTTTTCCTGAATGGCTAAAACTTCTCGAAGTGACTGTTCTGCTCTATCAAGTTCGTTTGAATCAGTGAATACAGCCGAGAGTGCATTAAGAATGCGGGCGCGATTTAACTGATCTAGTTTTTCATTTCCGTCCACCAATTTAAGCGCGGCATGAAATGTTGCAATACTTTCTTTGTAATTTTTTTGTTTGTACTGCAATTTAGCCAAATTGTTCATTACAGGCAAGATGGATGCATTGCTTACACCAGCTTTTTGTTTGGCCTCAATTGCTTCTGCATATAACTTGATTGCTTTAGCATCAGAATCTTGCGTATCTTTTAAATCGAGTACTAAAGCCAAATCATTCAATGTGATACCACGACTTTCTTCAAGTTTTTTGTTATCTGGAAAGTTGATTGCATCACATAATTTGAGCGCTTCTGTAAATTTGTTTTCGGCTTGTTCTAATTGACGAGCTTTATATGCAGCCTCGCCCTCGTTTATTAAGTTTGACCAACTTGTCGAATCGGCATATGCAATCCCGATTGAATTAACTGCCAAAAGCAGCCCTAAAGAATAAGCCAGAAAAACCGTTTTTGCTTTCATAACTTGCAACCTGTACCGCTAGTAAAATTAGCCATCAGTAGAACTTTATATCCCTTGCGCTTTTGATGCATTAGACAGAAAAATAGTAAAAAAGTTCCTCTGCTTTTTTGCCTTCGGTTTTAATTTTGGATCAGGAAATCAAGTGCAATTAGAAACATCTGATTTTTCAGTCTCGCTTAACTACGACCCCGATCAAAAAACCATAACCGTTAACGGATATGGTTTTAAAAGGAGACGTCACAAGCCCGAGCAAAATCGCAAAATTGCGACCGGTGCTTAATTCCAGGCAGTGGTTGTGTTGTTGAGCTTAACCGAGCGTGGAGCGTCGGCCTTGTTAGCTGTAAAAATGTATTTAGAGTACGGATATTCGCTTTCAGATTTTTTAGCGACCGCTTGTTTAGGTATGCCTCTCATCGCCATCATTTGCAACTCAGGCATAATCGATGGAGCATAAGGCGGTGGAGGAGGCACTAAATAGTGGTGACCGGCAATTCTGCGGCTTTTGCGATGTTGCGATCCTTTTTTGCTCTTGGACTTAGCTTCAGCGCGATCACAAGTTAACACTATGCTTGCGCTAGAAACAGCAAAAGCCGTACCCAACATAACAAGCACGCGACAATGATTTTTGATAGAAAGACCCAAAACTACCTCTTTCCACCTTGGTCGCTCAAAGTCCTTCGATATATGGACAGCATCAAATAAGGTGGCTCTATACATATTACCACTGCAATCTGCTAAATAAACCCGCAGGCTCTGCTATTGAGCTGATGTAACAGTAAAAGCGGAATAATTTAGTCAAACCATTTGGTTTTACGAGGTCGTCTTTGTTGGTGGATTGAATCAAGATTCTGAGCGTCTGCACTTGGATCCCAAGTGGCAACAGAGCTACCCCACCAGGCTTTTAAATCTACTGCGGTCTTGGACGGCGAAGACATTTCTTTAGTTGATTTACGTATCGCCTTTGCATCTTCGCATAGCTTCTTCATTTGCTCATCGGTGGGCTTTTCGGCTATTTTGACGGGTTCTTCACCCAATCGATCTGCCAAATGGTCTAGATCCACTTGCCAGGGGTGTTGCACGACTGTATGCTCCCCGGTCTCTTCACCACACGAACCTTTCTTTTTCAAGAAAGAACCTAATTTGCTTAGGAAATCCCGCACCATCTTGGTACAGGCATTGGCTTCTTTAGTACTGGACATAGGACTTCTCGATAACCTCCATAGCTCCATCTTTTGGGACCGAGTTCTACTCAAGTAGTTCCCATGACAACGGCGCCCTAACAAATTAGGACCTTTATGTGAGATATGTTAAGAAATCCGTAATGTTCGCTTTCGTTTTCGCTTAGATTTATCGGATATTTAGTCCGTTGCTTAGCACATTTTGAAGTAATTAATGACTTTAGCCAGCTACTAAAGAGAGTTGCGGGGCATCAACCGCTATTGGATTTTCACCCATTAAGGGGAGTTCTAGACGCAACTGAAATTCGCCCGGAGGCTCGAAACAGTGAATACAGCGAGCCTCATACTGAGCATCGCCTACCAAGATTTGTTCTTCTGAATGAACCATTCTTTGAGTGCGACAGGCAAAATCCGACCCGCATTTCCGGCAAACGGCAAGTAACTTATCGACCCGATCCGCCATCGCCATGAGGGTTGGCAGGGTTCCGAAAGGTTCGCCCCTATAATCGAGGTCTAAGCCTGAGGCAATAATTTTTTTCTTTTGACGCAATAACGTCTTAACAACTGGTATCAATTCTTCTGAAAAGAACTGACATTCATCCAGCCCTACCACTAAGGCATGGGCGGCATAGGTGAGAATATCTTTGGGGTCTTCTATCACTACGGCTTTAGATGCAAGCCCGTTACGCGATTCGACATGATTTGCCTTGGATCTCGTATCTGTGGCGGGTCTGACAATAATGGTAGGTAGATAAGCCAAACGTGCTCGCTCGATGCGGCGAATCAGCTCGCTCGACTTGCCGGCGCTCATGCAGCCGACGATCACTTCCAACTTATAGCCAGTAAGCATCATGAACATAATACCCTTTTATATATGCGTGAGAGTTGCGGTGGCAACGGCTTAGAGCTATTAAAACTTAACAGGAAATCGGTCGGTCTAAAAGGTAGATTTTCTTATTAGCGCAAAGCCGAGGTCATATACTTGTAGCTAGTCAGCCTATCTAAAGTATCTTTAGGCAATAGATTTTGCTCGAAAAGTATTTCTTTTATAGATTTTTTTTGCTCTTTTGCCTGTGACATTATTTCTAAAGTTTTTTCCATCCCCAACTCTTGCGCAAGCACCGGCAACAAGGCTTGTGAACTCTCAAGAATAGCCCGACAACGAATAGGATCTGCTTTCACTTTGCTTAGACAATTAGTAGTAAACGAAATAATAGAAGATTCAAGCATCTGCATACTATTTAAAATGGCTTGAATAATAATAGTAGTGAAAATATTGGATTCCAGTTTGCCTGCCTGCGTGGCAATAAGCACAGCTTGGTCGTTTGCCAATATCTGATAGGCGGCAATAGTCAATTCATCATTGAGATTTGGAGCTGGAAGTGTTATCTCAGCTAAACCTCCGCTGGGACCCGACGACAGAAAAGCCAGGTCGTTAGCCATTTTTATGAGATCGCATGCAAGCTCACGCAAGCTCGATGAAAATTCCAGAAAGTCACTCATCGAACTGGTGGCTTTAATATTATCATCTGCGGGGCGCAGTTCAAGCTTTGTTTGAGCAGATAAGGCTTGAATAACCTGGTACTGAAAAGAGTGGCTAACACCAAATCCGGTGCCCACTCTAGTGCCGCCCAAATTGACTTCTTTCAAACAGGTAGAAGCTTCGGAGATACGCTTGAGTGCGCGCTCTATCGAAGAACCATAGGCGTTGAATTCTTGTCCCAAAGTTACAGGTAAAGCGTCTTGCAAATTAATGCGACCCAGTTTTACGACCGATTCGAATTCAAGACTTTTGCGACGCAGAGTGCGTTCCAGGTCAAGCAAAATATTTTTGAGCGACTTCAGTCCAAGTAAAATCGAGATACGCATCGAAGTTGGATAAATATCTTCAAGCGCTCCCAAAATATCTACATGGCGACTTATTTGTATTTTTTGGCATGAGCCAAGAGGATCTCCAAGCAGTTCTCCAGCTCGATTAGCAATAACTTCACTTATATTCAAATTCAAAGCGTGCCCAGACGCGCCAGCCAAGCCATCCACCACTATGTGATCATAAAAATCGCCAGAAGCTAATTCGTCACAAGCTTGCAAAAGCGCCTTGAGCACCGGCTGGGCAAAATCATTTTCATCTACTAATTTTTCAGTGCAAGCGCATTGAATAATGGCTCGCTTGACCTCAGCCATTGCCTCCACCAGGCGTGGACTGACCTTGTGACCGTACTGAGGAATAGACTGTATCAAGCGTTGGGTCGCGATTCCATAATAAGAATCGTTGGGGACGTTAATCTCCCCAAGGTGATCTTTTTCTATACGCTGTTGACCTTTTCTTTGAGTCATTGATGCATTATCACAAGTTTGTCTTATGATAGTTTTTACTGGCAGGAACGAGTATGAATGATCGATAAGGAAGCTAAAATTTGCCACGCCGCCGCCTGCGAGCAGATTGTTTGCACTAGACAAGAAGTGATCAATCTAGCCCTTGGATTTACTGAAGATTTCAGATGCATACATTGTCTGGCAATGGACCTGGAGGCGTCAAAAGACTCCGTCTTGCTTTTGCTCAGAATGAAAGATTATGTCAATTCGCGTCCTTGTTTTGCCAAAGAATGGCAGAAATATACGTCGCAAAAAGACTGCCCCAGCCCCAATACGTGTTATCCTGCCCCTTGTTTTGAGTCTGAATAAGAATCTAATTGAAGGGAGAATCGATTGTGACCACAGAAGCTTTTCACAATCTGGATTTACGTGGAGTTGCCTGTCCAATGAATTTCGTTAAGACCAGGCTTTATCTAGACAAAATGCAAAGCGGCGAGACTGTAACAGTTGTTTTAGACGACGGTGAGCCGGTGGAAAGCGTCTATCAGAGCATAAAAGCCGAGGGGCACACAGTCGAGCGCCAAGAGCAGGCTAACGATTCAAGCTGGACTCTGACCATTATTAAGGCATAATCTGCGGCGAAAATTGCTTTTGCGCGCTAAAATTTGACCCATGTCCAAAATTGCACTTTCTCTTTCACTTACTTTTGTTGTCGGCGCACAGCTATGCTTTACTCTTGAAGGACAAGCACAAAGCTCACCAACCAAAGCCTCGCAGACGCAAAATCAGATTCAGTCAACTGCTATTCCAGATCTGGACAAAGCTCGCGAAAACACAGAGAACAACCCGTCCAGCCCTGATTTGAGCTTTAAGTTCGCTGAGGCATTGCGTTTAAATGGTGAAAGCGTAAAAGCTAATCATCAATATCTACACACTACCGAAGTTGAACCTTCCTTTTATTTGGCTTATCATCAGCTTTTTCTTTATTGTAGCGACGAGCGCATTCTGGACGAAGCCATTAATCGTCTGCGTTTTTTAAAGCAAGAGAAACAAAATGAGTTAATGCTTAGAGTAGCTCTATCTGAGCTTCTAGAAAAGAAAAGAGAGTTTTACGAAGCATCGCGCGAGTTAATAGATCTGGTCTTTGCTAATTTAGTGCCTGAAAAATACAAAGAGAAAGTAAATACTCGCATCCGCTATTTGCAAGCCAAAACAACCACTGCTCAGTCTCATAGAGAAGCCAATGCAGGCGACGCTCACCTTGGCGAATCAATCTCTAAGCCACCCTTGCCAGTGAACGAAGACATGTTAAAACGTGGAATGTCACTATCTAAAGTCAAATTTGATACGCCGGATCTGGATTCTGACACTAATTTTAGACACGTACCGCTTCAAGATTGATGATTAAGTCAAACTCTTTTTTATGGATGACTCTCCTGGCATTAAATCTAGTTGCTGTTGGCTGTCACTCACAAATGCAGGTGCAGTCCAATCTTCCAAAGGTTGAGAAAGAAGCCCAAAGCGAACCACAGAGCGCGCCCGCTTCGACCAGCTCGACCAGTGCAACGCAAACGCCACAAACGCAGACGCAAGCTCAAACACAAGCCCAAGCTTCAGTGTCTCAAAAATCTCCCTCTGAAGAAAATATGCAAAGCGAAGCGGCTGTGGCAAATGGCTGTCTTGAAGCGTGGAAAGTGGCTGTAATGCAAAAAGATGAAGCCAAATCGATGGAAATGCTAGAAAAACTCGCCAAAGAAAATCCCAATATTTCCACCATTCCTTTCATGATGGGACAGGTCAAAGACTTTTTCAAAAAACCCAAAGAAGCCCTTGTTTATTTCAAAAAAGCCCACTCAATTAATAAATTCAGCTCAATTCAAATCCTGCGACTCGCAGCATCACTGCGCAAAAACGGGGAGTTTAAGGAAGCTGAAACACACTATGACGGCTTGCTAAAAAAATTGGAAATTGCCCTTGGCGACAAGCATGACGAAAATCTGATTTTTGTTCTGGCATCAGTGCGAACAGGAAAAGCATATTGCCTATCTGCTGCAGGCAAGAAAGAAGAAGCGCGTGAAATGGTCAAGAAGGCGTTAAGCGAAGACCCAGGTAATCTGGAAGCTAAAGAGCTTTTAAAGAATTTGGGCAGTTAAACGCCTGAAACTGACAACCCACCTCTCTTTTTTAGATGTATCATTATAGGTGTGTCATCAGAGGTATTTTCAAATGGTCAAAGAGACTATCGAACGCAAATCTTCTCCCCAAGGCAATCCGGCTGTCGAAGAGATTGCAATCGACGGTTTTGATCATGTCGAGTTGTTCGTTGGCAATGCGCTTCAAGCCTGCTACTACTATCACAAAGGCTTCGGCTTCGACGTAATCGGCTTCAGCGGACTTGAAACTGGCGACCGCGACAAAGTTTCTTACGTGCTCAAACAAGGTGGCGTTCAGCTTGTTATATCAGGTGGATTATCGAATAAAAGCGAAATTGCAGAACACGTGCACGAGCATGGCGACGGTGTAAAAACAATCGGATTTAGAGTACGCGATGCGGTCAAGTGCTACGAAACAGCCATTGCTCGTGGCGCCAAAAGCCACAGCAAGCCAGAGTTTTACGAAGGCAAGGAAGGAAAATTCATTTCTGCCTCAGTTCATACTTACGGTGACACCATTCACAAATTTGTTCAACGTCAAGAATTCACAGGCACTTTCGCCCCAGGATTCAAGGCTCTCGACAAAAAATCTCAAGGCAACCCGGTTGGCTTAATGAGCATCGACCACATTGTAGGTAACGTAGAACTCAATAAAATGGAATCGTGGGTTGAGTTCTACCAAAACATCTTTGGCTTCTACGTCTACCAGTATTTTGATGCTGACGACATAAGCACCAAATATTCGTCGCTGGTATCAAAAGTGATGGCAAACAAAAGTGGTGTTATCAAAATGCCTATCAACGAACCTGCCATCGGTACAGGCAAATCGCAGATTCAAGAATACATCGACTACTACAATGCAGGCGGCGTACAACATTTAGCAATCACCACCCGTGATATCATCGCTACCATTGCAGAATTGAAAGCACGCGGAGTCGAATTCCTGGCTGTACCAAGATCCTATTACGATGCTCTACCAGAGCGAGTCGGACACATCGATGAAGATATAGAAGAATTGGCGAAACTTGGAATTCTGGTTGACCGCGAATCTGATGGCTATTTGCTCCAGCTTTTCACTAAACCAGTTGAAGACAGACCCACTTTGTTCCTAGAAATAATCCAACGCAAAGGTGCTAAAGGCTTCGGCAAAGGCAATTTCAAGGCACTATTCGAGTCTATTGAGCACGAACAGGCTTTGCGCGGCAATCTCTAGCCATAACCCAAGCCAGTGCCTAAATTTATTTTGCCCCACCGGCGCCTGAATTGGGAATTCTACGCTTTACGACCTCTCTATCTATATAGATAATCTCAATGGTGGATAAAACTGAAGAGGTCTTAATCGGTGTCACTAGAAAGCGACGCCGCGGATACACGCGGTACGCAACAAGATAATCAACCAGAATCAATTAGGCTAGCAAGCCTTAACCTCAACGCGTCCGATTACAGAGCTTTCGCAATTCAGAACCAGACTATCAACCAGACCAATAACTTTTACTCGAATTTCAGCGCATTTAACCAGAACTCTCCGGTTGGCTTCAACCCGTACGAGAGTCAGAATATAAATCCTCAAGGGTTTAATCCTCAAGGGTTTAATCCCCAATTTTTTAACCCCCAACAAAGATTCGACCAATCTTTCGACCGCTCCTTCAGTTATCCACCACATATGCAGAGGGACCCGTGGCAACAGTATCGAATGGAAGCTCCAAGTAATTATCCTCAAACGCAAGGAAGAAACGACTTCTGGGGCAATTACTGGTCAGCTTATTTCCGAGAAGCAGATCGGCGCGGGTACAGACCGCCTTCACCCCAAGATAATCCGACCCTGCCTTACAGGCGACCGCGCTATGAAAATCCAGATGCTCCATTAAATCCGGTAGCTCCAAATCAGAACTACGGCACAAGAATGCCCATGGAGCCTGTGACTGATGCATCAATAGTGAATGACATAAGCAAACGTCGAAATGGCGAGCGCGTCGATCCCGTATATGTAGGTATAGACAACCGCGAAAGCTATAAAGCCGAAGACGGCAAAAAGAAAATCAGAAATGCTCCTGCGTGGCTCGACAGACCCGCCGCCCAAGCCTATTTAATGATAAATGAAGAACTTGCTGCATTAGGCAAAAAATTGCTTCCTGCATCTCATTGTGCAGACTGTGCCAATATCAATTCACTTGGGCGCACAAATACACAACAAGCAATTGCAAGTGGACTTAGAGCAGCACCCGGTAATTCTGAGCACGAACGCGGTGCGGCACTAGACGTGAAAAACTTCAACGATCCAGATGTGTCTAGACTGCTGCGTAAATACGGATTCGTTCAAGGTAATTTATCCAGACCAAATGTGCCCATTCCAAACGATGCGCACCACTTCTCATTTGATATACGCAACGCTTCAAAGGTTGCCCAGATGTGGGATCAATCTCAGGCAAAGACTCGTTATGCAAAATATGAAAATGCACCAAATCAAAGGCCTAATCAAAGACCAGTAATTGAAGCAGAAAATCAGCCTGAATATCAACCCGAAGAATTGCCTCTGGACCGATTACCACGGCGCAGACGATCCTAAATTATTGGGCTAGAACCTTTTATTTGGCTCGCACATACCAATCGGCCGGAAGTCTCTTTACCCATCCATCAAGCTCAAGCCCGGTCAAGAGCGCTGCGGCCTCTCCGCCTTCTAGTCCTAAATCATAAGCAATTTGATCGAAGTGGACAGGTACAGAACCCAACATCTCATAAATTCCAAACACTTTTTCTGAATCTTTTTGTTTAAAATGGCCTGACTCGATCATTTGCTCTTTCCAGCCTTTGCAAGACTCTTGTTCTTGCTTTTGCTTTTGCTTTTGCTTTTGTTCTCGCTCTCGTGCCTCAATCTCTGTTTCTCCACCGGTATCAAATTCGATATCATATTCCGGTCCTAATTTCTTTATCGCTATTTTCAACTCATATTCATTCTGCAGTTCAAGCCAATATTGAGGTTTTGTTTTAAAAAACTTGGCCAACCTCAATGCCATCTCCGCTGAAATCCCCCGCCTTCCACTTACTATTTCAAAAATCGTGTTGTGCCCTACATTTAGACAGGCTGCCAGTTTGGAAGCACTCAATCTTCGCTCAAACATAAACTGTTCCGTTAAAACTTTTCCGGGGTGAAAACTTTCCATATTTGGCCCTGCCTTACAATGTCATTTGTCTTGTGTACGGATCCCGGGCCCCGGGGCCCGGACAACAGGAATAAAACAAAATCACACAAGAAACTATGTTAGAAACTGATGCGATTTATTCTGGCTGCCTCCAATAAATATTGATTGTAAAATGCGAAGCGGCAAAAAGAGCGTGAGGTACTTGCCTGTTTATGCTGAAAACGGGCAGAAATTTTAAACGCAAAAGAATGAATGTTTGATGGAAGACCGAAATATGGAGATAGGCACAAAAACAAAACGCCCCTACAAGAGAGGCGTTTTGGAAGCATTCAGTTTCTGGTTAGATTCTGAAATTACTTGCGATATGTGATTGTAGGGATTTCGCCTTCGAATTTAAGTTCGCCTTGGAAGCCGAATTCTTGAGCCATGTTTTTGACACATGATTCAAAACCGGAAGACATTTTTTCCATTTGTTCTTTGGTTACGCCACAAGCTTCCATAGCTTTCCACATTCCACAGGTTTTGTAGGTGAAGTGAGCTTCTTTGTCATCGCCCCATACTTCTACTTCGCTGCCATAAAGATTGGCTTCGAGTTCAGCTTTAGCTTGAGCAAATTCGATAGGTGTTTTGACGTTCTTCTCAACGAAGTATTGCTTCATTGAATCGCGCATTTCGGTTTCCCATTCTTTTTTGATTTCTTCGCCGTGCTTAGCGAGAACTTTCATGGTGACCATCATTTGTTTGGCAGCCATTTTGGAATTGGTAGCATGAAATTCTTCTGCTTTCCATGTGGGCTTGATAAGTGTTTTTTGAAGTGTTGTCATAACGCTGTCCTTGATCTTTGGTGGGGGTGAAACTGGGACCAGTATATGCGCGAAACCAAGCAAATTAGCCAGACTTAAGACTAAGATCTGTTTTCAACTTGGCAATTCTTAGCAATTGATAATGCTTGGGTTTCGAGACTTTTCGAGTAGAAAAATCAAACCGCAAGGATCATTTTTAATGCATCGACCAATTTGGTATTTTCTTCTGGAATGCCGATGGTTACTCGAACACAAGTTGCCAAACCAAATGCTTTCAAGTGGCGAATCGCTATTCCTTTATACAAAAGTTTTTCAGTCAAATCCTGAGCCTTAGCTTCCGACCCCATTTCTATTAGTATGAAATTGGCATGAGATGGCACATGATTGAGTCCAAGCTCAGAAAATGCGGACGTCAAATACTGCATTCCCTGACGGTTATTCTCCTGCGTGATTTCTGGAAAAACAGTGTCATCAAGTGCCGCAACACCAGCAGCTTGAGCCAATATGTTTGGTTCAAAAGGAAGCTTAACTCTATTTATATAACTAATAACATTCTCGTGTCCAAAACCATAACCAACACGAATTCCAGCCATTGCATATGCTTTTGAAAACGTACGAAGAGTCAGAACATTCGGCAATTTATAGCCAACAGTGCTTGGAAAATTGGGCGTGCTCTCAGCAAACTCGTGATAAGCCTCGTCCACAATAACCAGGATATTTTGGGGAACTTTTGCGATAAATTTTTCGAATTGATCGCAAGTAAAGATGGTTCCCGAGGGATTATTGGGATTACACAAATAGATTATTTTGGTGCGAGCGTTTACTGCTTTCAAAATCGCATCGAGGTCGAAAGAATAATCGTTTAGTGGCACCGTATTTAGTTTCGCGCCTTTGGCACTAACTAGAACGTATAGACCTATGAAAGTTCCTTGCGAAGTGAGTATCTCTTCATCTTCGTGCAAGAATGCGCGAATGATACTGCCTAAAATGCTTTCTGAGCCTGCACCAAGACAAACGTTTTCTGGCTTCAAGTCATACATGTCAGCCAGTTTAGTTTTGAGCAAAAGTCCGCCAGCATCAGGATAACGATTCAAATTCATCGTTGCATCAGCAATGGCTTGCTGAACTGTCAACGGCGGCGCAAAAGAGTTTTCATTAGATGCAAGATTGACCAGACGCTCGATTCCAAGCTCTTGCATAAGTTCTGTTGGTGGGCGACCTGGCTTGTATGGCTGCAGGGCTTCGATGTGTGGAGCTACCTGAATTTGAAATGGTGGTGCCATGTCAATTTTCTGATTTGCAGAATTACTGGCTGCATCCTTATTAGATAGTATCGAAACGTTGAGATTGTTAACCGCCAAACTTTCGCTCATGATCCCGTAGATTCCCACCCTTACGTCGCCAACCGGATTTCTCTTACAAGAAATGGCGTCGACATCTTAACAACATCATTAAGATATCATTGAGACTTCTTGCTTTCAAGGCAAAAAGCACCGGAAACGCGTGCTAAATCATGTACTTATGTTCATGTGTTATAATTTCGATTATTGCGGGTGTAGTTCAATGGTAGAACGGTAGCCTTCCAAGCTGCACACGCGGGTTCGATTCCCGCTACCCGCTCCAATTTTTTTATAGCCCCCATACCCAAGGCATATACCAAGACCGGTGACTAGCAACAGAGTAAGTATCAGTGATGTGCTCGTTGCTCGAAAGCGTATAAAAGGTTTCGCCCTTGAAACGCCGCTTGCCAAAAGCCAATGGCTCAGCGAAGTTTCAAAGTCTGAAGTTTGGCTCAAGCTTGAAAACATTCAAAATACAGGCTCCTTCAAATTGCGCGGAGCGCTCAATGTGCTTGGATGGGCACGCGAGAAGGGCATAAGCAAAGTCTTCACAGCCTCAATGGGCAATCATGCCCTTGCTATTGCGCAAGCAGCACACTTCACTGATAGAGAAGCCACTATCTGCCTGCCAGATAATGCCGCATCTAAAAATGCCAAAAAGCTAAAAAAACTCAATCAGTTCAACGTCTCCATCATCAAACACGGCGAAGAACAAGCTGATACAGAACAATACGCAAAACGTCTGGCGCAAGAAAAGAAAGGCTTGTACGTTTCACCCTACAACAATCCTGAAGTCATTTGCGGCCAGGGAACCATCGCACTCGAGCTATTCGAGCGCGTGCCGAAGCTATCAACTATCGTGGTTGCAGTAGGCGGAGGCGGCTTGATTAGCGGCATCGCGACTGCAGCAAAGACTATCAATCCCAGTTGTCGCATTGTTGGAGTGGCTGCTGCAAGCACTCCTGCCATGTACAAAGCCTGCCAGCAAGGTCGTATCACCAATTGCTTAATCGACCCGACCCTTGCAGATAGCTTAGCTGGCAATCTAGATGTAGACACCATCACATTTCCACTCGTTAGAGAACTTGTCGATGAATGGGTACTGGTGGACGAAGCCGAGATTTCAGCCACCATTTATGACTTCTTCGAAAATGAAGGAATGCTCATCGAAGGTGCCGCCGCATGCGCTGTAGCAGCCGTTTCAAGACGCATAATCAATTTCAAGCCGCGCGAAAAAGTGGCTGTGGTAGTCTGTGGTGGAAATATAGCCAAAGACGCTTGGAAAGAAATTTTTGCTGAGCGCCTGAGTAAAGTGAGCTCAAAGTAAGAAGCACTTTTATAATCAAGTCATGAACGTAGTAAACATTGCCGCATATAAATTCGTCGAGATTCCATTGTCATTGCATCCACAATGGCGCGTTGAGCTGAAAGAACGTTGCCTTGCCCTCAATTTAAAAGGCACCATTCTGCTTGCACCAGAAGGAATAAATATGTTTCTTGCAGGTGAACGAGCACAAATTGATGAGTTTTTGCATTATTTAAAAACAGATGCTTTATTTGAAAATCGATTTTGCGATTTAAAAACCAAAGAAAGCATCACCGATTACCAACCATTCACACGTATGTTGGTGCGCTTGAAAAAAGAAATCATCACTATGCGTCATCCCACAATAACTGCTAATTCTCTGGATGCTGATGAAAAACGCGCACCAAGCGTTGATCCTGCCACACTTAAGAAATGGCTCGATCAAGGTTTTGACGATCAAGGTCGAGAAATTTTGATGCTTGACACACGCAACTATTACGAAGTCGATATCGGTACTTTTGAAAACGCAATAAGCTTCAAAATGGACTTCTTTAGTGACTTTCCAAAAGCTATCGCTGATGCCAAAGACGAAATAAAAGACGACTTGCAAAACAAAACGGTAGTCACTTTTTGCACTGGTGGTATCAGATGCGAGAAAGCAAATTTATTTTTGCAAGAAAAGAAATTCCCCCATCTCTTCCAGTTGGATGGCGGCATTCTCAATTATTTTGAAAAAGTGGGCGGAGCTCACTGGAGTGGCGAATGTTTCGTCTTTGATCGCAGAGTAGCTGTAGACCCAGCTCTAAACGAAACCGAAAACGAATATAAGATTGTCTACACACCGCGCATCGTAAAAAACTCGGTCTAAATTACAATCGCTCGATAATTTGTTCGATTTGTTTTCGATGAATTGCTTGGTGCGGTGCAGCAAATAATGTCCACTCGCGCGCATTGAGCGGTCCAAACCAAGGGTGCGGGTGCTTGATGTCACTGTGTTTCTCAAAGTCGATTTTTCGAGCGAGTCGCCCAAAGTTTTCGGTCAACTCTTTGAAATTCGAAATTGTTTCCTGCGCATCGACATCGACAGTTGGCTTTACATCAGCGATTCCACGCAATGGAAGTTCGTTTTTCCCGCGTGACAAACTAACTACAATTCCAAGCATACCTTCCCCAACTATATTCAAATGCTGAATAGTCATTGCTATAGACCAAAAGCGCGAACTATCTTCCAGCCCCTGCAACCGAGGAATCAAGCACCTTTGAGTAAGCTGCTCGTCATTAAGTCCGGATGCAAGCTCAATGATTTTCTTCGACTCATCTTCAAACTGCTCAATTGCTTGTTTGATTGTGGTGCTTCTGAATCGATTGGGAAAAATAATATACTTTGCCACCAGCCATTCGACAAATGGCAGTCCTGCCCCAGGTTTTGCTAGTTTTGGTTCTTGCGTGATTGTCATAATTTTTTGATATAACCCCAGACAGTAAAATTAGGTACAGGCTTGAAATCAAGCTCTTCGAAGCGCTCATAGCCACGCCGTTCATACATCGCTTTAGCAGTGGTCATAAGACTTGTAGTATGTAAAGTCATAAATTCAAAACCATCTTCTCGTGCTCTTTTCTCGCACGCTTCTATCAACTTATTGGCAAGACCCTTATTCCTGTAATCTGGATGTACAGACAGTAAGCGCATTTCGGGATACTTATTTTCGATTATTTTTTCACTCATATCTCGTTTGCATGGCGGCACGTATATTGCCGATGCTGCAATCACATCACCATCTAGAGCGACAAATCGAATCAAGCTTTGGTCATTTAAAAGCAAATCTCTCGTGCGCGACTCATACATTGACCAGAAATCGGGGTCAGCATTTTTTGCATACTCGCCATATGCAGTCTTAGTAAGCTCTGCAATTTGCGCCCATTCGTCTCTAGTGGCGATTCGAGTCATAAACACCTTCTAGCTGCCGGAGTCATCACATCGCTTGCATTTTGCAAGTGTCGATAACTCAAGCCTAGCAAATTCACTTGCATTTTGCAAGTGTCGTGTATAATTCACATTATGGATAAGAATTCAACCAGATCTCAGTGCGTCATAAGCAATGTTCTAGAAATTCTGGGCGACAAATGGACTCTGCTCGTCATTCGCGATTTGTTTTTCTTCGACAAGCACGAGTTCAAAGAATTTCTCGCCTCACCCGAATCAATCGCCACAAATGTGCTAACTGATAGATTAAAAAAACTAATTCACAATCAAATAATCGGCGAGATTCCGCATCCCGAAACGCGCACAAGAAAGCTTTATTATTTGACTCAAAAAGGCAAAGACCTTTTGCCGATAGTACACTCGATGGCTCAATGGGGCTCAAAGCATCTATCTGATTTAGAGGCGATGCAGCCACTATACGAGCGACTGAAAACAGAACCCAAAAAAGTTCAAAGTGAAATCAACGCACGCATCGAAAAGTGGGAACGAGAATATCTCCAGTGAAATTGAATGACTTACTGAAGGGCGACAAAAAAATCATTCTAGTGATTCTATTCGTTGCCTTCGGTCTTTATATATTCCTAGAATTCTCCTCTGAAATGGCTGAAGGCGAGCTGACTTCAATTGATAACATTATTCTGCAAGCTCTGCGCAACCCTCAAAATCCAAAAGAGTTACTTGGACCAAAAGCGCTTCTTGGCTTCATGCAGGCAGTTTCGTATTTAGGTGGAGTTTATGCTTTAAGCGCGGTTTCTGCAGCAACAGCAATTATGTTTGCGCTAAGGAAAAGATTTCGAACTTGCGTGCTTTTCATTATGTCTGTTACAAGCGGCAGCGTCACAATGGTTTTATTGAAATATTTTTTTGACCGTCCGCGCCCCTCTATCGTGCCGCACCTTGGCGAATTCTCGCTAGGCTCGTATCCAAGTGGCCACAGCATGGTATCAGCCCTCGTTTATTTGACTATAGGAGCTTTGCTTGCGCGCTCGACCAAATCGCTCAAATTGCGAACTATCTATTTATTGCTAGCCGGTCTGCTTGTATTTCTAATCGGCATCAGTCGCGCTTTTCTTGGCGTTCACTATCCAAGCGATATCCTTGCAGGATGGTGCGCCGGCGTAGTCTGGGCAGCCGCAAGCTATCTGCTTGCAAGATTTCTACTGCGCAAAAAAATTGATAAGACTTGAGTTCTGGCAATCGGATATCATATAGCTTTTGCGGGTGAAAAATGGGTTCGAATTATGTTTACTTGGTAGCGGGAATAGCAGCGCTTTCAGGCTTATTATTCGGCTATGACACTGGAGTCATTTCAGGTGCGCTACCTTTTATAAAAAATCAGTTCACCCTCACTCCCGAAGGCGAAGGTTTGGTTGTAAGCGGGGTGCTGTTCGGTGCCACTTTCAGCTCGATTGTAAGCGGCAGCCTCACTGACAGATTTGGACGAAAGAAAGTCTTGCTTGCAACAGCACTTCTATTTGCCGGCGGCTCTGTGCTTGCAGCTTACGCACCATCAGTCGATATGCTTGTTGCAGGACGCGTAGTGCTTGGTCTTGCCATTGGTGTTGCAAGTTTTGCAGCCCCTTTATACATTGCCGAGATGGCACCACCCAAGGTGCGCGGTACACTTGTTGCCATGAACCAGATGGCGATTGTGACAGGCATTTTGCTTTCATTTTTAGTCGATTATTTCTATTCTGCAAGTGGCGACTGGCATTCGATGATTTTGCTTGGTACACTACCGGCGGTATTGCTCGCAATTGGAATGCTGACTCTGCCCGAAAGTCCACGATGGCTTGTAAGTCAAAAGAATGACGACGCAGGCAAAGCCGTACTGCAAAAGGTGCGCGGGACACAAGATGTCGAAGTTGAATTTGCCGAAATTCACACAGCTCTAGCAGACGAAAAAGGCGACTGGAAAGAATTCTTCTCACCACAACTTAGATCAGCTCTGATAGTGGGTGTTGGACTTGGCGCTTTTCAACAATTTACTGGAATAAACACAGTTATTTATTACGCTCCCAAAATCTATAAAGCAGCCGGTCTCACTTCTGATTCAGTGGGGATACTTGCCACAGCAGGTGTTGGCTTGGTCAATTTAATTATGACCATTGTTAGTTTGATTCTCATAGATAAAGTGGGAAGAAGACCCTTATTGATTGTCGGGACCCTCGGCATGCTGCTCAGTCTGGCTGCACTGTCATTGACTTTCGTGTTTAATGCCTCAGCAGATGTGATGAGATTCGTTGGGGTGAGCAGCACTTTTGTTTATGTAGCCTTTTTTGCAATCAGTCTGGGACCTGTGTTTTGGGTGATGATAAGCGAAATTTATCCACTTAGAATCAGAGGCTTTGCTATGGCTTTTGCCACTGCACTTAGCTGGCTGAGCAATATGATTGTCAGTTATACTTTTCCAGTGGTGCTAGATAAATTCGGTATTGGTGCCACATTTGGTGGCTATGCCATCATCACTTTGGCGTCGCTTATTTTCTGCATTAAGCTCGTGCCAGAGACCAAAGGCTTATCGCTTGAGTCAATCGAGAATCAAGAACGCAAGGGCGAGCTGCATGTATAATACTCAAATCACACATCGGTGAACTGAATTGAAAAAAAACCTCCCTATTTTCAGTCAACTATGCTTACTTACATCGTTTTTTTTAGCCCAGGCTCCCGCTTTGGCAGAGCCTACAGCTTCTGGATCACGCAAGCAGACCCCAGAGGGCAAAGCAATTGAAGAAAAAATCGCCAAGCGCGACTTTCCAGAAGCGTTAAATCTACTAAATAAGTACTTGCAATTGCGACCTAATTCAGCTTCTGCTTATTTAAAAAGGGGCGAAGTAAATCAGCTTATGGGTAAAAACTCCGAAGCATTAATTGATTTCAGCACTGCCATTAAACTTGATCCCAAGTGTACTCCCGCCTACCTCTACCGAAGCGTTCAATACAAGCGCTTGAATCAGTTGAATAGAGCCAAACAAGATTTGATGAAATTGCATGAAATCGATCCTGTTCGTTTCAGAAACATTGATGAAAAATCTATCGACGATGCTTTCAAAAAAGTCGATTTAAATGCTTCAAAAAGAGCTGCTGAATATCCATTTCTTAATACCTTTGCAGAGGCAAGAGCAGCAGGTTTTGCCGGTGATCACAAGAAATCGTTTAAATTGTTCGATCAGTTGATTCAAAATATGCCCGCCAACAAAGCGAAATTTGATGACAAAAAAGATGCAGACCGCTTTGCCGCGCTTTGTTATTACAATCGATCTTACTCATACCTAATTGGCCAACGTTACGACTTAGCTCTCACTGATTTAAACGCTGCAATTGAAAATTATCCTGACTATCACGATGCTTTAATCAATCGAGCAAAATTGTATGAAATCATCAAAAACCCTGGTCTAGCTCAAAAAGATAGAGCGCGCGCTGCTCAAATTGAAAAAATACGGAAAAGCCGACCTGGATTTGGGCTCTAACCTAGCCAACTATTTTTTAGGCCAGTCGAAAACATAGTCGTGTTGCTCAACTGAATCGCGTGCTTTATCGTCTATTTTCAAATGAATATCAGAGTGTGCAGAAGCAGTTTTTGGCTGAGCTGTTTTTGGATCTATTACCACTTCCAAATGAGTAGAACGTGAGACTTCTTGCACCATATCTTTTGAAAACGGCTTCACACCTTCTTTTTGTGGAACCCGAGAAACAAGCTGCATCATCATTTCAGCAAACTGCTTGCGCGCTTCTTCACCTTCAAAAGTACCATCAGCAGCAAACTTGACACAGCCTGGATACTCTTTGCTTGGACCGAGATTTTTCACCTTCACTTTGGAAATAAATGTTGCAGAACCAACAGGAATTTCGACATCAAGACTATCTTCTTTGCCTTCTGCTGGCGCACAATTAAGCCAGGTCTCGACCCAGAGACGCCAGACTTCAAGACTCTTTTGCTTTATCTGATTTTCCATCTGAGGAGACTTCAAAAACTCTCTAAGCGATTTTAAATCTTCAGCACTCTTTGAAGGCAAAAGCTCAAGAGTTTTGTCTATAGTCTGGTCCAAACCGATAATGTCTTTGGCTGTGCCATCAGGCTCGATTACAACAGTTGGCATAGCGCTTTCTACTGCAGTCATCATATCGACCACTTTTTGATTCGCTATTTTATTTTCTTCCTTACTCAAATCCATTCCGTTAAGTTCGAGAATTTTAAAATTCTGATACTTCAAATTGAGTAGCTTTTCTTTTTCGTCTTTTTGCAGAAAGATATCATAGTTAACTTTGGCGGTTTTACCCTTTTTCAAAATGGTTTCGTGCACAGTAACCGACCCAGGGACCGGCCATTCAAACTTTATGTCCGAAGAGGCAAAAGCAGCATTGGCACTAAGTGCAAGTGTGAGCGAAATTACTATAATGCGCGAAATCATTGATACCTCACCTTATTTATTCGTTGTCTGACAAAAGCCACGTACTTACTTGTCTTGCCAGTTGATCGACGCCATCGCCACTGTGCGCTGAAAAAGTTTGCACTGTAACCAGGTCATCTAAACCGCCTTTTTTGAACTCGTTTTGTATTTTAAGCAGAGTGCTTTTAGCCGCACCACCAGATAGTTTGTCACTCTTAGTGAGAAGGGCATGCACTTGCATCTGCGATTGCACTGCCCAGTCAATCATTGTGATGTCTAAGTCTTGCAGTGGTTGTCGAATATCCATCAGAATCACAACGCCTCGAAGGCTCTGGCGTCCGTGCAAATATTGCGACAAGTGCTGCTGCCAGCGATTCTTCACTTCTTGAGAAACTTTGGCATAGCCATAGCCTGGCAAATCAACCAGTCTTAACTCATCTGAATTTTGCAAAGTGAAAAAATTAATGAGCTGGGTGGCACCAGGCGTTTTACTTGTACGAACGAGTTTGGAATTATTGGTGAGTTTGTTTATCGCACTCGATTTGCCAGCATTTGAGCGACCGGCAAAAGCGACTTCTGCACCTCTTTCTGGAGGACATTGCTTCAGGCTTGGAGCGCTTATCAAAAATTTTGCTGATTGAAAGTTAACTGCTTTCATAAGTCCTTTAATCTGAATAACCAGAGTACATTCTAGTGGATCCAGTCATTTTATTCGTTGCAAAGCAGTCAATGTAATGAAATCGCGGGCAATTTGGCTCTTTTAAGTGCGAAATCATTACATTGCGGACATCTCTTAAGCCTCGGCAAGCAAGTTCTAACCGAAATATTCATTCAATTTTAGCGCATAATTTCTCGGCACTAACCGCACCGCCACCATATACGGTGAGATCTCAATCCTCAATACTCTAAATCAGTTGAGAACACTTTGAAGGATTCAGAGAAATCAGCCATGCCAGCACCTTCAAATTTGCGTGCTCAATAATCTGACAACAGCCCGCCAAAAGAAAAGTTACTTCCCAAGTCAAATCCACTCTTCGCTTCCTCTACAACTGAGATCAAGTATGGACCTCCTTGCTTGGTAGGTAGCATCGATATTTCATAAACTCCAGGTTTTGCTATGTGAATTCTCCAAAGCACTTCTCCTTCACCTCTATCGAAGGAAAATCCAATATGATTGCCCTTTGTACACTGCTCAACTGGCACACCATTTCCACTTGCGCAATTAATCACTGCCGGCCCAACAATATCGTCCTGATAGCCTGAATCGATATTCTTACTTACCCATCTGTAGATGTACCAGATTCCATAAGCTCCTGGCTTGCTCAAAGTAATCTTTGCCACGCCTGGCATACGAAGCTTCGCTGGTGCTGTGGATTTATAACCAAACATCAAAACAGCAATCGTACACAGTCCTAACAAGGCCAATCCAAACGAAACAAATTTCGCATTTTTCCGATTTGTTGAAACATTCATAGTCGCTTACGCCTCAATGCAATAATAGTAAAATGCGACTCGTACTTGCAATCATTCTTTTTTCGATGTGCTGCCTGATTTGCTCAGGCAATCAATCTTACCTTGCGAAGAAGAAGGAAATTCTCAAGCGAAACATTCCCAACCTCAAGAAAAAAGACCTTATTACTAACCAAGCGAATTATGAGTATCCTCCCTTCACCTGCCCAGGACTAAAAAAGAACGGATACTGTTCCAATCGTCCCGAACTAGAACCCAAGCAAAATTTGTATAACTTGCCACGAACCCACCTGAGCGATCATGAAGACGTAGAGCAATTTGTAAACGGTAACTCTGACACACTTTACGGATTCGATGCAGTTCCTCCTTGCAAGAAGAAACTTCCCAGCGCTGAACCATAAGCGCCAATATCTGACTTGGCTGTGAGGCAATGAAATACCAAAGTAGTTATACTTGCTTTTTTGTAAGTTTCTGCTTGCTGAAAACAGCTACATAATGAATAAATCAAAAGCCATATTAGTCTTCTTCGTCATCATCTCTTATCTTCCATTGGTTATTGATTTCATAATCAATCCGGCAGAGCGATATTATTTTCTAAATCCGGTTTGTGGATTTACATTTTTGGTACTTGTATCGTGGCAAGCGCTCGGCATAAGGCTTTACTTAAATCAAAAACATTGGGTCTGGAAGACAGTAATAGTTTATTACTTTATCTTGCCACTGTTCCACTGGCCGATGGTGAAACCAGCGCTACTCACAGTAATTTCTGGCTACTGATAGTTAGCACCAACCTGAACATAACGCACCTTATGAGACTGAGATAGAATATTGAAATGACCTTCAGTAAAAGACTCGGCGCCATCTTGGTCATTGTAATAATCCTTGTTGCAGTGACTTTATTCTTGATTGCCACGCCTGTAGGAAACCTTTATTTGAGATATATTGTCAGTTTTGTTTATCCAAATAGGCACACTACGTCGGGAATTGCAAATCGCTATAGAGAGAAGCCAGCCGAATTTGAGCACATAGTTTCAATTCTCATACAAGAACCTTTTAGCGACGTGCTTGTGACCAAGAAATCAACTGATGAATATCAAATTACAAACTCGAACTACTTTCCGGTAAGAGTCAAACCGGATACGGAAAAAGAGTGCATTAATCACCTGGAAAAATTCGGACTTATGTCCATTTCCAAGAAAGGCACTGAAGTTTCGTTCAACACGAACTGGGGGATGCACAAAGGAGACTGCAACAGTCTGGTCTACTCGGAAACTCCGCTGAAGAAGATGGATGATATCTGGGGGAGAGACTATTTCACTCTCAATGAGCATTGGGCAATTTATCTTCACTAACCAAAAGTGAAACATAGTGGCAATGCTCAGACGCTGAGGCAATATTGGAGATTCTCAAAGCTGAGGAAATCCGATTAATTTCCGTTTCCCAGGCGCTTGTAATGATAAAGACGGATGTTTATTGCTTCAACTACTTCTTCTGCGTCCAACGGAAGGAAAGCATCCGCAACATCGATGAACGGAGGCGTGGAAACTAACTTCATCTTGGCTGTTACTCCCTTTCCCTTAAAAGGGAGAAATTTTGTAATAGCAATGAGAGTTTTTGTCATAGCAGTGAGATTTTTTCCACTATGCGTTTCATCTTCAGATGCAAATGGAGCAAGTGAAATTGGATCATGTGGTACCACTCTTACACAACGCCAATTTAACCAGCAAAACATTTTGACTTCTTGAATGTATTCCCATGGAATTTTTTCATAATTTCTTCCAGTGCAATGAATGCTGAGACCATCTGAATCAATTTCAATCACAGGCTTTATTGATTGCTTAATTGCTTTAGTGTTGAAAAAATCAATTAGAATAAAAGCAGGGACCAAAATCACATACATGGCTATTGCTGAGATTATGTAAATACTCTTGAGGAACATAGCGGTTTCGCCACAAATGAGACGTAGTACGGAATAAAGTAATAGAAAAAACACACAGGGAAACGCTAATAAAATTAGACTAAAAATCCTACTTTGAATTGAAGCACGCAGTGCTCGCTCTCTGTTCAAATAGAGCTTTAAAGGCTTACTAGGATCGGCAAGACTAGTTGCTGAGAGTGTTTCAAAATCCAACTGTTTTTCATTGTCAGATTTATTGTCCATGAAATCTGAAATTCCTTGCAGGATTACTAAAAATCATATTCCCAAATATCATCGGATCGGTTTATTGTTTCAAGAGAAGACGAATTGACAGAAATAATGGACTATAAGACCACGATTAATGCGGAGCTTAACTGAGAGCAAATAACAACATAATCGACGTTATTAGACGTTTGGCTTCCCAAGCATTTTCCAGACAATAACCAAAAACATTGAAAAACTACCAGTCATAATTGGAATTACAATCCAGCAAACATATTCAAGCAGCGGAAACGCTCTCGGCAAGCCAGTCATTACAAGCGCTGGATAGCTTTCGTAGTTCAGAATTAATCCCAGAGAAAATCCAATGGCGAAAATTAAGATCCATTTGCCAGTCTTGAGATTCAATAAAGTTTGAGGGTGCTCGTTCAATTCGTTGCCTCGAAAATTGTCGAACCATAAGGTCTATTATAAGATGAAAACGAAAATCTTAAATACTGTTGCGCATTCGCACCTGATACCGGCGGAATACAAAAAAATCAATCAGTATCCGCAGCGGCGAAAAGAGTAAACTCCTTGGCTTGCCGCAACTATTGAAAGGCATAAAGTAATTAGTGTTCCTGGTACGGGTAAAACATGTACAGGAAAAGGAATTGCGGGAACACCAGAGAATAGCAATAATATGCCAATCCATGGAATAAATCTTTCCGGCGAATTGAAAGAGCGTAGAAAATAAATTCCAAGAATAGGCAGAACAACCAGAATTAAAATCGTCAACATTGTATAGCTGTCTCTAGGTGGAGACAGACAATACGGAAAGCTCCACATGATGGTGAAGAAATAACATGCTGAGGCGAAGGTTAGCGTAAGCATAGAATATAGAATCGCGATATTTCGTTTTCTCAAAGTTTAGCCATAGTCACCGTATTTGATACCGCCAACATTTTCTCAAAACATATAGAATTTCGCGCACAAATTACCTAGCCCAAATAAAAAATCGGCTCTTCTTTCGAAATTGCCGACTTAGTATTCGTTAAATTGGTTGCGGGGACAAGATTTGAACTTGCGACCTTTGGGTTATGAGCCCAACGAGCTACCAGGCTGCTCCACCCCGCGTCATTCATTTGACTTAACTCATCTTAGCTTAAAATGCGTCGGGCAAGCCAGTTGCCTCAGTCAAGATTTGCGAATGGTAACATAAACCATGCCGCATCAAATAAACAGAAACTAATGATCGAAGGAAATCCAGTATGAAACTCGTTCTGCAGCGCGTAGCCAACGCCAGCGTCACAATAGATGGCGAAGTGGCCGGTCAAATCGGCGGCGGGCTCATGGTTTTGTGCGGAGTCGAACACGCAGATACAACTAAAGATAGTGAATTTCTCGCTCAAAAAATCGTAGACCTGCGCATATTTTCGGATAACGAAGGAAAGATGAACTTGTCTTTATTGGATATCAAAGGCGAGGCGCTGATTATTTCTCAATTCACCCTTTTTGCCGACTGGCTCAAGGGTCGCAGACCAAGCTTTCTCAAAGCAGCACCGCCTGCGCAAGGTGAGGAGCTTTACTTACATTTTGTCGAGCAGGTCAGATCAAAAGGGGTAAAAGTCGCTACTGGGCGCTTTGGTGCCGACATGAAAGTGTCATTGCTAAATGATGGACCAGTGACTTTGATACTCGACTCTAAAGAGAAATTCCAGTAAGGTAGCCACCTTTCGTAGTATAGTCATCAAGTTTTTACCGAACTTGAAGGCGCACCACTCATGACAACTGAGCGATACTCCAAAAAGCTCAAATACTGGCTTTTAACCGCAACACTATTTTCGATACTGCCCACAAACGCGCAAGGACCGCTCGATAGCGTCGACCTCAGCACAGGTCCTGTTCCTTTTGTACGCGGCGGCAGCGGTTTGACAGACCAATCAAAGGTCAATCCAGTCGAATCCGATGATGATCTCGAGAAAGAAAGCAAAGAGAGCATTTCGGACGATGCTTCGGGTTCTTCTGATTCGCCTAAAAAAGCTTCTGAAGATTCAGATGACGACGATTCAGAAGAAGGCACCGCCAAAGACAACCAGAAAACATTGCTTGATGAAGAGCGCAATCTGATTCAAAAAACCGAACAAGATTTGTCTGCAAAAGTACACGAAGATCCAACCATAACTTTGAATCGCGTGAAGTTGCTTATGAAAAAAGGGCACTACACACTTGCTCTCAAAGAAGTAAATAAATGTTTGACTTACGACAAAAATAACTGGACCGCCAGGCTGCTTGGCGCGATGTGCTTACAAGCACAAGGACGCAACAAAGAAGCAATCAAGCGTTTCCAAGAATACCTTGCACACACACCAGACGATGTGCAGGCCAATATAAACATCGGCACCATATATAGAGCCGAAGAAGAATACGAAGAAGCTGCTAAACATTATCGCAAAGCAATTGCCAAAAACTTCTATTCGCTAGAAGCGCACTACAATTTAGCCAATGTACTTATGGATGAAGGCAATTTGCGCGAAGCCATCAAAGAGTTGCGCATTTGTTTGAAATTGAATCCAAAGAATGCCAAAGTACACAACAACGTAGGCGTTCTCTTTTTGAAACGCGGATATCTTGAAGACGCGCTTGACGAGTTCACCCGCGCCACAAGACTTGATCCAGCTAACAAAGATTTCCAAAACAATTTAGCTGCAGTCAAACTAAAAATGAAAGCGCAAAAATGAGCTTTCTTATTGTCCTTGGCGCCTTGTGCCTGCTCATGTTTGTTGCCTACCGTGGCTACAGCGTAATTCTCTTTGCGCCCATTTGCGCACTTCTTGCTGTAGTATTCACCGATCCCATGCTTGTTCCACCGATGTTTTCGGGCGTGTTCATGGAAAAGCTGGTCAATTTTTTGCGTTTATATTTTCCAGTCTTTCTGCTTGGTGCAATCTTCGGCAAAATGGTCGAGATGTCTGGTTTTTCAAAATCGATAGTGGCAGCAGTAATAAAGTTGCTTGGTAGCGAGCGCGCTATGCTCTCCATCATTTTGGTTTGTGCACTGCTTACATATGGCGGAGTGTCCTTGTTTGTAGTGGTCTTTGCAGTTTATCCATTTGCAGCAGAGTTATTTAGACAAAGCAATATTCCAAAGCGCTTGATTCCAGGCACTATTGCCCTTGGTGGATTTACTTTTACCATGGATGCACTTCCTGGCACGCCCCAGATTCAAAATATTATTCCTACTACATTTTTTCACACTACTACAACAGCCGCGCCAATACTGGGAAGTATCGGGGCGTTGTTCATTTTGACTTGCGGTTTATTGTATTTAAATTGGCGTCGCAAAGAAGCTCTAAAAAACGGCGAAGGCTATGGAGATGTACTAATCAACGAGCCTGAGCACTATGAAGACGAAAAGCTAGCTCATCCTTTAATTGCCCTATTGCCACTACTGGTGGTGGGGATAATGAATCAAGTATTCACCAAATTGATTCCACAATTTTATGGTACCAAGACACACGAAGTTCAATTAGCTGGGCATGCAAAACCGCTTGTGACCGACATCGCATCTATCACAGCCATCTGGGCAGTGGAAGGTGCATTGCTTTTGGGCATACTTACAATTATTGTTTTTGCGTTCAAACAAATAAAAGAACGTTTTGCCGAAGGTAGCAAACCAGCTATTGCAGGCGCTTTGCTAGCAAGCTTGAATACCGCTTCTGAGTACGGATTTGGTGCGGTAATATCAGCCATGCCTGGATTTATATTATTGACTCAGGCACTTCGCGCTGTTCCTAATCCGCTCATAAACGAAGCAATTACAGTTACGACACTGGCTGGAATTACAGGCTCAGCGTCTGGCGGAATGAGCATTGCTCTTGCTGCCATGTCGGCTGATTTCATTCAAGCAGCCAACCAAGCAAACATCCCTTTGGAAGTCGTGCATAGAGTCGCCTCAATGGCATCTGGTGGCATGGATACACTGCCGCACAACGGCTCGGTCATCACAGTGCTTGCCGTTACTGGACTTACTCATAAATCATCTTATAGAGATATCTTTGCCATTACTTGCATAAAGACGATGGCGGTATTTTTCATTATCGCAGTTTATTACTTAACCAAATTAGTCTAGGTCGATAGCCAGTCGAAAATGATCCAAGATTGGTCCTAGCTGGTCCAAAAATGCACAGCGCCAATCCGCCAATCAAAAATATGAACTGAGTGGCATATTTTTGAGCCTTTTTTATGAACTGAGTAGCATATTTCGCCAAATCTCAGTTTTTTTGCCAAAACTTAGCACTTCCTGCCAACTAGGTTAGTTTAACTGAACACCAAGATCATTTGTCAGTTGCAACTCTAACTCTTGTCCTGGAGCGAGGCTAACATTGTCTCCTTGAGAAAACAAGGCAATTGCCGAACTACCAAGTGCGGTGGCTACAGCAGGGGCTCCAAGAGTGGCTATGTTTGCAGCAAGTAATGCATTATTGTTTTTGCCATCTTCACTAATTCCAGTGACACTGCGAACATTCTTTTCTACTCTGGTACCAAAGCTGGTGCCAGGATCCAATTCGCCTCTTTTGTTTGTCATGCCTTTTTTGAATTCGAGCATGGCATCAAGCGGTGTAACATCACCTGCTGGTGTCACCATTTGTTCAAGACGCAGTCCAATTTTTGCTGCTCGGCTCAAAAGTCTAGGCTTCACTACGTTTGCCACTCTTCCACGCACGAGCGTTCCGCGAGGTAACAAAAGTGTAGTGCCAAGATACATGTCGTCTTTGACATGCGCTTCGAAAATATCACCAGGTTTACTTGTTCGCGCATCGACTGCACTTTCTAGAACCAATTTAAATCTGGTGGATACTGGCACAGTTGAAGAAGACAAATCAGCTCGCAATGCTGTTCCCGTTCCAGAACTCGATGGGGAGTTCAAATCTTTTTGACTGGCAGCAAAATCTGGCACATTTTTAGGATCCATTGTTCCTGCCGGAGCCAAATTCTTAGCCCCTGCAGGAGCATATCTGGGTAGGCGCGAATCGCCTTGTCTAAACGGTGCAGCGATACTTGGTGCGATTGAAAGACCAGAGAGAATCAATGACAGAGCAATGAGACTTATTTTTTGCTTTTTCATTTCGATACAGCTCCTAACTCGCTCATGATTTTTTCGATTTTCAAAACATCGCCTGGGAGGTCAACTGCTGGAGCTGCCCGCTTCGCTACAACAACTTTGATTTTAATACCATTTTGCAAGGCTCTCAATTGCTCCAGTTGTTCTGCTTGTTCTAGCTTAGCTACGGGCATTTTGGCTATATCGAGCAAACACTGACGCCTGTACACGTATAAGCCAGTATGTCCCAGTCTTGTTACTGAGTCATCAGTATTATCCCTATAAAAAGGAATAGCTGCACGCGAAAAATAAAGGGCAAATCCGTCGTTGTCGAGCACCACTTTAACTATTTGAGGACTCTGCATTTCTTGCTCTTGCGTCATCTCATAGGCCAGAGTGGACATCTTGACATTAGCATCGCTCAATATAGGCTCAATTGCTTTGTCGATATTGGCAGGGTCAATTAGAGGTTCGTCTCCCTGCACATTCACTATCACTTCGATTTCGGGCATTTTCATTGCCACTTCAGCCAGCCTGTCAGTGCCTGTGGCGTGATCAGAGCGAGTCATAATATACTTACCGTCGAATGCCTCAACTGCCCTTGCTATGCGCTCATCGTCAGTAGCTACTATTACGCTTGATGCCAACTTCGACTTTTGAGCACGCTTGTAGACATGCTCTATCATTGTTGTTCCATTAATCGAACACAGCGGTTTACCCGGAAAACGAGTAGAGGCGTATCTTGCGGGGATGATAATAGCTACTTGATCTGAATTCAAAGACACTTTTGCATTTCTCACTGAAGCGGTTAAACATAGTATTTTAGAGCATCTTGCCTGCACAACCCAGCATAAAGCGGTCAAAATGAGCAAACATCAAGCTTATAGCTTACTTAAAATGTGCTAATTCCAGACATATAAATGTAGTAAAATCTGCCAACTAACTAAATGCGGGGATTTGTCAGTGACCATCGAAAATACATCGCTCGACGCTCAAGCCGTAATTGAAGAGGCCAAGCGCATCGTTAATAGCGCTTCCGATCCTTTTTCGGGCGTAATCAAGTTTTTGCATCAGCGTCCTGAAAATGAGCCAATCGAAGGCAGCCTGGTTGAGCGTGTTTTAGTCGAGACATTTGGCTCGCACGAAGCAGTTCCCCAAATCATCAAAGCGATTTCAGCGGCAGTGGTAAAAATTACTCGCAACTCAAATACGATCAAAATAACCAATGAGCATCCCACCAAAGAAAAGCTTGGCGATATTTTTATCAAGAAAGAAAATGTAGTGACTTTTGATGTAGCAGAAGAAAAGGGAGTTCTTGTGCTGAAAAAAATCGACGGTCTGCTTGGAGTCGAACATGGACTTGAAGTGCCGCTTGAAAAAATTGAAGTTAAGCCGCCTAAGCTTATAGTCACTGTCGACATGGGCTTCATCAAACCGCAAAAATCTCTGAATATAATCTAGGATGCAAACACCGCTTATCATTGCCCATCGAGGAGGCAAAGTGTGGGCGCCGGAGAACACGATGTCGGCTTTCAGACAAAGTCTTGAAGCTGGTGTGGATGCTATAGAACTTGATATTCAACGTGTACAGTCTGGCGAACTGGTGGTTTTTCATGACCAGGATCTTTCGCGCACCACCAATGGTTTTGGATCGGTTGCAAGTTGCAGTTTGGATGAAATTAAAAGACTATCTGCTGGAGCCTGGTTCGACTCATCTTTCAAAAATGAAAAAGTGCCAACACTGCAAGAAGTTTTGGATCTAGTTTCTGGGCAAATAATGCTCAATATCGAAATTAAAAATCTTCCTCATTCTTATGAAGATATAGAAGAAGAATTGATGGCGCAGCTTGAGGGCTATGACACAGACAAAGTAGTAGTTAGTTCTTTCGATCACAGAGTTCTGAAAAAATTGAAAGGTCGAATTCAAACTGCACTGCTAATGGTAGGCGCACCAAGTTCGGTGCAAGATTATTGTGCCGATTTAGGCACCACTTATTTTCATGCTCAAAAAGACCATATTAATGACGATGTTTTAGAAGACGCACGAAGTGGGTCTGTTCAAGTCTTTGCCTGGGTTGCAAACACAGACCGCGACTGGTCCCGCTTAATAAAATTAGAAGTGGACGGCATAGTTAGTGACGATCCCGAAAATCTAATGGCATTTATCCAATCCATCAAAGAACTGGAGAAATCATGACAGAAAAGATATTCGATTTACGCAGTGACACAGTAACTTTGCCCAGCGCCGAAATGCGCAAAGTGATGGCAGAAGCTATAGTGGGTGACGATGTATATGGCGAAGACCCAAGCATTAACGCCCTGGAAGAAAAATGCGCGGCTCTAACTGGCAAAGAAGCGGCTCTATTTGTGTCGAGTGGAACCCAAGGAAATCTTGTTTCTATCCTGGCGCACACACACCGGGGCGACGAGATAATAGTCGGTCGCAAACAACACATTTTTGCCTGGGAGCAGGGAAGTGCAGCATCGCTTGCGGGAGTAAACACTTGTGTGCTTGAAAATCAGAACGATGGAACTTTATTGCTAGAAGATATTTCAAACGCTGTTCGCATGGACGATGTCCATTGTCCCGTGTCCAAACTTGTATGCCTGGAAAATACTCAAGACGGCAAAGTGCTCAAGCCCGAGTATTTAAGCGAAGTTCGAGAAATCGCCTACAATCACAAAATGGCAACACATCTAGATGGCGCAAGACTCTTCAACGCAGCTATTGCATTGAATCAGCCGCTTCAAGCCTTCACTAAATATGTAGACAGCGTGCAACTTTGTTTTTCCAAAGGACTTGCTGCACCAGTTGGTTCTATAGTATGTGGTACCAAATCTTTTATACATAGAGCAAAACGCGCTCGCAAAGCGCTTGGTGGTGGAATGCGTCAAGCAGGAATTTTAGCTGCTGCATGCAACTACGCAATAGACAATATGTTTACACGCTTAGAAGAAGACCATCAAAATGCGCGCTATCTCGCTTCGTGCCTAGCTGAGATTCCTTGTATAAAATTGGACCCAGAAAGTGTGCAAACCAACATGATTTTCTTTGATGTAAATTTGCCAGCAGATCTAAAAATCGATTTTCACAAACAATTAAAAGCTCAAGGCGTGCTTGTATCGTCAATGCCAAATCGCATGGCACGCGCAGTTACACATTATGGGCTAGACAAAGCCGACATGGAAGAAGTAGCTCAGATTATCAAAAATATTACGCTAATTTTTGCTGCCAAAGCGATAGATTAGACTTTTGGGGAGACTTGAATGGAAACTAGTATCACCGCAAAACTCTACACTAAAGCCGACCTGGCCAAGCACACAAGCTCTCGTTGTGGTGAAAGCAAAATTGGCGAAAGTATCAAGGTTACGGAAGAATTGCAAACATTGCAAGCTCGTCTTGATGCAGCACATAAGGCAGGCGTCCTTCACTGCATTTTGCTTATACCCGAAGATATAGGTCCTAGAGCCAATCTTGGACGCGCTGGTTCTAATAAAGGCCCAGATGCCTTTCTTCAATATTTTCTCAACATGCAACACAACACTCTAATGGACCCAAATAAAGTGTTGATTCTGGGCGAAGTTGCAGTCGAAGACTTAATGCTTGAAGCAAAAAGTGATGACGTAGACAATTTGCGCAAGCTGTGTAAAAAACTGGACGAACGTGTGGCACCAATAATTGAAGCAATAGCCGATGCTGGACTTGAGCCAATTGTAATAGGGGGTGGCAACAATAATTCCTTTCCTATAATAGAAGGCGTTCTAAAATCGCTACGCAAAAGAACCGGCAAAAAAGAACTATGTATGTCAGTTATTAATTGTGACCCTCATGCTGATTTTCGCTTGATGGAAGGACGTCATAGTGGCAACGGTTTTACATATGCTCACGCTGCTGGCTACCTAAAGAAATACTGTGTGCTAGGTTTGCACGAAAATTATAACTCACTCGACATGCTCAAACGCTTAGACGAAGCTGGTTTCCTCAAGCTCTCCTGGGAAGATTTTGCCATTCGCAAAAAAACCACTTTTGAGGACTGTTTAAAAGAAGCAAGCCAATATTTGCAAGACGTGCATCCAGTTGCAATCGAGCTAGATATGGACGCAATTGAAGACATGCCGTCTAGCGCTCGCACCCCATTTGGTATAAGTCCCCAGGATGCAGCACAATATATTCATACTATGGCTATTAGTTTAGATACCAAATATTTGCACCTGAGCGAGGCGGCACCTCCACTTGGCACAGATGATAGCGAACGCCATGTAGGCAAATGTCTTGCCTTAATGGTCATCACTTATTTGAAGGCTCGCCAGGAGTTCAAGGAGCGCCGAGCCCATATTACTAGGCTTATTGACCTGTCGTGAACTTCAAAAGTATTGATGAGCTTGAGCAAATGGCCATTCTTTGTCATAGCAACAAAGAGTATGAAAGCGCGGTCAATTACTACAAACAAATCATTGCTGAGTTAACGAAAGCTGAACCAAGCCAGCCGATAGTAGATGCCCTCATTAGAATTCACCATTGCTTGGGCATTACATACCGTGTGCAAAATCAATACACTCAGTCCGAGGCCTGTTACCGAAAAGCGATCGAACTATGCACAATTCAGTATGGCGAAAATGACTTAAAAACAATCGAGTTGAATAATTATTTGGCAGGACTTTATTTTACCCAGCAGAACTTTGACCAAGCAGAAAAAATTCTGAATATCAGTCTTTATGCATATAGAAACAAACTTGGACGTGATCACCAAGTGGTGGCAATTACTCATTTTGCCCTGGCGATAGTGAAAAGAAAGGCATTCGATTTAGCCCCAAAAGGTGACTTCGATGACTCACACTTCAAAAGTGCTCAATCGCTCTTAAAAATTGATATATCGACTCTTAGCATAGACGACACGAGCCAACTGTTTTTCGGCTTGATTCATCTTGCTATGCAGCACTATAAACAAGGCCGTTACAATGAAGCGGAAGAGTTGTTGCGCCAGGGAGTTTTGCTTGAACTAAACGAACTCTGGCCTAAACATCCTTTAGTTTCAGATGGATTCAATTTGCTTGGTGACCTTTTCAAATCATGGGGAAAATTCGCCCAGGCAGAGCTCTTATACCAAAAAGCCTTCAGCCTAAGAAAAGAAGTCTTGGGAGAAAATCATTTACAAGTGGCAGCCAGTGCATTTTCCCTGGCCAGTGTTTACGTAGATTTAAATCAATATGATAATGCAGAGGATTTTTTTCTACAGTGCTGCAAAATCAGAAAAAACGCTGGCTTTCCTCCACTCTATGCCGTTTCACTGAAGGCATATGCCGATTTGTTAATTAAGCTAAAACGCCCACAAGAAGCAAACGATTTTTTAAACCAAGCTGAGCAAATCATGAGCAATTACGGGAGATGCTAGATTGGTCTACGCTCAAAATAAGACTGTGTAATTGAACAGTGCTTCCAAGCAAGTGCTCGCTTAAATTGATATTGCGATTAGCAATTCAAGGAGAAGCGAAATGTCACACCCCGAAAATCAATTTGCAAAATCAGATTCCGTAAATTCAATTCATACTCAGTCGCCTGGTATGCGCGCCATCGATAATTTATTCGAAGATGCTTATGCCTTTGGCAAAATGACTATTGGTGATTTTCAAAAACATGGTCCTTCAATGCTAAATAGCGTTGTGGAAGAAATCAAAAAAGACCCGCGCAAAGGATTTGAAGCAGTCGCTGTTTTAGGATTAACCACTGCTGCCGTCGTGGCTGAAACCCCCGAGATAATTGCAATAGCATCTGCTGGAGCCATTCTTGGCGGTCTGCATTTAGCTTCGGAAGCTTGCACTAATGAAGCAAAAAAATGGGACGCTCAAATCAAAAACAAACATTAGACATTTATTTCTGGGGTTCAAGTTTTTCTCTCTCGGCTTTCACTTGCTCGAAATGACCTTTGAGTTCATCGTCAGTCATTCTCAATCGCTCTTTTGCAGTAAGACCGGTAAACCAACTGTAACGCCAGGCTTCCCAGTCACTCAGACCGGTTTCTTTCAACATTCTAAAAGTCATATTTTGAATGTATGACGTGTTCAGATTGCCGCCCTGCATATCATCTATGTCTATTGCCGAGCCTCTTCTTGAAACAGCACCATTATTTGCGGTAAATCGATTGCTTCTGTTTATGATTTTTGGAAAATACTCTATTACTCGAACGAGTTCTCCATGATCTACAGTCTCCAGTAGTTGAGGCGAAACTGTTTTGTCAAAATCTTTTATCGAATCTAAGATACTTCCGGCATAACCTCGCCAGTAGCACTTATATCCACGCCCATAAGATTGGTATCAAATTTGATATCGTTTCCGTTGAACTTAAGTAGATAACTTTTCAGCCCAAACTCTGGAGTCACAACAGTGTGGAAAGGAGCTTTCTCTTTGAAAACAAACTCTTTGCCACCAATACTTATTCGTGCTCTATCGGCCAAAACAATACGCTGAGTTTTGTCATTTTCATTCAACGTTTTCCACAGAACTCCAGCAGCACGATTGCGCTCTGGCAAAGAAACTCGAACCTCGCCTTGCGTGTTACCACTAACAACACCCGGATAACCGTCATCACCAATTCTTATAACAGCGGTCACATCACCACTCTTGAGATAAATAGAGCTGCCAAAGAATTTAACACTTACGTCTGCACCGTCTCCAGCAGTCTCGATGGCAAATCGCTCATTCATGTCATTTATTTTGAGTTTGCCCGGACATAATCTGCCGAAGAAACGGTTACATCGTTAACTTGTGCTGGCTGAATATCCGAAACTCGCGAAGCGACAGAATCAGACCCACGCTAAAGTTTGCGAATTCGTTTGCCTGATTCGATAAGACCTGGGGTTGAGCCGAAATTATAAATAACTTCGTAACTATCCACCCAATCTCCATTCGCGAAGCCTAGTTTTACGAGTTTTTTGAAATTATTTCGCGGCGCGTTTCCATGCGAAATCATGAAACGTGGATCGACAAATCGCCTGTCTTTCAAAAATCGGTCTGCGACTCTCTTAGCAGATTCTTGCGGGGGAATTTCGACAAAATGCAAATTCACTTGATAGCCTTTCGCTTTTGCTTCTTTCAAAAGAGCGATAGTCCAATCAAGCTTGCCTGCACCGGTGCCTGGAATTATGAGGTTATATCCAAGCCTCATCGCCATTTTTATGACGCGATCATTTATTCGGTTACTTCGCTCCATAAGAGCGGTGGCGCCAAGTCCGTTTTCTCTTGCAAATTCAGCACCGATTATACTTTGCTGCGCTTCAGACAAAGCAATATGATATCCATCCAGGTGTAACTTCGCATCATCGGCTTCTGCCACCATGCTTTTGAAGGCATCTCTTATTCTTGTCATTAACGTTGTTTTGCCAGCTCCAGGCAAGGCAACAAACAGATCTAGTCTTGGTTCTTCCCGACGCTCAGCAGTCTCCATAAACTGACGAAATAACAGTTTGAATACTCTTGTATCTTCTGCTCTATCTTTCGCAGACCTCGGATCGTAGTCTATCTTGTGACTCATAGCAATTTCACGAGCTTTGGAAAAAGACTGATTTTTTTCAAGCTCAGCGACTATTTCTTCAGTCGATTTCAATTTCTGAACTTTGATTCCATCGTCGTATCGAACTCGCTGACGCACCAAACGCGTACCATGGCTACTGAAAGAGCGAACAGTCTCCACCTCCAGCTGATTGCCGACATATTCCTTGCTCACTCCAGTTGAGATGTTGCGAACAATAGTTCTGGTTTCGCCGTCTCTGCTGAAAGTATAAGTTAATCCATGTTCTCCACTTCTCTTCCAGCGCTGCCTGGTTAATCTGACATCTTGTCCATTTACTTTCCTGGACAGAATTTCCACAGGCTCGGTACTGTCTGGAACGAGAAGCGGGTCTGCAGAGACGCTTCTATGCTCGGCATACTTAGCATATAGTCTGTCCCAGCTATGGCGAGTCACGCCATATTGAACAGTACCTGAATCGTTTGATACCAGAACATCGCCATTACTAAAACGTTGCTCAATGTCACTTCCATCTCTGCGCTTACCAACTTTTATTACAAGCGGTTCTTCAAGTAACTGCGCATTAACGATTTCCACTTTGAACCACTGGTTGGGTCGACCAGGAACAGGCGCATAATCTCTGAGAAAATCTTCACGCGGTACAGGATATCCAACCTCGTGAATTCGCTCTACTGGATAAATAAAGAAATCGCCAGCTTTGCAATCGGGTCTAGGCTCGCCATCTTTTAAGATTTCTCTGGCTCTGACAGGTTCTACTTTGACATATTTTTCTGACGGCAAGTCTAGAACAATTTTACTGAGCGATCGACCAAATGAAGCAGTTCCTTCGGTAACTTCCAACTGATATCGCACCAAATCGTGAAAATGTCTGAAATCGTTAATCAGCATAAGTGCACGTTCAAGCGAGGGTGGAGACGCTTTAGGAAAACCTTTGGCCGAATCACCATGAGCTAATATTCTGATAGCATACTTTTCGATTAATTCTCTGGGTGTCAATCCTTCGCCATGTTTGTTGACTGTTTGCATAGCCCAAATCATCTGAGAGTAAAGAGCATTCACGTCTACTTCTCGAGTAGTTATGCGACTACCTCGATGTCTATCCAATAATTCAGAATGGTTCCCCGAGAATGCCTCTACTCGAGTTTTGCTGCGCTCAGCATATAAAGCGTTGATGTCGCGTCTCAAGATTTTGGAAACGTTTTTTGGATCTAAGCCACTTCTGCGTGAACTCATTATTTGAGGACTCACTGCGTCGATAATTGCTTTTGCAAGCAGCTCAGAATCTTTCTTCTCGTAAACTGAACGAGGAATCATAATAGTCTTAGTATCTGGGTCTAATCTGACTTGGCTCTCTGTAGAATCGGTTAGTTCAAATCGATAAGACTTACTCTTAATAAATTCAAGCGCACCTGAAGGTAAGTGTTCTAAGGCTTCAAGACCCTCTTTTTGAAATGCCTGCGAAAATTCGAGAACATCTTGTCTATCGTTTACCGATCCGAGCTTTTTAGCTCTAGCCGCTGTATCGGTTGGAGCAGGTCTTACAGATACACCTGGTGAGTTAGTAAACTCTTCTAATCTTGCTCGCTCGTTGTCAACCAAAGACTGCACTAAATGAGCTTCTTCTTCCAAAAGAGATTCACGGTAGTTCTTTTTCTTGGTTTCGATGGACTCTTTATACTTTTCAGCAAAAAGTGCTTTCAGATCATCTACAGCCACAGTGTTTTCACTTTCAAATCTCAGCCGCGCATCATGGGAAATAGGTTTGTTTCGACGCCAGGCTTGCTGAGCCGCAAGAACGGAAGGCGGGATATTCTGCGGTCCGCCAAAAAGTAAATTAGTCAAATTTGCACCAAAGCGACTATTATTCAGATGTTCAAACAATTCAACAAGATTTCGACTAGAAAAATGTTTGTACCAGAAAATTTGACTGCCAGCCGAGACCGAATTTCCTTCCGCCGCAAAATCAAACATAGTATCAAAATAGTCCTGCGCTCTTGCAATTTCCTTGTCGCTCAATTGCAGAAGTTCTGGATTCTTTCTTACCAATCTCGACAGCTTGTTCATAGATGAACGGTTGAATACATCGCTATAGCCTATGAGATTATGTATTGCGTTTGCACCATTAATCAGTCCCATTGCATGCATTTTGGAAACAGCGTATTTAAAAAGACTATTCTCGTTACCCGTCCATGAGCGTCTGGACAACTTGAGCTGAAGCAACAAATAGAGCGCCAAATGTCCACCAATTTGTAAGTTGTGCAATTGTTCGTGAGCCGCCACTCCCGACAATCTCTTGATGTTGCCTGTAGTACCAAGCATTTTGGGATGCAAATACATCACATGATCAAATTCTGACCAAGACGCAGACGTATAAAGACTATACTCAAACGCAATAGAAATCTCATTGAGTCCACGTTTGCGACGAAACTGATTTATCGCACTGACCAGCTCATTGCGCCTAGCTTCAATTATCTTGAAATAATCATGTGCCTTAAGTCTCTCTTCGAGTTGTGATTGCAACAACCCAAGCCGCTCTTTAAGTTGAGATTGACCAAGACCCGATAACAGGAGTTTCTGTCTTTCCAGCTCAAAGTCATAATAAAAACGCTGCGGCTCAGCTCCCAGATCCTTCCAAGATTTGGTTACTGCTTCTATCGTATTTATCAATTCAACTCTGCCTGCCTGGTCAAAATGGGCGAACTCCCTTTCCAGATTACGCACTGATTCAACACGTTTTACAACTGTATCAAGGCTTTTGGTAATGGTTTCTACTACAGAAGGAAAAGCTAGTATCAATTCATCAGGTGAATAATTTCCTGATGAATAACCACGTATAGCAGCGCGTGCAGCCGCATACAATTCATGCAAAGCATCGGATTCTTTTTTATGGAGTCCACCTTGTTCTCGAGCGAGAAAAACACCGTAACGCTCGGCAAACTGCTCATCTGTCATCTTGCTGCCAGCTCTTGCTGCAATATCTTTCTTTAAGCTGACGGACAAAGCAGCATCAAGCTCCTGCTCGTCGTGCATGACTTTGAGAATATGGCCTATTTCATGAGATAAATTGTCCGGTAAATTTTGATTGACCGCACTTTGCTCTACATTAGCCGGTTTCTCCACCACCACAATTTTGTTATTTCGTGGATTGTGATGATCCATAATGACAAACGTCTGCATATCGGCAAACGTTCCTCTTGTACCCCATCCCAGAGGGACCTCATTGCCCAAACCAGGAAAGACCTCATCAATATTTTTCACTATAACCACGGGAATGCCGAGTTCCTCAAGCATAAGGCGATCGTCTGTAAACTGCCTTAAATAGCGGCTAAGAGTATGATCAACCCGCTGGACAAACTCAGTAGAAACAGATTTAGTGTGAGAAATAGGAATTGTGTCGCTCTTATTTTTATACTCAATCAGCTGCAATTCCGGGTTAGTTATCGAAGCCGCTTCTTGATCAAATCCGCTCTTATAAGCAGCCGAACTTATTTCGGCATCCGGTGCCCGGCTTACTGTTACAGTATCGTCGCTCAAAATTAGAGCCTTTTGTATTCGCGGATCCGTCGATCGGTTTCTATTGCCCAAAGTGCTGCGATAGTACGACATGGCATCTTGAATGAGTGTTGCAACTTCCACATTTCTTCTAGAACCAGACAAAATCATTCGCATTTGATGAAGGTGATAAGCATGCACCTCCGGAGTGACACGCGGGTCAATACGTCCTGGCTGGAAAAATGGGCTTGCTAAAAATTGGATATCACCCAAGCCATCAAGTATGGTATCGCGAATAGGATCTAAATCTCGCCCGATAAATTGATCGGCTTGAACATAAAGCTTACGGACCAGATGATCCAAAGCCAATCTTTCATCATCAAGAGTGGTCTTAACTTCTTTGACTAAAGAGTTTCCATCACTTAAATGACCGATTTCTTCGATACTGCCATCAAGTCGAACAATCGATTGAGAATTACCATCGCTTCCGTATTGGCGCAAGGAAATCAAGGTTCCGTCTGTTTCATAAATAGGCTCGAAGTATCCCTCGATTTTCTGTGCTTTACCCTCATGCCATAAATTTACTGAAGAGATCTGTCCGTCACTGCGCTCTATTTCGAGTAATTTTGTTGCTGTTGCCGACTGGCTTGCCACGAGTTCGTCGTTAACTATCAGCCTTGCAGAACCATCACGCGTTACTTCCATCACTACATCTGGGTTAGTAGTGACAAAGCGCCTGTTACCACCAATATATGTCGATTCGCCTGCAAAATCACGTTCTGAAATGTGAATGGTTGGAATCTCTTTAATACCGAGCTTTTCTAACGAATCCGCCGCACCATGCAAGAGACTTACAGCCGCAAAAAACGGATCCCAAACGCTTTGAGCGTGAGAGATTCCCATGAATAATCCATCTTGCCTGAACTCACTGCGCAAACTGTTCATCATTGATTGAAAATGGAAGAAATATTGTGTCTTCAATTCATCAGAATAAGGTCCATCCATGATGCGCTGCATAATTTGCTTGGCGTCTCTTTGAAGCAAAGCATTTTCATTTTGCACATAATGATTGTATTGACTTATGTGGTCGTCTCGCAGCCTGCTGCTTTCAAACTCGCTTTCCAGATGCACAACTTTTTGAGCAGACTTTTGCACAGGTGCTTCATCTGGAACATATTGCACCACCAATCCTTCGTCGGGCAAAGAAGCGATAGAGCGCTCAACAGCCTCTTTTGCCTCAGACAAATTGAGATCTGAATAGCGAGGCCTGCCGTTTTGATCAAAACCGTCTAGATGATAATAAGTGATTTCGTCCAAACCGCGATGTTCTTCAACTACGCTATCGAGCCTTACTACAAGCTTTTGAACATTTCGAGCTCTTTGTTCTGAATCCGGCAAGAAAGTTATGAATTGATGGTCCGAATCGACAGTCACGTATGACATATCATCATTTTTTCCGCCCCCGGCCTGTTTAAACATTGTTGAGTTTGGTTCAACCGGCACGAACTCATGTTCGTTTACGACTAGTTTTTGAATCACATTCAAGTCTTTATCAAAAACAAAACCGATACGAGTCTGATTGTCAGCCGATATTGACTGTATTACTCGGTAATTGTCTATTAGTCTTGAATTATCACGCGCATCGATAATGACGCTTACTTTGCTTCGATCTGTTTCATACTCAGCGGCAAGATGACGCTCTTCTGGTCGAACGTTATAGTCGTTCAATTTATTTAGACGAGTACCATTGTAGATTCCGTTAGTTTGTTCATTAGCGCGCTGCAACATTTGCCAGGCGTCTGTTTCAAGCTTCAAATATTTATATGCTTGGGACAATGTAGTCATGTCCGACTTAACTCCACGCTCACCCATCAAGAAATTGAAATGAGCAAGAATGGCATTTAAATCGTTCAGTCTCTCAAAATTATTGATTGACCCATTATCTAGTTTGTTCAATCCTGTAACTTCAAAGAAATATTCTAGTGCCTCGTTGACATCGCGCAAGCTTTGCTCGAGCGGCTGCACTGTATCAGTAGAGTGAGCGAGCGATTTCTGAGTTTCGACCTTTTCGTAAAACTTGGCAAGACGCCTTTGCGCAGTCAAAAGATTGTCATCTAAATCTTCTGGCTTTTGAGCTTGAACTTCTTGAGGACGACCAGGTTTCACCAGTCCAGTGTCTTGAACAACTGGCACGTCTCTTACTCTTTTTCCAGTGAAAGAAACTACTTTACCATCGTCGCCATCGCCACCAGTTTTAACTGCTTCGCCACGATTTCTATTTAAATTGTCTAAATAAGTCTCTTTCTGGAATTGTTGTTCGCCGACTCTTGCTCTGTATTCGCCGATCAACCCTTCCATCTTTTGTGGATTGCGCCAGATTTCGATAAATTGTTTATGACCTTCCGCTAAATGCGATTGACCATAATAAGCCAAAATTTCAGAGCGACGAGTCCAATATCCAGGACTGTTGCCATCTCTTATTTGCTTCTGATGCAAACCATCTAGTTGGCGGTGTACAGATTTTCTATTACTTTCAATCGCCTGCAACAATCGATTTGAAATAGCAGCTGGGTCTTCGCCAACTCTAAACGACAAGTTACTTTCGCTATCGCTCACGGCTCTTCGCAGAATCGAGCGCATAGAAGAATCTTCAAACAAGAGATCGAGCGCCTGCTCACCAAACAATCTTCTGGCCAGTCTTGTCGGTTGATAGTTAATACCAGATGCGGTTAAGGAAGGCGCACTAGTTGATACTGTCAAACCAGGATTCGAACTGGGCTCAACCAGACGTCCAAGCAAATTCTTAAGGGTCAACCAGTCAGCTTCGCCACCTTGTTGCACAGCCAATAACTCGCGCTCTAAAGCCGCACCAAAAGAAGATGCCACCCTAGAGGAATTAAACAACTCGCGCTCCCGCTCTGAGACTTTTTGTGATTGTCTGCGTAAGAGAGCGATTTCTTTTGCATGTTCTTTTTGTTTTACAGTTAGAAGTGATCTGTCCGACTGCTCTAGCGAATCTAAAATTCTAAGCAGCCACTTAACAGACAACTGGGTAGGAGGCACTGAGCCTTGCTTACCTTGCAGCTCAATATATTTTGCAATGATTCCACTAATTGCAGGTTGAGCAGAAATACCGCCAATTACTCTTTGCAGCTCTTGCTCATCTGTTGCCGCCCTTAACATCTGACGTGCAGCACTTGTATCATTGAGTAAACGACTAAAACTTGTAACTATGTCCGCCGAGTTTGCAAAATGGCTTTCAATCGCCAGGCGAACATGCAACAAATCTTGCAGCATATGGACGTTTTCATGAGACACGATAGCAAGTGCCATCGGCATTGTTTCTGGTCGCATGAACATCAATGCGTTCAAGCTGAATTTGCCTTCTCCTGCAAGATAAGTCCCCCAGTTATGAGCAGAATACTGAACAGAAAAGTCAGCAGGCGGATATCCCGCCTCTTGCAAAATCTGGTTAAACTCGGCTGCGACCTTTTCGCGAGCGACTCTGCTCATTTCGAGATGTTGAGCGCGTGCACTTCTCATAAATTCAAGACGTGCTTGAGTCATGCCCCTGTCTAATCCAGCTAAGTTGAATTGCTGATTGATTATGCTTGCAAAATCATCGGCAATGCCTGTGGTGCTCGCTCCAGTTCCCTCGATTGCACTTATGATTGTTCTTTCTATGTAGGAGTCGATTGCCTTTTGAATCGATTCCGGATTTCGGTCTCCTTTTTTCAAATATGGTGCTTCGCCAAAACCTGGCTCTTCTAAAAACTTGAGTCCAATTTCTGAACGCCAGAATTCTCTGGTAGATGTACTCAAGTAATCATGGGCATTTTGCATGGCAGATACAAATGCAAGCCACTTATCTTTTGAACTTCCAAATAGATCTTTACGCTCGAGTTTCGCCCATGACTCGTCTTGTAATTCTCTAGCTATGCGACTTGCGACTTCTTCCAATCGAGCAATAACGCCTGGAGCATCTGGATAGAAGTCTTGGAACTGTCGCTGCAATGCCTCTAGCTGACCACCGCGTGCTTGCTCCAAGCCCGCAGGCGTATACTGCTCCCAGCGCTTGGCTGTATCTTCTGGCGCTAGCTTTACAACAACAGGATTAGCCAAAGGTTCATCGACTTCCAGAATTTCTGGCAAAACTGCTTTTTGTCGTTGGCTTTCTACTCTTTCTGCGGACTGCCTGAAGCTCAATACTTGAGCGTCTTTGACCTCGCTTCCAATTATCTCCAGCCTGCTGCCTTCAGCTATTTTGAATACAGGCGCATTTAGTATTGGGTCATCGGGATTAGTCTGGAATCGGCGACGAACTGTATCTTGAATATTTTGCAAGAACATTTGCACTTGTTCGCTAGGATGCGCACTAAGAGGCTGATTGTTTGCATTGGCTTTTCTGACCATCAATGGATCAAAATAAGTTTTGTCACCAAAAGCGATTCTTCTAGCCTGATACAAAAACTCGAAAATTTTGTAATCGGGAACACCAGAATTTTGCAACTCTTTAATGAAACGCGGAATAGCTACCTTAAGCAAATTGTCTCGAATCGTAGCATAGGGGTCCACTACATCATCTGTAGACCATAACTGCTTCAACACCTGCTCTAGCCGCTCTTGTTCAAGTGTGTGGGCCAGCCGGTCAACTCTAACCTGGCGAAGACCATCACGCTTGGCAGTAAAGGTTTCACGAGATGCATCCAACCCAAAAATTCTAACTACTTCTCCAGAATCTGGTTCGAACTGAAAATATCGATTATTGACCAGAGTCAATTTGCCTGGTCCTAGATTCTCGTCTTTAAGACCGGTCGACTGACGATATCTGATGATATAAGAATTCGACTGCTCATCTAGTACAAGCGCCATTTCGGTCGCACCATCGGTGGCGCTCTGAATCCTAAAGCCGTTAAGTTGTTCTCCTTGAGCGTATTCTGCTCGGATAACAAAATCTCTGACACCATCTGTAGATTTAGCTAAAAGAAAACGTCCATCCTTATGAACCTGCATTTGATCACTCAAGTCGAAATGCAGCTGAATAGAAGAATCTGTAGATGCAATTACGTTTATATCACCTACGAATTTTTCATCTAAAGTTCCGCCACGCACAAGACGCAATTCGAGGTCTTCGCTAATCAAATCGGGAGCGACTTTTCGCAATTCGCCAAGTCGTTCGTATATTTTGGCAGCAGTCTGCCAATCGTCCAGAGCCATTTCAAAACGCTCTACAAAAGACGAGATATTGTCTGGCATCACATCATGACCACTGCGTAAAAACAATTGCATGTGGTGCAAAATCGCCGCCATTTGACTATTTTTCAGTTCTACTGCAACGGTACCTTCTACAATCTGTTTTAAAATTGCATAACTACCAGTGCGCTTAATTTCTGGCACTCTTTCAAGCAATTGCAAAAGAGCTTTTACTTCTTTTTCAAAACTTTGTCTTTCATAAGTCACACTGGAATCTGAATTGATTCGGTAAAATTCACCACCAGTGGTGAGAACCTGACGTTCTCCAGTTTCGGGATGACGGGCAAAGACCAGGCTTCCATCGTCCATATGAATGAATTTATCACCTATTGATATACCATCCTTAGGCGAGCCTTCCACAGATGTTATGACATGAACTGGAGCTCCAGTACTGCTCTTTCCATTTGGATCTATTACTGCAGTAAAACTTACACCAGATGCTGTCTGAACAGTTAAATTACCATTTGCCTGTCTGGCGAAAAATCCTCCGCTAGAATAGCCAGCCATCACAAATTTATCGTCGAGCTTAAACAACACGCTTCCATATATATCTTCGACTATTGAAACGCGAGGGTCGCTGGTCAGATGAATAATCGAACCATCGCGAGCAGAGATTTCTGGCTTATCGGTCAAACTGATACGAGCTGTCAAATTGGGCGGTAATTCAGCTAGATTGTTTTGAGCCGCATACTCTCTTGCAGCAAATAATTTTCTAGATGATTCAATGAAACTAACTGCTTGCTTTATGCGAGCGGCACTAGAAACATCTGCTTGATGATGTCCTTGTAAAATCGATCTGACATGATGTGCCACCATAGCCACTTCAGACTGGACTTGCGGTGTCAAACTAAATCCAGCTCTACTGAAAAGACGGACAAACTCTGGGATCACAAGGAAGCGCGATTCCTGACTAAGATCAGCATCAAATTTTCTTGCGACTGTTTCGATATATATTCTTACTGCCGCAGTCAAATCTGGATCCCAGCGACTGCCTTCTCGATACATTTCGTTTAGTGCAATCAATTCACTTGCATAATCGAGATTAGAATAACTAATCGTCTCAGGTATTCCATCTTGTGTATGCGTGAGAGTTTCGATTCCACCTTCAGGGCGCAAAACTTTAACTGACCTTGCAGGACTTTTCGCATCTTTTGCAACCATGAAGTGCAGCGAGCCGTCTTCCTTTAGACTGGTCGAATAAATTTCATTTTTACTCGTTGGCATAAACGAAACGTTACTATCTCCAAACCCTGGCCAATCCTGAGGCTCGAAAAGCGATTGACCATTTTTATTGAATACAGCTTTAACATTTCCGCTTGGATGCAATTCATATATTAGCGAAAGGTCACCATTTGGACCAAGGACATAAGCCCAGTTTCCATCGCGAACCATAGC
>CAZSHS010000002.1:172761-197078 GCA_964606665.1 uncultured Candidatus Obscuribacterales bacterium | reverse complement strand
CTGCCATTGCGCTTTATACAGACAGAGCAAATACGCAACACTATGAGCTTCCATTTGAGTTCTTTCAAGCGGTGCTTGGTCATAGACTTAAATATAGCTCTGGATATTGGGATGAAATCGAGACCGAGGCGCTCGACTGGCAGCATTTAGACTTGTCAGAAGACCGCATGCTTGAATTATACTTGAAGCGCGCAGAGATTCGACAGAATCAAAAGGTGCTAGACCTTGGCTGCGGCTGGGGATCTTTCTCTTTATATGCTGCGTCTAAGTTTTCTGATTCGCATTTCACGGCACTGTCTAATTCGAGGGTTCAACGCGAATTTATTTTAAAACGTGCAGCCGAGCTTAATTTGAGCAATCTTGAAGTAATAACAGGAAATATCGCCGAGATAGAGCTAAGCCAGACTTTTGATCGTATTGTTTCGATTGAAATGTTTGAGCATATGAAAAACTATGAGCTGTTAATGCGCAAGCTTGCAAGCTGGCTGGAGCGAGACGGTAAGCTCTTTGTGCACATTTTTACTCACAAAGAATTTGCCTATCACTATGAAAACAAAGATGGCAACGACTGGCTCACTGAGCATTTCTTCACGGGCGGTACCATGCCGAGCAACGATTTGCTGCTCTATTTTCAAGATAATCTCAAACTAGAAAAACAATGGCTAGTCGATGGTAGACATTACCGAAATACTTCCAATGCCTGGCTTAAGAAAATGGACAGTAAAAAAGACGAGTTACTTCCTTTGTTTGAAAGCACATACGGCGTAGAGCAGGCTCAGAAATGGTGGAACTACTGGCGTCTATTTTTTCTTGCGTGTGCTGAACTCTGGGGTTATAAGCACGGCAGTGAGTGGATGGTGTCACATTATTTGTTCCGGGGCGGTGTAAAATGATGTCAAATGATTCTCCTTCTTCCACCACGCTCTAATCCCAATACCGAAATGATGAAGGTTGCAGCCTTGCAGTCAGGCTGGGACGTTCGTCAGCTAGCCAGTTGGCGTCCGCCCGAAGAGCTTGCTGGTCGGGGCGACGTGATTGCTTATGGTGAGCCATTATTTGTCGCAGCGATGGCAGAGTTTCTAAGTCTTGTGTTGCTCGAGCCGCCTTTTGATTGGCTACCGACCTTGCCTAAAATCTTGACTAAACGAGAAGTTAAAATCAGAACCTTGGAGCAGGCACGATGCGAGGTTAATAGCATATTTGCCAAGCCTGCTGATGACAAATGTTTTCCTGCAGGAGTTTATTGTAGTGGTAAGGATATCAAGGCTTCTGAATTGCTTCCGCCCGATATTCCAGTTCTAATTTCAGAAATAGTGAATTGGGAAGTCGAATATCGTTTCTTCATTTTGGAGCGCGAGCCTCAGACCATGAGTGTGTATTTGAGAAACGGAGAGCTTGTAAATGGAATGCCGCCACCTAGAGAGGGCGCAGCCGCCTTGAGTTTCGTTCGAAATTTATTCGAAGATCCGCAAGTTCAAATGCCACCAGGAGTAGTACTTGACGTCGGTTTTATAACAGATCGAGGTTGGGCTGTGCTCGAAGCAAATCCGGCCTTTGGTGCAGGATTATATCAGTGCGATCCTTTGAAGGTGCTTCCGGTTCTTAAAAAATGTGTGATGTCGGCAGGCGAACTTTCGCGGGATAACGAGCGCTGGGTGTTGAAGCGACAGTAAGTTATAATTGGCAAATGAATCAAGATCGCGACAAAAGAATAGCAGTTTTTATATTTGTCGGTATTTTGCTGGCTTGGACAGCCTATCTAATTTTGTCTCACGATTCAAAGGCACCAATTACTAAAGGTATAGAACTCAATTCTGGTGAGATGATGGGTGTTCGCCCAGATGAAATTCGCGAGATCGAGGCGGTTATAAACCATGGTCTTCCAGGAGTGAATAGAACCATTGAAACCACCGGTAGTTTCAAACCTTCTGTAGTGCTTAAAGATACCACAGGAAAAATGAGCATCTATGATTCTCCCGATTATATTGGACTTCCAGTAAGGAGAGGACTCGCTAATTTAGAAAAAATACGCAGAAAGCAAGGCGGAGCTGCGCAAATTAAAGTGGTCGTCGCATTCTCGCCCGGTCGAGTGAAGAATGTGATCGAAGGTCGCAAGGATGCAATTGTCATTCAATTTTTGAACAAAGACGACATCTCTCAAACTATTACTTTGCCATATGTAGTCAAAAACGGTGCAGTTAGTTACGGCTTTATCCAGCACTTTGATGCTGAATTGTAAGCTTAAATATCCCCAGCAAAGCACGGCACCATTCACCCCCGTGATGATGCCCGCCCGCCAGATCTTTTCTATCGAACTGCTGTTGCGAATTCATTCATATGACTAAAACTGCCTACATGTGGATTCGAGACGGCGTTCTTATAAATAGAATGCATGTAAATCCCGTTGCGTTTGCTGTGGCTTATTGGATGCACCTATCTGAAATGGATGGAAAGTCAGTCGACATCGAGACCTTGATCAATTTCGGTTTTGAAAAGTCTGGTTATTCCTGTCTCGAGAAGATGAAACTCTTTAACGAAGAGAACGGCGCCAATCTTGTTGCTTTAGACGCAGCAGTCGCGTTTTATAATGTTCTGGCTGGTGCTGCAGGAGAGCATTGCAGTTATTTCAATTTTGCTCCAGAATTGCTTTGCAAACTACATAATGACGGATGCAAAAATTACATCACATCTGCGCTTGAACAGTCGATCTTAGACGAGTGGATAAAATCGCAACAAGGCATGGTGATCCAAAATTCTATAGATGAATTATTAGGCAAACGCGATGGCTTTAGTAAAGGTGTTGATCATTTTAGTCATGTCTCAAAGCAAATTGACGGCGGTCGCATCTTTTATATTGCCGATGCTGTTTCTGAAATTGCCACCGCAGCAAAATATGCCAGCGAGTTCAATATAACTACAGTTGGATTTGCTTATCACATCAATGTTGATGCTGTGGAGCAGGCGTACATTTTAATAGAGAGTTTGTTGCCGAGTCTTAGCGCATCGCACGAGTTGCCTGCTCTTTGCAAAAGCAAGATTAAGCTGTCCGACCGGTTAGAAGTGGTCGAAAACTTAAAGAATGCAGGCGCTAATGCCGTCGTGAGCGGCAGCGCAGAGAGCATCATGGCGAATCTTGCGACAAAATTGCAGGGAATTTGACGTCAGAAACTTCATTAAACACGGCATTTACTCAAAGCACTTGAGCTAGACAGGAAGTAAAGCTATATGGTTGAGTGATGAAGCAAACTGGCATCCTATTACTATCTTTGTTCGTGTGGACCCATCTCCTACCGGCAAATGCACAGGTTAAAATCGCTCAGTCTAAGGAGCAAAAGGTAATTCTGTTGTGCGTTCCGGGACTAACTGAAAATCCAAAAACATTTAAGAAACTGGCTGACGATATGGCGCCTTGCGGCGTTACCACTTACGCTGTGAGCGTCCAGGGCTATGAAGTCTCTGAATCTGGCACGAAACAGGAAAAGGTTGATTTTTGCAAGTCAGTCGAGAATGTTAAAGACGCTGCGCTGTCCTTGCGCAAGCAAAACCCCGGGGTGCCAGTCATTCTGCTTGGAGAATCTACTGGAGGTGCAATTGCTTTGAAAGCTGCAGCTCTTCATCCCAAAATTTTTGATGGATTGGTGTGTACAGTTCCGACCTGGAAGATTCGAAGTACTTTCAAAATAGGATGTCTTGCTGCTCTAGATTTGACTGTTTTGAGAGCTAAGCATCGCGCCACCGCAACTAGTCTAGTGATAAAAAGGGCTACCAATAATCCTGATTTGCGCAAAGCGATGATTGAGACCCAGTCGCGCCGGCAGCGCTTTTCTGTGATTGAAACTGCAAAGTTCGTTCGATTTATCAATGACAGTCCCAAAACGGCAGCTCAGGTAAATGACCTTCCGGTTCTGTTTGTGCACGGTCTAAAAGATAAAGTTAGCAGTCCCAATGCATGCGCTACTTTGTTTAGCAAAATTCCTTCAAAAAAGAAAACCTATGTGGTGGACGCTGAGGCGGGACATTTGATTTGTGAGGAAGGGCAATATTCTCGATCGCTATTTCTTGCAATCAAAGATTGGTTAATTAAAACTGCTGACCATGAAGTGCTCAAGCGACCACAAGCAATTTTGACCTCTTCTGATTCAGCTAAATCTGTTGACTGGGTTGTGATTCGTGAAAACTTTGCCCGAGCAGGAGTTAGTCCCAGTGAGAATGTGGCTCATGTTAGCAAAGATAGGATTAGTAGTCTTCGCTAATTGAATTGCTGCGTTTATGCCGAAAATCTTACGACAGATCGAGGGTGTCTTTTGGTGTTCGTTTCATCGTGTATTAAATATGCGCAGAATTTCTCACAAGTGCCATTTTGAGTTCAGTCACAGTAAGCATTTACAGACGCGGAATTATTAACGTTGTAGGCCGCTTGATTGTAGTGAATATATTGAACTTTTTGCTTGCGGGAGTCGTTTTTTCAAGCAGAGCTGGCTTATACAATTTGTTATACTGGGTTTTGATCGCGAGCTTCAGCTTTTGGGAAAGTCTTTTGCGCTGCTTAACTATTAAAGAGACCAAATACTCATGAAAATCGCATTTCTCATCTTATTTGCCGTAACCCTGTTTGCTGCAGGAATTTACTTTGGTGGTGACCGCTCCAAATGGGTGGAGACTGATGCAACCTATACTCAAGCCATTGTGCAGGAGGATAAAAGCGCTCACCACAGAAGCCATGGTGTATTCACGCCGTTTTATATTGATGGTCAGATTGAATACGTGTCACCCAAAGGAAAGCACATTTTCAAAATGAATAATATGCTCCATGGCTTTAGCGATCGCAAAAGCGCTGATGAAGCTGCTCAGAAATTGCTTCAAAACAAAAAACGGATCAAATACAACCCGGATAAACCTTCTGAGTGGATGTCTATTTAATTAAATGGATGATATCGACCTGCAAATTGATCATGAGGAGGTACTCTCCTGCTCCCGAATCGGCAAGCCAGTTAAATGGGCAGATAGTTTTAGAGAGTTTGTTGATTTGACCATTAAGTTGGACCGCTCGACTCGACCCAGTCGCTATCTTAGACCCGAGGATCTGCAATAAATACTAAAACCTCAATTAGGCAAATGACTCGCGACGAATTAGATATCGCAGTCGAATGGGCACGTCTGGAAGGATGGAATCCGGGAGCGCACGATGCTGATGTATTCTGGCAAACAGATCCAGATGGATTTCTTGTTCTTGAAAAAGATGGCGAAATGATAGGCTCTGGCTCGACTGTATCTTACAACGGCGAATTTGGTTTCATGGGATTCTTTATAGTGCGCGCCGATATGCGCAATTCGGGAATGGGACGAGATTTGTGGTTGGCTAGACGCGATAAGTTATTATCCAGATTAAAGCCGCAAGCCGCAATTGGCATGGATGGTGTTTTTTCAATGCAATCATTTTACGCAAAAGGTGGATTTGAGTTTAGCCATCGCAATCTTCGCATGCAGACAACGGGTCAAAATTTCGATTACGACAATTCTTGTGTATTGCCATTTAGTGAAAAGGATTTCTTGGACATTGAAAAAATTGATAGGCGATGCTTCGGTTTTGCTCGCAATGTTTTTTTGAGAAACTGGCTTTCAATGTCTGAAAGTAGGACATTTGTTTATCGAAATACAAATGAGTGTCTTGGCTTTGGCACCATTCGATGCTGTCATTCAGGGTGGAAGATTGGACCATTGTTTGCTAAAACACCAGAAATTGCTAATCAGTTATTTAGAGCACTAAATACAGTAGCAATAGGCGAGCCCGTTTTTCTTGATACCCCTGAAATCAACCTAAATGCAATTGAATTAGCGAGTCAATACAAAATGACAGAGTGCTTCGGCTGTGCGCGAATGTACTATGGTAGTCCACCAAACCTGCCTTACAATGATATTTACGGTGTTACAACCTTCGAGTTAGGTTAGCGCGAGGAAGCAACTTCGGTATCTGTTTCGTCTATTTGTTCGATTTTGTATGCCGATTCCTCGGGCCAAAGTAGTATCGCCGGTAGAGACAATCGACGTACGAAAAGTTCTGTTGGCTCGTCTAGAATTGAAACTCTTTTAGAGCTTTCAATTCTTGTGGGAAGTATAAGTAGTGTGTGGTTGAAATCTTCATTCAAGAAAAGATCATCTGTTTTTGCTGGCGGCATATTAGCTATGAATTTGGCTTCAGAATGAGCTCCAAGTGAACTAGCCATGCCGCTACAGGCACGCAGAAAATTTGAATTTTCATGATTGGGTGACATCAAGACTAAAACTTTTTTCCATAGTTTTTTCACCGGCTGCTGAACTATTAAGAGTGGTTTGGCACAGTCATGAGCGAGTCCTTCTGCCACAGTATATTTGACCCCGTGCCATGGATCACCTTCTGGTTCATCTTGTAACCGCGCGCGGTGCCCTACTATCACCAGGTCGAAATTCTTTGATCTTTTGCAGATTTCTTTTACTGGATTTCCTTCATCAATAAAACACTTGTATTCGACATTTTGTTTGTCGGCTAAGCTTTTCCAAACTGCAATTAGTTCGTTTGCAATGTTTTTTTGGGAGTGTCTCAAATTTGTGAAGGCGTCAGTGTACAACCCGCTTGCTAAAAGCCCAGGTTCGTCGTTGCGAAGAAATTCCCAGCTTGTATATGTGTCGATTACGTGTTGAGCGGTGATTGATGCTTGAGTTTTTGCAGCTAACTTGAATGCTACTTCGCTTGCAAATAACGATTGTTTGGTACCAGTTAGTGCCAGGAGTAATCTTGTAACCATAATTTTTGCACCTTAGAAATTTTCCTTTTGAGAAATAGGCAAGGAAGCTAAGTGCTTTTAAACCTTGCCTATTCCATTTTTCCGGCACCTCGGGGGGGTGTTTTCCGGAAACCTAATGCAAATTTTTAGATTTGCACCTTATTACAATATTTGGAATTTCGCTAAAAAGAATCAATCCATAGGCCGATTAGTCGAATTAATAGATTGAAGCCTTTCTAGCTCCAACTAGATAGGGTGGATACTGAGCAATTGATTCTGTTTCGCCTTCGCCAGTCATTGAAATCGCAGGTCCGCGATAGAATCGGTCGGCACCAGATAGTATTGATTTCCACGACTTGTCATCGCGAGCTTCGTACTTACCCATTTCCGTGGACATATGCCAAAGTGTGTTTAAAAAAGGCTTTTCATTTTGATATTGAATTTGCCCTACCCATGCTGTGATGCTTCCATGTTCGATAAAATTCACGCAAAAAGCCACGACGTCATCGTGGGCAAATCCAGTTAGGGGATATTCTTTATGGATGCCCTGTGTGCAAGTTTTGAAAGCTCCGGTAATTTGACCATTTTCGCTTTGACTCAGGTCAATCTCTGAGCTGTGTTGATTGTGCCACAACCCGGCAATCTGCAGTTTTTCTTTCATGACACTTCCTTGTAGAAACGGCGATTGTTTAAATTATAAAAAAGGCTTGATATCCAGAACCTCCTGCCTGAGACGGAATACGTTCGTTCTAAAGGATGAGCTGTAGTTTAAGCTGCCAAGCTGATAAATTAGTCATCTACTGTGACCTGAATTACCTGGCGGAGGCACTATGAACACCATTACTGCATCATTGGGCATCACTCCTGAGCTTGCTTATGCAATCGGCTCTGAGGCATACAGCTACTTTTATCCGCTCATTACAATGGAAGTCACACGCCGACAGTTAACTAATATGCCTGTCGGACAGAAAATGGGTTATGGACCAGTTAATACCTTTTGCCATATAAAAGCGTTTCCTGATGCCGAATTCAAAGTGGTAGTGAGACCCAATTTTGACACTTTATACAGCTCAGCATGGCTTGACTTGACCAAAGAACCGGTAATTGTCTCGATTCCCGACACAAATGGCAGATACTATTTGATGCCGATGCTCGATATGTGGACCGATGTTTTTGCCTCGCCAGGTTGGCGGACATCGGGAACCCATGCGCAAAATTATGCCATTGTCCCGTCGGATTGGAGTGGAAAACTACCAGATGGGGTTTTTAGAATCAATGCTCCCACACCGTTTGTTTGGATTATTGGACGCACTAAAACTGACGGACCCGACGACTATGCAAGCGTGCATGCCCTGCAAGATGCTATGAAAATAACACCTTTGTCCAACTGGAGTGGTACGCCATCGAATGTAGTGCCTTCGTTTGCACAGGATGCAAGTGTAGACATGAAAACTCCCCCACTGGAATTCGTCAATGCAATGTCGCCAGAAGAGTACTTTGCAATGGCGGCTGAATTGGTAAAGACCAATCCGCCTCATGATTCTGATTGGTCTATTATTGCTCGACTTGGGCGTCTTGGATTTGAAGTCGGAAAAGATTTCAAACTTTCACAACTCGATCAAAAATTGAAGCAAGAATTTGTACGTGGTACTCAAGACGCATTAAAGCTGATGTTAAGTAAGCTAAAAGCGATGGGAAGACCAGTCAATGGCTGGGCAATGAATACCGACTCAATTGGAGTTTATGGAAATTATTATCTCAAGCGAGCGATTGTTTCGATGGCAGGATTAGGTGCAAATCCACCTGAGGATGCAGTTTATCCGTTGAACTTTGCAGATGCCAATGGCAAGCCGCTTTCTGGTGATAAAAATTATGTGCTTCACTTCGAAAAAGAGGCACTACCCCCGGTGAATGCTTTCTGGTCTGTCACCATGTATGATGAAGCTGGATTTCAATTTGCAAATGAACTGAATCGATTTGCGATTAGTTCGTGGATGCCATTGAACAAAAATTCTGATGGCTCAGTAGATCTTTATATACAACACAAAAATCCTGGCGCGGATAAAGTCGCAAATTGGCTTCCAGCTCCAGCATCGGGAACGCTTGGTGTGACGATGAGACTTTATGCACCATGCGCTAGCGTGTTGAATGGTGATTGGGCACCGCCTGCTGTGAGGCAGGTCTAAGGGGTATAGCTAAAATTTGGATTTGCCCATGGAATTTGCCTAATGCCCTCCGTCAAAGAACTGCAAGACGTTTCCCATAAAATAGTTAATAGCAAGTTGAGCATCAAGGAAGCTTCTGTACTATTTTCTGGGCGCGAGCTTTGGCCGTTTAATTTGTATCTTGAGTTTTTAGATGAGTACTCACAGCTAAAAAAGACCAGCCGCAGATTGGAACAAGACATTTTCAATCAAGCTTATTCTGTCGCGAACATTGACGTGGACAGCATTGGCGAAGAAATAGAAAATGTGCAGAGTCTTGTGCAGAGTTATCTAGCTGGAAAAGAAGACGAGATGCTTGTGGCAACTGAGATAGCTTCGCTCTGCCAGCTCATCAGAATGTACGATTTAATGAATCTGATTAGTCCTTTAGTAGATGAGTACATGGAATTGTATTTGCCGCCAGAATCAAGACCTCTCTTTGCTGATTCGTTATTGCAGGAGAAAGATGCGCAGATTGTCGAGCTTGTGAAGTTCTACAAGAAAGATGTAGATGAGAGCTGCAAGATATTCACTGAGCGCTGTCCGATTTTGTTGAGTACTCTATAAATGAGTCACGAACAGACAGTGACTTTAGTATATGTCCTAAATCTGATGCTTTTCATCCTGGGCATCGGACTTATCACATTCAAAGTTTTGTTTTATAGAGACCTTGCTTCGTTCAAAACATCTTGCAGAGTCGCTGTTGGTTTGATGGCATTGCTAGCGGTGCTCGCTTTCATTTTCTATCAGGACATAACCAAAAGCATTCAAGCGCCAAACTTTGTAAGTGTCTTGGTTTTCTTTTGTGCCTTGGCAATAGGTGATCGCAATATTCAAAAAGCACACGTAAAATTCGTTGATAAGAATTATGCTGAAGCTATTGAGCTGTATGAAAAAATGATTGCCCGCTTTCCAAAGAAACGAGATCTTTATCTTTACTGTGGGCATGCCCATCTTGCCATGAGCCATTTTGAGGAAGTGATATCAGTTGCAGATCGCTATCTTAATCAGATCTCTTACTACGAGCCGATTTTAATTTTGAAATTGCATGCTCTATTAAAGCTCGACCGTTTCGAAGATGTATTGATTGCAAGTGAAGGTCGGACAGCTAAACACAAAGAAGCTGAGCAACTTCACCTGTTCAGAGCGGAAGCCTTGCAGCGTCTCTATAAGCACGACGAGGCACTAGCTGAGCTTGATAGAATTAAAAAGCCGGACTTGTGGTCAAAACTTGAGCGTATTCAGCTTGAAATGAAGGTTCATCAAACTGAAAAGGCTATATCCGATTTTCATTCTTTGATGCAGAACTTAACCGATAAACTTCCCAAAGAGCAGATGGCACATTTGCTCACTTTTAGTTCTTCTATCCGCATGAAGGAGCGCAAGTTTGAGACTGCCATTCAGGAGCTAACGAATTCGCACCAGCTCGACTCGACAGCGTCGTTTCCACTGATTAACCGAGCGCTTTGTCGGATGTTGCTTGGGCAATTTGAAGATGCCAAAAGAGATTTAGACATTGCCCAGGAACTTGCTAAGTCCGTTCTTGAGCGGGTCTATGTAATGTGTGCAAAATCGACTTATTTGTGGAAGACTGGTGATTTGCCTGGAGCATTAAGGCTGGCTTGTGAAGCCAATGAAACTAGACCCAATAGTGCAGAGATATTGTCTGATCTGGGTTTGATGCAAATGTTGAATGGCTTGAATGATGAAGCCCGAGATTCGCTTAGCAAGGCAATCGAGATTGATTCTTATTCTGGCGATGCTTATTACTATCGCTACAAGCTTTTTGAGAAGATGGGACTGACTGAATTAGCCGCTGCGGATAAAGCCAAGATAGAACAGTGGAAGTATCGCCCGTATTTCGAATTGCCATAATCCACTTGGCGTGGTATGCTATTAAAAGCATAATAAGTTAGTTAATTGGCTTTTAAAAGCATATGACTCGTTCTAATAAATTGGTTGAATCTCCACCTTACCCTGTCGAGCAAGCTTTGCTTCAACTTGGTGAAAACTTGCGGATAGCTCGTATTCGCAGAAATATGACTGTTGCTAATGTCGCCGAGCGAATTGGGACCGGACCGCGAGCTGTGATGGATGCCGAGAAAGGAAAACCGTCTACAGGCATTGTCGTTTATACCGCATTACTTTGGCTGTACGACCATCTTGATCAGTTATTTGAAGTCGCTGATCCGGCTAAAGATTTAGAGGGCATCGCGCTTGATTCTCATAGACAGCGTCAGCGTGTCCGAGTAGAAAAAGGCTTGAACAATGATTTCTAAGCGCTCGAAAAAAGAGTGTTATGTTTATGTTACTCTACCAGGACAAACTCAAAGTGTGACTGCTGGGTTGTTGCGTCTGGACAGCGATCGGAGTGGAAATACAGTTGGCCAGTTTGTTTATGGCAAAACTTATCTTGCTCGAAATGATTCTGTTGAAATAGACCCAGTTGAGTTGAAACTAGGAACAGCTACATATAAAAGCGCTAAATTTCAAGGCGTTTTCAACTCTTTACGCGATGCAGGTCCAGACTATTGGGGGCGTCAGCTTATTGAAAAATATTCCGGAAAAACGAATCTTGATGAGATCGATTATTTGTTGGAATCTCCTGATGATAGAGCCGGGGCTCTTGGATTTGGATTGAATCAAGAGCCTCCGGCACCGCTTAGAAAATTCAATAACACGCTTCAACTGGAGAAGTTGCAGTCAATCGCGCATCGGCTAATTGAAGAACAAGTAATGGAAACTGATTTCGCCACTGTGCAAACAAAGGACATTTTGCTTATTGGCACATCAATGGGAGGTGCACGACCTAAAGCAGTTGTTGAAGACGAGTCTGGACTTTGGGTAGCTAAATTTTCAAGACCCGATGATCGATGGAATAATCCTCGTGTAGAGCATGCGATGCTTGAACTGGCAAGAATATGTAAAATCAATTCTGCTAGAAGCCGCTTAGAAAAAATTGGTGGCAAAGATGTACTTTTAGTGCATCGATTTGACCGCAAGAAATCAAAATCTGGATATTTGAGGGCACGAATGATTAGTGCTCTCACATTGCTTGGTGCCGATGAATCGCCTATGAATCGAGAGCGTTGGTCTTACGTTCTTTTGGCTGAAGAAATTCGCAGAGTAGTTGAAGATCCGAAAAAGGATTCTTTGGAGTTATTTCGACGGATGTGTTTTAACGCACTTATTTCTAATAACGACGATCATCCAAGAAACCATGCTTGTATTAGTTTTGCTCGTAATTGGCATTTGGCTCCAGCGTATGACCTTACGCCATCACCTGCAGTGTCACTTGAGCATCGCGATTTAGCCATGGCTTGCGGCGATATGGGTCGATTTGCTAATGCGAAAAATCTGCTCAGTCAACGTTCTCGATTCTTATTGGATGAGAGTCAAGCGCAATTGATAGTAGAAGAAATGACTAATGAGATACAATTGAATTGGCGTAAAGTTTGTCGAGCACATGGAGTAACTGTACGAGACTTAGAAGCTATTCAAGGTGCTTTTGTTTATGAGGGATTTGGAGTTTAGTCTGATGTGCGATTGATACTTCGCAATGTATCAATAATGCTCCAGAGCCATAGATCAGGTGGATATGTGCTTTTGGGTGAACAGGTCGTTTTTCCTGAGTAGAGCTCAAATTCTCGTACACTCAATCCTCCTAATTCTTTCATATCGGTTGCTTCATCCAAGAAATGTCCACCAAAAATGAGCGCTTTGTCTAAATCAAGTGGACAAGCAAAGCATTGAGTTCTAGCTTTGTGAAGTTGTCCCACAACGTTAGACGTCATTGTTTTGGTATCAATCAACTCAATAGTCGAAGTCAATTTTTCTCCAGAATCTGATTTTTGATTGGAGGTCTTTCCCCCGATGACGAGCACGTTTCCATTGTGTAATTTAACTAGGGTGTGCGAATGGCGAACCATCGACGCTCTTCACGAGTCCATGGAAGTTTTTCGCATAGCAGATTTAATGGATATCCAATTGTCATTGTCGTCAGACCACCAATTGTGCCGCCTATTGCAAAGTAAATTAGTGTTCCAATAATCGAAATAAGAATTGGTTTTGGTCTAAATGACCAGCCTATAAACATTGGAGCTGCAATAGCTCCAAGAATTAAAAAGCCAATCCAGAAGCAGAGCCGGTAATGCTCGTAACTTAGATGTTTTTCTTTGGCGGATTCGTTTAGCTCGCTCATATCTCCATTTTAGACCATGGGCTTTATGTTCAATTGCAAAATTGCTACTATTGGGTAATGGATCTGTTAATTCCAGTTTTAATTTGTGCGGGGGCGGCGTTACTAAGTTCGTCGCTCGTGTTCTTTTTTGTGTTTCCTCGATTGCCTGGTTTTAGTTTAGTAGGGCACAAAATAATTGGTGGATTGATCTTTGCACCACTGCAAGGATTGACTACCGCCATTGCATTTGGTACTGCCCTTTGGCTTGCAACCATATCCAGTGTGATAACTGCCCTTGGTGGCGGACTGTCTGCGGTTCCCATGATTTACACTGTGGCACTTGGTGGCACGTCTTTGATTTTGTTTGTGGCGAATATGGTGTTGATTGCAGCCTACAAAGCAATGGGTATCATTAAAATCGAAGGTAAATACGGTATCGCCATTGGTGTTGCTACTTTGATGGCTGCGCAAATAATTGCTTGTATTATTGCAGCAGTGTTTTGCATAGCCATGTTTGCTGAAGGGCGTACTTATTCGTATATAGATACTAAAGGCAAAGTCGCGTTCGACAAAACATTCAAGGATGCAGATTCTTTTGTTGATGGTAAGGCAAGAGTCACTTATATCACCGATTCTGATACAACAAATAGATATATTGATCGCACAGGAAAAGAGGTTGAAGCGCCTAAAGAAGGCATACCAGACAGAACAAATCGGCTAGATGATAATCCAGACTTATACGAGAAACAAGGCAGCTACAGCCTTAATCAAAATTGGATTGTCTTGCACGAACTGCAGATGATGCCTTATTCAGAGGGGCTTGCCGCTGCAAGACCATTATCGAAACAGACAAATTGGGGTTTCGTTGATAGCAATTTTAATTTTGTAATCCCACCCGATAAGTTTGATGATGTTCGCCATTTTAAAGATGGACTGGCCGCAGTCTGCATCGACGACAGTTCTTCCTCGCCTCGTCGCCAGTGGGGTTATATAGATAAGACCGGAAAGTTTGTCATAAAGCCTCAATATTTATCGGCGGAATGTTTTAGCGACGGTCTGGCACTCGTGTCCATCGTCGATCCCAAAAACGAGCGCAAAATCTTATACGGCTTTATAGATAAGTCTGGGAATTTTGCGATTGAACCCAAATTTTCCTACGCTAAATCCTTTGCCGAAGGGCTTGCGCCCGTTGTTCGCCGTTAGACTGAACCTGGCATAGATTAGCGGGTTGTCATGTTACATTGCTTATGGAAACGTAGCCATGGCATTTTGGCGATGTTAACCTGGAAAAGTCAGAAATCGGAAGGCGCAAATGCTTTTAGAGACCGACCTCAAATTTGCCAAATGGAAAAGCGTGAACCCCAAGCGTCACGCACATCATCATAGATTGGAAATTTGAGCGGGCTGACAGGTCTTTAGATTGAATTCAATCTTGTAAATGTTATAGCCCGCACCAAGCGGGTTTTTTTGTATCTATATCAGCAAGCCAAAGGCAGGGGCAAACAATGCAAACCACAACAGAAGCCAATTCGAAGAAGGATAACAGTGCCGACTCTGGCAATGATGTCCTTAAGATGACCGTCCCCACTGGGCGTATGCAAGAAAAGGTTTTGGCTTTACTTAAGGGACTAGGTATTCAGTTCAGTCAAGAATCGCGCTCTTACCGCCCAACATCTAGCGATCCAATGATTGAAGGTAAATTTTTAAAAGCTCAAAATATTCCAAGTTTGGTTTCGCTTGCAAGACACGATTGCGGCTTTGCCGGTTACGATTGGATTGTTGAGCAAAAAGCAGATGTGGTCGAATTGCTCGATCTGGGCTTTGACCCGGTTCGAATTGTGGTGGCGGCGCCTGAGAATCTAGATTTAGAGAAGGCGCGTAGTGGAAACAAACCACTTGTGCTTGCCTCTGAGTATAAGTGTCTGGCTGAGACCTATATAGAAAAGAAAAAACTTAATTCTATCTACATTCGCACTTATGGCGCCACCGAAGCATTGCCACCAGAAGATGCGGACTTGATTATTGATAACACTGCCACTGGTGCAACGCTTGTATCTAATAGGTTAGTAATAATCGATGAAGTTATGCGCTCTACCACAAGATTTATTTGCAGTCGCGAGGCTTTAGAGAATAAAACTAAGAGACAAAAGTTAGAAGAGCTTGTGATGCTGATGAAGAGTTCGCTTGCTGCGCGCAAGAAAGTCTTGCTTGAAATGAACGTAGACAAAGCTGATTTTGAGCGTATCGTCAAAAATCTTCCTTGTATGAAATCGCCTACTGTATCCGAGCTTTATCAAGGTTCTGGTTATGCAGTCAAAATTGCTGTAGACAAAGATGAGGTGCCAAGCTTGATTCCAAAACTGGTGGCATGGGGTGCTAAAGATATTCTTGAGTACAAATTGGAGAAAATTGTCTAATGCCCGTTACGCCAAGAGTTACAGTAAGTAATTTGCCACCATATAAAAGACCCCAAGAAGGCAGATTTAATTTTGCTCGACTTGATTTTAACGAGAATACTAAAGGTTTCGCAGATGTATTTAATTGCCCGGATTTGCCTGATGAATTATTCAATACTTATCCGGAATATGATGAGATTAATGCCAAGATTGCGGCTTATTATTCAGTAAAACCAGAATCGGTGCTTTTAACGAATGGAAGCGATGAGGGCATATCGGTTATTTCAGCTTCTTTTATTGAGGCAGGAAACGACCGCGCCATAATTTCGGACCCATGTTTTGTCATTATTCCTCATAGTTTAAGACTAGCTGGTGCAAAAATTAGTGCCGTCAAAGTGATGGCAGATTTAACTTTCGATATAGATGGAATCGAGAATGAGCTTAGAAAGGGTGCCAAAATAGCATTTTTTGCTTCTCCTGAAAATCCAACTGGTGCATTGCTTGAAGTGTCGCGCGTAGAGTCGTGGTGCAAGGCTTATCCTGAGACTTTGTTTGTTATAGACGAGGCTTATGGTGAATATGCTCAAGCCAGTTGTTTGTCTCTTATAAATAAGTTTGACAATTTGCTTGTGCTCAAAACATTTTCTAAAGCGTGGGGAATGGCTGGGCTCAGACTTGGAATTGTTTTTGGCAAGCCTGAACTAATCGAGGTGCTAGAGCGAGTCAAGCTGCCTTTTAGCGTAAACGCTGCAGCCGTGTGGATGGCGCAGAAACTTCTGGATAATGCAACAAGAGTGAAAGCGGAGGTCAAAGATTCATTGATTCGATTGGATAATCTAGCGACAGAAATTGAGCATCGCGGATACAAAGTGACGCGTGGTGCAAGCAATAGTATTTTAATTAATATGGGTTTTTTAGCTAAGCGCTTTACCGAGTATTGTCGCTCAAAGTCCGTGCTTGTGCGTGATCGCAGCGAAGTGATAGATGGAATGGTGCGTGTTTCGACTGGAACACAATTTGAGAATGACAAATTCTTGAGTGTGCTTGACCAGTTTTCCAAGTCTTTTGGAATTATCTTCGATTTAGACGATACTGTCGTCGATACTTCAAAAAGTTTTGCAAAAGTGGTCGAGAAGTTAGTCGAAAACTATACGGGTATTCCGCTTAAAGAGGGCGAGTTAAGCGCGCTCAAAGCAGAAGGTGGTTATAACGATGATTGGATTGCCACTCAGGAGCTAATTTTTCGTCGCGGGTATGAAGCTGATATCGAAGATATTGTTTTGACTGCGATTCCCATGTACAAAGAAATTGCGATGGACAAAGAGGAGCTTATTTGCGACCTTGCGGTGCTTGAATCTCTGCGTAAGCGACATAGAATATTTGTAGTAACCGGACGTTGTCGTGTCGAGTATGATCCAGTCTGGGCTTCGCGTCTAGACTCAGTCTTTGACCAGATTTATTGTATGGGCGACAGACCACATTTACAGGCAAAGCCTTCTGGAGATTATCTAGAAGCTTGTATGAAAGAGAATAATTTGACCGATGCCATTTACATTGGCAATTCGGTGGATGATGTGGCAGCAGCACACTCCATCAAGATTGAGGCATTTGGTGTCAGTACCACTCTTAGTGCAGAACAGTTGACGGCATCTGGTGCATCGCGTGTTTTAGAATCGGTAGATGAATTGAAGGAGCTTCTGGGACTATGAGGACTGTAACTAATATGAGTAGACAAGCAACAGTCGAGCGTAACACCAAAGAGACCCAGATAGAAATGACTATCGATCTGGATACTCCGGGTTCGGTAGATATTGATACCAATTTGCCATTTTTGTCGCACATGCTTGAAGCATTTGCTGTTCATGGCAGATTTAGTTTGAGTGTAAAAGCCAAAGGCGATATTGAAGTCGACCCTCACCACCTGATTGAAGACTGTGGCATTGTGCTTGGCGAGGTTATCTACAAGGCTCTTGGCGGGCTGAAAGGTATCGAGCGGGCCGGATCGTTTACTTTTCCAATGGATGGAAGTCTGGCTGTTTGCGCAATAGATATTTGCGGTAGACGCAATTTGACCTGGAATGTCAAATTCGGCAATTTCACCGTAGGTGGTATCGACCCCAATTTGTTCAGAGAATTCTATAAAGGATTTGTAGACGGTCTCAAAGCAACTTTGCATGTTCACATAATTGCACAAGACAACGATCACCACGTCATAGAAGCAGTTTATAAAGCTTGCGGGCGAGCGCTAAAACAATGCGTCAAGCCGCTTGGTAGCAACGAGTATTTATCGACAAAAGGCGTGCTCGATGAAAACTGAGATTGAAGTAGATTTGGTAAATATAGATGGCGGCAATAAAGGCAGCGTGTTGCGCCTACTTGAACGCCTTGATGTCAAAGTCAATGAAGTTGGCGCAGATAATTTGCCGGATGGAAACAGACCACTTATTTTGCCCGGTGTCGGTGCCTTTGGTGCCGTGATGCAGTCTATTGAAAAAGGTGGACTGAGCGAGTGTGTAACTCAGTTAGTTAGATCTGGCACGCCCTATCTTGGCATATGCGTGGGGATGCAAATTCTATTTGATGGAAGTGAAGAAACGCCTGGAGTTGTGGGTCTAGGTCTGGTACCAGGGTCGGTGGTGCGTTTTACTAAAGGTAAAGTTCCTCAAATTGGCTGGAACAAACTGGATAACTCGCAAAATAATGGTTACGAGCCTGGATACGCCTATTTCGTCAATTCTTACTACGCAGTTCCCCAAAATTCATCTGACACTTTATATTCGGCAGATTATCATGAGCGCTTTTGTGCAGCAGTGCAGCGCGATAATATAACCGGGTTTCAATTTCACCCAGAAAAAAGTGGTGCCTTTGGTCAAAATCTTTTGCAGAGGTGGCTTTTTGATGTCAGCAAATAATCTTTGTAAAAGAATTATTCCTTGTTTAGATGTAGCCAATGGTCGCACAGTGAAGGGAGTTAATTTTACTGGTCTTCGCGATATGGGCGACCCCATAGAATTAGCTTTGTCATATGAGAAGCAAGGAGCTGATGAAATAGTCTTTCTTGATATTACAGCTTCGCATGAAAAACGCTCAACCATGCTTGAATGGGTCAAAAACGTAGCCAAAAATCTGTCTATTCCATTCACTGTTGGCGGTGGCGTAAACACAATTGACGATGTTCAAGTGCTGCTTCAGGCTGGTGCTGACAAAGTTTCAGTCAACACCCAAGCTGTCAAAAATCCAAAGCTTATTACTGATATAAAGAACAAATTCGGCTCGCAGTGTTGTGTGGTAGCTATAGACGCTAAGCGCAATTTAGATGGTGTTGCAGAAGTCTTAATCAAAGGCGGACGCGAAAATACCTCTATGAACGCTTTTGATTGGGCATCTAAATGCGTCGAACTTGGAGCTGGAGAGATATTACTTACATCGTGGGATAAAGACGGAACTCAATCTGGTTTTGATCTGGAGCTAGTCAAACAATTCGCTTTGAATTTACCAGTTCCTGTCATTGCCTCTGGTGGCGCCAAAAATAGCCAGAGTTTTGTAGACGTGTTCAAACAAGCTTTTGCCGATGCAGCACTCGCTGCCACCATTTTTCACGACGGCTCGCATACAGTAGGCGAAATCAAAAATATACTCAATCAAGAGGGAGTGCAGGTGCGCATATGTTAGTGGCAAGCATAGACATTATTAAAGGCAAAGCAGTGCAATTGCGTCAGGGCAAAGAGTTTGTTCTGGAAGCAGATTTAAGTCCGCTTGAGCTGGCGCGTAAGTTCAATAGATATGGCGAAGTGGCAGTAATTGATTTAGACGCTGCCATGGGCAAAGGCGATAACAAAGCCTTGATCAAAGAGATATGTCAAGTATGCGATGCTCGCGTAGGTGGTGGCATCAGAGATGTTGAAACTGCTCAAGAATATTTGCGTGCTGGTGCAAGCCAAATAATAATTGGTACTAAAGCTGAGCCAGAATTGCTCAAGCAATTACCCAAGAATAAAGTGATGGTGGCACTCGATCACAAAGATGGCAAAGTAGTCGACAAAGGCTGGACTAATACAACAAGTGAGTCTGTTCTCGAGCGAGCCAAGCGGCTAGCGCCTTATTGTAATAGTTTTTTGAGTACATATGTCGAGGCCGAAGGTGGTCTTGGTGGCATGGACATAGATGCAGTAAAACAATTAAGAGATAGTCTCGATAAACCACTCACTGTTGCTGGTGGCGTTGCCAATACAGAAGAAGTGATAGAACTTAGCCGCAATAACATAGACGTCCAAGTCGGGATGGCTTTGTATACAGGACGTATTGACCTTGCTAAGGCACTAATAGAATGTTTGAAATTTGGACCGGATGGCTTGATACCAACTGTGGTTCAAGACCAGAATCAAAAATTAGTGATGTTGGCGTATAGCTCTAAAGAGTCGCTTGAAAAGGCTTTGTCGTCCGGCAAAGGAATTTATTATAGTCGCTCGCGTCAAGAATTATGGCAGAAGGGTGCCACCTCTGGAAATACGCAGATACTTTTATCTTGTCGCGCAGATTGCGACAAAGACAGTCTTGTTTTTACAGTCACTCAAGAAGGTGTTGCCTGCCACGATGGCAGTTATAGCTGTTTTACGAGAAATCAGACTTCGCCCAATTTTTCATTGCCTGTATTATTTGAAAAAATCGCTGAACGCAAAAGAGAGATGCCCGAGAAGTCTTACACCACTAAATTATTGAAAGACAGAAAATTATTGCTTGAAAAAATATCGGAAGAATGTGGCGAAGTTATAAATTACACTTCGCGCGAGAATCTACAGTGGGAAATTGGCGACTTGCTTTATTTTGTGAGTGTCCTTGCCGTAGACGAAGGACTTAGCTGGAAACAAATCGAAAGTGAGTTATCTGGGAGAGCCAAATAAAATGATTCCGATTCTTTATGGCGACGAAGCTTTGAATTTTAAACCTATTCATGATGAGGAAATCGAGTCAGAGATAGAAAATCGTGTCAAGGAAATTATTGCCTCAGTCCGCAAAGACAAAGACGCAGCACTTAAGCATTGGGCAAAAAAGCTCAATGACAAAGTGAGCGATAATTGGCTCCTTGATTCTGATTCTATGGATGTCGCTTGCAAAAGATTGCCTCAAGAGTCTAAAGATGTTCTTGAAATTGCAGCGAACAGAATTCAAAAATATGCCACGGCCGTTATGGAATTGATCAAACCTGTAACTGTAGAAAATGAAACATTCCAAACTGGAATGGACTTCAAGCCTGTGCAGAGAGTTGCTTGCTATGTGCCATCTGGTCGATACCCACTGCCTTCGACCGCGCTTATGACCGCCATGACTGCACGAGTGGCAGGGGTTAAAGAAATCTGCATCTGTACGCCTAGTGTATGCGACGAAATTATTTATGCCGCCATCTTATGTGGTGTTGGTGAGATTTATCAAATTGGCGGGGCGCAGGCAGCCGCTGCGGTGGCATTTGGGACCCAAACGGTAAAGCGAGCAGACATGCTTGTGGGTCCGGGCAATGCTTATGTCACCGAAGCCAAGAGGCAATTGCAAGGACAAATTGGAATAGATATGCTTGCAGGTCCAAGCGAAATAGCCATCATCGCCGATGGTGGCGCCAATCCCAAGTGGCTTGCACTAGATTTGTTATCTCAGGCAGAGCACGATCCTGGTGCCAGAGCCTATCTTTTTACTGATAATAACGAGATAGCCGAGGCGACTGCAAAAGAAATAGAACTTTGTTTGGCTAAGCTCGAACTTCCCGAATTTGTCAAAGACTCAATTAAGTTTAATTCCATTTTGGTTTTGCCCTCTTTATCTAAGTGTGTCGACAAAGCAAATGAGTTAGCGCCAGAGCATTTACAGTTACAGGTCAAAGAGCCAGATAGTTTGAAACCTGGTTTATTGAATTATGGTGCACTCTTCATGGGTTATTATGCAAGCGTCCCTCACGGCGATTATATGGCTGGACCAAATCATACCCTCCCCACGGGTGGTGCCGCTAGATATTCAGGTGCGCTCAATCCGCTTGTATTTTTGCGTGCACAGTCCTGGATGAAATCTCGTGATAAAGCAGACCATCTGGGTCGTGAAACAGCACAGTTTGCTAAGTTGGAAGGACTAACTGCTCATGCAGCTGCTGCTTTGTGTCGAATCGGTAGCTAATTTGCTATCTAAAAGACTGTAATAAAGATCTTCATACTGTGGTATCAAAGCATCGGCAGAAAATCGTGTCCTTGCATCTATCGCTGCTGCATTTCCCAATTCTTTGCGACGATTCTTGTCCTGGATAAGTGTCTCAAGTGCTAGGGTCAGTGCTGCTGCATCACCTGGTGGAACCAGTAAACCGGTCTTATTGTTTTGAACAACTTCTGGAATGCCACCAACATTTGTGGAGATGCTCGGGCAATTAAATAACATCGCTTCTAAAATACTGAGACAAAAACTTTCACTGTCAGAGCTGTATAAAGCTAAGTCTGCGGCTTGCAAATAGTTTTCAATCTTTAATACGTTTTCTCTTACTACAACTCTGTCTTCTAGCCCCAAGCTTTGGACATCTTTGTGGAATGGCGTAAAGTCATTGCCGGCTATTACTACTAGTTTGAATGATTTGCGCTCTTTTATGCCGGCCAGTGCTTTGAGCAATAAATCGAATCGTTTGACAGGGCGTAAATTAGAAGCGTGAATAATCATTACTTCATCGTCTTTGACACCAAGTTCTTGTCGTACTTCAGCTTTTTGTCTGGTTGGCTTTGGCAGGTCTGAGAAATTGTAGATTACTTTTATATCTCCATTAAAGCCTATGACACGCGCGGTTTCTGACTTTAGAAATTCCGACACAGCGGTCACCACATTAGATTGCTTTAGAGCATGCAATATTGCAGGTCCGTAACCTGGATCTGCTCCTAAAAGTGTAGTATCAGTTCCGTGCAAAGTAGTCACCACTTTGGGTTGCTTATCTGCAGGCAGCATACAATGTGCAAGAATCGCTGCTGTAGCGTGTGGAACTGCGTAGTGCACATGCAGAATATCGAGGTTGTATTTACAACTCACTTTAGCCATTTCGACTGAAAGCGGCAGAGTGTAATCTGGATATTTGAATAGTCCGTAACTGTTTATATGGACCTTATGGAAGTAGATATTTTTGCTTTGCTCTGGTAAACGAAATGGTCGGTCATAGGAAATGAAATGTATTTCGTGACCGCGCTTAGCTAGCTCGATTCCAAGCTCTGTTGCCACTACACCACTGCCACCGACTGTGGGGTAGCAAGTGATACCTATTTTAAGAGTACGTTTCTTATCCATTACTTGCTCCACTAAGGTCTGTGTAGGCTTCATCTACTCTGTCAATTTCGTCGCGTGTTACATATTCAATTTCAGGTGCGTCTAGTTTGCGAATATAGTTTTGTTCGCCCGCACCAGACACATAGTGGGTGCAGTGAATAACAGACTGCATCCAACCCAGTCGCGAATCTCTAGTGGGACTAATTTGTTCTTTTAAATAAGTGGTCATGGGCAATTTCAAAAATTTGTCTCCACCTTCGTGCAGAGTAAAATGATCTCCTGCAAATTTTGCTCGCACTATTTCGCCATCGTATTCGATATCGCAATAGAAGTCTTTTATGTTGCAAGCCTCTTTGCGAAATTCAGGATTGCTTGATTTTAAGACTTTGATACCATCGAGTAATCCCATCAGTCGATACATTTCAAGGCAGAACTCAGAAACATTGTTTTGGGTGACACTCTTGAATAAATTTATTTGAGGATGGTCCAGATAGTTGGGTAACTGCAAAACTGTTTTATCGTGCCAACCTGGCTCAATGCGCTTTAAGTAAAGAGGCGAAAATTTGCGCTGAATTTTATTCTCGAAAGCGAAATTAAGCTTGGCTTCTTCCTTTGTCGCTCTGTGCCGAAGTATAGTGCGAGTCTCTCGCGGGTCATGGTCACTGTCGTGATAGAAGAATACTATTTCGCCACCAATTCTAGCTTGTAACTTACGAGCAGTCGCAATTTTTGCCACCAAAAAGCGCTTAGGAAAAAATCCACAAGGCTGTTGTCCAAAACATATTATAGGTGAGCTCATGCGGCGGTTTTCTCGATTGGTTTTTGACAATTAATAAAATGCTGAAGCAGAAGGCTCAATATGACACAAGTGGTACACCCGATAAGAGGAAACCACAAATAAGATATCGAACTTGAAAGATACATCAAAAATATTAAAGTCTGTGCCACAATGGCCGACCAGAAGACGGCAGTGCCACCAACTTTCTTGAGAAAAAATGCCACTAGAAATAGTGCTAGTAAAACGCCGTAAAATACAGAACCTAGGATATTTACAGCTTGAATTAGGTTTTCAGAAAAGTTTGCTAAAAGTGCGATTAAGATAGCTACTATTCCCCATCCAAAGGTGAACCAGCGAGTGGCTCTAAGACACTGAGAATCGGTCGCATCTGATTTGAATTTTAATCTATAAAAATCAATAGTGGTGCTAGCACCAAGTGCATTTAGCTCGGCCGCTTTAGCTGAGAGCGCTGCTAATAAGAATGAGGTTACAAGTAAGCCGATAACACCATGGGGAAGTTCTTTCAGTATAAAAGTAATAAAAACATAGTCTGCGTCGTTTGTTTTGGTAAGTTTTTTCTGGGCGACAAGTTCTTTTGTGGCCGCCAGTCTTATCTGCTCAGATTCTAAGTGAGCGGCTTTTGCCTGGTCGAAAGCTATATCGCTTGCTAATTTGTCACCTTTATGTCTTGCCTGCACCCACGATTCTAAAAAGTGTTTT
>CAZSHS010000002.1:104410-172751 GCA_964606665.1 uncultured Candidatus Obscuribacterales bacterium | reverse complement strand
GGTAAGCTGACAGATTTTTAGCCACTCTTGAATCGAAAAAGAGTGGTGGCTCTTTGAATTGATAAAAAACAAACATGATCACTCCAATCATTAAAATGCAAAACTGCATTGGGATTTTGCATACTGCATTAAATAAAAGACCAAGCCTGCTTTCGCGTATTGACGAGCCTGAAATATATCTTTGAACCTGAGACTGGTCAGCACCAAAATAAGAAAGCATCAAAAATGTGCCACCAAATAATCCTGACCAGAGAGTGTATCGCTCATTTATGTCAGTTGATATGTTGACAGCCTTGAGCTTACCAAATCCCCCAGCTACGTGCATGGCGTCGTTAAATGAAAGATCGGCTGGGAGTTTAGCTATAAGTAGACAAAAAGCCGTCACCATGCCTATTAAAATAACTGCTAACTGATATTTTTGAGTGACAGTAACGGCGTCTGTGCCACCAAGCATCGTGTATAGTGTCACCACTAAGCCGCAACTTATGATAGTAGTTTGCAGCGACCAGCCAAATACTGTAGATAAAACAATAGCTGGTGCATAAATTGTAAGACCAGCGCCAATACCGCGTTGCAAGAGAAATAGCACTGCACCAAGCAAACGCGTTTTGCCGTCGAATCGTTTTTCCAAATATTCGTAGGCAGTATAGACATTTAGTTTGTGATAAATCGGCAGAAAAAAGATAGATATTAAAATCAAGGCAAAGGGAATACCAAAATAGACTTGCAAAAAGCCAAGCCCGCTCAAATAGCCTTGTCCGGGTGTAGACAGAAAAGTAATTGCGCTTGCTTGTGTCGCCATCACTGATAAGCCAATTGCCCACCAGGGAGTTTGACCCGCACCTTTGAGATAACTATTTAAACTAGTGCGATTTCGAGTCCGTCTGATGCCAAGAGTTGTGATACTAAATATGGTTATTAAAAGAACGGCAATGTCAAGTTCGTTCATTGCCCGATGCTTCCAAGCATAACTAACAAAGTTAGCCAAAGAGCGAAGCTAGCCGCAACTAGAATATAAGCCCCTCGCCAGCTCTTTGGCCACGGCAATCCAGTGGTTTCATTTTCAGCGTTAGTCTTTTCTTCAATCATTTTCCGATTGAAACCATATTTGCAAATAGTCTATACGCTCCGGGCACGCCTGCGGGCAGCTCTCTAAAGAAGCTCAAGCCAGTATAAATGTAATGACCTTTGCCATATTTGGCCACAAGCAAAACGCCCTTCTTGGGCTGTTCGCCATTGTCGTTGCAGGCAAGAATAGCAACAAAATGTTCGTCCCATTTATCTGGAAAGTATAAGCCGCGCTCTTGCACCCAGCCATCAAAATCGGCACTAGTTATTTTATTTGGCTTGTTCAATACCTCATGGTCAGGCGCAAGAAAGGTCATGGTTGACTTTTCATCAGTGACTCTATCCGCCGAGATACTTAGCGGGTAAGGAGCAAGCTTGTCAGTTTTCAATTTTGTGGCAGTGTTATATTGGACTATCATAGTGCCACCATTTTCAACATACGATAAAAGAGTTGGCATCGCTTTGCCTATTTTCTCTCTTGTGTTGAAAGCGCGTACACCAAGCACGACGGCATCGAGTCCCACCAAGTCTTTTTCGTTTAAAGTGGCATCGTCTAGCGATTTTACAACATAACCCATTTGGTGAAGATTTTCAGGCAAGCTGTCACCAGCACCTGGAAGATAACCAACTGTTTTGCCAGATTTTTTCAAGTCTAAACAAACTGCGTTCAATACTGCTGGTGGCTGGAATAATTGCAAAGGCAGATGTGAATAATTTACTTCCTGACGCTGGTTGCGATAAATAGTGCCACCAATATCGCAAGAAGCACTGATTTTGACAGACTGAGTCTTGGATGGTGCCGTTATTTTGAAATAGTATGTGTCGATGTCGCCGGCATTTTTGAGCGAGAATGGTTGATTCTTGGGCTCGATTTTCCAATTGGATGGAGCTTCTAAATGAAGCGTGCCTTTCATGCCAGCGCGCGCTGCATGCACTTTGGCTTCGATTTTTTGAGATGAATTTGGTGTGAAAATTGCCGTTTCAGGATTGAGCCATAATGAAACAGGCGGTATCACATTTAGTTTGCGCGTTTGAACGATAGTGTTATCGCGCATAACTTCTTGAACGGGTTCGTCTTCGATAGTGAGTGTTTCTTTGCCGATTTTAAATGTGTTGACAATTGGAAAAGTGGGCAAATTCTCAGCTAGTCCAATAAGCTCTGGGTTATCCACATGAAACATTCCAGGCGAGCCATCTTTATGTAACCAGTAGGGCTGGGTTAAAAGCGCATTGATTGGCATGTTCTGGGTGGAATCAATCGAACTTAGCTTATTTTTCTTGAGCAGCACATCGGCTTTAATCTCTTTATTTAACAAAGAATATTTGATACCAATCCAGGTTGTGGCAATAGACGAGTTTATGTATACGCTTGACTGAAGCTGCATGGATTCGCCTGGAACCACATCTGAATTTTTGATTGTTGTTTTTGTTTTTAGTCCAAGGCACTGTTTCAAAATTAAGTCTAGTAACTTTTGTTTTTCTTTGATAATTAAATTGGAATTGGGTAGTTTGGACAGTTTGGATCTAAGTTCAAACAAGGCTGGAACGCTTTGAGATGGGTCTTTAGTATCAAAATTAGAAATGATGTCGTTTACCGCTTTCTCAACATCTTCGCCACCTTCAAATCGACTCCATGTGGTATCAATACCATCCATAATGTCTTTGTTTGCTGGTTCACCATCAATTAATTGAAAAGTCTCCTGGCGCTTTTCGCCCTGGACGAAAGGAAGCTTAAAAGTATCGAAGCCCTGTGTTTTATGTTCTGCGCGGCTGGCACTTGCAATTTCGTAAAACGATTTACCAGTGACCGAGTCATCTCCGTAAACTTCGACTTTAATTATGGGGTCTTTTGACACCTTATCTTTTTGAAAGCGACCTACATTCCAGAAAATGCGCTTCGGTTGCCAAGCTTCAAGCTTCTGCTCCGGATAGGCTTTGGGGTCACCTGCCAGTTTGAAAGCTTCGCAAGCAAGTATTGCCGATGTTGTGTGGTGTCCATGCGTGCCACCAGGACTGGTGGAAAAGCGAGTGACTAAAACATCTGGACGAAAAGTGCGAATGACTCGCACTATGTCTGAAAGAACTTCTTTCTTGTCCCAAACAGTTAGAGTTTCTTGATAGTCTTTTGAAAAACCAAAATCAATTGCTCGGGTAAAAAACTGGTGCGCTCCGTCTAATGCTCGTGCGGCAAGCAATTCCTGAGTGCGCGCCATTCCGAGTTTGTTGCCTAAGTCTGCACCAAGGACATTTTGTCCACCGTCTCCTCGCGTCAGTGACAAATATGCAGTTCGATACTTGCGACCGCGTGAAAGATAGGTCAGAAGCTCAGTGTTCTCATCATCAGGATGAGCAGCAACATATAAAACACTTGCAAGTTGGCGAAAATATTCAAGTTCACGTAAAATCGCTTTTGAGTTAGAGCTATTTTTTTCCATATCTGCTTGCGTATCCATATTTGAAGAAGAAAAAGCAAATAGTGGCATCGTGCTTGAAAATAGCATTGTAAGTGCTAAGCAACAACGCCACCATTTTGCATGTATAAAGTTGATATGGCTTAGAGCGAGTCTCACTTTGAGTTATTGCAACTTGTTGATGAGAGCTTCATTTAGTTTTATGTAACCATTATCGTTTGCTTTTTCAGCCAGTTCTTTTGAGCGTTTGGCGGCTTGTACAGCACCTTCTTTGTCACCGAGCTTTTCTAGAATTTCGGCTTTTAAGAAAACGATGTAGTGTGCTTCCCTCTCTTTAAGAGCTTCTTCAACCCATTTTTTTGCTTCATTTAGATCTTTGCCATGATTGTAATAGAAGTTTGCTGCCTGGAAATATGGCTTCTTCTCATCGTTTGATGCCATCACTTCTTGAATTTGTTTGGTCAGCTTGTCTGCGTATTCAACAGTTAAGTCTATAGGAATTTGGGTCTTGTCCCAAACTAAATTTAGTTTGGATGACTCATCGCGAATATCGTTAAATTCAATTGTGAATGTTTCCATCGATTTGGGCAATTCAACTGGCTTGACTGAGAAGCGCACTAGATCTTGTTTCTCATCGTATTTGTAAGGGCTCCAGCCTTCAGGTCCTTTATTAACGATGACGGTCCATTCATCCTTGCCTGGAATTGTCATTAAGGCGTAAGTGCCTGCTGGAATTTCTTTGCCGTTTAGTTTGACAGGGGTGCTGAATGTCACTTTTGTAGCTTGGTTAGCGCCTGTGCGCCAGACTTTGCCGTAAGGCACCATGCCACCAAAAACAGCACGATCTTTTACGCTTGGTCTTGAATAAACGATTTCAACATCGGTCAGACCGACTCGTTGTTTCAATGTGCAAGCGGGACTTGCAGCAGGAAAATCAATTTTAGGTGCATCTGCTGCCATTGCTTTTAAATTGAGCGAAATAGCAGTTGCAAGTGAAAGTGAAAATAAAAATAAAACAGGTATGCGTTTAGAGTTCATATCTTCTCCATAGGGGCTCGCTAGTAAGTCTGAGCGATCTCATAGGATACAACATTTTTTGTGTAATTTTTCTGTGCGTAAAATCTCAAATCGATTAACTCGTGATGGTTTCTGGGATCGCGGTTAGTTTCTTTGGAGATATTAGGAAACCAGTCTGAAACTCGAAACATGCCTGACAACCGGGTTGGCTGCTTGTCTGTCCAGTTCATGTAACGTCTTCAAGTACTTTCAACTATTCTGAATGTGATTCGAACTTAGCATCAATCCAATAGCCCTCAAGGCATTTTCCATTGAATTACTTTTAGTTGTGCTGGAACCTTAAGATAATGCTCTGGCGAAGTGCATAGCCAGCTCACCACTAGTACCACGGATATAAGGGCAGTGCTAAACTTCAAATGGCCGTATCTGGTGGTGAGTGGTGGCACATTCGCTCTTATTCAATCTACTAGACTCTGCTTGAAAATTCTGCCGCACGAAAAACAGCTAAAAACGCAAAAGTTAAAAATCCAAGTACAGAGAAAAATGCCGAAATCACTTTATTCTTCTCATTCTTGGAAAACAAAGCCATTAAGCCGAAGAGACCGGACAGTCCACCAACTATTACAAATGCAGTGACTTTGTCTGCGAAGTTGGCGTAAATTCCCAATGGCAATGTAAGTAGCCAGATGGCGATAGCCGGAATTTTTAGAATTCCAAGCAAATCTTTGGCAGTGACCATTTCCAGGTCATGCCCAGTGAGCCAGGCTAGAAAATCTCTTTCCATATCACTTCATTACAACACAAAAGCGGCTAGAATTCAAGTTCTTGCTTATTCCAGTGACGACAAGGACTTAGAGGCTGCCGATGAAACTTAGGTATTTTCTTCATCTGCCAGAATGTTCAAGAGAGATTCAGGACAATAGGTATTTTCCGACATTCCAAGGCGCACTTCTTCACTTTGATCTTGAGCTAGTTTTTCGAGAAATTTAATAGAACTTGTAGGGTTATCACCTACACCCAGTCTTGCGAGTGCACTTTGATCCAGGGAAAATTTCTCCAGTATATCTTGAGGTGTATTTGAATGTTTTGCGATTTAACTGCGGAAGTCTTCGTCGCAGCTTGAAATCAGGCTAAGCGGATTTTGCATACTTAGTTCGTGGAACGACTTTATCAGTGTAGATATTTTTTTGTTGTCACCGGCTCTAGAGCGTAATAGTTCAATTTTAGTCTCAGTGCTTCGTCAATATCTGCAGGTCTATCTGATACCATCAGTAGTGTGCCTGGAATTTTTAATAAAAGTGGGTCATCATTATAGTTGGACATACTTAGATTTGTTCACATTGTGAGCCAATCCCAGGCGCTTCATCACTCGAATGATGATCCAGGACAGATCAAATTCCCAGGGCTTGATGCCTGTTTGTGCAGAGCCAGGTTCGGCGTGATGGTTGTTGTGCCAGCCTTCGCCCATGGCTAAGATCCCGACCCACCAAACATTGACGCTATCGTCATTGGTGGCAAAAGTTTTGTACCCTAGTTTAGGAATATGACAAATGACATTAAGCATTAATGGAATTTGTAAAACAGCAAGTCCAGCCAAAGCGCTTCCTAAAGCGGCTTGCCATCCAAAGAAATATAGAATCGCAAGACGAAATGAAATGCCAATGGCAAATGTTAGTGCGTGAGCTTTGTTCCAATCGCCACCAAGTTCGAGAAATCGATAAACTGGATCTTTGACTAGATCTTTAGACTGAGTTTCGGGATCTATGTGTGCAGGATAGTTGTCGTGCATGAGCCAGCCTACATGCGCGTTTTTAAGACCATAACGTGGTGAATGCGGATCGAGATCTGTATCTACGTATCTGTGATGAGCTCTGTGTACTGTAGCCCACCAGATTGGCGAACCTTCGAATGCAAGATAGCCTAAGAGTACCCAGAAGTATTCTACGAATTTGGGTGCAGCAAAAGCTCTATGCGACAAGAGGCGGTGATAACCGATTGTGACACCAAGAGCGTGAAGAATATAACTGATAAGAAATACACAAAGAAATGTGACCATGATTAGTCCCTCGAAAAAATTTAGCGATAGAGTGCTGACTCGGAGCGTCCTCTACGCAGGTCCTGACTGATTTCGGAAGCTTCTACAAATTTGTCTGTCCAACGATCAGCCATTAAAAGATCCAGAAATTGCTCAAGCGTTTCAGGTACTTCCGATACCTGTAAAACTCGCCGTCCATCGTTGTCTGGACCTGGATATTGAGAGAAGAACAGTCTGTCGACGTCCATTCCTTTGCGGTTATAAAAAGATAAAAGTGCTAATCCAACTTCTTTGGAGACTGTTGATTTGTCTTTGACTTGCCAGTCGCGCAGAATTGTTCGTCCTATTCCAATTAAGTAATAAGCTCGCTCTTTCTCGTATTTTGGCTCATCGATAAAATATGCCCATGTGGTTTCGTCCACATTATCTATATAAGGTTCGCAGCGAATCTGAAACAGTCTTCCAGATGCAGACGTGAGTGAAAGTGGTCCAAAACCAGAATTCATCAGGTGAATTTCTAGCACTCTCAGGATGTGAGAGTTGAAGCTAATCGCCTTCTTGTCAGCTTGTAACTGTAAGCGCTTGCGATATTCTTCGGGGATGCGAATACTGATATTTGATGTCTTTTCAGCCATTTGTAGTTGCGAGCACCTAGTTTGTAGTTATGTGACTACGTTTGATATACAGATCACTATAGCACAACTAAAATGGACGTCAACGGCGCTGGCACAAAATTATTCAAAATACAAAGAAGGACAAACTTTCGCCTGTCCTTCTTAGTTGTTTTTTTAGTGCGAACTAAAAGTGGTTGTGAACTACCACGAGCCGCGTGAGCGAGTTTGTGGTTGTGATGGATTAACAGCAATTTGTCTGCCATCAACTTCGGTACCATTCAAGATTTTTACTGCTTCTTCAGCAGCTACTTGAGTGCCCATCTCTACAAATGCGAATCCGCGTTTGCGGCCGGTGCTGCGATCTAGAGGAATCGCAACCGATGTTACTTCGCCAGCTTGTTCGAAGATCTCTTGCAGTCTCTGTTCTGAGACGTTGAAGGACAAGTTGCCCACGAAGAGCTTCAATTTATCATTACTCATTTATTTTCTTCTATGACACTTACACGGCAATCTAACAGTTTCGGCCGAGTGGCTCCAGTGTCGGGAGCAGTGATAGTATGAGATATTGAAATCTAGGATTCAAGCCTTTGGGCGCAGTTGTTGCATATGTTATTGTCCGTAAAACCAGGGTATACTGTTGAAAGACAGGCTCTAAAACGACCCAACGTCGGGCTCTTCCTACCGCCAATTCCTTTTTCTACCTAGTCTAGTAATACGTTTTGGACTGAGGTGAAGGGTTATGACTGTTGTCGGCTTTCTTGTTTATTTTCTGACTTCAGCTATTTTTGCGTTTATCGTTGACCGTGTTGTTCCGGGGCGTATTCCAGGCGGTTTTATCGCTGCCACCATAGTTGGTTTCATAGGCGGAGTGATTGCAGTCAAGCTGGGACCTCCAGAGCCCTCTATTGCCGGCGTTGCGATTCTGCCTGTAGCGATGGGCGCTTTCATCATGGTTTTGAGTTTGGCGCTGATGGGAAATAGTCAGAAGAGATATCGAAAAAAGGCATAACAAACTTACCGTTAGAGCGATTTAATCTCGGGGCTGTTGAATTTTTATATATGTAGCTGATTACTGCTGTTCTTTTTCTTTGTCTTCTGTTATCGAAACCGCGTTGTATCTTCCTATTGGTTGAAGCCCATAACAATCACCGATTATCACTAAAGGCTTAGAAAATGAATTACTAGAACTTCTTGTCTGGCTGTTAAGTGGCTCTTCGTCTAATTGAACATTTGATACAGATTGAGCTGGCACCACAGTGATACCATTGCTGCAATCGATAGATAGCGGACTGCCTGTGGTCCTAATTAGAGCTGAAAAAATAGGAGTCGTAAAGTTCTGGCGATTGGCCAAAAGCGACACCAACACCTCAGTGCGGCAATGCAGATGCAAGCGCCAATGTCAGACACCTGTTTTGCAAGTTAGGTCCCCCGAATCCAAACAAGCATAGGAGTCAGCGCTTGTTCTGACTTTTTGAAGAGGGTTTAGTCTACATTTGAAAGAAGTCAAAATTGAACTAGCTCGCCACTCGGCTGACATCGAGTCTGATACCAAGTTTGCTTTCCAATTCAGACTGTGTTTTCACATACCCGATTCGACCATACAAAGTAATAAGTCCTGCATATAAATTCAGACAATTCATAACTGACATACCATCTAAAATCGCTTCCATCTCTTTTAAAATGCGCCACAATTTTGAGTGGTATTGCTCAGGAACATTGCCAATTAGTTCGAGCATTTTTATCCAGGCAAGCTCTGCGTTTGTGTAATCAGAATCACGCAAAAAATCTTTGACTAATTGCAAATTATGCTCAATTGCTTTGAGCGAATTATGTTCGGCAGGACCATTGGGATCAGCGTAAATATAAAAGCTCGCAGCAAGCGAATAATTATGTTTTCTTACGCTTTTCATGATTCAATCGTCTCCCTGGCTAAACGCCATTCGGTTTTAAGCATCTCTGTTGTTTGCATTGACGGCCAAAACATCCTTGCTGTTCCCAGTGCTTTTTGAAAACTAAGCTCTGCTTTTTCTTGGTCTCCTACTTTCAAATAAGCTTTTGCAAGGGCAAAACGCTGTCTAATGCATGCTGCATTGTGTTTGCCTTCGCAGGCATGAGCGCGCTCGAATTCTTCTAAGTTTACTCCCGCTTCGTCTATTTCTTGAATGCTGTAGCTTGCGGTCGCTGACAGAAAAATGAGACTGGTTGCCAGTGCCGGAAACAAAATATCCGTTTGTGTCATGGTAAGTACCGCCTGCACAAGGGCTAAGTAACGTGATGAGAATCGACAATTGCATCGTAAGTGCAAAGTAAAGATAAGTCATTGCCGAAAACCTGCAATCACACCTATGGTTTTCCCTAGGTTTTTAAGGCAAATCTACAAGGCTTCCCTTTTGCCGCCCAAGCATATAAAAGGAATCGCCCCGCCACCCGTATTCGTTCTGAAAGAGTCCACCGGTGCCACGATTGCCCTTAAGCTGGCTGGTGTTGTGCCTGATTCTACGCCTGCGCAAGAAAATTTGCCCGAATTGAGTGAGGTGATACTCTGATTTATTTGGTGCTGATTTCTATGCGATTATTTAAATATCGACCTTGTGGAGTTGAGTTGTCGCCGATTGGGCGAGACTCTCCAAAACCCTTTATAGATAAGCGAGTGGCATCTATTTTTCGTGATATGAGCCAGTCACAAACTGCTTGGGCTCTGTTTGTCGATAAGCGAATATTGGCCGCGGTGGTGCCATTGGCATCACTATAGCCTTCGATTTGAATTTTTTGAGCATTATCCTTAAGAGCATTGAGAAGATCGTTAAGTGCAGTATCAGCTTCGCTACGCAGACTAGCTGTGCTACCTTCAAATGTGATACCAAATAGAATAGCTCGTCTATTTTCTTTTAGTCTTTGATTGATCGAATTATCTTCAGGCATTTTGCAATAACAGGCAATCATATTATTTTTCTTTGTTAACCAGAGCGATTGAATATTGCCGTCTTTAGAAGTAGAGCCATTAGCTTCCATGCCTGAGCCATTAAATATCATAATGCCCGCACCGGTTGTTCTTGCCGCACTAGAGGTGGTGCCATCTTTTCTGTACTCGAAGCGCATTACATTGCCTCTAAGTGCTCCGTATATGGTGCCAGAGTCTTTCTCGATACAACCAAGAACTTGATTGCCGTTTTGTTTTAGTTTAATTACCCCTAAATCACTTGAATAAGTGCCATTGACAAAATTTGGTGCAGTCTCGGCTTTGCCTACTGGCTCTGCGAAGCCTTCTATTTCCATAATTTGTGCCTGATTTAAGTCGCCCCAATTATCGACGACCACAAATTTTATACGGCGCAGAATTGGCGTATCAGGTAAGTCTATTTTGGTGCGAGCTAACTTTGCTGCAGTTACGCTTGCAATTTTTTTAAAGCCGGTCGCTTCATCAAATACCGAACCCCAGATTTCGACGGTTTTGGCACAAAAAGAACCATCTTGAGCGTTTTCGTTATCTATTATTATTTGGCGCATTTTATATTTTTGCGGCAACTCGATTGTTATGTCTTGATTGGTGATTTTGCCTCTAGCGGTTCCCCATCCACGCTGTGGATCGCCATCGAAGGCATTAAGGGGTGACCACATACTTGAGTGATCGTCTGAAGAACAGCTTACGACAACCGTACCTTCGCTCATTGAAAAAATGTTGCGCCGGTCTTGTGAGTTGGCATCCTGGCAGAAGAAGGTTAGTCCAAGTATTGTAAAAGCTAATGCAATTTGAGTTTTCATAGTATGTCTATTTCAAAGGGTTTGGTTTTTAAATCTTTGAGGTCAGCCTGGTCGAAATCGAGCTTGATTGCCTTAACATCTTTGTTCCAGCGCTTTTTATACTCTTTTGCAAAATAAATCATGTCGTCATCGCGCAGGTTGCGGCAGAAATTACACGTAATCTTTTTGAGGTTTGGGTTGCTTAAAAGATTCACTAGCTGTGGTTGTTTCAGACGTGATTCAGTGAAATCAATTTCGGGCACATCAATGCGACTCAAAGCATCAACTAAGGCGGGCGAATATTGGAGGTTATATGTGAGATCCAATTTCTTTAGCTCATGTAACTTTTGCAGCCCGGAGTAGTCATTGTCAGTGGCAACCATATTTGCGATGCACAAGGTTTCTGGTTTTAAATGAGTACAGATTTTATTTATATCGACTCCACTCAAATAAAGATCATTTAGTCCAATGCTTTTAATATTGGATTTTGCAAGAGCTTTGAGACTTGAGGGTGACTGCATTGTTGGCAGTGTGAAATAATTTAGAGTTTTTATGGTGGCAACTTTTTTGCCGATATCTAAACTGACTTTGGGACATCTGCTAATCTCAAGTCTTTTCAAGTTGGGTAATTTAGTAAGGTATCCAACTCCTTTATCTGTGATATCGCCCACGGTGATTATGACTTCTTCAAGAGTTTTTACTTCAGCTAAATCTTTCAGATTTTCGTCTTGTAGTTCGGGAACTGACATCACATATTTTTTCAGGCATTTGAAAGATTTGAGATATTTGACGTTTTCACATTTGAATTGTGGGTTGCGAATCTCCAGCCATTCGAGATCCAGTTTGCTTAGGTATCTAAGACCTGTGCCGCTAATATGACCTTTTTTGATCTTTAGGACCGGATAGTTTGTTTTAACTAAATCTTTTAAGTCTTCGTCAGTTGCTTGTTTTTTGGCAGAGTGGACAGGCTTACCATCAATATGGGTGAATTCAAAGTTTGGATTAGCGTTGAATTTATCGTCAATGTCACTTTGACCTTTAGGACTGATTGTTGTAGAGGCTTTGGTGGCTTGTTCAAATTCGGCTTTGTCTTTTTTTTGAAAGTACGATATCGATATGCTTAAAGCGATTATTGCAGCCAAGGTTAGTGTGCCACCAATAGCAAAGGCAGTGCTTTTTGGCATTTTGGACAGACGTTTTTCTGCTTCAGTCTCGGGTTTGTATTCTCTTTTTTTTGAATTCTTTTCTGTCGTTTCTGGCAGCACAGGATGCAAAATATTTTTCAATTCGGTCTCAATCAAAAATGCGCTTTCTGGTCTATCTGCAGGGCTTTTGCGTAAGCATGAATCAATTAGCTTAACGAGTTCTATTGGTATTTCGCCTTGTGTCACTTCAGACAAAAGTGGTGGCGCCATTTTCTTATGCATAGACATCGTCTCTATTGCTGTCTCGCCCTTGAATGGCGGCTTACTCGATAGTGTTTCAAACATCAAACAACCAAGACTGTAGAGGTCAGATCTGAAATCCACCGAAGAGGTTTCTACTTGCTCTGGGCTCATATAGAGCGGACTGCCAATAATTGAGCCTTCAGATGTCAGTTTTTGATCTGTTTCAATTTTTGCCACGCCAAAGTCGAGCAGTTTCACTAGAAAAGTTCCATACTCTTGCTCGACAAGCATGACGTTTGACGGCTTTAAATCTCTATGCACTATGCCATTTGCATGCGCATGTTCTAGCCCGCGACATATTTGCATGAAAATATGAATGGCTGCCTCATATGGCATTGCACCAATTTCTTGTATTACCTGTGCAAGACTTTTGCCACCAACTAACTCCATCACCATATATGGTGAGCCGTCTTTGGTTTGTCCAAAATCGAATATGCGAGCAATATTTGGATTTTGGAGTTTACCTGCCGCTATCGCTTCTCTTTGCAGGCGGATCGCTGCCAGCCCCATGAGATCGGCTCTAAGCATTTTAATGGCAACATCAATGCCCAAAATGCTGTCGTGGGCGTGATAAACAATGCCCATGCCCCCTTTGCCAAGGATGCCTCTGATATCATATCGTTCGTCTAATGAATGTTCGAGCATATCAATATAATAATATGTTCCAAGATACACGACCGGCTAAGCCCTAAGCGAGATGACCATGAAACACCCATTGGTAGCAATAAAGAGCTCTTTTTCGGTAAGCGAAACGGCAGAGCGACTGGAGAAATTATTGACCAGTAAGGGCATTCGCATTTTTGCCCGCATAGAGCACGCTGCCGCCGCCAGAGAGTTCGATTTAGAGCTGCAAGACGAGATTGTGATTGTATTTGGCGATCCTAAAGTGGGCACCGCTTTGATGCAAGATTGTCCGGCTTTAGGAATCGAACTGCCGCTCAAAATGGTTATTTGGCAGGAAAATGAAACCTATGTCGCATATCGCGATCCAAAGCATTATCTTGAAGAATACGCCATAGTTAAAAACGCTATGATTTTAGAAAAAATGTCGCAATTAATGCATACACTGGCAAAGGAGATCACATGCTGAAAGAATTAGTGGGAAAATGGAAGGTAATAGGCTGTCAACTTAATACAGATTGGCTGCCTTATAGTATTTTTCAAGAATTTCGCTATAGCTTTAATGCCGATGATACCTACAAGCTTGCTTGGTCAGAATTATCCTATCCTCAATTTGTGGGTGGCTTTCCAAAAAGCAAAACTGGAAAAGTAGTGATTCATCCAAAATCAGATGGTGCCCATCAACAAATCGATTTGATTCCCGATGAGGGTCCTTTTGCTGGCAAAGAGCTGCAAGGAATATTTGAGCTGGATCACGATGTTCTTAAAGCCATTTTCTCATTTCCAGGAACGGCACGACCCACCGTATTTAATACCGCTCAAGGTCAGGTGTATGAAATTTGGCAGCGCGTCTTTGAGTAATCCAATTAAATGACCGAAAAAAAACATTTTGAATGTCTTACAGCTAAAAGTGACTTTGCTCCTGCTATTTTGATTGAGCTTATAGGCTGGTTACTTGATGGTTCGATTTCTGAATCGGAAATTGAAACACGCAATCGCGCTTACTCATATGAATTGTTTGAAGATTCTGTCTTGCTTAAAATACAAGATGATGAGTCTGATTTCGAAGATGATGTGGACCTGCTTTCTTTAGTTAAAGTCTTTCTTGGTCTAAAGATTATTGGTGCCGATGTCCAAATTGATGGTCTCTGGCGTGGACGATTTCCAGATGCAGAGTTTTTGCAAAAGAATTTGACACCCGAAAAGCTAATCAAAGACCCTGATCAATCGCTCGTTTACGATTTGTCTTTGTCTTTGAATAATTTACTTGAAGTGAGGCAAATTTTGGTTGGTCAGTCAAAGCCAATTACTGATCTTTTGGAAGATAATTCGTTTTGTTCAGCCTTCCCTTCAGTTCAAAGTAAATGGGGCGAATATGGATTCATGCGCCATAAAAGTGGAACTGAAATTAAAACTACTTGGAACGATAAAGTCTATATCGAGTCTCATGCTTACGAAGCGCCATGCCCAGCGCAAGAATTACTTGAAGCCTGGATTAAGTTCAAAAAAATAGAAGTAGATGTTGACCCAGGTTTTCTGTCTTACCGAGCCAAAAAATGGAAGCTGGCTAAAATGCTAAGTCGCGTGGCGCAAGAACACAAACAAAAAGTGTATGAATGGGTCAATAACACTCAATTCGCCATCGAAGAATTCCACGACTCTCACGGCAGGACTTATACACCAGAGACATTCGAGTGTTATTTCGGCAATAGCGTCATCACTGCCGATCGCAATTACGTTTTTGAATTGATAGAGTGCTAAATCGCTGCAGTCTAATTTAAACAGGCAAGACGCTGTGCTTCTTGTTTGGAAGCGGCACTTCTTTATCTGCGTAATAACCAAAGCGAGCGATAAGCTCTTCGCGCAAGTTATTGGGCGTAACCATCGAATCTACAATTAATTCGGCTGAAAGTTTGTAGATATCAACGTCTTCGCGATATTCTTGGCGTAATTGCTCTACGTATGCAGGACGCTCAAGTTCTGGTTTTTCAGCAATTTTGTTTGCAAAAACAGCATTAACTGCAGCTTCTGGACCCATAACAGCAATCCAGGCAGTGGGAAGTGCAAGACATGCATCAGGTTCGAAGGCTGGTCCGCACATTGCATAAAGTCCGGCACCATAAGCTTTGCGGATGATGACCGAAATTTTGGGCACATCAGCAGAAGACATGGCAGAAATCAATTTTGCGCCAGTTCGAATTATTCCTTCGCGCTCAACTTTGGTTCCAATCATGAATCCTGGCACGTCGGCAAGGAATAATAGTGGAATGTTGAAGGCGTTGCAAAGCCAAATAAAACGAGTTGCTTTGTCGGCTGAATCTACAAATAACACGCCACCTTTGACACGAGGCTGGTTAGCAATGATACCAACTGCGCGACCACCGATTCTTGCAAATCCAGTAATCATCTCGGCTGCAAATAGTTTCTTCATTTCAAAGAAACTGCCTTTGTCTATCAATCTATCAATCACTTGATACATGTCGAATGGAACGTTTTCTTTTTCTGGAATCACTTGATCTAGAGTTTTTTCAAATTCGGCTGGTGCGATAATCTCTTCCAGTTCGACACGATCGTGACAGTTGGCGGGCATAAAGGCGATATATTTTTTGCAAAGATTAATCGCTTCTTCTTCTGATTTGACGAGCACATCGCCGCATCCGCTCACTGAGCAGTGCATTTTGGCTCCGCCCATTTCTTCAAGAGTAACCTTTTCGCCAATGACCATCTCGGCCATGCGTGGTGAGCCTAGATACATAGATGCATTGCCGTCATTCATGATGACGATATCGCAGAAGGCTGGGATGTAAGCACCACCTGCAGCAGACGGTCCAAAGAGCAAACAAATTTGGGGAATGAAACCAGAGAGTCTGACCTGGTTGTGGAAGATTTTTCCAGCACCGCGACGACCGGGGAACATTTCGACCTGGTCAGTGATGCGAGCTCCGGCTGAGTCGACGAGATATATCATAGGTAGTCTTAGTTTTTCGGCGGTCTCTTGAATGCGAATTATTTTTTCGACTGTTCTCCAGCCCCACGATCCTGCTTTGATGGTCGAGTCGTTAGCCATGAAACAAACTTTCTGTCCATTGATAGCGCCTACGCCGCACACTACACCGTCTGCGGGTAGGGTCTTGTCAAGGCAGTTTGCAAGCACGCCGTCTTCAATGTAAGAACCTTCGTCAAGCAAAAGAGCCAGTCTGTCGCGGACAAATAATTTGCCATCTTCTTTTAGTTTGGCGTGATATTTAGGCGCGCCGCCTTCGCTTATGGTTTTGAGCTTTTCAGTCAGTTTGTCGCTAAGCTGACTTTGTGCTTGTTTGTCGTCTTTCAACTGCGCCTCTTTCACTTGTGTGTTCATTTTCAATGTCCTTGGTTGTCTCGGGTTGTCCTTGACTTCTTGCTTGAGATTTTAAATCGAGTTCAATTTACAAAGAGCCTATTTTATACCGTTCTTAGGGTGACATAATGGGCTTTGATCCCCTATTAAGGTATAAGGCGTGCCAAAAGTAATTGATGGAAACTCGTCACGGCGTGACTTTCTCAAGTTTCTTGCGTCCTCCACTATGGCTCTAAGCGGAGTGGAACTAGCTAAAACTTACTTAAGCGACCCCTCTATAAATGGAGCGTACGCAAAAGGTGGCTACAAATTAGACCCCTGGACGGGCGACGATTTCACTTTTGGTCACTTGCTAAGAGACGGCAAGGTGCCAAAATTCAAGTGCCAGTCCAAAACCAAAGTCGATACGGTGATAGTCGGTGGCGGCATGGCGGGTCTTGCTTGCGCTTATAACCTCAAAAACCAGAGCTTCTTGCTTCTAGACCAGTATGACAATCTTGGCGGGCAGTCGCGCTCCGGCACATATAACAAAATGGATTTTTCTTACGGTCCAGCCTATATGAGCGAACCGGAAGGCGATATGGCCGAGCTTTTGCAGTATGCAGATTGCAAGCCGGCTAAGCTTGAAGCTTCCAAGAATTCTTTTTATTGGGGCGGCAAATGGCATCACGGTGTAGAAGGTCTCAATGATGCTAAATTGCAATCGCAGCTCGATCAAATTCGCCAGGATACAAAGAAAGTTCTATTCAACAAAAAGAATGACGCAGCAGATTGGTTTGCAGAAGATCCTGATGCCCGCGCACTTGATCAAGTGTCACTGGCATCTTATCTTAAAAATTACGACAAAGAATTTGTCGCCTTGCTCGATAACTTTTGCAAGTCAGCACTTTGTGTAGGGACTGAGAAAACGTCGGCATTGAGCGGGTTTGTATTGCTTGAAGATTTATACCACACATCGTATGTGGCACCAGGTGGAAACCCGGGTGTGGCAAAAGCTCTAGCTCAAAAATTAGTGGCACAAAGACCCGATTCGTTTAAACGGGGCGTTTTTGTCTGGTCAATAGAGCTTAAAGATGATGGTGCCAAAATTATTTATGGCGACAAAAAAGGTCATCATCACGAGGTTGAATGCAAGCACGTTGCCATTGCCATACCGCATATGGTGACTGCGCGTATCACTAAAAATATGAACAACGACCTCAAAGGTCGCTTACTTCAATACAAATACGGATCGTACCTGGTTGCAAACTTGTGCCTGCGCAAGCCAGTCTTTGAAGGCAGTTACGACAATTGGCTTGGTGGCACACACACTGTTGCTGACGTCATAACTGCTGAGTCGCCCTATAAAGTTGCAGGTACTTACAAACCTGAGATGGGTCAGGTTCTGACTGTTTATATGCCTTATGAGCCCAATTCGATTGGTCGGGGACTTTTATTTCAGGGCGATCGCAAAAAACTTGCCGAAGATACACTCAAAGAAGTTAGTTCGGTATCATCTGAGCTCATGGCTAATTTAGATAGAGTGGTCCTGAGCCGATGGGGACATGCGCTTGCTGTGACTGCGCCAAAAATGTATGAAAATAACGCTTATTTATTGAAGAGAGATAACGACGTATTTTCATTTGCACACTCAAGCGTTCAAGGAATTCCATGTATCGAAGGCGCTGTGGAAGCTGGTAAGCGAGCGGCTATGAAAGCCCTAAAGAAAAAAGCGCAAACTAAAACCTTATTTTCGATTGCCTAGTGCTTGAAGTCAAAGACATCAGTTGGAAAAAATTGCCCTTCGATGTAATCGTCGGATTTTTGTTTTTTCTTTTGTGTTATAGATTGGTTCGTCGGTTTGGTGCGCTCGATTTTGTCAGTCCGCGCTTTCGCATGATCTGGCTTGGCTTAAGTTTCTTAATGCCCTTGCTTGGTGCTTATCTGTTGTGGCGTAACCCCATCTGGGCAAGACGCAGCATTTTTGCAGCCGGTCCATCGCTTTTACTGGGGCTTACTTGTTATCCATGGCTTGCCATTTGTTTCGCCTCAATGTTTAAGTGGAGCAAAAAAGTAGGTTATGTCATGCTTGGCTTTTTGTTTGCCACAAGCTTACTTGCTTTTGTGCTTGACTGGGGCGCTATTTCACATAGACTTATTAAAGATGAGGAGTACGAGCGCCAATTGATTGGCACACTGCAACTGCAAAATGCAAAACTTTTGCCACTCAAAGCTTACCGTGAGTTGTTGCCAGCAACGCAAGAACCTTTTGTGGAAGTAGTGCAAGAAAGACCGCTTATAGACGGGCTTCGCTTAAGACGCATGCTTGCAAACGATAGCGAAGCAGACGATGTGCAAATGAGAGAAATAGACGATAAAGACAACGAAGACGACGAGAACAACGAGGTTGAATGCACATTCTTGTTAAACGGAACCGGTACTGGTAGCACTGAGTCTTTTAAAGTGAGATAATCGAATTTATATAAATATGAGTCTGGTCAAAATAAGTAATCTAAAAAAACACTTCGCCATTAAAAGCGGATTTTTTAATCGCGAAGTTGGCTCTATAAAAGCGCTTGATGGCATAGATTTAGAAGTGCAGGAAGGCGAAACGCTTGGACTTGTAGGTGAATCTGGATGTGGTAAATCGACACTTGGTCGAGTATTGCTCAAATTATTAAAAGCAAGCTCTGGCAAAGTCGAATTCATGGGACGCGACATGCAGGGATTATCTGAAGCGCAGATGAAAGAGATGCGCAAAAATATTCAGATAGTCTTTCAAAATCCATATGCAAGCCTCGATCCGCGCATGACTATTAGAGACATTTTGTCTGAGCCATTTCAAGTGCATGGTATAGCAAGTGGTGCTGAGTTAAATAAGAAAGTAGATGAGCTTATTTCTTTAGTAGGGCTTTCGATGGCAATGCTGGACAGATATCCTCACGAATTTTCAGGCGGACAAAGACAGCGTATTGGCATCGCTCGCGCTCTTGCGCTGCGTCCAAAGCTAATTGTGGCAGATGAGCCAGTATCTGCACTTGATGTAAGTGTGCAAGCGCAAATTTTAAATTTACTTCTGACTCTCAAAAAGGAATTCAACCTTACTTATTTGTTTATCGCTCACAATCTAGATGTGGTTAGATATATAAGCGACCGTGTGGCAGTAATGTATCTTGGGCGAGTAGTAGAAATAGGTGACTGTCAGGCTGTCTACAACAAGCCATTGCATCCATATTCTAAAGCGCTAATTTCTGCAGCTCCGGTTCCAGATCCAGAATATGCACAAAGTGACCGAATTATTCTAAGTGGAGATTTGCCCAGTCCCGCTAATCCACCATCGGGATGTCGCTTTCATACAAGATGTCCGATGGCTCAAGATAAATGCAAAGTCGATGATCCAGTTTTGCGCGAGATAGAGCCAGGTCATTTTTCGGCCTGTCATTTCGCCGAAGATTTGGTTTAGAAATTGCAATTCTGCTACTGAAATAAGTTGTTAATGTCAAGATTCCTTAGCTCACTTTCTGAAACACTTTGAGTTTGCACTTCGAGCTCTTTGTTCCATCTTTTAGCAAACTGTTTTTCCATCAATTTGCTGTCATCGTAACTAAGACTTTTGCAATCGTCGCAATTGATTCTGGATAAGTTTGGATTTTCTAAAAGATAGTACAAGCTTTTCTTTGAGATTTTAGAATCAGATAAATCCAATTCTTTTGTGTTTATTTTTAGAAGGCAATCTAAAAGTTGTGATGAAAAAATCTGTTGAGATTTTAAGCTCACTTTTTTCCAAGGCTTTTGATTTGCTAATATTGAAAAATCTTCTCCTTTCATTTTGACATTGGAAATGCACAGCTCTGAAAGCTTTTCATTTGAGCAAATTTCTTTAAGTGATTCACGATCCAACTTCAAATAGCTTACGTCTAGTGCCTTTATGTTTGATCTGGAAATTGCAGACCAACTTTTACTCGATTGATCGCATGGTAGTTGAAGATAATTCAAGTTTTTAATTTTTAGAATGATACTGCCTATTTGTCGGCTCAGAAGAGGGCAATTAGACAAGGAAAGTTTTTTTAGTTTAGGCATTTGCTCTAAAAGGCTTAATCCTTTGTCTGTAATAGCCGTATCGCTAAGTGATAAGTCTTCAATATTCTTGAGTTTTACGATTCCTTCCAACGTGGAATCGTTGATGCCTTGGTGCCTCAATTCTAATTTTTTTAAATTTTTGAATTCGGATAAATACCTCAAATTTTTAAGGTCAAAAGAAGCGTTTCTTATCGAGATTGAGCTCAAAGAATGCTTTGGAAAGTGGGCTAATGCAATACCTGAAATTTGTCCTTCGTCTATTTTCAAGATTGACAGGTTCGATTTTTTTTCGTCCAAAAAGTCGGTATCTGTTGTTTCTTTCTTTGTAATTAAAGTGGCCAGCCCATCGATAGTAGTGCGTTCAAAGTGAGGGTTCTGAAAATCTATCAGTGCTCTGTTGGTTACTGTAGTATCACTCAATTTTAGCTTTACTATTGGATTGCCCTTGTTTAATGATTTTTCTTTGCTCAAATAGTTATTATAAAGATAAAGGAGCACCATTACAGTCGGCAATGTAAGCGCTAATCCAGCGAGTAAAGCTGTACTTTTTGAAAATTTGGATGTCAGTTTTTCTAACTGATTTTCTTTGAAAGCAAGCGGTTTTTCATTTTGACTGTATTCTAAATCTTCTATTTTCGGGTTTAAAATTCGGTCAAGACGGTCCATTATTTGCTTGGCGCTTTGAGGACGATCATTTGGATTTTTACTCAAGCATTCGTCAACTAGTTTTACTAACTCAGATGGAAACTCTTTCGATGACAGTTCAGTCAATAGAGGCGGTGCAAGCTTTTTATGCAACCGAATGGTCTCAAGAGCAGAATTACCTTTGAGTGGTGGCTGTCCAGCTAAGACTTCAAACATTAGGCATCCCAGGCTATAGATATCAGATCTTTGATCAACATCTAAACCGTCTGCTTGTTCTGGACTTAAGTACAAAGGACTTCCCACGATAGCTCCCGTTGAGGTCAAATTTTGATCGGTTTGTATTTTAGCTACTCCAAAATCCAATATTTTTACTAAGTCACTTTCTTGCTCATTTTCAATCAACATAATGTTGGAGGGTTTAAGATCTCTGTGTATTACTTTGTTTGAGTGGGCGTATTCTAATCCTCGACAAATCTGTAAAAACATCTTTATTGCTCTTTCATTGGCAAACGCTCCAGACTCGAGAATCAAATCTGCTAATGTTTTTCCAGAAACAAACTCCATCACGATATAAGGATCACCACTTGCTGTTAGTCCAAAATCAAAAATCTTGGCTATATTTACGTGGTTCAACCTGCCGGCTGCTACTGCTTCTCTTTGAAGACGCATTGATGCTACTGAGCAATTGTCGTGTTGAAGAATTTTTATTGCAACATTAATCGCCAAAACTTTGTCGAATGCTTGCAAAATTATTCCCATGCCTCCTTTGCCAAGGACGCCATTGATCGAATATCTATCATTGAATTCTTGATCAAAATCTTGGTAAAGAGGCATACTACCGAAAATTCCTTACAAACCTCAGTTTGAGCTAGATTTTGGTTTTAAATCGGTAATGGTGCCATCGGTTCGTTGCCAGACCGCGCCAAAGAATCCTGCGCTCATCAAGTCTTCGTAAATGGCAAAGACACATTTGCCAGCACCTGCGCCCGAAGCTTCTAGAAGCGGTTGAGTCCATTGCTGTAGTTTAGTTATTCTTGGAGCACTGCCAGTGATAACCCAGATAGGTAGCCCGGTTTTCAAAAAGGAATTTATTTTAGGCTCCCAGTGTTTTGTTTGTCTGAAATTGCCTGTGTCCATTTCAAGCAAGACTGTGATTTCAGGCAGGTTAGCTTGATATGCAAAAGTAATGGTGGCATCTGCATTTTCAGAACCTATTGCTTCTTCTTTTGTAAGTTCGCGCCAGAATTCGCGCCCGGTGCGAAACTCCAACTGTGAAATGATGCCATCGAGTTTGGCTTGCATCAATAATAATCGAATATCGACTAAACGCAAAAAATGTTCTTTGTGATAAGAGTGAGGCATGCCAGTTGGAATTTCATTCCAGGAAATACCGCGATACTGCTCCAGTGCCTTGGCTCCAAGCGGTGTCAAAAAATAGATATTTTCTGGACGTCCGCGCGAATACTCCATGCGACCACTTGTAGCCGAGCCGATGAAACCTGCTTGCTGCAATCGCCTTATGCGTTTGCGCGCAGTTTCGTAGCTGACGTCGTGAAAACCAAGTTTGGATAGTTGAATGGAAGTTATGGTGCGATGGACGAAAATTTCAAACAACGTGGTGAGGTCGCGTTCCATCAGAACAACGTTTCGCTTTTTAGTGCGAGGAGCCCCCGTTTGACCCCGTTTCTCGGTCATAGTCTTCTATTTGTGCCTGTATTTTTGGGCTACCTTAATTAGCTACCCGCAATCAAGCAGATTTTAAACTATTCAAGCTTAGTCTAGAACTCTACGCCACCTGTTTGTGGCTTGAGACCTAATCTAGAGATGTCGGGAGTCAAGCTTGTTACTGGTTGGCGATGATTAGAGATTACTTGGCCTTGTTGAGCCTGTTCAGCGGCCACTCTTTGTGAAAGTGGTCCAACTCCTTGGTCATCGCTTGCAGCTAGCTGAGCGCGTTGAGCCATTTGTGCCACTTGCGAGGCATTTGGGATCATCGAAGGTCTTTTGCTTGGCATTGCTTCGCGGGTTTGGACTTCAAGCCCGCCGTAGCGAGGTTGAGGAATGCCCGCACGAGCGGGCTGACCCATTTGATTGCTTTGAGCTGGTTGAGCCATTTGAGCTGGTTGTGGCAGTGGCATAGGCATAGGATTAGACATGGCTGGGGCTAGAGCAACAGATTTGCCACATTCGATACAGAATTTGCCTTTGCCAGCGCGCATATTGCAGTGAGGGCACAGATTTGCATTGGCGTTTGCATCTGATGATTGTTGCGGTGCAAGTTGTGCTTGCTCGCCAGCTTGCGCCATCGGGTTAACCTGAGCTTGCGCCATCTGAGTCTGTGCAGGTGCTGCATAACTTGTGGCAGCAAGAGCCGGTTGAACACTTGGTGGAATTTCTTGTTCTTGATTCTGCCCTTGAGCTCCTATGTTTGATCCGACAATGTGTCCAAAGACTTGCTTGGCTGCCATTGGCAAGCTGCGCGATGTAGGCATTGGTGATAGAGTTCCTGGATGCGCTTGACGTTCTTGATCTGGACCGCCGCCATCATCGTCTGGTCCGTCTCCATCATCACCGCCGTCGTCATCTTTGCCTGTGACGTTGTGCAGCAAGTGCAGTCTTGCGATTTCTTCAATACCACGCAGGTCTACCATGAATGGTTTGGTTTCACCATATTCGGGGTCACCCGCTGGTGCCAGATAAACAAGTGCGTGATGTTTTTCCATACGCTTGATTGAGTCTGTGTCGACTCGAGCGACGACCTGTTGCGAGTGGATTCTGTTCCAACTGGTCGGGAAGATACCAAAGCCAGTGGCTTGGTAGTGGTCCGCAATACCTGGGACCACAACTGCGTGTTTGCCAATTTCTTCTGAGAAAAATGCGGCTGTATATTCGTCTGAGTTGTGCAAACAAACACGAATGGCACTGTTAGAGAAAATGGTGCGCAATTCAGCTTCAGCCGCTTTGCCGCCGCCGGATGCAACTTGTGAACAGTTCTGTAGAATAACTGTCAGTCCGCCGTTGGCGCCGCGTACGATAGCTGACAATCTGCCGGCTAAGTCGATGTTTAATGTCTGATACTCGTCGAAAAATGCGAATAACGGCAGAACGTTTATAGTACCGTATCTAGTGTGCAAGGCTTGTTGTAGTTGATATACAAAACACGCAGCAAGCGATTCAGCATCAGGTCCCAAAGATGCGGGAGCACCGAAAATGAGTACAGTCGGTTTGTGCATGCAAGCACGCAAATCGATATTCGATTGGTGAGTGACTGCCTGAATACATTCGTTTTTGAATGCGCGCAGACGACCACGAACACCCTGGATGTTTTTGTCCCAATCGGCATCTGTTCTAATGATAGAAGACAAACGTTGAGTTAATTCACCAAGATCCGAGGCGTTAACATCAGGGCGTCCTTTCATCTGACGAAGTGATTCGACGATGTTACGTCTGTTGTTAACCAGTTTCATCAATCCATATGGATTACAGGGCAATGGTTCAAAGTTTGAAGCCGAGCCATTCTCGTCTTCTCCAACTACCATCACAGCGCCCCATTTGAGCAATTGAGCAAGACCTTCGATGTAACCCAAGTCGCGCTCAGCCCAGTGCTGTTCTTCAGCATCAAGAGAGTTTACGTCAGTTACGATAGAAGAAGCAAATTCTACAGGCGATACTTCTAATGGATTCCAGTGCACAGACTCTGAGTCGAGCGGGTTGAAGTATAGAGTGTTAAATCCAGCGTGTTGAGCTTCGGGCAATACCGTATATTTGAAGCCTTCTTTCTTCTGGTCTAAGTTGGGATCGTTTGCCTTAGCTTCCAGTGCGATGATGACGCAAGGCTTAGCCAAAAGCGATTTAATTATGGCGCGCATCAAGGTGGTTTTACCTGAACCAGATGGTGCTACGAGGAACATGTTTTTGTTAGGTAGTCTGCCCATCGGGATGGTGACCGGCAAGTGCGTTCTTGCCAAAAATCCAAACGGCAGAACAACGCCATCTGCATCGGTCCAGGTGGCATTGGGATTGCGTTTGCCCATACGTCCATGCTTTCTCAAGTTGGGCGGGCAAACAAAAGATTTTTCATAATCGCGTGGCATCATAATACCCAGTGGTGGGTTGAATGTGCGAATTGTCTGCCACGGGAACAAGCGTTTCTTGTGAGCTGCAGCAATAATCAAAGCAAGCAGCACAAGCGTGGGCAATAAAATAGCTATAGATGTAGCATCTAGAAAACCGTGTCCTTTGCGTCCTTGATGTACATTTGGATGCAACTGTTGGGGATGGTCACGTTTAACTGATTCCATGCGCAAGCTTTTGCCAAGCGGCTGTGCGTGGGTGCCCAGTTGATCTTGAGCTTGTGGGTCCTGAGCATTTGCAGGCAATGGAACGGCTGTACCAGCGGCATTATGTTGAACACCGTTCAAAATACGTGCGCCGGGTTGAATTAATGGATTTGTTGACTGAGCTGCACCTTGAGCTTGTGGAGCCAAAGGATGAACGCCCTGCAATTGACCAGGGGTTGCCATTTGAGCAGGCACTTGAGCCGGCATTTGAGCCGGCATTTGATTAGCCATAGGCTGACCAATGCCTTGCATCTGATAAGGATTCATTTGATATTCAGTGGGCATCGGTGTGTATTTAGGTTGAATCTTCACACCGTCTGTAGGCAAAAGAGCTCCATGACCAGGATAGTGAACCATGTCCTGATAAGGCTGCATGGTCTGCATTTGCTGCATTTGGCCTTGAATAGGCTGAGTATATTGTGGAACCTGATATTGAGGGATAGCTTGCTGCGGCATTGCAACAAGAGCCGGGTTTTGAGTTTGATAACTCGGAGCAGGCGCTAGTTGCTGCATCTGCACGCGTCTGTTGTACTCTTTTGGAGTAAGTTGCTCACCAGTTGCGGTGTCTGTGTAACCGCATGGATTGCCTCTTTCGTCTGTTTTTACCCTGTATGCCATTGCTATATCTCGATAGGTTCTAGAAACGTACTTTGATATTACTCATCTGTCTTGACAAGGTCTATCGTACTTGTACGAAAGCAAAAGAATTTTTTTGACTTTTTCGATATTTTAACTACCGACTTCGTTAATTCCAGTGATTTTCAAACCACCGTTAATCATTTTGATCAGGTATTCCATTTTGACCGGGCGATTCTTAGCCCCTTTACCTTCCATCTCAAGTATTTGATTGCCTTCAACTTCTATCACTACAGCGCCATCTGGTTTGTTGCCTGCCACTTTGATATTGGTTGCGTTAAATGAGCTTTTCAGTCCCGATTGTTCTACCTGTGCTGCCATCTCTTTAGTCCACAAAGTCTGGCGATATGCTTGTGCACATTCTGGAGTCATGCACTCAATTGCGCGCTCCTGGCTAGCCGAAGCGGTGCCGGCACTCAAGTCCCATGCATAAGGAAGAAAAGCTTCAATCATAGATCTTGCATTTAATGAGTCTGTATATGTGTAGTCGGCAGGCATTTGTTGCTGACCGCCACCGGGTGCTGGTGTCCCCGCCATTGGGTTTTGTCCGCCGCCCTCTTCTGGTTGGCGAACATCAGTTGGTTGATAGCCTTGGCTTGCTGCTCTGTCAGAGCTTATTACACCCTGATCGGTGTGCATCTTTTTGTGCTTTTGGCGTGCTGCTGTAATGTGAGCTGGTTCTCCGCCTCCTCCAAGCAGACCCATCAGAAGTACACCTGCAAGAAAAGCGCACGCTGCAGTCCCTATTAAAAGGATTTTGAATTTTTCACCGGCATGATAATCAAACATCGATTTAGCCAGCTCTCAATAATTCAGGTGAGAAAGTATCTGGAGTGTAACCTTGGCTTAGCAAGTGGCATGCCCAACGTACATCGCCATTGCAGAGTTCGGTCATCTTGGTGCGCATCGGTTGGTCGTGGTTAGGTTCGGTGGTGGCGACCCAGTATATGAAACGAGGCACTACCAATCTAACTACGCCGCGAGACATTTTGTGATAGACCAGAAAGGCATCTGAATACTCGCGGTTTTTGCGAGTGAGATTACCGATTTGAGACATTTCTTGCGGAGTGAGTGCGCATGAGTCTCTAATTAAATCGAAGTTACTTGGGTCATTACCCAAAATAATCTTGATGGCGCTGTTGGTGGCAAGACTGCGTGCACGGTCGTCGCGCAATAAGTCGCCCAATTCCTGGGAGATTCCGATGAAAAGTAGACCTAAGTGGCGTGAGGTACGCGATGCGTCTTCAACCAAAACTTTGCCACCTTCGTAGCGCAAAAGTCTCCACAACTCATCTATACAAAATACGAATCTGGCTGGTTTGCCTTGTTTCATTTTTTCTAGTTTGTGTCTGGCAGCCGCTCTCAAAACGAAGTCTGAAACAAAGAGTGTTACTACCGCTTCAAGTGTTTTGTCGTGAGCCAAATCTGATGTATCAAATACAAGTAATTGGGATTCGGTATTGAGCGAAGTCGCTCCATCGAATAATCTTCCGTAGATGGCACCACGGCAGTACATGCTCAATCTGTTAGCCAGGTCTTCGCAAGTTTCACCGCGTTTGGAGCCGCGATTGGCCTGGGCTTCTTCAATTAACCAGTTGACCAAATCTGTTTCTACTGGCACTCTTGCTTCTGCTGCAGCAAGTTGATAAATGGTTTGAATCCCTTTCATCAAAACGGGCTTTTCGTCTTTAGAAAGTGACGATTCACCTTTTTCACCAAGCATTACTGAGTGGAAGTTCAATATCTTGATGATATGTGATTCAGGAGGACAGGCAGGATCGATTTCTTTGCCATCGAAATTGTCTACTGGCAGATCGTACAAGTTGATAGTGACATGACCGTCTGGACCAAGTTTGATGTAGGACGAATCGTCATAAATTTCGGACAAGAGCTTATAGCTTCCCGAACGGTCAACAATTACCACTTTGGCTCCAGCCATCATTTTCATTTGAATAATTTGCTGAGCCACCATAGATTTACCTTCACCAGGTTGACCAAAGACTACACAAAGGGCGTTGGGCAAGCGCTGGTCATAAGGATTGAGGAAAACAGGCTCAAGTGTTTCTTTGGAGAAACCAAGCCAGTCGCCGCCTTTGTCTGAGCCAAGTTTGGCATGAACGAAGGGGAACGAATTGCGCAGTGTGGGCGTGCGAACCGCTTTGCCGCGTCTTGTTACGTCTAATCCCATACCAGGCAAGCTGCCGACGAAAAGTGCTTTCTGTTCTCTATAACCAATTTGGAAGCGGGCACCATTGCACTGGGCAGCGGCTGTACGAACCAACTCAGTCGATCTGTTCAATTCGTCGAGTGAATCGGCAAAGAGAGAGAAGTAGATGGCATAGTTAAAAACATCAATATTTGATGTATACAACTCGGAGCCGATGTTGGCTGCTTCTTGTGCTTTTTCAGCTTCTTCCTGGTTAGGAGTAGAGCGCTGACCCATCAAACTTTGATAGGTATTGGCAGAAGATTGTGCTTGTTTGCGCTGCATCTTTTTGCGGAAAATTTCTTTGTCCAGTTTGTGAGCGTAAATGTTCATGCGCCATTCGCAGTTGAGGCGAAGCATCGACATCAACCACAAAGGACTGGTTCGCTCAGGCAAACGAGTCATATACAAAGTGCGAACAAAATTACCGCCCTTCTCTTCGTCGGTGGGAGCGGAAGGAGTTTTCGTACGCAATTCGTTTTGGGTGATTTCATCAAGTTCGTTTGTGTCGATGATGCGAGCATAATCTGGCTTGCTGAAATCGTATTGCGATTCGGTCAACTGTTGACGAATAGTGGCCATATCCATGTCGGGCAAGACTCTGCGAACAGAAGCTGGCATTGGAGCATGAGTAGGTCTTTGTGGCTCAGGCAGTTCATGGGCAGATCTTTCTCTTGTACGCGGATTTAAGTCTTTGTACATCATTTGGAAATATTGAACTGCAGACAAAGGAGTCAATGTCATGCCGCAACCGCCAAGCTGACTTACATAACCTTGGGCGCGTTGGATTAATGTATTTACGTTTTTGCCGTGGCTTACAAGAGTTTGTTTGGCGGCTTTGTTGCCAAAAGCATCTTGAAGCTTGGTTTGAATTTGATTTTTGATGCTAGTTTTAGCCGGTTTGTTTCGCATTGGCTTGTATGCAAAAGTGACAAAGAATCGCAATTTAGGAATGAAGTTGCGCTCGAGCAAATTCTTTCTGTCGTTTTCACAAGACTTAGCAACGTATTTCAAAAAATTGTCATCTGTTGTTTCGACTGGATGTGTTTCGAAATGCTCTTTCAAACTAGTATTTTTGCAGACGACAGTAAATTGAACTGAAGTATCGATACCAGCCAGAAATCCGCTGAACTGTTGCATCAAAGAAACCAAACGTACTTCGTCAAAGCCGCTAACGTGGACACCGTCCAATTCGTAGCAGCATCTGTAGCTGCCGTCTTTCAAAACGATGATACCAAGTCCGGAGGCATCGTCCTGGAACAAATCCCAAATTGGCAATAAAGTGGCGGACGAAGGATTTGGACGAGGCACCGCGAGTGTTGGCAATTTGGCAAGAGCTTCAGCCATTTTCGGGGTCGTCACCGACTCTTCGCTTTTTTTGAACAGCTTAGTCAAATTGGATATTGAAAATCCAGTCTTGATGTTTTGAGCTGTTTTTATTTTAGATATGCGGTTCATAGAGCTAACCATCTTATTGTACCTGAGTAACGGGGATTTGGGGGGAGTGAACTTGGGGATTGGAGTTGAACTTGTTGCTTAGAACTTTAGATTTGGTGGAGGTGGAGTGAGGTCTAGATATCTGATTGGACTGAACGTTTCACTGAGTTCTGGATTGAATGCCGGATTGAGTTCAAAATTAAGTTCTTGGTCCAGGTCTTGTGAGTCGATAAATTCGGGCAGTTCTTCGTCCATTATGAAGCGGTCTTGTTTGGGGTCTGAGCCCGGGATGAATGTTTGAGGTGAGATGTAAAAATCGATCGCTGTGTCCCAGAAGCTGCCGGAGGCATTGAGCGTAACTAGTGAGTATCCAGGACCTATTAACAAAATGAAGATTGCGATGTACATGCGAAGGTCTTGTTGACCACCCATGATTGGAATTGGTTGGCACCAACTGTAAAGCTGACTTGCGACTACCAGGCTTGCAGCACAAGCGATGAGCTGGTCCACGCGCAGACCAAATAGCTTGGGAGAATCTTCTAAGTTAAGTGGGGTGATGTCGTTCATTTTTTGTTCTCGTTACTTTACTTAGGCTACTGCGCTCATAAAGAGGAATCTTGCTGCTCTGTCTGTTGATATTCGAAGGTCGTAAATTTGTTTGACTATGTGATTTGGGATGGTGACCGGTTTTGCGTTTCCTAATTTTGCTTGTCTTATCTGGTGGTCTAAAAGTTCTTGAGGGAGTAGTGCGCTTCTGTCGACGAGGTAGAAAAATTTGACTGCTTCATGAAACTCACCGCTTAGTCTGTAGATTTCAGCCATGATGTAGAGGTGGCGTCCTTTGTTTTTTAAATAAGCTTCTGTATCGATTGTGTTTCTCAACTCTTCTTTGGCAATTTGCAAAATCTTTTCGCCTGATTGAAAACTGTCTCTTGCGCAGTAATAAGCGTTTAGTGCAATTTGCGCTTTTTCAAGATTGGTAGCACCGTACATTCTGCTGCTTAAAATTGCATGACCAAATTTTTTGACCGGGTCAATTGCTGGTGCATCAATAGCCAGAAGCGGCACAGTGTCATTTGGAATGAAAGATTCAGTCCACCAGGTGTAAGTGCAGTTAGGGCAGGTGGCTATCATAGCGGCACGAATGGCAGCATCAGGAAGAACGCGGTGCAAATCGGCTTCGATACGTGCAAGTGGATTCAAAACTGGGATTTCGTCCACACATGCAGTAGCAAATATTTGCTGGCACTTAGGGCACATCAATGTCACTTCGCCAAGCTTGTAGCTGTCACCTGCAGGATTAGATTCGAGTGTGTTTTTCACGAGTTCCATGTGTGCGTAACCTCCTCTTGTATTACTAGAGTAATACTGTGGCTACTACATGTGAATTGGGGATTACACCATGCTCAGTGGGAATATTCCCATGCTTGGTTTAATTTTTAATTGTTGTCCTATTTTTAGGCGTTGTCGTCACCTGGATCATTTTTCTTTAGAGCTTCAAGCTCATCGTCAATATTTACTCCGCTATCTGCCGGTTTTCTTTTGCCGATGTGGATAGTGCCTCCAGGACCGTCGCTACCACCTCGTGGTGGGCGATTGAGCGTGTAGTTCTTGACGATATTCTCTACCGCAGGTGAGTAGGCACTGCTTGAGCCGTCTGGACCGCTATATGTCGGCAACTCAGTGCCAGGTCTGTAGTCGGCTTGACGAGATACTTGGCGAACCATGTCGCTATTGATGTAGACGCGATTCTTATAAAGGTCATTGTCACTGGTCGATTGAATGTGTGCGACCGCTTCAGCTACGTATACGTCGCTATCAGTAATGCTATCTGGTCTGTAAGAGCCAGGGTCTGAAGCCATCATTTCTTTGATGATGTGCACGCGTTGCACTGAGATGTTGTCTCCCAATTCATTTGCAGCAGTTCCAAAGGCGCGAACGGCTTCTGAGTCTGAATGGTCGATTTGGGTTGCAACCTGGACTACTTTTGGATTGCTCATGGCGTTGCCGCGTACTCCTGCTTGTGCCATCATACGAACTACTGATTCACCACCAGTAGCTTGGCTCTGGCTGTAGTTCTGGGAATAATTGCCCGATACTGTAGATTGAGTGATGTTTAATTTTTGAAGAAGGGCACCATTAGAGCCGTTGCCGACAGCAGGTGGCTCGGCTGAAAGACCTTTGGCAGCAACTAGTGCGTCATATGTTTCAAGATAGTTGTTGGGTCTTGCATTAGGTCCATAAACGTCTTGGACAATGTCTACCGAATTACAGATTAACTCTACGTCTTCGGCGTCATTGCCGGTTCTGTTCAAATCACCGTACTTGATCATGACCTGAGTAATGGCTTTACCATGTCCTGGGGTCAAGGACGAGCTTGCTTTGGTTGCGACTGTAGCAATGTCTGGCCCAGAGGTTCTACCCAGGGTGGAGCCAACTGATTTTTGAAGGAAAGATGCTGTTCCGCGAATGGCAGGCAAGGCCTCTGCTTGAGTGACCGTTTTGGTCGCAGGTGAACTTGCAGCCGCGTTGTTCCAGGTGTCCCAGCCCAAGCCCATGTTTGCAATTCTCATACGTGCTTGCACAGCTTCTGGTTTGAAACCGGAGTTGATGTTCTCTGGGTCCATGATACCTGCAAGTAAATCGACTTGTTCGTCTTCGCCGCAATAACCAAGAGTTGAATTTAAATGGTCAGTAACAGCGTTGCCCTTTTGACCTTGAACCCAAGCCATAGCACCTTTGGCACCTTCTTTGAACATGCCGTGCTGGAAGTTTTGTTTGGCGGCTGCGGTGTTACCCCAGTGTTTGCCGCTCAAGCCCATCATGATACCCGATGCCATTCTGTCTCTCATGCCCTGGGGTTTGTCGTAGCCAGCATCTTTGGCTGCCTGTCTCATTTTGTCGGAGAAGATTTCGTTTTTGGCGCCTTGAGCAACAATTCCTGAAGCTGCAAGCATTTGAGCACCGCGGACATCGTCGATTGGTTTGTACATTAATTTGCCGTTGGCGTCTGTCATCTGTTTGCCGTTTTCATCGAGCATTGGCTCTCTTTGCACATGAGTCAAGCCTACACCGCCGCCAGTGCTACCTGTAAGCGAACTGCCGTCATTGCTGCCAATAATGGGCGAGCTCAAGTCACGAGCTGAGTTAGCAGCAGCACGTGCCCACATACCACCAAGATATTGCGCCAGTGTGGAGTGATTCTGTAGAGCACCTGGTTTGAATGGCGCTTTCATTGCTTCTTTGATGTTGGACCAGGAACCGTTAGTTTTTGCAGCAGTCGCAGCAGCGCCGGTGTTAGCCCCAGTGCCGGTTGTTGAACCAGGAACTGCTTGAGCCTTTTCTGTGTTAATGCCACGTGCTTTATCTTCTGCGTTTAAGTCAAACAACGTTCCTTGTGTGGATTCTGCAGTATTAGCTGCGCCACCGCCTGCACCACCAGTAGGAGGAGTGGTTGGAGGTGTAGTTGGAGTAGTCGGAGGAGTCGGTCCTTTTGGTCCGGCAGGTCCATTTGGATTATTTTTGTTGGGTGGTGGAGTATTCATCGATCCGCCCTGTAGATTCAAACTTCCTTGTGCATTTGCAGCGTTTGCTGTATTGGCAGTAGTTGGAGTTGCAGGAGTGCCGGCTGGAGGAGTGGCTCCATTTGCATTCAAGGCGGTGTTCAATTTGCTATTCACATTAGGATTCAAATTGTTTTGAGTCTGAGGAGCCAAATTGGCAGAAACAGATTTTTGTCCACCTTGTGCGCCGCCAACTGTGTGTGCTTTGTTTCTGTGGTCAGCCCAGTATCCAGCAAAAGTATTGGCAGTATTGCCCAAGGCGGCTGCACCTTTGACTAAACCACCGGTTATCATGCCGGCTGAAAGAAAGTCGGACATAGGGCTTATTTGGGCGCGAGCGATGAAGGCTGGCACCGAAATCATAAGTTGCAATATTCCAAGCCCGAGCACCACTTTGCCCCAGGGGCTGAAATCGGTGTTCATAATAACTACAAGCAGTCTCAAGAAGCCTACCCATACAAATGACCAGAGGCTAACTTCAACAAATGATTTGACGAAACCAGCGCAAGCATTTTCAGTATCAGGCGTGGCGAACATAACTAAAAAGATTGGCGCGAACATGTATTGCGCGGTGAGCAAAATAGTTTGAATTGCCTTGAGAGTAACAAGATAAACGAGTTGAGCAATAAGAATTGCACCAAACACCATGAAGATGATGAGACCGGCAAATGCAACAAATCCACCGATGGTGCCACCGACTAGACCGCCAACCGGTCCGCCGACCAAACCACCAAGTGCAGAACCTGCAACTGGAGCGAGGGCATTAAGCAAGAGACCACCTACTGCAAGCAAACCACCTTTGATAACAGTCGCCATCGCCTGGTCGAAAGCTACCATTTCAGAAGCGCTATTGAAGTAGATTGCTTTGATCATTTCGTTGCTTATCTGAATCCAGAAAGCGTAGATAGTAGGCCATGCAAGCATCAATGCAGAAGTGGTGATGAGGCGGCCAACAGCTCCCATAAGGTTGCTTCCACCGCGTCCCCAGGAGGCGTCTGCCCAGAATTTCCAGATACACAATACAAAGAGAAGAAGAAGCAAGTCGACGGCGATACCATACATGATATCGGCCAGTTTGCGAACTTCAGGAGCGATAGCGTTGATGTAAGTTTGACCTTCCTGCGCTGCAGGAGTGTTGGATATAGTCATTCTAGGATCGTTGGACAATCCGTTGACTGCGATGTTTGGGTTCAAGACGAATATTTCAAGAGCGCGTGAAAGATACTGAACGGCGCTAGGGATCCATGAATACAAGAACTCACTTACGTTCTTGCCGATCCAGGGAAGGAAGTTGTTGAAGAATTTGCCAACGATGGTATCGTTCCAGAACTGGTTCAAACCAGAGTAAGTCTCGTTGTAGTTAGCGAATTCATTGTTCAAGTTACGGTTCACTTCTTGCGAAGCAAGGCTGTTGCGGCTCTGAGTCTCTTGCTCGATGAGACTCATAGTCGGATGTTCATAAGGCGAAGTCGGAACAGTGCTCTCGGTTTTAGCCGCACCTGGTGAAAGCAAACCGTTTTCGTCGTATTCATTGCCAGTAGTTGTGCTGATTGGCACAGGAATTGATTCAGTCGCAAAAGCGCCCTGAGCGGTGACGTTAGTAAGAAGTGGGGTGATGAGATAAAGCGCGATGAATGCAAGAACAGACAATTTCTGTTTGATGCTTCGCTTGTTTGCTTTGTTTTTCATGGGGTTTGGGGTGTTCATGGGGAATTAGGGGCGGTGGGGTGTTTGATTAGTACTCTTATCTTAGAAACCAGCCCCCCGTCTGTCAGTGGTGGAATTCCCATTTGGTTGATTATTTCTTGGAAAAATCAGCACTTTTAATCAATGATTTTTCGCCCCAGCAAGATTAATTTTGATCCGATGCGTCTTTTTCTTCTTGAGTTGCGCGTGAGGTGTTTGGACGCTGGACCTCACGATTTAATGTTTTCTCTGCTCGCACATTAAAACGTGAGGTTGACTGCCCTTACACCTCATGTGCGGGCATTTTGTTTTTCATTGACCCTAATAGTCAATTGATTCAAAAATAAAGTTTTCTTCCCATACACCTTACTTGGGAGATTTTGTACGTTGTTTTTGTTGAAGGTTTAAGGCATAAAAAGCTTTCAAGTTAAACATAAGCATTCCGGGATGTTTTGCTTATGGTTGGCACTAAGTGCATTCAGAGTCCTTTGCACCCGCCAATTCCAAATAAATCAGCATTGTTATAGGCGAAGATACAACAAAAGTTGACTCCGTTTGGTATTCCATACTGAATCAAAATTGCTTGAAAAATGCGTAATGCTTTGCGTGTGCTCTCGTTTTTTGAAAACGCAAATTTATACCCCCAGAACGTGGAAGGGATAAAAGCGAGTAGAACTAAAATGCGAATTGAATCACGCATAGAGTCATACTCAGCATTATAGAGCTGAATTGGATCTGGATTAGTTTGCGGCTGCCCAAATAAATATCCAGCAAAGGGTTTGTAAAAACCAAAGTGCACTAGAAAAATTTGCGGTAGCAGCAGAAAAGCAATTCTGCCTGCGATTTTAATTGCATGCTTCGATGCTTTTTTGAAAGATGGAGTAATTGGTAAACTGTGCATGAATAGTTCTCCTTGTGACTTGAAAAAGAAACGAGGAGAAACTGAATTCAAAAACAGAAAAGAAAAATTGATTCCTTATATAGAGATTTTTTTTTGGCAAGAGAAAGCCGGTGTCTTGCAACACCAGCTCTCTCAGCCGTTTGATGAACAGCTTTTGGGTTGATTTCGGTAAGCGATTTAGAGACCGCCGCCGAGACCACCGTAGTTGTTGATAGCGAAGGTACCGATAAGGTGAACCGCGGTTGGTCCGCCGAATCCTACTCCCAGACCTTTTGCAACGTTCATTGCGGACTCGCCGCCGTCACGTTGACCGAAGGCAATCTTCATACCTGCAAGGGATGAGGGTACCGTCGAGACGGCTGTGACTACACGCGATACGTCGCGAGCGGTGTCATAACCGAAGTCTGCTAATTGACCTACTTCGTTCGATTGTCCGTAGCGTGGATCTACTGGCGCTCCTACCAAACCCTGTGCATGGGCGACTTGGTCATATACGCCTATTGCCATAAGGAGAAGTTGAGGTGCCATTAGGAATCCAACGCGTGAGGCAACCTTGAACGAGTGAGAAGAGCTGATCTTCTTCGCTAGTTGCTTGATTGATTTAGTCGCCATGATGTGTATCTCCTATTTATGTGTTTAATTTGTGGGTGAAAAATTTGAATGTGACTTCCAATTTGTTTGTTATTTACGAGGAATTACGTGACCATATACTTTCGCTTCGGATGCGCCGCCCGCAGACGGTGTAAATGCACCTGGCGAGTAATATTTGCTGTTTGAATAGCTTGCCACTTGCATTGAGTTGGCTTTGGCTATCTGGGCTTTTGGAGCCGATCTCTTGAGCATCTTGCCGCTTAAGTTAGCGTTGTTTGATCGTGAGGGCAGCTTGCGAGCCATGACCACTTTTTCTTCAGCCGCTTGTGGTGGCATCGAAAAGTTTTTAGGTGTGGCCATTAAGGGTGTGTTGTGAGCAACAATTGCAGTTGGCTGTTCGTGCGCTTCGGGTTTACCAAAAGCATTGTGGAATTTGCCTGTCAAATCTTGCTGTGGCATGATTTGTGGTGTTACTGCTGTCATTACTTGTGGTCTTGCAACAGGTTTCAAGAAGTTTGGATCAACTCCCGAAAGGAAGTTGCCTTTCGCCATTCCGTGACCTACTTTGTGATGGTCAACAGGAGGGTGGTAGGCTGGGACGTTGGGCTGCTCTAGTCTGTATTTGTTTGGCGAGAATGTGAATCTTGCACCACGATCTTGAGCTTGAGCAGGACTTGAAGTTATCAATAAAGTAACGCCAGCCAGAGTTAATGCTGATAGTGTGATAATGCTTTTCATGTCCGTAATCCTAAAATCCTTAATCCTAAAACCTAATATCTAAATCCGTTGCGTGTACCAAAACCGGTTGCTGATAGTCCGGCTACACCCAGTCCGAACAGCGAATTTGGTCGTCTTAGTGTCGAGCCTAAGAAAAGCCCCGAACCAAGAGCACCCAAACCACTAACCTTGTTGGCGCTGCCACCGCGGCGAGTATCACGTCTTACCATGGGCAACTTAGAGCCAGCGCTTAATGTCTGGGACTGAGTCACTCCACCTAAAGCCGTCATATGGTCCGGACCCTGATTAATCCAGTTCGGTTGATTGAACTGTGGTGCACCACCACTGGTGCTAGGGGCCTGGCTCATTGCCTGGTTTTGTGCGTTTTGTTGGTTAGCTTGCTGCATGAGTGAGGCAAGATTGCCATTTCCCATGAGCGATTTGAACGCTGCCTGACGTACTTCCTGAGCAGTTCCATTCATTGGATAGCCACTAGTAACTGGATTCATCAAATTAGAATTCAGGCTAGCAGTAGGCTGCTCGAGCTGTTGCTTAATACCCAAGTTAGCTCCTTCATATGGAACTACTTCAGGAGGAATAAGTGAATCCATTAAAGGGGATTCGCTTATCTCTAGAGCATAAGCACCGGCGTTATTAGAAACAAGAGCAACTGCGAGAACCAATCCTTTTACATAGGATTTGGAGGCTTTATTCAATTTATTTTTGCCTTCCATTTTAGTAGTCCTTGTGAATCGATTGATTTCGTTTTGTTCGTTGCGTTTGATGCGTTAGTCGCATCTCTTGAGTCCATAGTATGAAATCGAAGTGGGTTTGAACATCGGGGGATTTCCCAAACCCATGGGAATTCCCCCACTCCTAACCTGTATTTAGAAGTTCGTTATCACTGCAGTTGGGTTAATTAGGTGATCACGCTTCTGATTTGAGACGTTTGATGGGTTGAATTGGGTGTACGGAAAACCAAAGTCAGTTGATTTAGAACTGTACATAGGCAATCTGCGTCTACCTTGTCCAAACTCAGTCGACTGGTGAGCGGTCAAGCCCATAGTCGAGTTATAACGAGTTGAGCTGTTACCGAAGTCTTGAACGGTCGAGCCGGTTGGAATCACACAGTTGCCACCAGCTTGGAAGCGTTGACCGCCGCCCAAGTCTATGGCGCTGCTTCTCCATCCAGAGCCTGTAGGTACGCCTGTGACGGCGCCAAATCCAGACCATGGTCCCATGCGCTCGATGTTGTCCTGGCTTCCGTCAGTCGCGCCGCCGGCAAGAACCGAGTTGCGACCACGATAGCCATATTGTCTTGTTTCTTGTCCGCCTCTGCGAATCGTATTTATAGATGTATTGAATCCGCCCGTTCCAGGAATTCCGCCTGTTGGATTAATATTCAACTCTTGCGAGGCATTCATAAATCCAACTGGTGCTGTAAGCGATCCTGGGTCATAACCGGGTGTCGATGGAGAGTGAGGAATCACTGGTGTGAGCAGTGGACCAAGTACTCCAGGAGGTGAGGTGACAGCCGGGTTTACAGGTAATGGAATGCCCGAAGTGTTATTGTCAATTTGGTTTGCTGGAATAGACGGCACCCATGGCATTAAATCGATGGGTGTTCCCGCCATACCGCCTGTAACAGGCATAGATGTTGGTCCGTCCCCGATTGCAGGTGGTTGACCCTGGGGTGGACACATAAATGGTGCCCCGGACGGTTGTCCGTGAATGAGTGGTGTGCGCAGTGTTGACACTGGCGAGACAGGAGCCGGTCCTGGCTGAACTGGATCCCCAGGAAACTGGGCAAATGCCGCAGAGGCGCATGCCACGCTTATCAAAGCACTCAGTGCCGCGCTGTTTAGTATTGTAGTTTTTGGAGTAAACATGACTTTGATTAGCCTCCTGGAAGCTAGTAGTTAGCGAGTGTTGACTTAGAGCGTAAATTCGGGCCTCTGAAAAATGTTCGGTTTCCTTGACGGTCTGTTGTTGTTTGAGCGTTAGGGCGATTGGGTGCACGACGAAGTGAACTGTTGTCCATTGCACAATAATCAGTGCGCGGTCCGTCAGCAGCGCATTGAGGTGTTGCGTACAAATCGGGTTTGTCGATTAGTCTTTGACCAAAATCGTTTGTTTGGTTAGTTTCCTTTTTGCATTTGACATTGGTGCCATAATCTCTGCTTGTTTGACCGCCCCAACGCTGTGTTGGAGCATGTCCTTGAATTCCTCCCTGGGGGCAGATGTTGGTGACAGTGGCAGGTGCCTGGCAAAAATCAGGTGGTGTGTCGAGCATGCCTGGGTCACAACCTTCGTTTTGAGTTGGTGGTCTTAAATAAGGTTGAACAGCCGAGTTGACCATGCATTTGCCTTCGATTCCACCCATAGTGAGAGGCACGTTGTTTACATGTGTGGCTGGATATTCTGGATTGTAATAGCCTTGACCATAAGTGACACCGGTAGGTTGTGAGCCATCGCCAATGGCTGGGGCTTGACCTTGAGCAGGACATTGATTGGGTGCACCGTTTGGAGCGCCTTGAATTAAGGGGGTGCGAATAGTGCGCATGAATTCAGCGCTTTCACCAGTGTTTCCATTCTGGTATCCACCAGCGCGACCCATATTTGTATTTTGACCGTAACCTGAGTTATATAAGGAATTGTAAGTACTGTAATTGGTGATGTTGTTCAGGTTGCCTGTAATTGGGCTTCTACCGAAGTTTTGTCCACTTGAGCCATTGCCATAATTGGAATTGTAGTTTGAGTTATAGTTAGATCCGCAGTTGGAGCCATATCCAGAACTGGAGCCGTAGCCAGAACCATAATTAGAAGTTGGGCAGTTCGAGCCCGAACCGTAGCTTGAACCCGAACCTATATATGATGAATCGCACGACGGCGAATAACTGATGCTCATACTCGAGCAAGCCGCATCTATATCTATGTCGAGTTCGCCGCAATCGGCTTTGGCTTGTGCCTGAAATGCATAATTCAGGCAAAGGGCAAGAAGACTGGTAAGTATTACCTGGTCCTTTTGTCTTCTTGTCCTTTTTACCTGATTCATTTCAGTTTCCTTAGGTCGTCTTGTTGTGTGGTCTTTGTGGTCTTTGCTGTTTTTCCGTTGTCGCCAGTCAAACAGTCTGGATTTCTCCGCATTACAGTTAAGTTAGCTGTTTTGCTAGCCTCTTGTCGCTGGTGCAAATACGCACGGCTATGGGACTTTTCCCATTCGAGTTTGGCAAAAGTACTTGCAAAAGGTTGAAAAGAGGCGCCTGGCTGACATTTGCCAGTGGACGATATAGCTTTATCAGGTCAGATAATATATATACGTCTAAACCTGTTATTTGATCTATCTTGATTAATTCGAAAAATAATACGACGCCACCAAGTAAGGTGCATAGCCTTTTTTTGGCAATGACATCATAAGTGGTAGCACTTTTGCGCACCATGGAAGGTGTCATTTTTCTTGTACAAAGAATTTCTTTGTGGTTATTATTGTCTCAAGCAAGGGGGGCGCCGTGAGCCAACAACAATTACCACAACAAAACAATGATCATGATGATGTTCTTTCGTTAGAAGGAATGGATCATCTATTCAAGTGGGCAGCGGAAATGGTGGCAGACGGAGATGATCTGCGCCTGAGAGTAGCTCGTGAAAAACGAGTGAAGCGCGATGTTTTAGAAATCGTCCATCGCTATCACGAACAAAAAGCGGTATCCAAAAGCAAAGACGAAATAGCTTATCTACAAAGACGCACAATTGCTTTGATGCAACGTGTGCAAGATTTGACCGAAGAAAATGCAGCGGTCAAACAAGTGATGGTAAGCCAGTATTTCGCTTTAGAACAATTGCAGTATCTAGAAATTGAAGTCAAAAGACTAAAAGTTCTAGAAATCGAAAAAGAAGCGGCAGTCGAAGAACGTAGGTTCCTCATGGATGCGCTATCCAAACTCAAAGTGGAGCGCGATTTCTTGGAAGATACACTTGATGTTTGCGAAAAAGAAAACAGTCGTTTAGCCGGAAAGATTAACGATCTCAATTATGAATTAATTGAGTTGCGCGAATTTAAAAATCGCAAGTGGTATCAGCATTTATACTCCTGGTATAAGAGCTTGATTTGCTTAATAAAAGGGCAAAAGACCACTTAGGTTTTGAGTTTTTGGAATTTGCTTTATGATCAATAAACAAATTCTTGCAGTTTCATGCCTTTGTGCAAGCTATGTTTTAATCTCGCCCATAGTCAAGGAGCTTTATCCATTCTCCATGGCTACTATGTTTGCTTTTCCGCTTTCTAAGCTTTATATCTACGAAGCCCGCGATGCTAGGGGAAAAGTAGTGGGTGAAAATTGGTTTTATTCTCAATCTGATAACTTGTTTGATCCTCCTCCACTTACTTTGGGGCGAACTGGTTATGGTCGGCGCGAAGTGGGAAAACTAAGCGTTTTTGACAAAGATCCGCCTTATGCCAAGGTTGTATCCGAGCAGGAATTGAAAAATTTCGTTATGGAAAAATTGAAAAATGAACCGGAACTGGGCTATGTATCTGTATCTCAAAATTTGATGGAGCCTGTTTTGGTCGATCCAAAACACATCGACCCGGTCTGGTCCAGAACCATGAAAATGGACAATCCCTATTTTAAAAGCAAATGAAATACTGGAGTGAACTATACAACCCGCGCTTTGGTCAGATTTCACTCTGGATATTACTTCTAACCAGTTCTTATCTTGTTCTAGAAACACACCTTCAATTTCAATATTTACCTAAAGGCGACAATTTATCCATACTTGGATATGTTTTGCCTACTTCCTTTTGGAATTCTTCCATAATATTGCCAATTGGCAAAATTGTGTTTTTCATTTCAGCTTTAAGTTGGGCTTTTGTACCGTTATGGGCTAAGAAACAAAGCGAGGCTAATGAGGCGAAGTTAGTTATGGCGTTACTCTTTTGTGTCTGGATGTGCGTTTTTAGCTATTTCATCGTGTCTTGTACCTACTGGGAAAACCTGCCATGGGTAAGACATAAATTTGTTTTGCCCTTTTGGTTGTTGACTATTAATGCATTGTGGTATCAGTTTTATGCCAAAGAAATTGTAAGTGCAATTAGACAAAAAGAATTTTTGAATAAGGAAATTTATCCAGGTTGGACTTATGGTGCCAGTGTATTTTTTATTTCAATTTTTTATACTTTTTCTGGAATAAGCAAGATTATAAGCGCGCCCGATTGGGGCAGCGGTCTTTCATTGCAACTTTGGACAGTCGCCTTTGGGGATCAAAATTCGCTTGTGGCGAAGCTTATTTTGACAGATAGATTTTATGCCAAAATAATGCAGAGTGGCGTTTTATATCTTGAGTGCCTTTCTTTTTTTGCTAACTTTTTTGCGCCACTTCGCCTTCTGATTGGGCTTGGTTTGCTCTCTTTTCATAGTGCAGTTGATCTGGTTTTCAATATAAAAATACCTTTTGAGTCACAAAAGGTGTTATTGCTTTTGTATTTCTTTCCTTGGTTCAGGATAAAGAAAAAGAAGCATCCCAGAGAGAAAGACGGCGCCATTGGTAAAATCTGAAGAAAAGAATAAGAGTGCTGCGCTAGTTGCATAGCCTAAGATGAAGCCGTTGTTTTCCAGAAGCAATACAAATCGAGCATCTTTATATGTTTCCACTCTGTTTTGGAAAAACCAGCCGGCAAACATTCCGAAAATAGAAGCACAAAAGAGTACAACTATAGTTAGCCAAACGCTGAAAAATAGTTGCTCTGCATACTCACACATGAGTGTGGTAACAAGATAAAAGAATAGACAGAGCGTTTTGTATATAAGTCCTGCTCGCTTTTCTGCAAACACAAACATGCCTGTAAGTGAGCCAAGAAGCCAAAAAAGGATAAGCAAAAAATAGAGTGTAGGCGAGCCACCTTCGCTTAGAAGCAGATGGAAATAGGTTCCTACTTGAGCTGAGCCCAGAAAAAAGCCGGTCAAGAGTAATTCAAGCTCGCGCCTTTTCAATTAGCTTTTAACCTTGGTAAATGTATGCGGGAGAGGGCAAGAAGGGCAATTGGATTCTTTATGCTGTGTGCTTTTGCTTTGGATGAAAAAAGATAAGTTTCAAGTCCGGCTCGATCATAGATAGTAAATTTCCTTTCGGGCTTTAGTGAAAGTTCACTCTGTAAACTCGTTGTGTCAAAAGGAAGTTTATTTGAACAATATAAAATTGTAAGTCCCACGGACTCTCCTTGAATGGTTGAAACATCTTCAAAAACCTCGGTGGCACCTTTGGCTATTGAGCTACCAATTTCATCGTCCAGGTGCCAGGAGCAAGTATTAATCGAGGCTATGCCGCCTGGTTTTAAATGTTTTTTCAAATCTAAGAAAAAGGTTTTGGTGTAAAGCATGGATGTTTGAATGTGATACGGAGCCGGTGTATCCATAACAATCAAATCAAATTTCTTATTTTCAAGATTGTGTACATAAGCTCTGGCATCGTCTATCACCAGTTTGAATTTGGGTGAGTCGAGCTTGGAAAAGTACTTTAGACCTAGATTTGCAACTTCTTTGTCAATGTCTACAGTAGTAACTGAATATCCTTCTTTTAGTAAATGATTGCTTGAATTGAGGCTTCCTGAACCTATCACTAGAGCCTCACCTTTATTTTTGAGAAGTGCTCCAGGAAGTGCCGAGATGTAGTAATTAAACCAGTGCAAATCGCCGCTTTGATAATACGGCACTCCATCTAAATAAATAGCCTTGCCATCTGGCTCCTGTACGATGTCGATGCGTTGGAAAGGAGAATATTTTGTCTCAATTAATCTTGGATTTTTTATATACCAATAATCTTCAAGATATTTTTCCATAGCAAACTTGTCAATTTGAGGATAAAAATATGAGGCACCGCATACGGTGACAAGACTGAAAATAGTTATTAATTTTCGTTTGATAGAAAAGTGCAAAACAAGCACGATTAATAGCCAAAATAGAGTAATTAAAGCCTGCCAGGAAACAGAAGAGCCGACTCCGATTAATAAAAGACCTAGAATGGCACCGAGCAATTCAAGTGCGTAGAGCTTTTTGAAAGAGTGCGGATTGTCACATAGTCTAGGTAAAAAGAGAGCAAAGAATGCAGAGAAAAACAAACATCCAATTGAAAATATTAGGCTCATTGCTAGCCATTCAAGATGCCATTGGTTTAATACTGCAACCAGTAAACGAATAGATAAAGGCATCGACACAAGGGCGATAAAAGTAATGATGCCCCAAAATTCAAGAATTTTTTGGCTTATATTTTTGCCAAGCCAGTAAGCCAGGCTTGGTCCCAGTAAAATCATTATGGTGGCAGTAAGGGTGACGATTTCAGTTGAAAAAAAACACGACCCAAATTCGCGAACACAAACATATTGGCTTATGATGAGAATGGCTCCGCATAAGATTAGAAGCCAATCTTTACGGGCCGACAATGCCAATATAACCTGTTTCTCCCGAAGCTGATGGCGGTCCCAATACAACGTCGGTGACGTCAACCTGGCGGCGGAAGCGAATATCTACCGCTGTTCCGGTTGATTCATAAAAAGGACGCTTCCCGCTTCCTGTAGGCATTGGGTTTACTACTGTGGCTGGAGGATTGGAAAGTTCTCCAAAGTCCGATTGTGGTGCTATGAGCGGTGGCCAACCTTTATCACCATTACCGGTAGGTCCTGCGGCTCCTTTGCCTTTACCTTTGCCATGACCGTGTCCATGGCCGTGTCCGACAGCACCACTACCTGCACCATATGTGATGTAGGCAATGTTATTTTGCTCTTTCTTTTTGCCTCCAAAGGCTACGACTGGTTTATTTAGTGGCTCACCAGCATGTTTTCCGCCCTTTATTCTGCCTGGATTTCTAACTTCGTCGCGGATATAAGCATCCCAAGTTTTGGTCAGAACCACAGTATCGTCGGGTGGGTTTGGTCCTTTGTTATTCACTACAATTGTCTGGGTGCCAATGGCGCTATTGCGTATGGCGATCATGCTTTCGCCATACATTTGTTCGTTACTGGCACAATATAAAGGATAAGGTGTCAGTTGCTTGCTTCTATAGTGGACAGTGCCATCTGGATTAAACTTGAAAATATGAATGATACCACCTGGAATTTTTCCAAGGTTCAAATAAGGTCCACCAAGGCTAATTGGCGCTAACCAAGTAACGGTTGAGGGGCTGGGCATGTCCAATATCTGTTTTTGCATATTGACGCACGAGTCTATATTGGCTTTAGTTGCGGCTCTTCTAAACCAGTCGTGTAATCCGACTTTCCACACATCGCCTGTTGGACGCATACTATTGCTGTCATCTAATGGCCATGTTTTGTTTTGCATGTGAGAGCCACCATCTAAAGGGTAGTCACCATTTTTAGATGTTAGCAAATCCATGGGATCTTCTTCAGGAGAACTCAAACTAGCATTTAAGTAACAGTCTTCCGGCCTTTGAATTTCAGGAACTCGACCATCAGGAAACGAGATAGATAGTGCTCCCGGAGCAGGAAGGGGGTCGTGTACAGTGGCTGGTTGAGCACAAGCTACTGCCACTGTGTTATATCCCGTTGCGCTGTGTAAATCTTTGATATTTTGTGTGGCTTCTGCTTTAACAATAGTGGGAAATTGATAAGGCAAACCAGGTATTGTGGCTCGCCAGGCTCTTTTGTCCACAATTTTGATTGAATTTCCGATTCCGCCAAAAACAAAATCGGTATCTAAATAAGGAATATTGACATACGATTTATAAAAATCACCTGCTCGTTGACTTGCCGTTACAGCCGCTTTCGATTGTGGATTGGGTAGTGGAATGCCTGTAGCTGCTCCACCTTCAAGACAACCTAATTCTAGTTTGAGAGAATCGGCAACATAGCTTGAGCCGCCAGACATGCGAATATGATTGCGAGTATATGCGTCTTCAGCACTGGCATACGGTCGCACCTGATTGCCATCTTTGTCGTAGCCAAATCCGGTTTTAGTAAGTGAAGCTTTAAGCGCAGCAACGAGTGTATCTTTTGCAGTCAAAGCATTCTGCAAATCTTGTTTAGATAAGTCAATCATTACTTGTTGACCTAGTTTGTCTGCAATGATCATGTCGACTCTTGCCGTGCCAATCAGAGTATTTATGCTCTTGACCGGCAGAGCATAACCGTCGGCGGCTTGGGTGTATGTACCAACTGGTGCAAAGTCCGAAAGCGATACAAAACCGCACTCAGGGGTCTCAACTACGATGCGGCTTAAATCTCTTGCCGCTGCTGCAGCCGCTGCTTCAATTGCAGTTTGCTGCTCACCGCTTGTGCCCATTATTCGAACAAAACTAGTACTGAAAAGAACTAAGGCAATCACGACTCCGACAATTACCGCCGTGATTAGTATTATCATGTTTCCATGGGGATTCCTTGTTCGATACGTGCGCATTTGTCTTTCCCCCAGATCAGACCCTTTTACAATTTAAGCACTAAAATGTCTCGTCCGGTGCCTTTTAAGGTGTTTTTCTTGTGCAAAGTAATTCTTCGAGTTTTTCCGTGTTCAAAACGTCTGAAAGATTCTTCCACTGATTCATTTGAGTTTGTGTTTTCACCTAACTCTAAAAAATCGTAGATTTCAAAGATGTCTTTAGTCACATCGGCAGTTTGCATGTTGTACTCACCGCCTAGCTCGTTTAAGGCAATTTGAAGTGCTTCATCCAAAGCTTCTTCCTTGTTTGCTCCTTGCCCGGTGTAAACTCGCTCTAGTAAAGGCTTTGCGGCTTCTTTGATGGCGGCTGAAGCATTTTTATACACTCGTTTGCAAATAGCAGCGTGTCCCATCTCGTGCGCTTTTGTGCGCTCATCGGGAGCGGGCGGATACAAAATTTCTATGGGCAAGGAAAGGCTTGCATGCACTGTAGAAATTTTAAGTCGAACGAGACACTTGCTGTTCTCGTTCACTTCTTCCAAAATCTCGTAGTCCATTAGGCTCTCAAGTACAAATTTATAGTCGCAGCGAGCCTTTGTGTCTGGACCAAACTCGCTTAGGATATCGGCCTGTTTTACATATTTGGTTTTAATTGTGGGCTCTGCTGTAAGCACATCAACTGTCATGTGGCTCTTCAAAGCGAAAATAGAACACAAAATGGATGCTAAGCAAATTTGGGTTGCTAACAGAATTCGAAGTCTCAGAAATATATTCATGGATTAACCTCAAATATTATGTGCCCAATTTACCCTCAAAACCGCGCTTAGTTGGATTGTAGTACTTGCGATTACTCAACTCTTCAGGCAAGCATTTCATGTCGGCTTTGCCTTCAGCATAATCATGAGCATACTTATAGCCTTGAGCGTAGCCAATCTCGCTCATAAGTTTAGTGGGTGCGTTTCTTAAATGAAGCGGGACGGGGTGGGCGAATGTATTATTGGCGTCTTTGGCAGCTTGATTGTATGCCACATAAACGGCGTTTGATTTGGGAGAAAGTGCCATATAAACTACAACTTGAGCGAGTGCCAGTTTACCTTCGGGCATACCAACTAATTGAACAGCTTGCATGGCAGAAACAGCTTGACTGAGTGCTTGAGGAGAGGCAAGCCCGATGTCTTCTGAGGCGAAGCGAACTAAGCGTCTTGCTACATAAATTGGGTCTTCGCCAGCTTCTAACATGCGAGCAAGCCAGTAAAGTGCAGCGTCAGCATCTGAATTTCGAATTGATTTGTGCAGGGCAGAAATTAAATTGAAATGATTCTCGCCATCTTTGTCATATTTGAGCATCGCCTTTTGCACGGCTTGCTTGATGTCGTTTTCGTTTACTTCTTGTCTTTCCTGGCGTGCGGCAAGCATGACGGCTAGCTCTAGACTATTTAGAGCTGAGCGTGCATCTCCTGAAGACATATTTGCAAGCATCGAAAGTAAATCGTCGCCCACTTTTACTTTAGTTTCACCAAGCCCACGCTGGGTGTCGTTTAGAGCTTGTTTCAAAATTAAGACTACGTCTTCGATTGAGAGTTCGTTCAGAACGAAAACTTTCATTCGAGACAAAAGAGCACCGTTTAATTCAAAGGACGGATTCTCTGTGGTTGCGCCGATTAAAACGATAGTGCCGTTTTCTACATATGGAAGAAATGCGTCTTGCTGAGCTTTGTTGAAGCGGTGAATTTCGTCGACGAATAATACGGTCTGGCGATTTTCGATTTTGCGCAGGGCTTCGGCAGTCATCATAACGTTTTTGATTTCTTTGATGCCAGACACAACGGCTGAGAATGACACCCAGTCACAATTGGTCGAATTGGCTACAATATTTGCAAGGGTTGTTTTTCCTACACCAGGAGGTCCCCACAAAATAAAGGACGACAGTTTTTTCGTGTCGATCATTGCTGAAAGCATTCCGCCTTCGCTTACAACAGTTTCTTGTCCAACAAACTCTTCTAGATTGCGCGGCCGCATTCTATCGGCTAGTGGTTGTTTCAAAACGCGCCCATTACTGATGGCAGCAAACTGGCTAGAAAGGTAAGCAAAACGGCTAGAACTATCCAGCGCTGATGTTTTCTAAAGAAATTAGACATGCAAAATATTGTATCACTAGTTTTGAGCTGGATTGTTCAGGCTTGTAAAGATAGACTGGGCTTGAACCTTGCCTAGCCCGGGAACCTGCATCAGCTCTTCAAGTGTAGCTTCCTTAAGCTTATCGAAGCTACCAAAATGATCCAACAATAATTTTCGCCTCACTTTGCCAACTCCGCTCAGTTTGTCAATATTCGAGCTTATGGACCGCTTGGCACGTAATTTGCGATGGAACGTAAGAGCAAATCTGTGTGCTTCGTTACGCGCTTTTTGCAAAACGAATAATCCTTCATTACGCCTGCTAAGTAAAATTGGCTCGCTTTTATTGGGCAAGAATATTTCTTCGCGTTTTTTTGCAAGACCAATTATGTCTCGCTCAGCCAGCTTGAATACAGGTTCTTCTTGTTCAAGTTCGTTTAGTGCCTCAAGCGCCGCAGACAATTGACCTTTGCCACCGTCTATTATTATTAAGTCAGGAAGCGGCTTTTGGTCTTTTACCAGTCGAGTGTATCTGCGTTTTACTACTTCTTTCATTGAGGCAAAGTCATTTGGTTCGCCTTCGACAGTCTTTATTTTAAATGTGCGATACATCCCTTTAGCTGGTTTTCCATACTGGAAAACGACCATGCTTGCGACGTTGTCTGTACCTTGAATATTTGATATATCAAAACATTCAATATGTTCCGGGACGTTTTTTAATCCTAATTCTTCCTTTAATTGAGCAAGCACCGGGTCCATTTCGGCCTTACTTGGATTGTCGCGAGATATTGATGCAATCTCATTTTCAAGCGTCATCTTGGCGTTTCGACTGGACATTTCGATGAGCTTTGTTTTGTCGCCGCGTTGTGGAACTAGAATGGTCACGCTTCTTCCAAATTGACTTTTACTTTGCAATAAATCGAGCAACATGTGCTCATCTGGCAATTTGTGTTTTAGTATCACTTCGCGCGGAATAGAAATATCTTCGCAACTTGCATAGTATTGATCTATAAAGCTTTCGTATGCCTCATCCCATCCGGTTTGATCTGTGAGTGCAATATTTACACACTCAGAAGATATTAATTTACCCTCGCGCACACGCATAAGACAAACAGATAAATTCGTGTATGTATGCGCTTCTCCAAAGACGTCATAACTGATTTTTTCACTCTCAAAAAAGACTTGTTGACGTTCTATTACTGTAGATAATGCTTTTAATCTGTCGCGATATTTTGCTGCCGCCTCGAATTCTAAATTCTCAGAAGCACTCTCCATATCGAGCTTAAGCTGTTCGACTACTTCTTTTTGACGTCCTGCTAAAAACATTTCGACTTGATGAGTCATTTTGTTATAGTCAGATTCTTGAATTAGTTTTTGACATGGTGCAAGACAAAGACCAATATGATAATTCATGCATGGACGGTCTTTAAATAACGGCGTCTTGCGTTGGCGCATGGGAAAAACTTTGCGCAATATGCGCACTGTTTCCCACATTGCAGATGCCTGTACATAAGGTCCAAAAATTTTCGCTTTAGGATTTGTATGTCTGAATCTAACTGGGTCGCGAATCATTACCAGTCTTGGATAAGCAACATCATAGGTGATGGCAAGCCAGGGATAACGCTTATCGTCTTTTAGAGCAATGTTATAGCGTGGCATGTGTTTTTGAATAAGAGTGGCTTCAAGCAAAAGCGCCTCTTTTTCAGAATTAGTTAAAATGGTATCAAGCGCGGCTACTTTGGGGACCATCACCGCAAGCTTGGGACGCTCACGCCAGCTAGCCTGGTTCCAGTAGGAGCGCACGCGCGATTTGAGCGAGACCGCTTTGCCTATATAGATAATTTCGCCTTTGGCGTTGCGAAATAAATAGCAGCCAGGCTGGTCAGGCAAGGACCGGACTTGATTTAGAATCTGAGATTGGGTGTTACTTGAACTTTCGCTTGCGCTATCGTTGTCTTGCAAGTTCATATCATATTAGAAGTGGTAGAAGTCGGGGTCGAAATGGTCGCCTGGCTTGAATTAGGAGCGGGTGTTTTTACTTTGGCTAGAAGATGCGGCATTACTTGTTCGAAAACATCCTTGACGTTGTCTACGCCTATAACTTTCATTTTGCCTGGATTTTTGCTCAATGGCAAATTGGTTTTTGGCACATATACATGAGTGAAGCCAAGCCTTTGCGCTTCAAGTAGTCTTTTTTCTAAATCGGCTACTGCTCTGATTTCTGCAGTCAGTCCAATTTCGCCAATAAAGACCGAGCCTGGATCTAGTGAGCGGTCCATATAGGATGTCGCAATAGCAATACAAACACCCAAGTCACCTGCTGGATCGTTTAAGTCAAGACCGCCCACCACGTTTACATAAACGTCTGCTCGAGAAAGACTCATCTGCATTTTCTTTTCAAGTACTGCAATTATTTGAAGCAATCTGTTTGTGTCCCAGCCGTTGGCAAGGCGTTTGGGCGAAGAATTCGCCCCTGCATTTGAATTGGCAACGAGTGCCTGTACTTCTAAAAAGAGACTGCGTCTACCTTCCTGGGCTGAAATTATGGCAGTGCCAGATGGTGCTTGTTTTTTACCGACTAAATCTAGGCGCTCGCCTAATAACAATTCAGATGGATTGTCGACTGTTTTTAAGCCTTCCTCTGTCATAGTGAAAATTGCAGAGACTTGAGTAGAGCCAAATCTATTTTTTATAGTTCGAAGTACACGCAAGCGACGTGTGCGATCACCTTCGAAAATCAAGACTACATCTACCATGTGCTCAAGCACCCTTGGTCCTGCAATAGAACCATCCTTGGTGACGTGTCCCACTAGAATGACACTTGTGCTTGCTTCTTTTGCGGTGTCTATTATTAGCTGGGCAGACTCTCGGACCTGGCTTACTGAGCCTGATGCGCTTGAAATTTGAGGATGATAAATGGACTGAATACTATCAATAATTGCTACTTGTGCTTTGGCATCAGTGAGCTTTTGCGCTATTTCTTGGGTATTGTGCGAGCCGTCTAAATAAATCTGGGCATTACCAAAACCAAGACGCTCGGCACGAAGTTTGACCTGCCCTTTTGATTCTTCGCTTGCAAAATACAAGACCTTGTTTGATTTTGATTTAGATAAGGCTCCTGCAAGTTGCAACAAAAGTGTCGATTTGCCAATGCCTGGCTCGCCCGAAATTAAGATTACTCCCCCTGGCACAAGTCCGCCGCCAAGTACTTCATCTACATCATTTATAGAGGTAGGCAGTCTTTGGGCGTCGCCAAAATCAACGTCTTCTAGCAAAGACAAAGGTTCGCTTAAAAGCGATTTGCTAGTATTCAACACGCTTGCGCCTCTTATTCCGGCCGCTGGTGCAAGTGCCATTTCTTCCACCACCGTTCCCCAGGCGCCGCAATCTGTGCACTTGCCTAGATAGCCGCTCGATTCGAATCCGCATTCCTGACAAAGCCAGCGAGACTTGGTTTTTGCCATAAATAAACTCCGTTTAATTAGTCTAATCTATCAAACGCACTTAAGATCGCACTTGGCATGATTGGCGCCCCTGAGCAATTCTTCCGTGGAGGGTGGATATAATGATAACGTGTCTTTTAGCTTTGAGCAGCACTCTGAGCCTAATTCCCTCGCAAATGGAATTGTCTAGCTATAGCTTCGACAACTCTTCTAATTCAAATGTATATATCGTCGCTCAAAAGTATCCTTCAAACAGGTATCCTTATAGTCCAGACCCCAAAGGTGACGACCCGTCTGATGAAGTCCACGATCCGGACCTGCCAGCGAATCAAGCAGCAGACGCTGCAAGACCACCTAAGGATGTTTATGGCGGAGCAATCCCCAATGGTAAAAATCCCTACTAATAGGTAACTATGTTCCAATCGCCCGGGCCAATCATCTGCCAGTGGGGTTTCTTCACTTTAAGATGGTACGCGGTCATGATTGCCCTTGGCTTTCTTGCTGCATTATGGGCTGCCGCACCGCTTGCTAAGCGTATGGAACTGGATTACGAAAAGGTCTCAAACGGAATCTTTATTGTTTTCATCGCAGGCATTCTTGGCGCGCGTTTATATTACTGTGCGCTTAGATGGGATTATTACATACAGAATCTGATAGAAATTCCTCAGACCTGGCATGGGGGACTATCTATTCATGGTGGTATCATATCCGGTGTGCTTGCTTCGATATGGTATTGTCGCAAAGCAGAGCTTCCCATCTTAAAATCGCTCGATTATTGGACCTGTCTTGTGCCGCTGGCGCAAGGCATTGGTCGGTGGGGAAATTTTTTCAACTCAGAAGCTTACGGAGCACCCGTGAGCGATGATTTTTGGCTCAAGCTCTACATCCCGCCCAATTGTAGATTGCCTCAATTTGCATCTAATAGTTATTATCACCCGACTTTTTTGTATGAATCAGTCTGGAATATTTTGCTATTTTTGTTTTTGTATTTTTATGCCTCTAAAAAACTGGCTAACTATCCGGGTCTTTCATTCTGCACTTATCTTGCCGGATATTCACTTGGTCGAATTATTATCGAACCAATTCGCATTGACAGCGTGGCCAATTTTATGAATATGCCTGTGCCCCTATTAATAAGCGCTCTTACGCTGGCATTGTCATTGTGTCTTGCTCTGTATTTGTTTAAGCGAACGACAAAAGTAGAGTCGACTTAGTCGTTAACTATCTTCTACGAACTGGTGGCTTAGTAGTCGCGGCTCCACCCAAGAGTTTGATACGCTCTTTGGCGTCGGCAGCGTTTTGTCCTGTAGGAGCCAATTGCAAGTATTTTGCGTAATCGCCTTTGGCTGCCGGAAGTTGTTGCAGCGCTTCATATACGGTGGCGCGATAATAGTAGTAGTCGGCGTTTTTACCATCGCCTTGTATAGCCTTGGAATACTCTTGCAAGGCTTGGGTATTGTCACCTTTACCCTGATAGGCAGTACCCAAATTAAAGTGAGTACCAGGATCGTCAGCGATGCGCAAAGCTCCAAGATAATCGGCAATGGCACCGGGATAATCGGGTGGAGTGGCAGTCTGTTTCTTATAAGCTGATTCAAGTAGAGGCGCTGCTTTAGCTTGATTAACAGCCAATTTTGCGTCGCGCAAAGTATCGATGTATGTTTTTTCTCCAGGCGCAAGTGCAACTGCTTTTTCGTAATTTTTCAAAGCGTTTTCCATGTCGCCTTTGGCTTGATAATTAGTACCTAAGCCATAATAAAGAGATGGTTCATTTGGTGCAGCAGCAATTCCTTCTTGATATTTTTTCTCCGCTTCATCATATTTTCCAGCTTGTTGCAGATTAACGGCATCTGTATAAGCCTGTTGCATCGAAGCTGATTTTTCTTGTTCGGCTTTGGTTTGAATTTTTTGAACAGCGTTTACGTTTGCTTTCAGTGCATCGATACGCCCTTGGGCAGCGGCTTTATACTGACCGGTTGGTGCGTTTTGCAAATACCTTTGATAAGTGGTGATGGCTTTAGCGCCATTACCGTCTGTTTCATCAAGCATTCCAAGGAAATATAAGTTGTCTGCTTTCGCTTTGCCGCCAATTCTAAAGCCATTGTCATAGGCTTGTCGTGCCTGGGCAAAATTACCCATGAACTGATACGACGCTGCCAAGAACGTGTAAGCATCGGCATTATTAGGTTGGATTGCAAGGGCTTCTTGGTATTTTGCTGCAGCAGTTTGATAATCGGCTGCACCATATGCTTTGTTTGCATCGTCTATTAGTGGAGCTACTTTCTGTCCAATTGCGCTTTCCATGGCGTTTTTGACTTGTTCGGTCAATTGAGCGTTGTTTGAAATTGCAAGTGCTTGCTTATAGCTTGCCACTGCATTGTCATAGTCGCCTTTGCCCTGATAAGCAGTACCTAGCGCATAAGCGTAAGCTGGCTCTTTGGGCATGGCTTTAGATGCGGCTGTATACTGCTTAATAGCTTCATCAAAATCACTTGCCTTTTGCGCGTTCACACCAGCTTCATATGCAGTGGTGGCACTGGCAGAATTGGCTCTATCAGATGAGCTTGCAAGCTTTTGCGTATCGTTTGCATTTTTTGTCAGTGCATCAAGTCTGGCTTTAGCTAATTGATAATACTGACCGCCTGGTGCTTTTTGCACATAAGTTGCATATTCGCCTTTCGCCTTAGCACCCTGACCTGAGTTTTCATCAATGGCGCCAAGTAAGTACAAATTGCCGATTTCGTTTTTACTATCTAAGTCGTAAGCTTTCTGATATGCATTTCGAGCTTGATCAAAGGCGTCTGTTTCCTGGAAACAAATTCCTAAGTTCGTCCATACTCTTGCATTGTTTGGAACAAGTTTCACAGCTTGTTGATACAGTCCAATAGCCGCTTTCATGTCGCCTGCAGTTTGCTTAGCTACTGCCTGCTCCACAAGTGGACCTGCTTGATCCTGATAGACAGATGCCATAGCTTTGTCTATATAATCGGCTTTAGGATCCATCGCTTTGGCTTTTTGATACCAGAGCATGGCATTGTCGTAGTCGTCTTTGGCTTGATAAGCCGTTCCTAGACTATAGACATAATCTACTTCTTTGTCATTTTTAGCGATTGCTTCCTGGTATTTTGCTATAGCTTGATCAAATTGTTTGCTTTCTTGTAACTTGACTGCGGCGTTATACGCATCTGCTGCGTCTTTTTCAGTTGCTAATTGAGACTCAGACTTAATTTTTATAGTGTCAGTAATATTTTTGCTTAGCGCTGCTACCCTTGCTTTGGCAGCAGCAGCGTTTGAGCCACCTGGTGCTTGAGCCAGATAGTTTTTATAAGATGCCACCGCATCGCCACCATTGCCGTAGTGTTCTAGAATTGTACCTATATAATATAAATCGTCTACTCGACCTTTGGGATCGAGCTTATAAGCTTTTTCGTAAGACAATTGGGCGGCGCGATAGTCTTCTTTTGAATATTGAGCTGCACCCATGTTGTACCAAAGTTCGTCGTTATCCGGGCTATCTGGGCGAATAGCTAGTGCTTGGTTATATAGATTGATTGCTTCGGTATAATTTTTTGCCTGGTGTGCTGCAAGTGCTTGTTTGATAACAGGAGCTACTTTGTCGTCTAGAGCGGAAGACAAAGCGTCTGCATATGCCTTGCTTTTCGGATCGAGCTTGACTGCTAATCTATACTCGTCTATTGCACCATCAAGGTCTTTTTTGCCTTCAAGAGCCGCACCAATATTGAAGTGGATAGCAGGATCGTTTTGGTCTTTTTTAAGTAACTCTTGAAAGCGCGCAAGTGCTTCGTCGAATTTTCCAGCTTTGAACAAACTGTCTGCTTCTTTGTTTAAGGTGACAATACGCTGTTCTTCTTTGTGTTTGTTGCAAGTTTGAAGACCTTCCATCGCTCCTTTGTTCTGGGGATCGATACGAAGACCTTTTTGGTAGCAGTCCATTGCATTGTCGTAGTCTTTTTTTGCTTGATAGGCTGAGCCCATATTGACATAAATCACAGCATTGTTAGGATCTGCTTGCAAAGCCAGTTTGTATTCTTCAATAGCCTGGTCGTACAAGTTCTTAGCTTGCAAATCAACTCCAAGGTTGATGTGTTTATCGACTTCGGCTTTTTTCATTACCAAAGGAAGTTTTGCAAGTAAATCTTGAGCGATTGGATTATTGCCACGCGAGAATCTAATTGCTTGTTTGTATTCTTCTTGCGCTTGAGCAAAGTCGCCTCTGTACTGAAGAGCCTGACCCATGCCAATGTGATTCTCGGGTGCGGTAGGATTGGCTTTGATAGCGGCATCCCAACCGGCAACAAGAGCGTCTAATACATCTGAGTCGTTTGGATTTAGTGTCAATGCGCGAGCATAAGCTTTGATTGCGCTTGCTACATCTTTTTTAGCCTGGAAGGCTTGACCGATTTTTACTTCAAGTCCAGCGGAGTCTTGAGATCTCGTGGCGGCCTGATATTCTGTGACTGCCTGGTCAATTTTGCCTTGTACGCGCAAAACATCGCCTAGTTTTTCATGGGTGGGCGCATCATCTTTAAGGGCTAGAGCGGCTTTGTATTCGACGATAGCACCGGCAAAATCATCACCCGATTTTCTGGCTGCATCTCCTAGATCTACACGGTCTTTAAAATTGTTGGGGTCGCGGCTCATCATTCTGATGATGCCTTCAAGATTGTGTTGCGTAGTCACATTTTTAGCATCGAGTATCAATGCTTTGTGAAACATTTTGATTGCTTGCGAGGGATTGCCTTGCTGAGACAAACCATAATTGTTGTAAGCAATTGAAAGATTTGAGCGCGCCATTTCGTATGTAGGGTCTTGACGAACTGCTTCTTCAAGCTTTTGAATGGCTAGTGCATAATTGCCCTTGTTGAGAGCGTTTACACCTTCGTTATTTAAATTGATTACCGATGACGAGGTCCCTTGAGCGTAAGCTGGCTGACCCGGACTGACCAGCAGTGCCACTGCTAGTGGTGAGCCTGTAATTTCCATAAGACACAAAAGTGCCACCAAATACGATGCTTGTGCTGACTTTGCGCTAGCCAATTTAAAACCACCCTCCCAAACGTCGCCCACGACTTATGTTCTCTTGAAATCAATCTATACTAAGGCGTCCCATTTTTCTCTATGGGAAACCCTAAATATAAAGCATTTTGGACTTCAAGTAAGACGTCAGGAGGATGAGAATGTTTCGTTTTTAGTATTCAGGTTCGATAAGCCCGTAATCGCTATCTCTTCGGTGATAAACAGAGCAAACTTTATTTGAGTCTTTATTCAAGAACAAATAGAAGTCGTGCCCCAATAAGTCCATTGCTTGGCAGGCTTCATCGACCGACATTGGCTTCAAGGCGAATTTCTTTGCCCGAACCACACGTGGGTCTGAACCTGGCTCTAATGTCACTGTTTTGGACGTATCTGAACCGTTTTTGCTCTTAGTTGCAGCTTTCAGCTCAAGTTCTTTAGCGACGAATTCGACTTCGTCTTCGTCATATTCGATGATGTCATCGTCTAATTGACCGCCTGGACCCTTTCTATCTTTGTGTTTTTTGTCTTTAGATTTATGTCCGTTATCCAGGTAACGTGTTTTGTATTTGCGAAGCTGGCGCTCGACCTTGTCTGCTACAAGATCGATTGAAGCGTACATATTTTCGGTTGATTCTTCACCGCGAATAATCTGCCCGTGAAGATTAATGGTTATTTCTGCCGTTTGGCTTCTTGCAACGGAGGGATTTCTTGAAACGCTCAATAGCGCTTTGCAATCAAAATCGTGCTCGAAGTGTTTTTGTGCTCTTTGCAGTTTGTCACTCAAGTAGTCCTTCAAGGCTGAAGTGACTTCTATATTGCGTCCGGTTACCGTAACTTGCATTGTCATTTCTCCTGTTTCTTGACATGGAAAAGCCCCGGATCATAAACGCCTTCCGGATCCTATGTCGTCAAACGCTAACTTGATCGTAGCAGCAACAATGAAAAATGGCCAACAATTTAATTCTCAGTGGCTGACATGCAAAATTAGTTCGCCAATGTCGAAATAGTTGGCTGTTTCGTTGTTTTGATGATTCAAAGAAGGGGCTGTACTTGCTTGAGCCGGGGCAACAAACCAATTGGGAAGACTCTGCTTGCGACTCTGATTTTTCAAAGCCACTATTTTGGAGGTGATTCTATGAGCTTCGTGTTTGCTTATGGGCTCGTTTAAGTTCTCAGTTTCTTCGATTAAATTTAGAGATTTGAGCACATTGTGACAAGTCGCAGGACTTGCATGTTTCTGATTTAGCCCTTCGTGTGTAATCCATTTATAGAATTGAGCTTTGGACACGGGCATGGCAGGGTCTAGACTCTTGCCGTCTTCATTTTGAGCTTGTACGTGACCTTGAGAAATCAAATATTTAAGACTATTCAAGCGATGCTTATTATTGGCTGGGAAATATTCGCTATATTTGCCCAAGCACAAAAACTGTTCTTGTGTCATTTGATGAAAAGGATAGAGACTGGCGCTGGTTGCTGATGTATCCTTGCAAGCCTTCATGAAATCGAGAATGTCCGTCTGGTGAGTCTTCATTCCATCGCCTATGACATGGACATCTACGTCAGGGCGTCCGCACAATTCACGCACTTTTTTGACAGTGTCTCTGGTGTAGTTATGAGCATGTAGCTTGGTGTATTTACTATTCCAGTAAGCCATTGGCGCAATAACATCATAATATTTGTCGAGCAATTTCCACGGGGTACGCGCCACCTGCGGTGCTTTGTTGAGCGGACTATAAACTACGGCGACCATCGGATATTTGTCGCCCAGACTTTGACGAAGTTGTTTGCTGTAGGCTTCGACTTTGCCATAAGAAAGGTCTTGCTCCAGATTAGCTGCTAAGCCATCAAAACCAGCTCCAGATGGGGTTCTGAAATTACAAGCTTCAACTAATTTTTGTGCATCGGCTTGTGGATCTACAAGTGTTGCAAAAGACCAGGCAAGCACATGAATTTTGTATTTGTGACACGCTTCAATAATTCTGCCTACATTTTCGGCATCAGCTAATGCCGGAGTATTGCTGCGCGAAGTCTGCAAAAAGATATTGGATACGCCGTGATTGTGTAGCTTAAGACAATACTGCTCTAGATTATCTTTGGGATGATTCCACATATTGACCCAGATTCCTGGACCTTCGGCAAGGCCTTGTCCATATTCGGATTTTTGCTCAATAGCCTGCGCTGGGCGCACAACCACTAAAAATAGACCAAACAATAGAGATAGCGTAGTCGCTTTAAGGTTAATAGACCGGCGCAAAGTGCCGGTTTGGGCAAAGTTATTACTGTTCATAAAACCGCTTTTCTAGTAAGGCTGGCTCAGAGAGGAAGATGAGTTTAGATGGATTTGACTGGCTGATTCAATTATAAGGCAAAACCCGCTTTGTGGGCGGATTTCTAATGTTCTCTCTTTGATATACCAACTTTATTATCGGAATAAGCGCAGTGGTATCCTTAAATTAGATCTTTTGGTGTCTAGACTTATCTCCTAAGTGTGTTATTAATTGCAGAATGAAAGACGAAGAAATACAAAAAAAACTAATTAAGCTCGAATCGGCGGTACTCAAAGAAAGCACCGAAGTAACCGCTCCCCAAAGAAGCACTGAGCTTATTGATACTGACTTGCCGGGCTCTAAAAACGCCAAAGAGTCGCTTGCTCCAACCAAAGACGATTTTAAATACTTTGGCGGAATGGCACTTGTCACTTTGGGTTTGTTTTTGCTTTTTCAGCACGTAAAACTCACCACCGGTTGGGGATTTTGGGGCATGTCCGCCACGCACGGAATTGGACTGCTTTTGGTACCACTTATTTTTGGCATTGGCTGGATTTTTTATAACGCTAAAAATATTTGGGGATGGATTATTACAGCAGTCACTGTGGTCACAATGATATTTGCTGTTTTGTCTAGTCTGCGTCTGCAATTTGATCAGATGTCGATGCTTGGCGTTGTTTTCATGCTTCTTCCGTTTGCGTTTGGATTTGCATTGATTTTGCAAGGAATCGGCGGTCCTCGCGGACTGCAACAGGCAATAAAAGATAAGATTGCTGAAACGAAGGCCGATGCGAAGTCGCGTAAATCTTAGCTAGTCAAAAATCTAACATCAAATGTTGAGTGTTGAATCTTCTATGAGTCAACCATAAGCATTTCGGCATGTTTTACTTATGGTTGGCACCACAACAAAAAACACAGGCTCGAGTGACTAATCGTCGAGCAAATTCTCAGGCATATCGGGTGAGGACGAATTTTGGTTTGGAGTTGGAGCAGTAACAGGTGAATTCAATGGAGTCGGCTGTAACTTGATTCGTGTCATGTCTTGTGGCAATTCCTTTATAGTAGGAGTTTCAGTTTCGACTGGTGTTATCGCTTCTGTTTCTTCAGAGGCAATTTGGGCACCATCGAATTCCTGCCAGGACTTTGCTATATCCTTTATAGAGTCTAAACGTGAGGCAATTGCGTTCTGGCGAAACTTGTCTTTTGCAAGTAAAAATCCGCCCCAATCAAATAAGACTGGATCTGTATGATCGCCTTGCTGCGCGTATCTATGAGTGATGACATTTTCTTGACTGACACAATAGCGTTCTTGCAAATAATTGACCAGACGAATAACTGCCTGCACCATTTCTGGTGGATAGTTTTGTCTGCCACAGTGATTCATTTCAATGCCGACACTATTATCATTATTGATACCAGGTAGCGTTTTCAAAATATTGATGTGTACAGTAGCAAGGTCCGGGTCTACTGCCTGGTAGATGGTGCCATCGCGCTCTACTACATATTGAGCGCCAGGATGACGTCTGCCTCTTCCGTTCCATCCTTCTATTACTCTTATCGCGCTTACCGGAATTCCTGTTTCGGTCGAGTGAAGGATGATATGTTTAACGGGCTCGCGACGCCAGTAGATTCCGCCTTTGAGTGGATGAAATTGAAATACACCTGCACGCACAAGGGCTCTGGGATTATGTTTTGCAGCAAGACCATGTTTGAAGTCGTGAGCAATTTTTTCTGCCTGGTCTTCTGGTAGTGGACTTCGGTCAAATGCAGGAGCGTTCATCATAAACATTTCAATTGGATATGCATAACGTGGACGATGTGCTACATGATGTTTGTGATGTCGCCCGTGGTGCTTAGCCACATGTGAGTTATGACTCGATTTGCCACCATGCTTTTTGCTGCGACTATTGGCGGAGTGTTTTGAATGACTGGAATGACTTGAGCTTTTCTTTGAAGACGATTTGCGCATGCGAGCATCGCAGGCGTTTGAGTCGAAATTGAGCATTTGGGAGAAAAGTAGTAAGCAAAAGACGGATAGGAATTTTTTCAATTCTAAAATGACTCCAAATAAAAACCGCACAGCCACCAAGTTCTATTGTAAGGCCGTTGTCAAAAAGATCAAGAAGCAGTGAGAAACTAAATCTAGTCTATCCAGCCGCCGCCAAGTATATACGTGTCGCTCATATCGTATATGCCAAGAACTTGTCCAGGTGTAATTGCTGGTTCGGGCTCGTCGAATTCAACTCGTACTTTATATAAATCGTTTTCGCTTTCGCGTGCAAACGGGTATACCATCGCTTTTTTAGTGCGACTGTTATAGCGCACTTTGCAGAGCGCTTCAAAAGGTTCGCTTGGTACATTGGGCACAAGCCAATTGACGAAAGAAGCCGTCAATTCTTTTGAAAGTAGAGATTCTTTGGGTCCGACATAGACTGTGCGTGTATCGGGATCTAGTGATATCACATATAGAGGTTCGCTATAAGCTATTTTGATACCGCGTCTTTGACCAATGGTGTAATTGTGCGTGCCTTCATGTTGACCAAGTACTTCGCCTGTCACAACATGAATAATGGCACCTGGTTTTGCATCCAAATGATTAGCTAGATAGTCTTGTACAGTGCTTCCTTGCGGAATGAAACACAAGTCCTGGCTATCTGGTCTATTTGCCACCACTAAATTACGCTCTTGGGCCATGCCGCGAATTTCGGTTTTGAGCAAATCGCCTAATGGCAAAAGGGTCGATTCAAGCTGGTCGCGGGTGATTCCCCAGAGCACGTAAGACTGATCTTTGGTATTGTCCTTGGCGCGCGCCAGATGTTTAACGCCATCTACTTCCAATACGCGAGCATAGTGTCCGGTGGCAATGTATTTTGCGTTTAAATGCTTTTTGGCATAGTTGAGCAGAGCACCCCACTTAATTAGTGTGTTACACAAGCTGCATGGCAAGGGTGTCTTAGCCCGCTCGTAAGATTGATGAAACTGGTCGATGATTTGTGATTTAAATAATTCACGCAAATCAACAGCGTGGTGCTCGATGTTCAAATCTTCGCATACGCGCGCGGCATCGATCATTCCCGTGTCGCAACAACGACTGCCCGATTTTATGAGCCAGCCTGTGACACCAATTACTTCGTATCCCTGCTCTAAAAGTAACGCGGCGCAAGTGGACGAATCAACACCACCGGACATGAGAACGGCAACACGAGTTTTATTTGGATCGCTTTTGTGGGTGCGCACAGCTTGAGGGCTGTTCTTTTCCACGATTTCACATACACTAGTCATGAAAAACATTATATTGACAAGTGGAGTGATGTGGAATTAGCTACTCTTAATTTAATCTACTTTTTCAAGTGCAGAAGGGCATTGGCCACGTTTACGCCTTTTGGATTCAACTTCAAATAAGTTTTGAATTCGCGCTCAGCTTCGCTTTTCTTGTTCATTTTCTCAAGTAGAAGGGCTCGGTTGTAATGCAGGACCGGATACTTGCCTGACGATTGGACAATCCCCATTTTGAATGACTGGTCAGCCAAATCGAGCTTGCCTTCTTGTTTGAGTAAGATGCCCTGCAAATTAAATGCCAATGGACATGCCTGACCAAGCTTCCTAGCTGTGGCAACAGCCTTTTCGCACTCAAAGAAAGCAGCGTTGCTGTCGCCAGATAGTCTTAGAGCCTGAGCTAAATTGTAATGCAATAGTGGCACTGTGCCCGAATCTTCAAGCATTATTGCTTTTTTGAAATATTCCACTGCTTCTTGGGCTTTGCTCGAATTGCCCTGCTGGGCGAGTGCTAGACCAAATAAGTTCCAAAATTGTGGATTTGCCGAAATAGAACTTTTTACTACTTTGCGGCAGTCCCATTCAGCTTCGGCGTATTTGCCTGCTTTTATATAATCCGAAATATTTTTGATGGTGCCATTTTCAGAACTGTCGACCTTATGCACTTCTTCTGTCATTCCAAGCGACTTTCGCATGGCCAGAATCTTTTGCTTGGTATCGTTTATGTAGGCAGGCTCGGTTTCGAATTTGAGTGACTGATTGAAGGCGTCAAGCGCGTTTTTGAGATCGTTTTTGCGCTCGAGCACAAGACCTAAATGATAATAAGCAAGTGCGTAATCGGGCTTAAGCTTGATGGCAAGCCGACCTTCTTTCTCTGCCTGGTCAAGATTATCGAGACAATAATAGGTGCTTGCAAGTCCATTGTGGGCAAATGCAAAGCTTGCGTCTGCATCCACAGATTTTTTAAATTGCTCAAGCGCCTCGTCATAACGCTTTTGGTCACGTAGGACATTTCCCAAACTATAATGCAACCTGGCATCTTTGCCTTTTGTTAGGCGCAAAGCCATTTTGTAGAGCGACTCGGCTTCGGCATATTGTTTTAATTTGTAGCGAACTACAGCTAAGTTGCACAGGCTGGGCAGAAAAGTGGGATTGATATCAATCGCTTTTTCATATGCGTTTGCTGCCTGGGTTAAGTCGCCAGAGCGATAATAAACAAGCCCAATATTGTTGTGCGCTTCAAAACAACGACCGTTTATTTTGAGCGCTTTTTCAAACGAGACTTTGGCTTGTGGAAAATTGCCTTTCTTTAAAAGATCGCTGCCTTCTTGCAAATATTCGTAAATTTGATTGGGATATTTAGAATTGTTTGAATTGTCGCTATCTTCACTCTGAGCAGATGCTTCAAGGAGGGCTTGGTTGCTTGCACAAGAGCAAAATAAACTTAGCGCCACAAGGGTATTGAAAAATCTTCTCTGGCGAGGCGATTTTTGCGTTATCTTGCTGGAAATGGCTTTGTCTGTGATCTGCATCTTTGCTTATGCTAATATACAAGATTCGCTCTTTAAGCTCTCATGCTTATCAATAATATAGGCGTTTAACTCTTGAGAGTAGCCCCGTCCAATTACATGCGCAATAATCCTCTAGCGGCATCTCTTTATGAGCTTTTCCTGAACAGTCCTAAGTTTGCCCGTCTAATAACACGCGTCAACAGTTCTAAAGAGGCGAAGGGTAACGAGCTAAATATTTCTGGTCTGACCGACTCGGCAAAAACTTTAATTTTGTCGGTTATGCAACACCAGGTTAAAAAGCCGCTTGTGATGATATGTCAGGATAATCATAGCGCTGCGCATTATCATCAAGAATTTACCAATCTTTCTCGCTTCAAAGTGCTCTGGTATCCAGCCTCTGAAGTGTCGCCATATGAGCAGGTGTTGAGCGGACCAGATAACGTGGCTGCCCAGATGGAAGTGTTGCGTACGCTTTCTGATTTGAAAAATAACGAGCAAAGTGAGCCCTATGTAATTATTGTGGCGGCGCGTGCGTTGATGCAACGAGTGCTCGATGCCGATACATTGTCGCGCAACACAGTCCGGCTTAAAGTTGGCGAGAATATAAACACAGACAAGCTTGCTACTGATTTAGTAAAACTTGGCTATAGCCGCGAGACTCTTGTTACACTGCGCGGCGAATTTAGTATCAGGGGTGATATCGTCGATATTTATCCAAGTTCAGGACCGCCTGTGCGGGTCGAATTATTTGGAGATGAAGTTGAGTCTATAAGACTCTTCAATATAGATAATCAGCGCTCTTTTGAAGAGAATAAAGTGCTTGAAATTCCGCCTCGCTGGTGGATAGTTCTAGATGAACACGAAGACTCGCGCACCAAACTAGCAGAGCGTCTGCGCGAAGCGGCAAAAATTGCAATCGCCAAACTTGAGCCTAATCCAGGAGATACGCTGCGCTCAATTATGGATGGCGATTTAGAAGCCATCGAATCTGGTGCTTATCCAGAATCAATTGAATATTACGCACCATATATATCTGACAAGTTTGCCACTCTGATAGATTATTTGCCTGCCGATGCAATACTTGCCATAGACGAATATGATTCTATTGCACAAAGTCTCTCTTCATTTGAAGAGAAAATCGAAAGAAATGTCCAGGAAGGTCTTGAAACAGGGCGACTATTGCCCTTGCCTCGCAAATTGCATCTTGAACAACAAGACGTAGTTGAGCAATTAAAGCCGTTCCAGAAAGCCTATTTGTCCAGTTTGCCAATTTTTGATCCAGAACTTGCAGGTTCTGAATCCGCTCAAAAAATGGTGATTGATTTCAATTCTGTACCGATTCAAAAATTCGGTAACGATATGAGCAAAGTGATGACTCGGGTGAAAGAAGCTCGTGCTGCCGGCAAAGCAATAATAATTTCGACTGACCAACCACAACGTTTGATGGGACTTTTGCGTGAATGGGATTGTCTTGCCACTTATTTGCCCACGTCAGATGATGCCACACCTGTTCAAACTGATGTGCAAGATACAGGCCATTCAGGAAAAGTTTTTGTCACTCGCAATGGATTTATCCATGGATTTTCGCTTGAAGAAGAAAATATAGTTAGTATCACTGATGGTGAAATGTTTGGTTTGAAGCGCAAGCCAACAGTTTATCGAAAAAACGCAGTCGAGAAAAACGTCGAGAAATTCACTTCTGTAGCAGATCTCACTGTAGGCGATTATGTAGTCCATATTAAGCAGGGCATTGGACAATTTACCGGAATCCAGCGACTTACAGTAGACAATCAACAAAGAGAATATCTGACAGTTCAATATTCTGGCGATGACAAATTATACGTGCCTGTAGACCAGATACACATGTTGTCGCGCTACAGAGGTGCTGGCGATCACGCACCAAGATTATCTAAATTAGGTGGCTCCGAGTGGGAGAACACTAAAAAGAAAGTCAAAAAATCGGTCCGTCGTATTGCCGAAGACCTGGTCAATTTGTATGCACTAAGAGCCAAACAAGTCGGTTTTCAAAGTTTGCCAGATACCCCATGGCAGTACGAAATGGAAGAAGGATTTCCATTTGAGGAAACACCAGATCAATGGCAAGCTATTATGGATGTCAAAAAAGATCTCGAATCAGATAAGCCAATGGACAGACTTATTCTGGGAGATGTTGGATTTGGTAAGACCGAATTTGCTATTCGCGGCATTTTTAAAATGGTCATGTCTGGCAAGCAAGCTGCAGTGCTTGTTCCCACCACAATTCTTGCGCAACAACACTTCAATAATATCAGTGACAGATTTGCCGCTTATCCAATTAGAGTAGGTTTGCTCAATAGATTTAGAACACCAAAAGAGCAGCGCGAAGTGGTTCGCCGTCTTGGCACAGGTGAGTGCGATGTGGTTGTTGGCACGCATAGAATGCTGCAAAAAGACATGTCATTTAAAGATCTAGGCTTAGTCGTAATTGACGAAGAGCACAGATTTGGTGTTGCGCACAAAGAAAAACTCAAACAGTTAAGAGTGGCTGTAGACGTGCTTACCATGTCTGCTACGCCCATTCCAAGAACATTGCATATGGCACTATCTGGAGTGCGCGACTTATCTAATATAAGTACGCCACCAAGTAATCGAAACCCGGTTAAAACATTTGTGGGCGAATATAAATTGCCTCTTGTTAGAACTGCGATTTTGCACGAGTTAGAGCGTGGCGGTCAAATTTATTTCGTCCATAATAGAGTCGAATCCATCGAGCAAGTGGCAATGGAATTAAAAGACCTGGTGCCAGAAGCACGCATAAATATTGGTCATGGTCAAATGCCCGAGCACGAACTTGAAAATGTGATGCTTGCATTCAACGCTCATGAGTTCGATATTTTGGTATGTACTACTATCATTGAATCCGGTCTTGATATTCCAAATAGCAACACCATAATAATAGATGACGCCGACAAATTCGGTCTGGCGCAACTTTATCAATTGCGTGGACGTGTTGGTAGAAGCGATGTACAAGCTTATTGTTATTGTCTTTATAAACCGCAGAAAATTTTGAGCGATCAGGCTCAAAGCAGACTAAAGGCTGTTCGCGAATTCACTTCGCTTGGATCTGGTTATATGATTGCAATGCGCGACATGGAAATTCGCGGCGTAGGCAACATACTTGGTGCCGAACAGCACGGTCACATGGTATCGGTCGGTTATGACCTGTATTGCAAACTATTAGATGAATCCGTCTCTGAGCTTAAGGGCGCGCCTCGCTCAGCGACACTAGACAGCCAAATTGACCTTAACGTCACTGCCTATCTGCCTGAAACTTATGTTCAAGACAATAGACAAAGACTAATAGAATACAAACGTCTTGCCGATGTTGTGACCATGCGCGAACTTGAGCTTATTAACTCTGAGTGGCGTGATCGATTTGGTAAAATTCCAGATGAAGCTCAGCAACTCATGGACGTAGTGAAACTGCGTATGCTTGCAAGTGATGCCAACATTTCAGCCATTAAGCCGGACTTCCAGGGCATTAGATTATCTGTCAGTTATCGCCTGCAACAATGGCTGCCAATTCAAAATAAATTGCCAAAACACTTGAGTCGGCTTACCACTTACAAGCCTGGGCAAGCAGGTGGGCAGGGTGCTCAACCGTCGGTAATTGTAAAGGTGGATGGACTATCGGCTGTTGAACAGTTAAACTTGCTGATTGAATTAATCTCTTCGATGCTCTCTTTTGGTGCTGCAAAAACGACATGATGCAAAAAAATATATTTACTAAATCGACCGCATTTACACTTGGGGTTCTTTTCGCTTTTGCCGGTTGTGCCACCAAAAATTTAGATAACGCTGATACCAAACTCAGTGCCACCAATAACGCAACTAACCAAAAATCGGCAGTAGATTTTTACTCTGGCAAGATTGGCAATTTAGAATTTAAGTCCAGTCTGATTGAAAAAATACGCAAAGAAAATCTTGGCGATCAAATTGTCATATTCAAGATTGGCAACGAAAGCGTCAACGTAGGCGACTTCAAAAATTCATTCAAAGCAATGCAAGCTCAAATGAAATTATTGCTCAATCAAACTCCAGGCATGGAACAGAGGATGGTTGAGCAAGCTAAAAGACTTAATATTAGTTTGACCAAAGACGAGGAATCTAAGCTTATTTCGATGGCTCATCAGCGTGGTGGAGCCAGTCTTGAAAAAACACTCAAAGACCAGAATATTTCTATTGCCGATTTTGATA
>CAZSHS010000002.1:69865-104400 GCA_964606665.1 uncultured Candidatus Obscuribacterales bacterium | reverse complement strand
GAAGATTTCAATGAATACAAAGTTTTAGTTAATCAATATTATTCAATACTAAATTTACCTATTCCTGATGATTACTGCTTTGAAAGAATAAAAGACCAGAGTATTTCTATTGCCGATTTTGATAAGCAAGTTTTGCAAATGGGACTGGCTATAAAAGTAATAACTTCTACAGTCGAGCAGTCTTGTTTAAATCAACTTATAACTAAGTGTCTATTGATAGACGGCGCATATCAAGCCGGTCTTGCCAAAGCTGCCTATAGCAATTATGTTGATTATAAAGGCTCAGACGAGTATCAAGAAATCTTGAAAGTGACCGACATCACACCAACTCAATTGCAAGAACAAATCATCAAAGAAGGTCTTGCAGAAGCTATGCAAGATAAGATTTTGTCCGAGGTTCGCATCACAAATAAAGATGTATTCGATTTTTATGTCCAAGAAAAAGAAAGATTCAAAGGCGAAGGACTTGTGCACTGGGCTCAAATATTTTTTGCTTCGCCCAAGGCTGAATTGAAGCGAAATCCCAATATGATTGCTTATATAAAGGCTGCCGATCCCAAAATTACAGATGCAGAAATTGCTAAAAAATTAGAAGACGGTGAAGTGATTCAGCAAAAGAAAGCTCTGTATGATTTGCGCAAAGCTCTCTCTGGCTCCGATTTCTCCAAACTGGCAAACGAAGACACGGACGACCGTGAAGCAAAACAAGCTAAGTCGGGCGGAGACATGGGCTATATGTCTCAAAGCGAGCTTGAATCGAATGAAGTATTCGCTCCTATTTCTAAAGCGCTCAAAGCGATGCAGCCGAATCAAATTTATCCACAATTAATTGAAACGCCTTACGGCTGGCATGTAATAAAACTGATTAACAGACCTAAAGATGTGGTTCCATTTTCTGAGATCAAAGATGGATTAAAAGCTTCGCTCATCGCCAAAAGCAAAGAGGCAATAATCAAGCAGTGGATAGCCAAACAGCAAGAAGTAAAGAGCCTGGACGTAGCAAAAGAATTCTCTGACTGTCTCTCCTTTTCTGGTGGATAATCTGGCATAATGTGCCTTGCATCCAAAGTTAATTGAGGATATCAAGAATGTTGTCTAAGTCGGGTTTGTTCGTTTTAAGTTTGTCCTGCGCTTCTTTGCTCCTGTCTGTTAACTCAGCCGAAGCAAAAAAAGGGAAGACTGAAAAAACAACAGTCAAAGTTACTAAGGAAAAAGTAGAAGTAAAGAAGACTGCTACAAAAGTAAATGCCGATGCGTATAACGCTAACAAAGAAGGCACCAAACTTGGAATGTACGAGCACCCACTCCAGGCGCTTGAAAAGTTCAACGAAGCAATCAAGCTTGATCCAAACTACGCTTTAGCCTATGCCAACCGTGGTAACACCCACATGTTACTTGGCAAAACAAGCGAAGCTCTAAAAGACCTCGACAAAGCAATCGCGCTTGATTCAAATATGGCAGTGGCTTACGCCAACCGCTCATGGGCATATAACGTGATGCGCAACTACAAAGCAGCAATTGCTGACTGTGACAAAGCCATAAAGCTCAATTCAAAATTGGTTCTTGCATACACCAACCGCGCTCACGCCCACAACAAATTGGGCAACCATGAAGCTGCGCTTGCCGATTGCAATCTAGCGATCAAAACAAATCCAGAATTTGCACCAGCTTATGTCAATCGCTCGCACACAAATATCGGGCTCAAAAATTACAAAGCAGCCATTCAAGATGCTAACAAAGCAATCGAATTGAATCCGGGTTCTGCCAAAGCCTATCTCAACCGTGGTCATGCGCTGCGTCACCTGGGCGAACTGGATGAATCCATGGCAGACTTCGACAAAGCAATTGCACTCAACAAGACTTTAGGCGCTGCTTATTTCAATCGCTCTGAGACTTTGCAAGCTAAATCAGACAAAGATATGGAAACAGCTAGAAAGCTCGGCTTCAGGACCGCTGACGACAAATAGAGTTCGTTGCCTTTTACATTAGCTCATCCCGCAGCCGTATTGCCTTTTCGTCGCTTTTGTCCACAGCGTTTCAATTTTGCCGCGCTCGTGTTGGGTAGTATAAGCCCTGATTTCTTTTATTTTCTCAATTTCTGGAATGTTGGAGCTTATGGGCACACTTTGCCTGGCTCAGTTTTAATAAGTCTTCCTGTATGCCTGATATCGTATGTGGTGTTGCGCTTTTATAGCGTGCCAATCGCTGAGCTATTATTCGAGCCATTCGACAAAGCGCTGGTTAATGGCTTCGCTCAGAAATCTAGTTTTCTGGCACTTGTATTGTCTTTCTTAATTGGAATCTGGACTCATATCATCTGGGACAGTTTCACTCATGCTCATGGCTTTTTCGTCGATAGAATTCCACTCTTGCAAAGCTCAATAGGCTATTTTAATGGGCATGGAATTATGACTTATTCTATTTTTCAATACACAGGCTCAGCCATCGGATTATTGATACTGGCGCTCTGGTATCAGAAGCGACTGAGTAAAGAGCTAAACGAACCAATTAAAATTACCTGGCGCAAATCCTTACGCTGGGTTGCGTTTCTAATTCTTACTTTGGTAGCAGTCTTAATTGAAGCTTTGCCTGAGCTTACAAACGCTCCTACTCTCGATATAGCGACTCTAAAAAATATAGGAGTCTATAGTCTTTTTCACTTTTTGCGTGACTTTGCTATTTTAATTGCTCTGGTTGTAGTAGGAAGAAAAATGCGTGCCTCGCTCTGGAACAAGAGTTTGATATTGCTTACTATCATTGTAGGTGGTGCATCGGTGCTCGGCTTCTTTGGCGCAGCAAACGATATTTTTGAGCTCTTAAGTCATTTGCGCTTTCTTTATTTTATTGGTTTGTTGTTTATAGCAATAATGCTCATTTCGTGCCGCAATAGAATGTGGACTGCTATATCACTTGTGTTTTGCTTCTTAAGCGCAGCCGCCATTGCGCCGCTTTATATGCCTGTTTCCAGAGGAAACTATGCAAAGAAAGTATCAGTTTTGCAAATGAACTTGTGGGGTGGCAAGAATCGCAATTACAAAGAAGTGCTTGATGCGATAGAAAAATCGAATGCCGATGTAATTGGTCTATCGGAAGTAACTCAAACGTGGGAGCAAAAATTAGTTGAAGCACTAAAAGAAAAGTATCCGTACTATATAACTCATGATTCAGTGCTGGAGCCACGATATGGCGGAGTTGCACTTTTTAGCAAATACAAGCTCGATAACAAAAAGACTATTCAGTTTCCATCGAGTATGCGCACCAGAATCGAAGCAGATATTGATTTTCCAGAGCATAAGACTCATTTCGTATTATGCCATCCAAAAGTGCCAAAGCCAGGCACCACTTTTCGCAACGACGAACTTGACTCGATAGCTGAATCTATAAACACACAGTCATTGCCGTGTATTTTGATTGGCGATCTCAACTGCACACCCTTTTCACCTTATTTTGATAAGCTGCTCTCTAAAAGCGGACTGCAAGATTCAGAGCGTGGATTTGGTATCCAACCAACATGGTCATTGCATTGGCCAGTGCCATTATTTCCAATAGATCATTTATTGCACGCAAGTGAGTTTATAACTACAAACAGAAAATTGCTTAAGCCAGTAGGTTCAGATCATTCGCCATTATTAGTAGAGCTTTGTTATGAATAGACTGTTTATTGCCACATTTTTAAATGAAGCTGAAAAAGATTTCCTAGCGTCTCTTTTAGATTCAAACAAGTCTTTTGTCAGTTCCGATAAATGGCATTTAACTTGGATGTTTTTGGGTGACTGCAGTAAAGAACTCGAAGCGGAAATTTTGCAGATACTTGAAGAAACAGCCTCGAACTGCAAATCTCAAAATATTACATACGATAAATTTTCAATCTGGCCATCATCTATGCGACCAAGAGTCGGGGTGCTTGAATCATCGACTCCACCCAGTGAATTTATTGATTCTGTGGAGCAAATGCAGAAAAGACTGGGGCCATTACTTTCAAATCCCGGTGAGCAGCACGCTCATTTTAGACCGCACATAACTATTGCTCGATTCAAAAATAAAAGCAACGACGAAATTCAGTTCAAATCAGAAAAACTTCCATTAATTCAAGCTCTAAACGAAGTCGCGCTTGTGAAGAGCGATTTTAAGTCATACAAAATAATAGAAAAGTTTTCATTGAGGCAAGAATAATATTCTAGACATTGACTGGGGAAGGACAGCAATTATATTAGGCACTGCTTTTGGTGCCACACTTTTAAGCTCGATGTCGGGAACTGGCTCAAGTATGATCTCAACTCCAGTGTGGCTTATGCTTGGATTTCCATTGCCTGTGGCTATTGCATCAAACGATGTTAATGGTGCTTTGTGGACAACGATTGCAGCGCGCAATTATTTGCGCGGACATAAAATAGACTGGCGTCTAGTTGCCTGTCTTGTAGCATTTGGACTGATTGGTGCATTTTGTGGTGCAACGGTCATTATGCAATGTCGCCCTCAAAATATTGAGCGCATCATTGGATGCATTATTCTTTGCGTAGTGGTTTTGTCTTTCGTTCATCGCAAATTTGGATTAGAAGAAAGCGCACCCAAGTGGAATCGAGTTTGTACAGGATTATTGGGGCTCCCGCTTGGTTTTTACGAGGCATTCTTTGGTGCAGGTAACGGTATTTTTACCTCATCTGCCATAGCCGCCACGCGCGGGCTTCGAATTCTGGAATCACTTGGTTATTACTATATTGTAAGTTGTGTCTGGTGTATTTTCGCTGCCGCAGTCTACATTTCAAATGACCACTGGGATCTAAAATTAATGATTCCATCCACTATTGGCTCTTTCACAGGTGCCGCGATAGGCTCACGCATTGGGCGCAAGCAAGGTGTGGGCTTTGTGAAAACAGTTTCGATTATTGTAGGATCGGTTTTAGGAATAAAAATGATTTTTGGTCTCTAAATTTTTAAGCTGGCACGTATATGAATTAACCACCATAAGGACAATTAATTGAAACGAGGCAAAAGATTTTTAGATTTAGCAACCCTAACGGCTTTTTTTGCCTGCTTGAGCACGCCTGCATTCAGCTATATCGAGAATTACACGCCAATCTCGCCCAAAGACAAAGCAAAGAAATTCAAGCTCAAAACAGTTGTTTCCGAGGGGCTAAAAAAAGACGCAGTGCTTGCAATTGGACCTGGCAAGATGCACCTGGTTGATTCAAAGGCTGGGGAGCCGCAACTAATTATCGAAGGCAAAGACAAGTCAGGCAAAGCGTGGCGCTTTCAAAAACCATATGCCGGACTTGGCACCACTTTTATGGTTGGCGATTTGGATAAAAATGGCAATGACGATATTGTCTTAATGCAAGCCACTGGCGGCTGTGGACTTGCACCAATGAATTGCATGACTATTTTGACTTTTGATCGAGACAAGAAGCCTTTTGTATTTGAGTTTTTCGGCTATTTTAATTGGGACGATGTTGCAAATGATGAAAAGCCCAAGAAAGCTAATTGCTATTGCGAAGACATAGTTGATTTAAATGGAGATGGCAAAGCCGAGATTATTTTGACTGAATTGTCTTCGTCTGAAAATAAAGGCAAATATCATTCATTCTGGACAACGTCTATGTATACGTGCAAAGACGCAGGCTGGCAGCGGCTTGCTACTTACAATAATCAGAAATTGCCTATGCAAGTTCGCTATACGTTGAAACCTAATTTGAAAGTGTTGACCAATCCGCCTTTGAATATTACTCCATGTCACGATTTGTCGAGCTATCCAGAAAATAAATGGAAAAGCGGCGTGTTGAATTTGTATAAGCGCGGCGGCGACAATCTGCTCATGCAGATGACATTAGATGGAAAGAAACGCACTACTGCAACCAGCAATGGTGGCGTCTATCTTTTGGACGATAGAGGTGCGACATCTGAAGTGATTAGTCTTGATAGTCCTAAATTCGATGATGTTTTAGAAGAATTGGCGAAGGCAAAAGCAAAAATCAATTATTTACCTTCTAGTGTGCCAGGCGAAATGCCACCATATATTTGGGTGAAGTAAATTGCGAATAGTATAAATAATTGCGCGAAAGGCTATTAGTTGCGCGCAACCTAAAATAATTGCGCGAAAATATTCGACTTCGTTGCCATCAGCGAATAAAAGTTTTAGCGACCGTAATACTGAACGTATCTGCCCCAGTTATGGTCGTCTTGCGTGGCTTCAGACGAAGAGCCAGCCTGTCCTACTCCACCAGACATTGATTCTGATTCTGAGGAATAAACGCCGCCAGATTGCGACTCGGCACCAGTGTCATAAACACCGCCTGATTCAGAAGATGAGCCAGCATTAGAAACGCCGCCAGACATTGATTCTGAACCTGTGTCGTACACACCGCCAGATTCGGACCCGTCACCAAATACAAAACCACCCGATTCTGATTCGGCAAAAGCGTTTTGTGCGTTTAGTGAAAACGCAACAACTACTGCGAGCAAACCGGACTTGACGAGTGTTCTTGTAGACAAAGGCATTTTATATCTCCGCTTCGGCAACCTTATTATCCTATTATCTTGAAAACCGGTTTGGAATCAATTTTATAAAAAGGGATTTTGATTTCGCTCGTTCCAAATTGATGTTTCCGGTCCGTGTCCCGTAACTACGCGGGTAGAATCGTCTAGAACCATAAGGCGTTCTTTAATAGACTTGATAATTTTTTCGTACGAACCGCCCCACAAGTCGGTGCGACCGATACTACGGCTGAAAAGTGTGTCGCCTGAAAAGAGGACGTTTTCCTTGTCTTGTAGGGAAAAACAAAGGCTGCCAGGAGTGTGCCCTGGTGTGTGCAACACTTTGGTCTTAGATTTGCCAACGCTTAGCTCTTCTTCGTCATTCAAAAAACGGTCAATAGGCAAAGGCTCATCGCATTCAAAATTGAAAATTTTGCACTGCATGGCTAGATTTTGATAGAGCCATTCGTCTTCTTTGTGCAGACAAATTTCAGCGCCAGTTTTTTCTTTTACCGCGCGGCTGCCGTGGATGTGGTCGAAGTGAGCGTGGGTGTGAATGAGATATTTGATTTTGAGATTGTTTTTGTCGCACAATGAAACGATGTCATCCGGGTCACCGCCTGGATCTACTACGATAGCTTCGCCTGTTTCCTTGCAGCCAATAATTGAGCAATTGCATTGCAGAGGACCTACAGGAAAGGTTTCGATTAAAAGCATTATTCAAACATCTCAGAGACCGAGCTGTCGTCGTGAATGCGCGAAATGGCTTCACCAAGCAATTGAGCCACGCTCAACTGGACAATTTTGTCGGGCAATTCACTTTTCTCGTGCGGTATAGAGTTGGTCACAATGAGCTTTTCGATAGGAGAATTGATTATGCGCTCGATTGCAGGACCGGACAAAACAGCGTGAGTGGCGCATGCAAAAATGCGCTTGGCTCCTTGCGCTTTGAGCAATTCAGCACCTTTTACAAGAGTGCCTGCAGTGTCTACAAGGTCATCTACCATGATGGCATTTTTGTCTTTGACGTCACCCACAACGCTCATTACTTCAGCTTCGTTGTGCTTGGTGCGACGTTTATCGATAATAGCAATCGGCGAATCGTCTAATTTTTTTGCGAAAGCACGGGTGCGTGAAACTCCGCCTACATCTGGCGAGACCAGTACCAGGTCTGAAAGATTCAATCCGGCTATATATTCGACCAGGACTGGACTTGCATATAAATGGTCTACGAGTATGTTGAAAAATCCCATAATTTGAGGGGCGTGCAAATCAAGCGCCACAACTCGCTCGGCTCCAGCGGTGGTGAGTAAGTCTGCCACTAGTTTGGATGTGATAGCTTCGCGTCCAGCCGCTTTTCTGTCCTGGCGTCCATAACCGTAATAAGGCATCACTACTGTTATGCGACCAGCCGATGCTCGCTTAAGTGCGTCGAGCAAGATAAGAAGCTCCATCAAATTTTCATTGACGGGTGTTGATGTCGGTTGAATAAGGAAACAATCAAGACCCCGGACGCTTTCTTGAACCTGGACATAAATTTCGCCATCAGAAAAGGGTGAAATTTTGACTGGAGAAAGCGAAAGACCCATATATTCAGCTACTTCACGAGCTAATTCGGGGTTTGCCGTGCCTGAAAGGATTCTCAGCTCGGTTCTACTTAGGGGTGCTTTGCGGTCCCTTACGGGGATTTGTGCTACCAAGAACCGACCCTCCAGTGATGTTGATGCGCTTATTTTAGGGCAGTCCGACTCAATAATAAATAGATTGACCGTCTTCTTGACGATTTCATTACGCTAAGAAATCTTAGCTTCCAGGCTCTTTGACTCGCACAAAGTCCGCTCCAGGCAGTATCTAATATGATGATAAGAAAGTCCGCCCTGCATATAAGCGACATATGGCGAGCGTAGTGGACCATCGGCTGAAAATTCTATAGTCGAATTTTCCACAAAAGTACCCCCTGCCATCACCACTTCATCCTGATAACCAGGCATTTGTGCCGGAGCAGGATTTACATGCGAATTTACCGGTGAATACTTTTGAATAGTCTGACAAAACTCGACTAATTTTTCCGGGGAGCCCAAAGTAATCGATTGAATAATGTCATATCTATTTTCAAGTGGACCGGGACTGACAACAAAACCCAATTTCTCAAAAACCATGGCATATAGGCTTGCGCCCTTTAAAGCTTGCGATACTACAAGTGGTGCCATGAATAAACCCTGGAAAATGCTTCTATATTGGTTATACGAAACACCAAGATGGTCACCCACTCCTGGTGCTGTAAGTCTATTGGCCGCGGCAAGAACAGCGCTTTCTTTGCCAGCCAAATATCCACCTGTTATTGCAAGTCCGCCGCCTGGATTTTTTATGAGTGAACCTGCAACAAGGTCAGCACCAATTGCGGTAGGTTCTAATTCTTCGACGAACTCGCCATAACAATTGTCGACTAAAACAAGTGCATTTGTGTCAGTTTCGCGCACACAATCAATTAGTTTTTTGATGTCGGCTTGGCTAAGCGAATTTCTATCGACGCTGTAACCACGCGACTTTTGAATGTAGTAAATTTTTGCTCCTGTATTTTTTTTGAGCATAGACTTAATCTCATCCGCGCTAAAAACTTGCGGATTTAGATCCAGCTCAATATAGGAAGCACCAAGACTTTTCATGTTTCCTGGCTCATCATTACGAAGACCAAGCACAGGCTCAAGCGAATCATAAGGCGCGCCGGTTAGTGCGACCAGTTTTTCACCATTGCCAATATTGCCAAGGATGGCACATGCTAGTGCATGCGTTCCCGACACAAATTGCATTCGCACACATGCCCTTTGTGCTCCAAAGATAATTGCAAAGGCTTGATCTAGAGCTATGCGACCTGGATCGTCAATGGCATAGCCCGTTTTTTCAACAAAAAATTCTTCGGTCAGTCTGATTTGTCTGAATGCCTCAGTCACTTTGCACTGATTTTTGTAAGCAATTTCGTCTATTGCAAAAAATCTATCGCGCAAGTCTTTTTCTGCTTGCTCAATCAGTTGTTTTGCTTTTTGGTCTGTTATTTCGCCCATTATTTCGCCCATTTGATGGCACTTTCCCCTTGCCAGTTTGCATCATTTAAGCAGATTTTTTGATTTGGAAATTGAACTCAGCTTAGTAAAAACTCGTCTAATAAGTGGAGGTGATTTTTATGTTCCTAAACTGGAGCGCACTTTTACTTGAAGAACTCTGTCGCAAATGCAAGGCGCCGGTTCCTTCTTCATTATCTATAAAACCAAATGCAAACTCATTACTTCTCACTTTGTGTCCTGGGTGTAGACAATTTATCGAACTTAATAATAAAACTGTTCTTTTTCTCAATCTTGAATCTGAACCCAAGAGTCTGCTTGTCCCTGTCATATCGGCAACTGCTTACGAAGGCTTGGCCCAACGTCTAATCAAGCGACTCAAATACAATGAGGATAAAATCATCGCGCGCGACATGGGTGCAATGATGTTTGATACATTCGAATCTATTGTGTTGAAGCAGCGTCTTGTCGAATGTCATGAATCGATAATTGTCACTCCAGTACCATTGCACAAAACTAAAACTAGACACCGTGGCTATAATCAGGCTGCTTTGCTAGCACTCTATTTTTTGAAACGCTCCAAAATAAAAATGCGTTCGCGATATGAAGAACTGCTTGAGCGCACAAAAGAAACAAGTCCGATGTTTGGTCTTTCGCGAATTGAGCGCTATCAAAACGTAAATATGGCATTTGCCTGCAGACGCTTTTCTCCTCATTATTTAAGCGGCAAAACCATTATTCTGGTCGACGACGTCTTCACTTCAGGCGCAACACTAAAAGAATGTGCCAGAACACTTATTGATTGCGGCGCAGAATCTATAATTGCGCTGACCGCCGCCCGCAGTCTGTAACTTACTTCCAGATATCACACAAAAATCTCAAGTCAATTTGCATGCGTCGCCCGTCGCCCGGCGCCCGGACGACGTACATATTTTCAAAATTTGAGGTGACACACCAAAATGATTTTATCCCGGATCCCGGGCCCCGGGGCCCGGGATCCGTACAGAAACTTAAAATGGCTCCGAAAGTCTATCGCTTGGAAGGGCAGAAGATTAGTCGAGATTTTTGAGAGCAGATTCAAATGCTTTGAGAGTTTGATCTATATCAAAGTCTGTGTGCATAGTTGAGACGAAAGCGGCTTCAAATTGAGATGGCGGCCAGTAAACTCCCTCTTCAAGCAAGTTCTGCCAGAAGCGAGCAAATTTTTTGGTGTCAGAATTTTTAGCTGATTCAAAATCAAAGACTTCATTTTTAGTGAAAAATATAGTGAACATGCCGCAAGTTTTATTGATTATTGCGTCGATTTTTTGTTCGTCAATTATTTTTTGAATACCAGCAACTAGTTTGTCTGTGATTTCGCTCAGATCTTTTAGGACGTGATCGTTTTTAACTATTCGCAACTGAGCTATGCCGCAAGCCATTGCAAGCGGATTTCCAGAGAGTGTTCCGGCTTGGTAGACTTCGCCAAGGGGTGCCACCATTTTCATGATGTCGGCTCTGCCACCATAGGCTCCAACAGGTAAGCCGCCACCAATAACTTTTCCAAGTGTGGTCAAGTCGGGTTTAATACCATATAAATCTTGAGCACCACCTGGAGCCACTCTAAAACCAGTCATCACTTCATCAAAAATCAAAAGAGTTTCGTTTTCAGTACAAAGATCGCGCACGCTTTGCAAATAACCTTCTTTGGGAAGTAGCAAGCCTGCATTACCTACAATAGGTTCGATAATGACTGCGGCAATTTCGCCTTTGTGTTCTTTGAACACCTTTTTGAGCGCATCTGTATCATTGAATGGAATTGAGATAGTGAGCTTGACTAAATCTTCAGGCACGCCTTTGCTATTGGAAATACCAAGAGTAGCAAGTCCAGAGCCGGCTTTTACCAGAAAAGAGTCAGCATGACCGTGATAGCAGCCATCGAATTTGACTATCATGTCGCGACCGGTGAATCCGCGAGCAAGACGCACAGCCGACATGGTCGCTTCTGTGCCTGAATTGACGAAACGTACCATTTCTATCGATGGCATCATCTGGCAGACGAGTTGTGCCAGTTCGACCTCTTGGCGACAGGGGGCACCATAGCTGATACCGTTTGCAAGCGCCAACTCCACTGCTTCTAAAACGCGTGGATGGCGGTGACCCAGAATCATTGGACCCCATGAGCCAACATAATCAATGTATTCGTTTTCGTCGACATCAATGATGCGAGAGCCGTCTGCTTTTTCAATGAAAATCGGGGTTGCATCCACCGATTTGCATGAGCGCGCTGGAGAGTTGACCCCGCCTGGCAAAACTTTGCAGGCTTCTTCGAACAATTTGTCCGATTTGGTTTTCTCTTTCTTTTGCGGGGTTTTTTCCACTAGCAACATGTCAGAGACTCCTATTTTTCGGCTGCTTCTTTAATACCAAGAACGCGATCGATTTGCGGTTCGATCATTTTGATTCCGTTTTCTCCGGCGGAGAAATTGCGCATTTTGTGCTCTTTATCAAAAAGATAATAGCCAGGTACCACTTTGTTCTGAAAGCGGTCGGTGATTTCGTGATAATTGTCCACCACGCATGGTTGCTTGATTTCGTATTCGGCAATGCATTCTTTTACAGCTTCCACATTGGTATCAGATTCCTGACGAGGCATGTGGATAGAGATTATTTTCAGCCCGTAATCTTTGTACTTTTCTTTGAAGCGATCGATATCAGGCAAAGATTCCTTGCAAGAGCCGCAGCTAATAGACCAGAAGTGAATTAGAACTGGCTTACCAGCTAGATCTTCGACTTTGATAGGGTCTGAATTGAACCAATCCGTCCCGCCTTCCAGTGATGGCAAAGGACTATCCATACGAATAGGCATAAGGTCTCCTTTTCTTAGAGCTAAGTTTATTTTAGCAGCGCTCTCAAGTAACGAGTGAAACAAGTGAACTAAAAGAAAAACGAGTTGCCCGTTCTCAATGAAAAGACAACTCGTCGGTTACATTCTGGAAACTGTGACTAATTTAAAAATTAGACAGCTAGAGGCTTTTGACCTGGTTTCCAATCAGCAGCGCAAAGTCCGCCGGTTTTGAGAGCTTCAAGTACGCGAAGGGTTTCTTCTACGCTACGTCCAACGTTGAGCGAGTGCACAACTTGGTACTGCAGGTAGCCGTCTGGATCGATGATGAAAAGTCCGCGAAGAGCGATACCTTTATCTTCCATCAATACGCCGTAGTCGCGGCTGACATCTTTGGTGATATCTGAAGCGAGGATGTATTTGAGTTCACCCAATCCGCCTTGGGCTTCTGGGGTTTTGATCCAAGCTCTGTGTGAGTAGACCGAGTCTGTTGACACAGCCATTACATCAGCACCAGCTTTTTTGAATTCTTCGATTTTGTCCGAGAAAGCTTTGATTTCTGTGGGGCAAACGAATGTGAAATCGAGTGGGTAGAAGAACATAATCAACCATTTGCCTCTGTAATCGGCCAGGCTGACATTTTCTTTCAGGCTCTTCATGTCCTTGGTTGAGGGCATTTCAAAGGGCGGAGCTTTTTTTCCAACTTGCAACATAATGACGATAACTCCCTAAAAAGGTGGGTGGAACTTCAACAGTTCCGATTCCTTTAGATGGTAAACGCTTGCGCCTGCATCCTTAATATAATTAATGGAAATTGCATAATTTGGACAAGGTCTAATTACATGACCTGTCTAATCTCTTGACTTCTCGACCCATTCTCTGAGCTGACGCTCCAGATTGTTTGCCATGGCGTAGCGCATTATAAGCGGGCTTTTAGGGTCCCAGCCGATATTCAATAAATGATTGAGATGATCCGATGGGTTGGAGCTGTATTTGCTTCGGCCAAGTTCGGAGTCTTGTTCTTTTTCACTCATATCAAAATCATAATCTAAGAGCAGTAGAGCATAAGCTTATTTTTGACTGAGGTATAAGCGTCTTTACTTGGCAGATGTCCTTGAACAATTGAATATTTCTTGTCTCTTGTGTTAATGGTCAAAATAGTTTGACCAGATGTTTTCATTTCGCTCAGACTCTTAATCTGGTCATATTGAATTCTTGCGCAATCTCTTGCCATGAATCCACATGGAAAGGTAATTTCGTATTCGCCTAGCCTTAAGGTTCCAGGGTTTGTTATTGACCTGAATGCCCCCATGGCGCCTACTATTACAAACAAAATAGAGCACACGAAAAGCCCCCAATAGAATATCGTCGCTCCCTGGAGATCTAGCTTTATCAGATGCCACAAAATGAGACCGCGGTCGTTTGTACTTGCCATATAGTAGGCAACTGAAGCACAAGCAAGAAAAAAGAGTGCTGCCAATATCATCGTGATTAGTGGTGGTTTGTAGGTATATTCCATTTGTTTTGGCTGTAAAGAGGGAGTGGAGCGAAGGCTCTTTTAAATTTTGTATTTATTCTCCATATATGTAAAGGCTAAAATTGACCGCCAATTGGTAATTTGATAGGATAATCCATCGCTTAACTTGTCTTTGGCGCCTTTTGCCCGAAGTCAAGTTCGAGTCAGTCCAAATAACTAGTCGGAGATTATCTGAAATGTTTGCCATCGTAGAGGCCTGCGGCCGTCAGTACAAAGTAGAAAAGGGTCGCTATATAGACATCGACAGAAACGACTTGAAGAAAGACGCCGAATTCACTTTTGACAAAGTAGTGATGGTCGTCGACGGCAACGGTTCCAAAATCGGCAAACCTTATATAGACGGCGCCAGTGTCAAGGGACATATTCTTTCGGATCTCGTTGAAAACGAAGTGACCGGCAGAACAGTTTCCACACTTCGTTCCAAAAAAACTATCGTCTATCACATGAAGCCTAAAAAAGGCACCCGCAAAAAAGTGGGACACAGAACCCAATTCACCCGCGTCATGATTGACGGAATTAACGTATAAAGATTTAAAAGAGAGAGAGGACATTTCGTCATGGCACATAAGAAAGGCGCAGGCTCAACAAGAAACGGACGCGATAGCAAGCCGAAAAGACTTGGCGTCAAAGTTTACGGCGGACAGCATGTAGTCCCCGGTAACATTCTCGTTCGTCAGCGCGGAACCAAAATCCACCCTGGATTCAATGTCAGAAAAGGTTCTGACGACACACTGTACGCCGTTATGGAAGGTACTGTGAACTATGAAGAAATCCGCGGTAGAAAACGCGTAAGCATTGTACTTGCTCCAGATCAAATGGCTGCAGCCCCTGCTAAAGCTGCTGCTGCCACAGCCAAGCCTACTAAATAATTACGGCTCAATTCAGTATTGGCAAAGACAATTGAGGAGTTAGGCAAAGTTCTTGGTATCGAGGTGCCTAATGTAGGCGCACTCGAAATAACTGGACTGGCATACAACTCCAAAGAGATAAAAGCAGGGGATGCCTTTTTTTGCATTCCGGGCGAAAAGTTTGACGGCAATAAGTTTATTTCAGATGCCATCAAAGCTGGTGCCCTGTTAATAGTCAGCGAAAAAGATAAACCAGACGATTTCGACAAAAACTTCAAAGGCGCATACTTCAAAGTGGAGTGTGTGCGCGAATCTATGGGGCGGCTTGCATCTTATTTCTTTGATAATCCAAGCAGTAAATTGCGTTTACTAGGTGTCACAGGTACAAATGGCAAAACAACTACCACTCATGTAATCGAACATGTGCTCAACGCTTGTGGTCACAAGACTGCACTTATAGGCACAATGGGCGTGCGTTGGCCAGGAAAGTCCGATTATCTAGACACGCATCACACAACGCCGCAGTCGATTGATTTGCAAAAATTGCTTGCTCAAATGGTCAAAGATGGTGTCACGCATGCTGCGATGGAAGTGTCTAGCCATGCCATTTTTCTCAAACGTGTCGAAGGCTGTCAGTTTGCTTGCGCCAGTTTGACTAATCTCACTCAAGACCATTTAGATTTTCACAAAACAATGGATGAGTACCGCCATGCCAAGATTGGTCTATGGGACTTGCTCAGTTTGAGCAATGCTCAAAATAAGTCGAGCGTTATAAACAAAGACGATCCAAGCCTAATTTATTTTACTCAAGCAACACCTGAGTCCGCCCGTCTTTTCACATTTGGATTTAAAGAATCAGACTTCCAAGTATTGCAGGCTAAATACTCAGGCACCGGTACTGAAATTGTTTTGAAAACGCCCGAATCAAACAATGAAGTCAAACTCACCCTGCCGCTTTTGGGCGAATTTAATGTATACAACGTTTTGACTGCCATGGCTATTTGCTATGGCGAAGGCGTGTCTGTAAGCCAATTTCAGAAAGCTCTTTCTACATTTGAATCGGTGCCAGGGCGCTTTCAATTGGTTGGTTTGGGTGAAAAGGAATCTGGAAGCGAAAAGAATACGCCCATCTGTATCGTAGACTACGCCCACACTCCAGATGGTCTGGAAAAAATATTGAAAGCGGCAAGACCAATGGTTGAAGATGGAAAAAAACTGTTCGTGGTGTTTGGTTGTGGTGGCGACCGAGATCCTATGAAACGACCAAAAATGGCTGAGGTAGCAGCTTCGCTTGCCGATCAGTTAATTATCACTTCGGACAATCCGCGCAGTGAAGATCCAGACAAAATTATCGAAGACATATTAGTTGGTATTGATCAATCTAAAAAAGATGTAGTGGCTGTTGAAGCAGATCGTCGCACCGCTATTCATGAAACCATTGCGCGCGCTCAAGCGAAAGATATGGTTGTGGTAGCCGGAAAGGGACATGAGACATATCAAATTCTCAAAGATCGCACTATCGATTTTAATGACGCTGAAGAAATCAAGATTGCTCTGAAAAAACGGTTATAATCTGCCCATGGGCATCAGTTTTCACATTTCTTCAGTTCGGGAAGGCACTCTCTTTAATGTGATGCAACTTCTCAGTCTGGAGAAAGTAACTGGTTCGCTCATTGTGCGCTTTGGACCTGCGATTCCAGAAGTGGTAATTTATTTTGAATCGGGCATCCTGACTTGTGCAGAGTTTGGAGATTTGCTTGGCGAGGCAGTCTTGGACTTACTTTTATGCCAAGAATTTGCCATAAAAGAAATGGGCTTTAACCAGGGACGCAAAAAAGAAATTAAAGAAGAATCGATAATCAAAGGCGCTCAGCATCTGCCGGGCGTGATGCTCAATATTTCGCGCGACATTGACCACTGCGAAGCGCGCTCGCTTGTCTATGGCTCAATGCCAGTGCGTGAAAAAAATATGAAAGCTGATTCTATGCTTGAAGTTTTTAATCAATTTGAAAAGTGGAAACCGTTTCTTGCAGCCGTTCCAAGCGATGGCGATGATAAAGAGGCTCCGCTTCATCACTGTGTGCTTTTACACAGAGCTTTGCGCACAGGTAATTTGTCTTACGAGGCACCTTTAGTTTCGCTTAAATTATTGCGCGAACTTATTGGCATCGTTCAGCCATTGTCTGAGACTGAAGCCAAAAATTTGAAAGGATATATGCGTAGTCTTTTGCCGCATCCCAAAGCCACGCACATAACCATGGAAAGATTTCAAGCGTTTGCAGGTGCCATAGAATCCATTGCCCAGAGGCGCTCAGAGGATTTGGGTAACACTGCGCGAAAATCAATTCAAGAGATGATTAGAAAAGCCAAAGATGCTTCCACTGAAACTACGTCCAATATTGCAAAGGTCTAGGCTAAGGTCTAGATAATGTAGTCTTGACAAGGTTCTGGTATTATGTCGGGATGCAAAAATTAGCGTTAATTGGCTTGGGAGCCTCCGGACTTTTCGCCTTAAAAGAGCTGGCTGGAGCAAATGTAGAAGTCGAAGTTTTCGACGTCGGACCTCAGTATCACAAACGATACGCCTGTCCCATCGATCAGGGCAAGTTGACTGTATGTCCACCCAAAGCTTGCAGCTACTGCGCGCCGGGACAGTCGGCCGGTAGTTGGAACGATTTTAAGGTTATTTTGTCGGCATCGCCTGTTATTGGCGGCAGACTATTTGAATTGATTGGTCAGGCAGAATTGCAAAAATGTTTAGACGAAGTGCGCCAAACAATTCTGGCCCATTCTCCAGTTGAGATACCTGTAGTTAAGCCAGATCAAGAAGACCTAGACTGGATTAATAAGCGTGCGACCCTTGCTGGAATGACTTATCACTATCAAGAACTTTTGCATTGTGGCTCTGACAATGCACCTGCAATTAACACAAGCATACTCAATGAAATTGTAGACAAAGGTCCCAACATTCAATTCCATTGGGACACAAAAGTCTTAAAGCTCGATAGACAGGGCGACAAATTTAAAGTGCTCTATGATCACTACAGAAAGCCTGGCGACGAGAAAAGTGACCTGTTTGATTACTGCATAGTTTCTGTCGGCAGAGGTGGTGCACATTGGCTCACCCAGCAAGAATTCTATAAATCACTCGACACCAATCCTGGTCAAGTTGACATCGGTGTTAGAGTCGAGACTAGTAAATACTTCACTCAGGAAGTGGACGAGCGTTTCTACGAACCCAAGCTTTACTATGTGAGCAAACATACAAACGACGTGGTACGCAACTTCTGTTCTAACCCTGGTGGCTATGTGACACCAGAGAATCATCGCGAATATGTGCTTGTGAATGGTCACTCCAAAATGTTCGAAAAATCTGAGAACAATAATTTTGCCGTGCTCGTATCCAAAACATTCACTCGTCCGTTTAAAGATCCGCAAATGTATTCTCAGACCATCGCAAAGGTCGCCAATATGCTTGCAGGTGGAGGACCGCTTGTTCAACGCTTGGGCGACTTGCGCCATGGACGCAGAACCAAATCGCTCACTAATAACTTAATTGCGCCAACACTCGAAGCTGAATGCGGTGATATTGGTCTTGCTTATCCACATAGAATTTTAGCCAGTATTATCGAATATATGGATGCACTGGACAAAATTTGCCCAGGTGTGGCGGGTGATTCTACTCTCTTGTATGCACCTGAGTGTAAGAGTTATCCAGACTCAATTACTGTATCCAAAACAATGGAAACTAATATTGCCAATTTGTATATCATTGGCGACTCAAGCTCCTGGACGCGAGGAGTTGGTCAAGCTACCACAAGCGGTCTGCTTGCTGGTGCTGGAGTTAGAAAGAAAGTGGCATCAATCCCTGCACCGACGGTGGTGCCTATCAATAAGCCGTATACAGTGACGGCCGCTACAAAGAATTCGCCGAAATCAGGCTAAATAAAAATATGAGCGATATGCTTCAACGTTACTTGAGTGATGAACTTCAAGACGATCGCGGTATCACAGCTATAAATCTAATCATGTGCCTTGAAGTTCAAAGCGGCGAAAACGACAGTTTTGCCGATTATGGCAATGAGTTCAATCTTTATGTCGAGAACCAAACTGTTGAATTAGAGATAGGTGAAAGCAAAGAGAAAATAGCTCTTTCTGATTTCTGCAAGGCGTTATCTAACTGGCAGAACAAGCTTTTAGAAGATGCCCCTGCTTCGGTGAAAGATTTTTATCAGGGTATTTTGCAAAGCGATGAAAATGGCGCGACTACAAGTTGTGCCAAAGCCATGCCTGAGCTTATTAAGTGCTTTGATCATTTGCATGATACAGACTCTATTATATTGTTTCAGGCATATTTGAAATTAGCCAATAATCAAATGCTTGAAGAGGCAGATTTAGCCTCGTCGCTTATAAGTAAGCTAGCTAAAAAGTTTTCGACTGGAACATCTGCCAATTTTTTGCTTCAGCTAGCTCAAGAATATCAATCTCAGAAAAATTCCAAGCAAGCTATGTTCTTTATTAAAGAAGCGGCTTGCAATCACAATGAACGCAAAATAGAAGGCGATCCAAATCATAAGCATTTTTCCAAACATTTACTTGATAATTATGTGGAAATACTGAAGACGCAAAACAAAGAACAGCAGTTCGAAGAGTTTTATAACACCTATCTTGAACATGCAAGTGAAATAGGACGGCTCAATCTTGGCTTATATAAAGCTTGTTCTCTGTATAACGAGTATAGAAACGCAACTGGAATGGCACATTCTGCTGAGCAGATGCTCATGATGATGCAAGGCATGACAAGCAATGTTATGGTAAATCCCGAGCACAGCCTAACACCAAAGCCAATGAGCATGGAGCAGTTGCACGATTTGCTCAAGTCGAGAATTCTAAGCAATGCTGAAGCAACAGGTTTATATAGACAATTGATCAAACATGCAGATGACATTGAGTCTGAATTCAGTAAACTAAAAACTGCAAATGAAGCAGTTTATCCTGAGCTTTGTCAGCTAATTCAAGATGATATTGATAAGGCACTAAATATGGTGCGTATTTTAAAAATTGACGAGAATGCCCAACTTGATTTTGGACCAACCTCAGGTGGAGAATCACCAGAAGACTATTTGTATGACGACGTCGCAATTAACATCGATGAAGCGGCAAATTTTCTATCAAAATTAAAACAAAAATATCCTGCCGATAAAGGCACACCAAACGCCGAGCCAATAATTCTTTGGAAGCATCAAAAATTTAGTTTGTTGATTGGAGCTAATGAAAGATTAGCTAGAAAATTGACTCAAGTCGTTATGAACTTTATCGATTATTTTCACGCCGACAAAAATAGTTCGCTCAAAAAGACAAAAGACGATCTTATAGTAGCTTTTGCTGCAGAGCCAAAATTTTTAAATCAGTGTTTTGCTGAGCTTGCCGCATTCTATGACGCTGCAGGCATGAGTGGAAGCGCCAATAATTTTAAGAGTGTGGATTTGTCGAACGTAGTTGTAACTAAAGAATCACGAGTGGCATGCACAGTTTTAATTTATATCCCACTTGATATTGAACATCTTTTTGAAAGCTTGAATTTCGATTTGCCCATGGCAATAGTTACAAAGCAAATAGACTGGGAAGGCTCAGAGTGTACTCAACCCGAATATTTAGACGAAGCCAAAGGAAAGGCGTTCAAGCTCATGACCATAATCACAAGAGATCCAGATGGCATGACTGAACTTTGCAAAAATGTGATTGGCAAGTCTGAAGCTGCGTCTAGCATCATTTTTAAAACTGGAAAAATATTGAATTAGGCTTTAGGCTGCGCGAGTTTCGGGGCGATTTTGAACTCGTCGCACAATCTCTCTGGCAATTGCGTTGTCTGTTGTATTAATTCCACCTGGACCAAGGGTCATCGACCGTTTTTCATCGCTTATCAAACTTAATTTTACGTTTGTGCCATCGCTTTCAAGTTTCACGCCGGCAGATTTTAGTGCACTTTGAAGTTCGCTTTGAACCCTTTCACTGCCGTTCATATATGTAAAAGCAAATCGTCCAAAGTGTGCGCTTTCCATTTGTGCAAGGCCAACGTAAGTTTGTTTGTCATAGTTAGCAAATTGGTCTTGACCCATCGCCACTTGCATCTCAGTCGAATCCACACGAGTTGAAGGCGGTTTAAAATAGTCCATATCGGCTACGCTAAAAGTTTGCGCAGACAACCCATTTCTTGATTCTGCAGATTCTCTTGCGCCTAAATCTATGTCGGACATGACAGATACTCCAATAGGAAGTGTGGGGATACTTTCTATTGTCAACAGAAACTAGTTTGATTTGAATGGGGAGACTACGCTGTCTAAAAATTAGCCGAACATGGATCTGCCCGGGGTTTTAGGCGGTTGAAGATGGCGTTGTATTTCTTGTGTAAACTGATTTACATCTATTTTGTTTCCTGCACTTAAAAATCTACTGCGCAACGCTTCATAGTTTGATCCTGCAGGATAAAGAAGGTCGGCTTTTGGTGGATTTTTTCCATCCATAACTAAAGTGCGACTGAGAGGCTCAATTCCATTTACCTTTGTAGATAAAGCAATCTCAGTGGGCCTAGTTGGGTCGTTTAACGGAGGTCTTTGAACATACAAATCTATTCCTTTATTAGTTAAAGCTGATTTGATTGAATCTTGCGCGTTTGGATTGTTTAAAAAATAGTTGGTGAAGCCATTTAAATCACCATTACGCAGCAAATTAAAACTCTCGGTTACTTCTTTAGGAATTGAAGTATTATCGCTAGCTTGTGCAGTTCGAAAGTATCCTGCATCAGCCATCAATGCATCATGTAGACCGTTTGTCTCCGGAGTGTTGTTACTACCGTCATTGATTGAAATTGGTTGATCTGCTTGTTCACCCACCATGTTTCGAACTCCTTGCCTTTTGCAACAAGTATATTATCGACAAAAAGCCCGAAATTTAATCAGCGACTAGTTATTCCAAAGCAGGTCGGTGTCTTCATCGTCTGAAACCATTTTCTTTTGAAGCGAGGCGTATTTCGCCATTAGAGCTGCTACTTCGGGATGTTCGACCCCCAAGGTTTTTTCGCAAAGACCAAGACTCCATCTATATAATCTGTCTGCCTCCTCGAAATTCTCCTGGTCTTCATATAAATGAGCCAGATTTTCGATTGCTTTAGCTACGCTTGCGTGCTCTGGTCCTACGTTTTCTTGAATAATAGAAAGAGCACGCCAGAAATGTTGCTCGGCTTCGGCGTATCTGCCTTGGTCTTGATATACTTCTGCAAGCGAATTTAAGACTTCGGCTACGTGCATGTGCTTGGCGCCCCAATCGCGCGTTCTGATTTCAAGCAAAGTCTTGTATAGAGGTTCCGCCTGGTCGTACTTGCACTGAATATGAAAGAGGTTGGCTAGATTGCTCAAAGTTTGCGCCGTGCTTGGATGGTCGAGTCCAAGGGCGGTCTGGCGAATTTTAAGTGCCTTCCAGTGCGTTTCTTCGGCTTTAGGAAAATTGCCTTGCAAGCGATATAGCTCAGCTAAATAATTTAATATCACAGCGACACTTGGATGCGACGAGCCCCATTTGTCTTCGTTTAATTTGAGCGCGCGCGCATAAATTGGCTCGGCTTTGTCGTATCTACCCTCGGCATGATACAAGAGCGCTAGGTTTTGAAGCATGGCTCCAATAGTAGGATGGTCAGGGCCCAAAGTTGCCTCGCGCACTGCAATTGCTTTGCTGAATAGAGGCTCTGCCTGGTCATATTTTCCGTGCAATCGATACAAGTCGGCAAGAGACTCAAGTGTGTCTGCCAGTTTCATTTTGTCGCTATCTTCGTGCGATTCATATATGGATAAAGCCCGGCGAAAACAACTTTCCACTTCTTGAAATTTGCCTTCGACACGGTAGACTTGACCCAGTTTGTTTAATGTCTCAGCCAGTTCGTTTGAATCTTGCTGCCACTTCTCCTGAACGGCAAGGGCAGCTTTGAGCGCGTCTTCTGCTTTTAGCCACGAGCCTTGCATCGAATAAATCTCGCCAAATCCGCGATAGATTTCGGCGAAATTGGGGTCGTCTACAAGTGCAATTCGAGACTTGCCTGAGTCTTCCTGAGTAATGGCGTCTAGAGTGTTATCTGAAGTCTCATCAGGCGACATAAAGCCATTTGCTTTCTCGCGTCTGGCTTCAATTAACGCTTTCTGGTAAAGCCTTTCTGCGTCTTCATAACGCCCTAGGTCGAAAGCTCGTTTTCCGGCTTCGATATAGGCTTTGAAGTTGATTGCGTCCTGGCTTTGACTTGGTTCCATAGATATTTTAAAAACTAGCCCTAGTATGAGTATGACCGAAAATTCAGTGAGCTAATCGCAGTTTTTGGCACTTTTCATTTATTGGGCACAATATAACCACAATTGGACAAAGGCTATGCAGGAAATTCAATTTTTAGCACCTGAAATAAGGTCTGAGCTCGAAGCTAATGAGAAGGTTCTCTGGGCAGGACAGCCCAACGCCATGCATGACGCACTCGGCACTCTGCCAGTCTTTATTTTTGCCATTATTTGGACTGCAATTAGTGTTTTCTTTTTGATGTGTTCATTTACGACCACTAAGCAAGGACAAAATCTAGGATTTTTGGCAGTTATAGGTGTGCCTTTTACTCTTCTTGGTCTTTTGCTTTTATCTGTTCCTTTCTATACTTACTTTTATACAAAGAAGACTCATTATCTGGCTACTGATCTTAATCTCTATATTATTCAACTTGGCAAAAATAAAACAGTTGAAAGATACGCACGCGAAGATTTGATTAATGCAGTTAGAACCGAATCTGGTGGCAGAGGAACACTGCAATGGACACTGCAAGGAAATTCGGCAAGACCAAGTTATCGCAAGGCAAAACAGACGGGTGAGGTCGTTTTCAAAAATATAGGCAATCCGCGCCAACTGGAACACTTACTCAGAGACACCGCAAAAAAAGGCAGTTAAAATGCAACCCCATGAAGCACCACAATATGTCAAAGACGAGTTGTTGCAAGGCGAGTCAATTACCTGGATTGGTCAACCAAGCAATAAGTTGGCATTAAAAGCAACAGCAGTAGTTTTGGTGGTAGCCTTGCTATTTATCATTTTTTTTCTAAAAGACTTTATGGGCTTTGGCCGTGGTGCCAATTTTTCTCTTGCATTTCAAGGCATAGGGCTTGTGTTTACTGCCTTTGGAATGATTTTTTGTTTTATGGTACTTTCAGCTCCGGTTCGAGTCTGGCTTTTTTTTAAGCGAACATTCTATGTGGTGACAGACAAGCGATATATAGTAATTTCTGGCGGAAAAAATAATCGAAAAGTTGAGCAGTATGACAAAAAAACTGTGACACCGCTTATGAGTGCGAGTTTTCTTGGTCTTACAAATTTAGTATGGCGGGCGCCTGGTTTTTACAAAGACAGCGATGGTGACTCAAGGCAGAATACATTAACCTTTGCAGGTATTGAGCCTCGTGAAGTGTACAACATTACAAGCGAGACTTTTCCAAAACTAAGCGAAGCGGTGAAAACAATGCCACCGCCTCGCTAATTGTTTATATTCGGGCTTAGTTAAGTGATGCTGTCTGGTTTAGACGGTCACTGTATCTGGTATCACGAATTCAGGACGCACTGGTTTTGCGTAAAGTCCTTTTTCGTTGGCCATTTCAAACAGCTTGGTGAGAGCCTTTCTGCCAGAATCGCCGTAATCGATTGTTAGTTCATTTACATACATGCCAACGAACTTGTCTGCCAGTTCGGTTTTGCCTTCCAGGTTTCTGGCAAATTGAAGAGCGTATTTAAGCGCTTCTTCGCGGTGCGAAAGAGAATACTCGATAGTTTCTTTCATTAGTTTGGTGGCAAGGGCGATTGTTTTTTCGTCCAGGTCTTTTCTGACAACGTTTCCACCAAGTGGAAGCGGAAGTCCGGTAAGTGTTGTCCACCATTCGCCAAGATCCACTACTTTATGTACGCCTTCTTGCTCATATGTAAGTTGGCTTTCGTGAATGATTACGCCGGCATCAAATTTGCCATCGCGCACAAGGTCTACGATTTGATCAAAAGGAACAGCTTGAATTTTGGCGTAATTCAAATCGTCTTCGAAAAGTCTCAAAGCTAAATATGCAGTGGTCAGCTCACCGGGGATGGCGAGACTGCAAGTTTTCAAATCTTCGGCAGTCATTTTGTTTTTGGAAATGACCACAGGGCCGTAGTTGTTGCCCATGCTTGCACCGACCGGCATCAATTTATATTTGTCTTGAATATAAGGATATGCGGCGAAGGAGATAGCCGAGACTTCGTATTTGCCATTCATGGCATCTTTGTTGAGGCTCTGGATATCTTTCAGTTCCTGATGAACTGTCAATCCTTGTGTATCTAATAAATTGTTGGCCAGAGCATAAAACATGAATGCATCATCTGCATCTGGGCTGTGGGCTACTGTAATTTCATTCGTCATTGTTTTGATTCCGTACCAACTAACTAACAAGGCGCTTCTGCACCATATATTCTCCTAAAATTTGGCACAAAATGTCATGTGGAAAAGCTAATTTACACGGCTTCAAGTGGCGTATGGCACGCTGTGTCAGTCTTCGAGCCGATATCCAATGCCGTGAACATTCTTAATAAGAGAGGGTGCGCCCTTGGTGTCGATTTTACTGCGCAACTTTTTAATACTGGTTCGGATGGTTTCAGACGATTTGTCCGAGCTTGAAGTCCAAACTCGGTCGAGTAGAGCCTCAGAGCTGAAAATTTGACCTTTATATCGAAGCAGAAACTCAAGCAGGGCGAATTCCATGCGAGGCACATGTACTTCAACGTTGTCCACATAAACTTTGTGCAGCCCTAGATTTAAGACTAAATTTCCTGCCTGGAGCACGTCACTATTGACGAAAGTTGGGCGCCTGAGTAGCGCTCGCACTCTAATGCTCAATTCTTTTAAATGAAATGGTTTGGTCAAATAGTCATCAGCACCAGCTTCGAAAGCTTTTTCTTTATCGCTTATAGTTCCGCGTGCCGTCAAAACCAAGATGGGTGATTGTCCTCCTTGTTTGCGATAAAGCTTACAAACCTCTGAACCATCCATTTTTGGGAGATTTAAATCCATCAAAATAATGTCGTAATGGTAGGACTTGAGCATATCTGCCGCCTCCAGCCCATCTTTAACCCATTCGATCAAATAATGTTCTGTTTCAAGCCACTCAAGGACCATTTCTCCTTGGTTCTCGTCATCTTCTATGAGTAGAATTTTGGCCATGACAACACTTTTGTTTATTGTTATACTAAAGTTACTCAGAATTAATAATACCACTGATTTTGGGTACCAAACCGCCACATATTCTTCGTAACGTATGAAAAATAGGACACTAACTGAATTTGAGCAGATATTGATAACCTGCCGATAAATTCTCTTACTAAACTAAACCGAACTATGAAACTCGCTAATTTTCTTCTTTTAATTGGATTTGCCATTGCTTCAACTGCGCCTTGCATGGCTCAGGAGTTTGTTATACCAGGCAGAACAATTACTAAGACCACGACTACGCGAACTTTTTCCGACCCAAATCTTCCTGATTCAGTCAAAGCGCGCATGCAAGACGGAATCAGATATACAGTCTCAACCACTCAAGCCAATGGTTGGGAAAAGGGTTTAGTCAAAGGAACGCCAAACCTGAAAAATTATTTCTGGTGCGCAATGCCTAAGTCGAATCAGGCCTGGTCCAGTTCCAAGACTAAAACTCAGACCACCACAATTCCGCCACAGGTCAGAAAATTCCATTACAACAAACCCGTCCAGGTTAAGACAATAAATCCTTATAACAGAATGCCACCGCCACCTGAAGCGCCAAGACAAGTGGCAAGCAGATCAGAGTCACGAGCAGAAGAGAAGACTCAGGCAGTACTTAAATATAAGAAGACCGAATTGCCAAAAGCTTATAAAGCCTACCCAACCAACGATTTTTCGAGCGATTCAAACTTGAGTGGCTCTATAGTGAGCAAAGAAGGTCGGGCTAAGTTGCTTACTCCTGCTAAGCATAAATAGCAATTGGTTTTGCTAACTCTTTGGTGTGGAAGGTAATTAGAGTAGAGCTTCCCCTAAGAGTGTCGTTATGGCAAAAATTACGCCTAGGACTATTATTATGTCGGTCATGCTTGGAGTTTTGATTGCAACTGCTCCGCAATGGACCATCAATCATCCCAAAGCGAATTACAGCGCGCCGTGGATTTATCCTTCTTGCCAGCCCGAATAAACAGAAAACTTTGCTTGCAGTTGTTGGCTCTGACTGTGCTTTTGAGCGGGTCGAGCCAGAATCTGACTTTTGCTCAAATCGCAAGCAAGGGTTATTTAGACTCTATTTCTAAAAGTGGACTTACTCGTTGGAATAAAATTCCGGTCAAAGTCTATATAGAATCAAGCTCTGATGTTCCGGGATTCAAGCCAGAATTTGCTTTGATAATCAAACAGGCTTTTGAAGCTTGGCAGACGTCGTGCAAGGATAAGCTGACTTTTGAGTTTTTGCAAAAAGCAGACGATGCTCAAATTGTTTGCAAATGGACTAACGACAAAAAAGTTTTGATGAATCCAAACGAAGGTGGCAACACTCAAGTGGTGCCAAGTGCTGATGGTATTTTTACTGCTCAAATGCTTTTGCTCACTACGCCACCACCTGGTAAGAGTGAGATAGAATCACATTATTTAACACGCGTGGCACTGCACGAAATTGGTCATGCCATTGGTATCACAGGTCACAGTCCTAACAAGACTGATATCATGTTTAGTATCGTTTATCCCGACGATAAAAATGTTAGTCTTTCTCAAAATGATATTGCCACCATAAATTCTTTGTATTCTATGAGTGCACAAGAACTAGCTGCTAAGCCAATATTACAACCTAATTCAAAGTTGATGGATATAGATGCAAAAAATGCTAGTCCTCAAGTTAGAGCTTTGCAGTTAAATAACGAAGCAGCAAAAGCATTGCAAGAAAAGAATGCAGAACTAGCCAAAACTAAACTTGAAGAAGCGCATGTACTCGATCCCAATAATCAACTGGTAAATTCTAATCTTGGTTCTATCTATGGAAATTATGGTGCCATTTATGCAATGGCATTTAAATTTCCAGAATCAATGGATTATTTTAAAAAGAGCATAGACTTGCTTGAGAAGAGTAATAACAAACCTGTTTTGACTCAGGTGTTGACTAACTATGTTCGTATTTTGCAGATGGCAAATCAACCAGAAGAAGTAAAGAAAGCACAAGCTAAGTTAGCTAAATTGACAGGCGCTAAATAGCATTTTTTTTTGTACTAAAATCTTGCAGCGAAACGAGAGCATCTTTTAACGATCGATTCTGCAAAAAGGCAAGTTGCACCCCTAATCTAACGACCATCTTAGAAAAGGTGGTCATCTTACTTTTTTGCAGGAACACAAAAGAAAAAGGACCTCGCATTCATGGTGAGATATTCACCTGATTTGAGGTCCTTTTGCTGTGCTCATATGAGCGAAGTTACACTAGACGATTATTGCGCCCAGGGCGGCGGATTATTCGGGTCAGGACCTTGGTCTTTGTCCTTTTCCTTTCCTTCCTCGTCTTCATCTTTTTTCTCTTCGTCATCCTCTTCGTTCATCTTACCGAAGGCATCTCCAAGAATGTTTCGGAGTTTCTTCTTATCGGGACCCTTGATATTGCTTATATCAGGAGTTAGTCCGTGGTCGGGTACGAAGACCGTCTTATCATCGGCTGGCTGTCCAGGTTGACCGTACTGACCAGGTTGCGGCTTACCAGGCTGTGGTTGACCAGGTTGTTGTCCCTGTTGTCCAGGCAGTTGACCTTGCTGTTGTCGAGCTCTATCTTGCTCGTTCAATAGCATGCCTCCACCTGCTTGCAGACCCATTTGATATGCCTGATTTGGTTGAATCGGCAATCCAGTTCTTGGATCGAAATACTGACCTGTTTGTGGATTGAACGGTAGATTATTTCTAGGATCTATCGGCAGTCCAGTCTTTGGATCAATAGGCAAGCCAGTCTGAGGATCGATTTGTTGCGGCTGTCCAGGCTGACCTTCAGCCATTCTGCCTTCTGCATCGAGTTGGTCTGGTCTCAATTGAGCTTGACCCGGTTGACCAGTTCCTTCGGCTGGAACAATCATCTGAGGATCGCCTTCGACACTTGCTCTTCCAAATTGATTTGGCTGACTGAAATCATTGGTAGCAAGCATGGTGTCATCAGGTTTGCCTTTCTGTTTGCGCAGACGCTCTTCGATATCTTCACCTTCTGGAGTGGCGATGATGTCGAGGTCATCACCAGCTTTTCTCGCTGAGCGACTTACCTCTCCGCGAAGCATCGGCTGGATGCCTTGCACCACCTCACCAGGTCGGTGAACTATTTGCTGTCCGGTCATTGGGTCTATGTCGGATGCAGTAATCATTGCGGTATCAAATTCGCTACCGCCGCGATTGCGTTTCAACGATACCCAACGACCGTCCGCAGGATCTTCGTATCCAGAATCACCCAGAACGTTGGCTTCGTCATGCAGTCTCTTGCGTTCTTTGGCAAGCCACTGTTGATAGTATTCTTCGCCACGTCCTTTAGCATCTTTGATTCGTTGCTGCTGAACTGGGCTTTGAACCATCACGGTGCGTTCGACTACTTCGCGATTTCTCAGTGGTGGCACTGGTACTGTGCCGTACACTGGGTCAGCATACATGGTCGCGCTTGCTCCTCTAGCGGCTGCTATTGCTAATCTGCGCTGTTCGGCTATCGCTGCATCCATCCCTGAGTCGCGTTCGCGCTTAGGTGTTGCAATTTCACCTCTAGCGGGATCGGGGTCGATATATGTTGCCAATCCGGCATTTTGAGCGGCTTCGATTCGAAGAGCTCTTTCAATTGCCACTGGGTCGGTAATTCCGGGTGGCAGTGCATCACGGAAATTCTCGACAGTTGTCATCTTCTTATCAATGGGATCCCAATATTGAGATTCTCCTTTCGCACGAGCTGCGTCCATAGCAGCCATTCGAGCACTGATAAGATCGGGAGTTACACCAGCAGTCAATAAACCATCAGTATAAGTCTTACGATTTCTTGTTTGCTCTGCAGTAGCTGCAGGTGGTGGAGCAACGTCTCTAGAAAGAGCCTGACTCTTACCGCCAGCAAGATACGCCTGATAGCTTCCAGATTTGAGCGCCTCTCCTGTTGTGGTTTTTGCAACAGTTGTACCTTCTGTGATTCGACGTTGAATTGCACTTGTGTCTGTGCCAGGCGCAGCACCTCTGAGTTCTGTACCTGCTGTACGAACCTGAGTTACGGCATCTCCAAACGATTTGCGTTGTTGTTCGGTAGCCATGCCACTCTGAACGTACTTGAGATATGCTTCATCTGCTTTACTGAGTGTTTCTCCTCTTGCGAGTCTTTGCATGATGGAATCAACATTTCCTGAGACGCCACCTTTACCGTCTGCCACCAGTTTGTCGTAAGCCTTCTTATCATCGCCCGTCAAGGCACCAGTTCCTGTGACATTTTCGGAGTAGCTATCTCTTCCTGCACCTGCTCGTTGAGCATACCGATTTTGGACTGCACCTCTGAGGTCACCTTCAGAATCATTTTCCCAGCGTTTCTTGAAGTCAGCGAATGATTCGTTTTCCCTTGTAAGACCTTGGAACATTCCGTTTGTGAAATCGATCTCGTTTGGTGTAGTGTTGAATCTGGTGCCAGCCTCTCCGGTTGTGCGACCAGGCAATACTCCCGTGGTGATCGTAGGATCTGGAAGGGTCGGGCCCATCGTACTTCCGCTGGGGCCATCATCACCAATCACAGGAGCCTTACCACCTGTTGGAGTGAAGTTTACTGTCGGATCTCCTGTAGGAGCTGTAGGCGCTGCAGGCGCTGCTGGAGATGCTGGAGCGCTCTTGCCAGGTTTTTTGCCTTTGCCGCCGCCGCCGCCACCGCCGCCGCCGCCACCTTTGCCAGCTTTCTTGGCTTCTTGGTGCATGGTATTGGCGAATTTGTCGCTTAATTTTTGAATCTGCTGACCGGCACCACGTGCCAATCCGGCAAAGTCGAATGCGTATTTGACAGACAGACAAGCAAGCGAGTTTAGCGCAAGCATGATAAGAGTTCCGGTTTCGTCAACTCCGCGAAACGCAGCCATTAAGAATACGACTGTATTCCAAAATAATGACCAGAAACAAAGTGTGACTACACCTTCAATCCAGTTGGGAAGCGCGTCTCTCAATTGTTTCATGGGCCAGGTCCAGAGACCTGCTACAACAGGTCCTACGCACCATAAGTAGTATAAGAAAGCTACTTGAAATGCGCACAAAATATTCCATGCAGTAACAAGTGAGCAATTGCTGGTATTACACATGAGGCGAGCAGCGTGCACTGCCGTTGGTACCACTTCATCTGCTCTATCTGGAGGGACTATATAAATACCAACACAAGGGTCCCAAATTTTTACTGCTACAAGAGCTGCTTCTAATTTGGCAAAAGGAGTTGGTGCTTTAGCTACTAAAATCTCACCCATAGAGGATTTTGGCATGTCGATTGTGTTGCGGTTTTCCTCTGGAAGCCTAAATGGCATTGCTTTGATTTCCGCGCATACCGCGTCTTCATACATGTCAGAATGAAATATTTGTTGGTAATTGTCCGCGACGCTAAGCGTGAGCGAGTTGGCTAAATCGATACCATAATTCATCACAAGATAAGTGCATGGCAGTAAAAATACAGCTACCATCGATCTGAAGATACCATCCAATGGATTGACGTTTCCAAGCACAGGGTTGGAAGTCGCCATGATGGCGCGCATTTGAGTAATCAAGGCACCAGGAAGTAGTAACAAAATTCCGATAGGCACAAAGATTTTGTCTCTGACCTGATTCCATTTGTTGCCTGCGTCACTTGTGAAATTGCGTAGATAACTACCTACATATGTAATGGCACTATCAGCTTGTTCGTGACCAATTTCAGCCGCAGTATTTGCTGCACCGGCAGATTGTCCAGCACCTTGTGCTTGACCTTGTTGTCTTTGTTGGTGCGGGCGCTCACCAAACATTCGACCAGCACCTGCAAGTAATGCATCTTTGGTTTTTTCAGATTCTGGCGTGCATCCCAATCCCGTCTGTTGATCAGCGCGTTTGAGAAGATTCTCTCCTAACTGACAGGCTTTCGCACCTACGTCTTTACATGGTCTTTGTCCAGGCTGGCAAGCATTATCAGTGGACATATCTTTTAATGCTTTAAACAAACTTGCTTGAGTTCCAGATTTGTTTGGACCACGCTGTTCTTTGCTGCGTCCACCTGCAGGACCAGCCATACTTGGGTCAATACACATTTCGCCCATAGAAAAGGCTGCTTGGGCTGCTACGCAAGCAATACCTGTTCCGCTGCATCCGGGAGGTGCGCCACCACCGCCGCCACCACCACCGCCGCCACCGGCGTTGTTGGTTTGACCGTTGCGTTGATTATTGCTATTTCCGTTTCCAGTATTTCTATTGTCTTCTCTCTGGTAAGGTCCACCGTTATTCCCAAGTCCTCTTGGACCTGCGGTGAGTGGTCCAGCGTGTCGAGTTTGTGTGCCTGTAGATTGACTTTGGCGACCGCGGTCACCACCTTCACTGCCATATTGGGCATTTGCCGTGAGAGTGCAAGTTAAAAGCGAAACCAAAGCAATCGCCACCCTTAGGTGCCGCTGATATCCCGGTTTGATATAACTCATTTTTTTAGCCTCGGTCATAATCTGTTTTATCTCTCTCATCATTTGGCACCGGCATTTCCAGCCTTTTCTGCTAGTTTGTCTCCAAACTGCATTGATTCATCACCAGAAGACTTAATTAGTCCGGCGAAATCAAAAGCAAACTTGACTGAAATATTTCCAATAGTATTTAAGGCAATCATAATTATGGTGCCTGTTTCGTAATCTCTTCGCACTAAAGCAATAACCATTATTGTGGCGTTCCAAAAAACTGACCAGAAACAAAGCGCAAGTACCCCTTCAACCCAGTTTGGGAAAGAGTCTCTAAATTGTTTTTGCGGCCAGGTCCAAAGTCCTGCCACTACAGGACCCATGCACCATAAAAAGTAGAGATAGAAGCACTGAAACGCGCATAAAATATTCCACGACGTGACAAGTGATGCGTTTGCTAGATTGCAAACCATTCGAGTTCCTGCCACCGGTACTGGTACTACTTCTGCAGCTCTATCTTCGGGTACTATGTACAACCTGTCGCAAGGATCCCAAATTTTTACTGCAATGAGATTCGCTTCTAGCTGAGCAAAAGGTGATTTTTCTCTGGCAACGAGAATTTGTCCCATGGAATGATTTTCTTTATCGATGGTATTTCTGTTTTCTTCAGGAAGTCGAAACGGCATGCATCGAATTTCGTGACACATTGCATCGTTATATAGATCGGTTCCGAATATTCTTTGGTAACCCTCTGCAATGGTATAGGTAAAAGAGTTGCAAATGTCGATACCATAATTCATCGTGAGATAACTAGCTGGAATGAAAAATAGCGCAACCAAACCGCGGAAAATACCTTCAAAGGGACTAGCTTGACCCAACACAGGATTGCTTTGAGCCATAATCGCTCTAACTTGTGTTGCTAATGCTCCAGGCAGTAAAAGCAAAATTCCCATAGGTACAAAAATGTTGTCTCTAACCTGGTTCCATTTGTTTCCTGCAGCACTTGTGAAATTTGGAATATAACTGCCAACGTGTGTGAGCATTTGTGCTGCTTGATCGTGTCCCATTTCTGCTGCAGCATCAGCTACTTGCGAAGTTTGACCCACGCCCTGGTTTTGTCCAGACTGCATATTTTGGTGCGGTCTGTTGTCCATTGCCGCTTCCATTCCTGCTACTCCGGAACCAACCAAGGACATCTGCTGGGCTGTCATGTTGCCGCCTGCCATCGCAAAGCCCATCATACTTCCAAAGTCACCACCTCGCTCAGATGCTGTGTTTTCACCACCACCTCCTCGCATACCTGGTTGTCTGTCTGGTTGCATACTGGTGTCACTTTGCATGTGATACACAGAAGCTTGCGTACCGCTTCGCTCACCGTAAGCTGGCATTTTGGCTTTGTTAGCGCCAGTCCACATAGCCTGACCTGGGTGAACATCGCGCTCGGATTGTTCGTTTTGTTTGCTGAAGTTGCTTACTTGTCCGGGGTTTCCACTAGCTGTAGGAGAAGCGCTCGTTTTATAAGGGTCCTCTATAATCGGTTTTTCTAATTCGGTAAAATCGCCTGTTCCTGGAGCACCAGGCAGGGTGATTACAGGACGAAATGTTCTAGGTGGAATGCGGTTCAAACTACGATTTATAGGATTTGATGTGCCGCGACCAGTGTTACCCCAGCGATCGCCTGCACCAATTCTAGATGGATTGAAAAATCCACCAATTCCATTGAGACCGGTTCCACTCAAAATTCCTTGACTGCCAAATGGTGTGTTGCCGGTCCATCCGTCATTTCCATTGCCAGTGTTTCCAGTGCCATCACCACCTGTTCCAGGATAGATTTCCATTTTGCCTGTTGATGCGGTTCTATCTTTCTTCTTGTTTTGCTCGCCATCATATGTATAAGGTGTGATTTGCAGATTATTGTTGTTGTTTTTCTTTTTCTTGCCATCATCTTCAAAAACATATGGGCTGAGATTGACTTTGCTTGTGTTGTCCTTTTTCTTTTTGTCATCTTCAAACGTACTTGAGTAGATGTCCTGATTTATTGGTGCGTTATTATTTTTCTTCTTGCCGTTTTCGTCATAAACGCCAGGATAAAGTTGGGCGGTGCCATTTTGACC
>CAZSHS010000002.1:0-69765 GCA_964606665.1 uncultured Candidatus Obscuribacterales bacterium | reverse complement strand
GACCCGATTTATTCTTTTTGCCGTTTTCGTCATAAACGCCAGGATAAAGTTCGGCAGTACCATTTTGACCGGACTTGCTTTTCTTTTTGCCGCTTTGGTCATAAGCTCCAGGATAGACTTCTAAAGCGCCATTTTGACCAGCCTTATTCTTTCTTTTTGAATTGTTTTCATCGCCACCCGGGAAAATATTTGGTACGTTGCCAGATGATTGATTTTTTTTGTTTTGAGAATTGTCATCATTTCCAGAATATAATTCTGGAGCGAATTGATTTCTATTCTTTTCATTTCTTTTTTGTTTGCGTTCAGTCATTGGAAATGCTGGCTGAAGCTCGTTTTCAGTAGCATCGTTGGAAGTGTCTTTTTTCTTCTTGCTGCCAAAACCAAAATCAAAATTAGGGATGGAAAATCCTGGATCGTTTTTCTTCTTGCGATCCTTTTCTTGACTGTCAGAATCTTGAGCTAAAACACAGACGCTTGAAAAACCAACTAGCAAGCACGACAAGATGCTGGTCGTCAACCAGATTCTTACTTTCTTGCTATTAGTTTTCAGCCGATTCACTTATTTAGCTCCCTTTTGCGTAGCTTCGCTCACTGCCATTTCTGACTTGGACATAATTTGTGAAACCATTTCACCAGCTTTGAAATCAAACGGGTTAAATGGTACATACATCAGGATCACGATAAACGCGACGAAGATTATCATTTCCCATTCGCAGTAAGGATTGTATTGACCAATTTCTTGTAACCATTCTATTCGCGTTTGAGCTGCAAGCAGAACTGTACTCCACCAAAATCTCCACAATCCAACGTTTATCACACCGTCCACCCATACTGCAAAGATGCGACTGAATAGTGAACCTACAGCAGTAGGCCATGCAAAGAATGCAGCAGCTATTGGACCAAATAAAAATAAATAACACATCATCGTAATTTGAAAAGCCGAAAGCATAACTAGTCCAAATGCCGCAGACATAGCGGAAAGATTTACTAGTGTTTGAAGCATGACTGTAGCTTCAGACTGTGGTTCAACACCTGAATCTTTTTCAGATCCTTCTGAGAGTTTACCTAACACCTTAAACATACTTGGGTGCATAATCTGTTCTTTTTTGTTGGCTTCAGGTGCTCTGAAGACCTGTTCATCAGCCCATTCGTATATAAGTTGTTCGTTTATGTGTCGTTTGACTTCATAAGTCATTGAATTGCCTATGTCGACTGCGTAGCTAACGATGAGCTGAGTTGCAGGAATGAGGAAAATTGCTACTAATGACTTTTGAATACCTACAAAAGGTGAGACCGTATCTTCGTCATTTTGTGATTGCAAAATACCCGAACTTACAAGACCCTTCATTTGAGAAAGAACAGCTCCAGGCAAGATTAAAAGCAAGGCTATCTGTAGATAGACTCTTTTATACATTTGCATAACCATCCAGATGGCGTTTTCATGAACCTTCACTGGGTCTTTCGCGCTGCAAGGTTGTCCAGCTCCTTCGTTAGCCACGTTCAAAAGATGGCTCATATGCAATTCAAGCATCGATTCCCATGCAGGATTGAATGCATCACCAAAAGCTTCGCCAGCACCTTGAGCACCGCCACGCATACCATTTTTGCCTTTTTCAAAATTAGGCTGGGGTGATGAATCACGATCGGCTTTTTGTTGTACAGGACGCATACCCTGTAAAATCGATCCCTGCGCCTGAGTGGGACCAGACAGTTTATCGTCAGTGTTATGATTTTCTTGTTTACATTTTTCTTCTTGTTTTGATGGACATTTAACCATTGCCATTTTGGGGTCGTGTTCGCGGAAACAATCCGGTCCGCAGACATATCCATCTCTCATTTTGTCTGCAGTTTTTTTAGTGTGATATTTTTGTTGCTGTTTACCACCCTGTTTGGGAGTGGGTTTGGGTTGTCCATCTTTATAATGTTGATTCTGGTTCTGGGGAGTAGCTACAAACATTATGTGCACGCGCGGAATGCGCTCGCCCTGGTTTTTAGATTGAATAATATAAGGTGGGAAAGATGTGCCAGCCTTCTCTACGTCTTGGAAAGTGCTCATGCTATTTGGTCCACCCAAAATGCTTTGACGCCCTCCTCCACAAGTTTTGCCATGGAATTTTGTAGCACCATGCAAGTTGGTTAATCCTTGAGGGTCGACCCTGTAACCTCTTGCATCAGCGTGTGTGCAAGCAAATATCAATATGCCAAAAAGACCAAGGGCAAGAAGAGCAAATTTATTCATATTATTTGCCTCCTTTTTTCTTGGCATCTTGAGCAGATTCATTTACTGCTTGTTCTGCCTTTTGCATAATTTGAGCAACCATTTCCCCGGGCTTAAAATCAAAAGGATTAAAAGGAACGTAAGAGAGAATGGTGACGAAGGCGATAAACATAATCAATTCCCATTCACAAAATGGATTGTATTGGCCCATCTCAGATAGCCATTCGATTCTTGTTTGTGCTGCCAATAAAACTACGCACCACAAAAATCGCCACAATCCTACGTTTACTACCGCATCTAACCAGATAGCAAAGACTCTCATGAATAGCTGTCCAACAGTAGCTGGCCAGGCATAAAACGCTGCGGCGATTGGTCCCAGGAGCATGAGATAACACATCATGGTTATTTGAAAAGCGCACATCATAACTAATCCAAACGCAGCCGACATACCTGCCAAATTAGCCATGAGTTGGAGCATTATTGTAGCCAAAGACTGCGCTTCTACTCCTGAATCCTTTTCGGAGCCTTCAGTCATTTTTCCTTGTGTTTTTTTTGTAGGAGCTTTGATTTGTTCTTCTTTATTTTCTTCTGGAGCCCTAAAGACTTGCTCGTCAGCCCAATCGGTAATTACTCCTACAGAGATATGACGCTTCACTTCGTAATTCATTGAATTGCCAATGTCTACTGTGTAACTAACAATAAGCTGGGTGCACGGAATGAGAAAAAGTGCGATCATCCCTCTCAAGATTCCTACAAAAGGTGAGACAGCATCTTCATCGTTTCTAGATTGCAGAATTCCGGAACTGACAATTCCTTTAACTTGAGTAAGCACCGCGCCTGGTAGCAGTAAAAGCAAGCCAATATTTATATAGACTCGTTTATACATTTGCATGACCATCCAAACGGCGTTTTCATGGACCTTCACAGCTTCTCTGCCGCCACATGGTTGTCCTGCATTTTCGTTGGCAACGTTAATCAAATAATCCATATGCAGCTCAAGCATTGCTTCCCAGCATGGATCAAACGCGTCTGCACAAGCTTCCGACGCGCCTTGCATTTGTCCTTGTTGCTGATTTTGACCCTTCTGATTGCTCGGCTGAGGGTTTTGCTTCATATTATTTTCGTGCTGTTTTACTTTTGCCTTTGTAGGCATGTCCGACTGAGGAGTCTTATCACCAGTGGTGGCATCGTCGGGATTTAATGCGTCTTTTAAATTTTCTGCAATTTTGCTATCAGCAATCCATTTTCCTATTTTTGGATCCCACTTTCGAAACATGTCACTGAGCTTTTTGTGTCCATAAAGTCCAGCATCGGGTGGATTGTGCTGAAACCACGGCGCGTTCTTTTTTCCACCAACTTTTTGATCAGGCTTGGACTGCCCATCTTTGTAATGCATATTCTGATTGATGGGAGTGGCCACAATCATGATATGAGTGCGAGGAACTCTCTCGCCACCAGGCTTGGACATGACTATATAAGGGGGAAACTGGGTGTTTGCCTTTTCTACATCTTTATATGCCGAAAGACTTGGACCGCCAGCAATGTTTTCAGCTTGCTTACCTTGAGACTTCGCTTGACGCTTTGTAGCGTGAAACATATTTGTGTCTGCCAGCATTTTCTTGAATCTATGCGCTTCTCCAGGCGCACAGCAAGAAAGCCAAATCATGATAGTTGCTAATAAATAGCAAAAAACATGACTTGACCTTACGGTGAAACGCATTATGACCTCAACGCCGAACCGTCGTTCAGCAATTTCGCGAAATTGGCCATTGTTGTCTAGTAAAAGGGTCTTGGAATGAAAAGGGCGGGCTGGAGGGAGAACCAAGACCCTGCTTGATGGCGACATGTCAAGTGTAGGTCCCATTTGTGAACTTTTGGTACCCGCCTGTCAAGTGTAGATTAAAATAGTGCATTTTGGGGACATTTCAATATAATCAAAGTTATGTTTTCGACTTCACTCTTTATGCCTTTGCCCAGCCCAACCTAACCATGAACTATTATCGGAACTCGTCTCAGATAAGAAGAATGGCTTCTAAAGCCATTGTCACTGGATTTGCTTTGGGGCTTTTGACTGCGTGCTGGAATCAAGAGAAAACAGAAGAAGTTGTCCCCATCACGACTCCCGATGGAACCTCGAGCGTAACTGCTCCGCTGCAAGAGCGCACGACAAATGATACCGATCCCGATACAGGCAAATATTTTGTAAGACCAGCTCCTATGCTTGCATTGCAATTTGGTCCCAAATGGAAAACGCAAGGACAAGAAAATCCCCAGGAAGAGACCAAAATGCAACGAATGCCCAACGGCATTTTGTACAGAGACATTCTGGTCGGATACGGCATGGCACCCAATCTCAGAGCGACAGTGCTTGTGCATTATATTGCGTATAACTCAGACGGAAGTATTTTTGACAGTTCTGTCGATCGCGGAATGCCGCTTGTTTTCACTCTTGGAGATCACCAGGTGATGGCAGGACTGCAAGGGGGACTGTTGAATATGCAAGTTGGAGGAGTGCGCAAAGTTGTTGTTCCAGGTAAGTTTTGTATTGGAAAGCTAGGCAAAAAGAACGTTCCAAAGCTCAATAAGATGACCATGATGCTTCGTTTATTGAGCGTTGACCAAAACTATGAGTCTTCTCCGCCTAGAGAAGATCCAAACGAAACTCAAGCTGCATCTGATGAATTCTTCAAAAAAGAATATGAAAAGGAAGGACTTGATACTTCAGGTATGGATCCGAAGAATTGGAAATTTGACCATCCATAGAGATTATTGCTGCTCTATTTCTGCCAATTTTGCATAGAGCTCTTTTTCTTTTTCAGATGGATTATCTGGCACAGTGATTTTGACTTTTACAAGCAAATCGCCTGTAGTAGTCTGTTTCAGTATAGGCAAACCGCGACCTTTTAAACGCAAGGTGCGACCCGATTGTGTCAGAGCCGGAATTTTTATTTTGACAGGACCATCAAGAGTCGGCACCGAAGCTTGACCTCCAGAGACAGCCACGCCAGGCTTTAGAGTGACTTCGCAAATGAGATTGTCACCATCTATGGTGAAGTCTTTGTGTGCTTTGACTTTAATCCGCAAAATTAAATCGCCACGTCCAGTAGGTGTCATGGCACCTTGTCCGGCTATGCGAATTTTAGATCCAGCACGCACTCCTTTGGGAATTTTGACTTCAATAGTTTTGCCTTTTTCGCCTTGAGGAGTAACTTTCAAAGTTCGTTGTGCGCCACGAGCGAGTTCTTCAACAGTTAATTCGATATCTGCTTGCTGCTCATGCGGACGAAGACCTGCGCGGCCAGCATTGGCAGTATGCGGTCTTGCTTGACGTGTTCCAAAGCGCGAACCAGCACCTTGAGCGCCACCAAATGGTCCGCCTGCTTGTCCAAAAAGTGCTTCAAAAAAGTCGGAGAATCCGCCACCACCACCTGAGCCACTAGCACCTTTTTGAAAGTTGCTAAAATCAAAATCGAATCCGCCAAATCCGCCTTCCGCTCCAGGCTTGAAGTCAGCGCCTGCTTTCCAGTTGGAGCCAAGCATGTCGTAGCGCTTGCGCTTTTCTGGATCTTTTAAAACTTCGTATGCTTCAGAAATTTCTTTGAATTTTTCCTCTGATGCTTTGTCGCCTTTGTTGGCATCAGGGTGATGTTTGCGCGCAAGTTTGCGATAAGAAGACTTGATTTCCTGTTGGGTGGCGCTTCTTGTCACTCCTAACGTCTGATAGTAATCTTTAAATTTCAACTGAGGAGTACCTTTTTGACCTTTGCGCAATCCAGAAAACTACTAGGTCATTATCCCACGAAAGCCCGGATCATAAAGCTAGGGTGTATAGTTAGATCATAGGGGACCCGTGGAATATTCGGCTTTGGAAGGTCGCAACTTATCATTGGGCGAGGGCGAGGATGTATTTGCACAGGCATATAGCAGGCAGGAGAAAAGCAACGGCGCAATCTCTAGTTGAGTTGACCGTTGGACTTCTGGTTCTGGTTCCAATCATACTTATATTTTTCGATTTAGCTGTTATCGTAATTGGCGTTCAGGTCAATGACCAGACATGTAAACAAGCTGCACGTGCTGCTTCAAGCGGAGATCCTGTGTCTGCCAATCAACGTGCTCAGGCAATAGTTGCACGGGCAAACCAGCAGGGAAGCTCGATGTTGAGTAATTTCACTCTGACTGGAACCACATTTAATCCGACCACAGTAATTGCCGATCGCAACGCTCTGAATCCTTATGGCGGCACCGTGAGTGGTACTGTCACAGTGAGCACTACAGTCGATATTCGCCCGTTTCTTGTGCCTTATGTTTACAGTGGTGGAGCGCCTTTGACTTTCAGGTCGGCTCAAACCTACCCGTTTACTTTTGTTGCTCCAAATACTGCGTCTTAGATAAGACCAAGTCTAAGTTTTAGACTTAAGCAGCGGTTGTTTTGTTTACTGAGCCAAGTGTGTTCAAGTCAAGCTTAATGCTTGGTCCCATGCTGGTACTTATATATACAGATTTGATGTAAGTACCTTTGACCGAGGATGGTTTGATTTTGATGATTTGGTCAATTACAGCAGCTAGATTCATTAATATGCGATCGTCTGAGAAGCTCAATTTGCCAATCGCCATTTGAACCAATCCACCTGTCTTTTCTGAACGAAAAGCGACTTTACCGGCTTTCAATTCGCTGATGGTTTTAGCCAAATCGGTTGTAACTGTGCCGTCTTTGGGGTTTGGCATCAAACCTTTAGGTCCGAGTACTTTACCCATTTTGGAGAGCAATGCCATTGTGTCTGGGGTAGCAACTAGTTTGTCGAATTCAAAAAAGCCGTTACCGATTTTTTCTACCAGGTCTTCGGCTCCGTAAACATCAGCGCCTGCTTCTTTGGCTTCAGTCAATTTTTCGCCTTTAGCAACAACTGCCACGCGTACTTCTTTACCGGTTCCGCCAGGAAGGCTCACGGTGGAGCGAATTTGCTGGTCGTTGATTTTGGGGTTGATACCAAGACGAAAAGCAATCTCAACGGTTGGATCGAATTTGACCGATTTTTCTTCCTTTAAAAGTTTGACTGCTTGGGCTGCTTCAAATGAGCCCTGGTTATTTTTGTAGAACTCTTGCAGTCTTTGTTCTCTTTTAGTTGGCTTAGCCATTGTTCTATCCTTTATTCGTATTCAGTTATTCGTATTCAGTATTCTATTATTCAGTGATGGTGATGCCCATGTTGCGGGCGGTACCAAGAACCATTTTTTCTGCGGACTCGAGGCTTGTTGCATTCAAGTCGGGCATTTTGATTTTGGCGATTTCGGTAACTTTAGCTTTGGATACGCTTCCAACTTTGTTTTTGTTGGGAGCAGCAGAACCTTTCTCAATGTTGGCAGCTTTTTTCAAGAGCTCAGAGCAAGGTGGAGTTTTGAGCACGAATTCGAAACTACGATCTTCAAAGATGGTGATTTCGACTGGAATGATAGTTCCAACTCTGTCTTGAGTCTTGGCATTGTACTCTTTGCAGAACTGCATGATGTTGACGCCGTGCTGACCAAGAGCCGGACCGATGGGTGGCGCTGGGTTTGCTTTACCCGCTTGGATTTGTAATTTGACTTTCCCAGTAACCTTTTTCATGGCTTGCCGCCTCTGCTCCGTATTTGTTGGATGATCTACTTATATGCGTTGAATGTACAATTTTATGTGCTGAAGGCTGTTCCTGTCAGAACATTTAGACTTTTATAACCTGATTAAACTCAAGTTCAACTGGCGTGGCGCGTCCAAAGATAATCACAGACGCCTTTATGCGCTCTCTCTCCAAGTTTACTTCTGTAACTTCTCCTGTAAAGTCGGCGAATGGACCGCCAGTGATTCTGACGTAATCGCCTACCTTGACGTCTATTTGCGCTGCCTTCTTGCCCTTGATGCCGGAGGCGATTATTTGACGTCTGAGTATTTTGCGAATCTCGCCATCTTGTACAGGTGTAGGTTTTTTGCCAGCTCCAACATATTTTGTGACGCCGGGTGCTTCTCTTACAACTCTCCAGGAGTCGTCATCGAGAATCATTTCTACAAAGACGTAGCCTGGGTATTCACGTTCTTTCTTTTCAACGCGTTTGCCGTCTTTGACTTTACTTACGATTTTTTCAGGGACAATAACTCCGAAAATTTTGTCCTGAGCGCTCATCGTGATAACACGTTTTTCGATGTGTTCTTTCACTTTGTTTTCGTGTCCAGAAGCGGTCTGAACGGCATACCACTTTCTTGACCCGTCTGATTTGATGAAAGCCATTTTCTGGTTATTAACTCCTGCTGCGCTGCTCATTGAAGAATTTACCTAGAATTACCCGTTGTGAATTTTTGCCCAGTGTTCGATTGGACCGAACACGAAATGTCCAAGTACATAGTCATAACCGAGTACTAAGAAGGTGATGAGTGTGACCAGAACTACTACGCTCCAGGTTTCTTTGACTACCTGTCCACGTTCAGGCCAACTGATTTTTTTGACTTCGTTTCGTACTTCTTTGAGGAACTTGATAAAGTCGGTAATGAAATTACCTTGTTGTTTATTACCGCTTTTGTTTGGATCTTTGCCGGATTTGTTCGAGCCGCCACCGCTGCTTGAATTACCGCCGCCTTTTCCTGAACCTGAACCGGATCCAGATCCTGATCCTGCATTGGACTTGTCGATTGTTGCTGGAGGACTCGCTGAACTCAAGGAATTGTCTCCCTTTGCCTCTGAACCGGCTTTTTCTGAAGCGGCACCACTCATGGTATCAGGCAGATTTAAGCCGTCTTCTTTAGTTTTTTTCTTTTTTTTGCTCACTGATTCTGCCTGGCGAAATAGTTCGCGCCCTGAAGGAGTCGAACCCTCAACAAACATTTTGGAGACGTTCGTTTTACCATTAAACTAAGGGCGCTTCTTTGTTTATGTGCAAGTTATTTCTTAGTTTCTTTGTGATCGATGTGTTGACGGCAGAACTTGCAGAACTTTTTGATTTCGAGTCTGTCGGCATCGTTTCTTTTGTTCTTCATCGTAGTGTAGTTGCGACGTTTGCAAGTGCCGCAAGCCAATGTGATGATGATTCTGTCCTCTTTCTTTGCCATTTTTCCAACTCCTAGTGGCTTTCTGTCTTTTTTAAAAAAAAGACCAAAAAAAAACGCCTCCCGAAGGCGACAAAAGTCAGTATATCTAACCTTTTAAAGCTCTGTCAACCGAATTGGCGCGCCTTTGGACAAATTGAGACCTTTTATAATACGCAGATGAATTACTGTTAAGACCATTTACGAGCGTTTTAACTCAAAATTGTAGAAAATCGCCCCATCAGCAAGACTTTCGTGCTTCAAACCAAACCTAGACTTTTACTACTGTGCTCAATTATTAGCTTTGTCCTTCTTAACATGCTTAACACTGGCTGTACCAGGCAAAGCCCATGGCAACCAGGAGTACTGAGAGTTAACTTAGGAACTGAGCCACCCACTCTCGACTGGCATCTGTCAGTGGACATGATTTCCTTTGAAGTAATAGGAAACATAATGAGCGGGCTTACTCAATACTCAAATAGTGCCGATGGAGCAAAGCTCACTTGTCAGGCGGCGTGCGCTAAAAGTTGGGAAGTTTTGGATGGCGGAAAACGTTATGTATTTCATTTGCGAGATGACATCTTTTGGTCAGACGGAAAAAAATTAACCGCCAAAGATTTTGAATATGCCTGGCAGCGCTTGACAGATCCTCTTACGGGAGCGGCTTATGCTCACTTTTTGTATGACGTAACTAATGCTAGAGAAATAAATCAAGGACAAATAAAAGATTTAAATCAGCTTGGAGCAAAGGCTTTAGACGACCTTACTTTTGAAGTGAGGTTAAACAAACCGGCTGCCTATTTTATTTATTTGACTGCTGGACCAACTACATATCCATTGCGTAAAGATATTGTTGATGCGCATCCCGGGCGCTGGACCGAGCCCTCTAACATCGTCACCAATGGTGCTTTCAAGCTTGATTCATGGCAACACGAATACAAAATAGATCTGGTGGCAAATGACAAATTCTTTTTGGGTAGACCTAAAATAGACAAAATTAAAATGTTCATGATACCTGAGCAATCGACCGCCTTTTCGCTCTATCAAAACGATCAGCTCGATTTTATAGACAATCGCAGCTTCACCACATCTGATATCGAGCAGTGTAAAAAGGATCCTAATTTTAAAACCCAAGCGCTTTTGCGTGCTCAGTATCTTGGCTTGAATACTAAGAAAGCGCCACTCGATGATGTTCGTGTGCGTAAAGCATTTGCAATGGCGATAGACAAAAGAATATTTCCTAAAATATTACGACGTCAAGAAACGCCCATGTTGAGCTGGGTTCCGCCAGTACTTATTGGATTTGAGCCTGATTCAGGACTTAAGTTTGATCCCATTGAGGCACAGAGGTTACTTTCAGAGGCTGGCTATCCAGGCGGTAAAAATTTCCCCAAAACAGAAGTATTGTATGTCAGTCGCGAGGATACAAAACTTGGACTTGAGGCTATTCAAGCTGAATTGAAGAAAAATCTAGGTGTGCATATTGAGCTTGTTAATCAAGAATTCAAAGTATATTTGACTACAAGAAAAATGCATCCGCCTCATATAATCCGCGCATCGTGGAGCGCAGACTTTCCCGATACAGATAATTTTATGAGTGTGTTTACTTCTGAAAGTGGAAATAATTACACTGGCTTTAAAAATAAAGAATATGACCAGTGCGTCGAGGCTGCCCGCGGTGAGCTGGATAATGCAAAAAGAGCAAGTTTGTACAGTCGAGCAGACAAGTTGCTTTGCAGAGAAAACGCTGTTCTAATCCCGTTATACATGGCCACTCAGTGTGTTTTGTATAAGCCATGGGTGCATGGAATAGATGTGAACGCACTTGATATTCAAAATTATAGAACGGCTTATCTAGAGGGATCTAACTGATGCTTCTAAGGGTAATTGTAAAAAGATTGCTTGCCATGATTCCGCTTTTGCTCGTCATAGCTACTCTTACTTTTATGGTTATACGTGTAGTTCCTGGCGGACCTTTTGATCAAGAACGTAATTTGCCGCCCCAGATTCTAGCTAATTTAAATGCCAAATATCATCTGGATAAGCCTGTTTTAGAGCAGTACTGGCTTTATTTAGAGAGGTTGTGCCATGGAGATCTTGGTGTTTCATATAAGTATGTAGACCGCACGGTTGTAGACATAATTAAAGATGCTTTTCCAGTTTCTATTCAACTGGGTGGGGCAGGATTGTTAATCGCTGTCTTAGTGGGAGTGCCGCTGGGTACGATTGCCGCCCTTAGACGAGGAACATATATTGACCACCTGGCTATGTTTGTGAGTACGATGGGGCTGTCTTTGCCGTTATTCGTGGTCGGTGCCCTGCTCATTTTGATTTTTGCCATTTGGGGGCGCATTTTGCCAGCCGCTTTGTGGGAGTCTCCTTTGCATGCTATTTTGCCAGCACTTACAATTGCCTTTAAACCAATGGCTTATATTGCTCGATTAACTAGAGCAAGTGTGCTTGAGATTTTACAAAAAGATTGGGTGAGAATCGCCCGCTCTAAGGGACTGTCTGAGTCTGCCACCATTATTAAACATGTTTTGCGAAATGCACTTATTCCTGTAGTGACACTACTTGGACCCGTCAGCGCAGTCATGATTGCAGGCTCTTTTGTAGTAGAAATTATTTATGCTATCCCTGGCATGGGACGCTTTTTTGTCACGGCGGTGATGAATCGCGATTATGACTTAATCATGGGAATCACGCTTATATTCTCAGTGGTGCTGGTGATTACAAACACAATAGTAGACGTTTTATACATGATTTTAGACCCCAGAATTTCTTATGAATAAGCAATTTATCAAGCAATTTTCAAAAATGCCCATGGCCTGCGGGTCTCTTGTGTTCATTGTCATTATTTCTATCATTGCCATTTTAAATTCAGTAGGACTAAATTTAAGTCCTTACGCCTTTGATCAGACCACACAAGACGCTTTGCAGTCGCCAAGCTTAGCGCATCCAATGGGAACTGATGAGCTGGGGCGCGATTTGTTGGCACGTGTCTTTTTTGGATCGCAATTATCTATTGGCATTGGGATTTTTACAGCGGTCATGTCCTTCATTATTGGCACTGTATATGGTGCAATTGCAGGATATTGTCGTGGCAAAGTGGATGCGGTCTTGATGCGTATAGTCGATGTGGCGTATGCCCTGCCAGATTTGCTCGTCATGATATTAATTGGAGTCATGATTGGGCGTGGCACTCTTGGCATTCTTTTGGCTTTGGGACTTGTCAGTTGGCGAGGGACGGCACGTTTGGTCCGAGCACAGTTTTTGCAATTACACCAAGAAGAGTTTATCGAAGCTGCTCGTGCACTAGGGCAGAGCCATCTTGATATTATTTGCAAGCACATGCTGCCAAATTCACTTGGTCCAGTGATTGTGGCTGTAACTTTCACAGTACCAATGGCTATTTTGTCCGAGTCTACGCTCAGTTTTATAGGTCTTGGCTTGTCGCCGCCAGCATGTAGTTGGGGAACTCTTGCAAGCGACGGCTGGAGGTCTTTGCGCACAACGCCACATTTAATATTCTTTCCTGGAATTTTTATTTTTATGTCAGTGCTTGCGTTTAATTTCCTGGGAGACGGTCTTCGTGACGCTCTCGACCCCAGAACTAAGGCAAGTTCTAAGCAATTCTTTTAGTTTATCGGTCCTGCGCTCAGGATGTTAAACAAGTAATTGGTGGGTAAACAAATAAAGGAGTCTTTCCTTATATATAGCTCGGGTAAGCATGCGTCGGCTAATTTATCTCCAGTTTCTTTTTTTACCAGTCTTTTTTACTTGTTTTTGTCCGCCTTCAATGGCCGAATCGGGCTGGGCGCTCACTCAACGCAACGATTCTATGGGTGACCTTTATGTCTACATAGACGCCAAAGGCATGAAATGGAATATCCCTAAACAAAAAATCGGTTTCACCACCCAGGCTCCCGACTGGAAAGTGTCTTTGTTTAACGACGAAACCAAGATGTATTTTGAGACTTCGCTTGCTGATTGGCAGAACAAGTTTAGCAAAATGGGCAAAGGTGGCGCCGCTCAACTACAAAATGGTGGCTGGCAAAAGGGTAAAACAGAAAAAATTGCCGGACTTAATTGCACTAAATATGTGATGACAAATAATGCTCCTGCTGCAACTGTTAAGGGCAAACGAACACTTGCTGCTGTTCGCCAGGCGGCATGCTGGTTAGCCAATGATATAACGATGTCGCCGACTTTAAGTGATATGTTCTCCAAAACTTATGGACTTCCTGCTACCAAATTTTTCCCTGTGCGAGTTGCGTTTCTGGGTGGAGATGGGCGTCCACATCTGGCGCTTGATACTTTTAACAGTAGACCATTCAATGTGCCTGGTGGATTTTTTAACAGACCTCAAGGCTATAAGCCTGCCAAAAGCGAAACAGAAGTATTTATGGATAATGACACCAGACAATTTTTAAAAGACTTGTCTCAGTAAAGGGAGATTGGCGACTTTAGTGAATTCGATGAATTCTATTATTGACCAGATTCAGCGCCTTAACCTGAAGATTGTTCATAAAGGCGCCATACTGGTTCTCGTCCCTCTCGTTTTCGAGCTTATATTTATATGTGTGCTTACTGGGCTTGTGCAGGGCGCCGAGCAAGAAATTAAACAACAAGTTCGATCTAAAGCAATTATTTCTCAATCTAATACTCTATCCAAATCTATTTACGATGCCGGTGTGGCCTTGGTTGGATACTCTGTCACCAAGAGTGCTTTGTTTGATGAGCGATTCAACAAAGTGGTGAAACAAATTCCAGAAGACTTAGATGAGTTGCGCTCTATCGTGGGTGAAAATCCACGCCAACAAGACGTGGTTGAGAATATCAAAAAAATCACCATGAATGGTGTCGAGATGCTCAATCAGACAAAGTCTGCAATTGATAGCAATAGAGTGGACATTGCGCATTTTCGCGCCAGACACATGTATAAAGAAATGCGCAATATCGCAGACAATTTGCAAGAAGAATTAAAACAACTAACCGAAACTGAGCGTAAAATCGAGCGAGAGTCTCCCGAGAAGCAGAGCCGTTCTCGCACCATTTTGCTTGTATTTATTTTTGGTGGTGTGATAACCAATATTGTCATAGCTCTTTTACTTTTGTGGTTTTTTGCACGTTCAGTCAAAGACAGACTAGACGTGCTTACAGATAACTCTTATCGACTGGCTCAATCGCAACCGCTCAATCCACTGGTTGGTGGCAACGACGAAATCTCGCACCTGGACAGCGTCTTTCACAGTATGGCTGAAGCTTTGACTGAAGCCACCAGAAAAGAGCGAGCTGTTATTGATAATGCAGTGGATGTAATTTGTTCTATTGATACCGATGGAAAATTTGTCGCTGTAAACCCTGCCTGCTTTGAAAATTGGGGATACACCCAAATGGAAATAGTAGGCAAGAGATTTATCGAATTAATCGCTCCTCAAGACATCGGTGAAACTATTAAAGCGGTTCGAGCCATTCGCGCTCAGGAAGGCGATTTACAGTTCGAAAACAGAGTACGCAGAAAAGATGGCACCGAAACTACTGTGAGCTGGTCTGCTTACTGGTCTGAAAAAGAAAAGGCTATGTTTTGCGTGGCTCATGATATCAGTCAACGTAAAACGGCTGAAGAAGCTGTTAAAGCTAGTGAATCGCGTATTCGCTCAATCATGAATCATATGATCGTGGGATTAGTAATTGTTGATTCATCGGGGCGTATCGAGTCGATGAACCCGCAAGCAGAAAAGATTTTTGGCTTTACTACTGCTGAATTAGAAGGCAGGCATGTATTGTGCTTATTTGCTGATTCTAAATTTTATTCTGAAGCCAAAATCCAAGACACAGATACATTCTGGCAAACCCTATCTGATCAAGCACAAAACAAAATCAAAGAATACGAAGGTCTCACCAAGCGTGGTGATGAATTTCCAATTGAAGTACTTTTGAGTGAATTAAATACTCATGAAGGTGCGCGTTTTATCGTAAACGTGGTGGATGTCTCAGAGCGCAAAGAAGTAGAGCGCTTGAAAAAAGAATTCGTTGCAACAGTCAGTCACGAACTGCGCACTCCCCTTACATCCATCCGAGGCTCGCTTACGCTCTTGTCTGTAGGCGCTCTTGGTGCCCTTCCTGAGCAAGCACAAAAGGTGGTATCAATTGCCGAGCGCAATACGCTTCGATTAATCGGACTGATCAATGACATCTTAGATATTGAAAAACTAGAGTCAGGTAAGCTCGACATGGTATTTGTGAATACCGGTCTACAAGACATTCTTGATAGATCCGAGCAAGCAGTGGCCGCGTTTGCTCAGGCAGACAACATTTCAATAGACATTAGACGATCTGACCAAATTGTTTATGCTGACGCCGATAGAATTGTCCAAGTGTTAGTTAATCTGTTATCGAACGCAATTAAGTTTTCGCCTCCAGGTGGTTTTGTGGAAGTATTTACCGAAGAGACATTTGGTTTCATCACAGTCAAAGTAGTAGATAAAGGTAGAGGCGTGCCTGAGGCATTTAAGAAATTACTCTTTCAACGTTTTCAGCAAGTAGAAGCTTCTGATTCCAAAAAGAAAGGCGGTACTGGTCTTGGTCTTGCTATCTGTAAAGGCATTATCGAGCAGCACGGTGGTCATATAGGTGTTGATTCAGAAGAAGGTAAAGGCAGTACATTCTGGTTTAAAATACCAGCAATGCATACCGACTCAACTCTTGTTGTAAACGTTCAAGAGGCTGAAGCGGGTTCTGGAGCCAGCCAATGAAGATCCTAATAATCGACGATGAAGAAGATTTCAGAACAATCACAGCGAGTTGTCTTGGTCTTTTAGGTGGTGCTGAAGTGGTGGAAGCCAATTGCGGCTCAATGGGCATAAGACGTGCCGAGCAGGAACAACCTGATGTCATACTACTTGATTTGATGATGCCTGAAATGAATGGCATAGATACACTCAAAAATATGCGGAAAAATCCGAGTATTCAGGACATTCCAGTGATTTTTCTAACCACCAAAGGCATGTTCGAGGAATTTGCCGAATTAAAAGAACTGGGAGCCCTTGCTGTTCTGACCAAACCTTTCGATCCGATTACAATCGGAGACCAAATAAGAGAAATACTCGAGCAATCCAAAGTCAAAAAGGACTAAACAAATGCGCGCCCTAATAATTGACGACGAAGAAGATACACGCGAAATCGCTAAGATGAGCCTTGCCATCTTGGGTGGTTTTGAAGTGATTGATGCCGACAGTGGCAAGCAGGGCATAGCACTGGCTGAGGCAAACAAGCCTGACGTTATTTTGCTTGACATGATGATGCCATTCATGGATGGTCCGGCAACGCTTGAAGCTTTGCATGAGAACGATGCTACAAGAGACATTCCAGTAATTTTTCTGACTGCCAAAGCAATGACATCAGAAATTGAAAAATTGCGCCGCATGGGGGCAAAAGGAGTTTTAACCAAACCTTTTGATCCGACTACTTTAGCCACGCAAGTTCAAGAAATTTTGAAAAACTCGAACTGAGGCAATTTGAGGCAAAACTCTTCGATGAAATCCTGGCAAGATACTTTCGACAATCTAAAAGTCAAATATATCAAACGATCGTCTGACCGTTTGACTGAGATTTTAGAATTGCTCGATGGTATTTACAAAAATCCTCAAGACAAAGAATTGCTGAGAAAGCTCAGTCGCAATTTTCACTGGATGGCTGGATCTGGCACCATGTATGGTTTTGAACAAGTTTCAATACTGGGAGTGGAAGCAGAGCGTTACTGTGAGACTATGCTTGCCTCAGATCGAACTATTGATGTAACCACCATCGAAAAATTGCGTACACTTGTAAGTGAGCTCTCGACTGTCTTTTTCACTTCAGGCGAGTTGGAAAGTAATCGAGTTACTCAAAATCTTGATGCGACAAACGCTAGCGCACCAAGTACTGCAGGCGAAATTGTTCAAACAGAATCTGCCTTGTTTATAGATGAAGATGGAAGTACATTCAAATCCCTCAATCAAAACTTTGATGAGTGGGGGCTTACAGTCAAAAGTGTAAAAACGCTCAATCAAGCGATGCAAGAAATCTTGAAGCAGATGCCTACAGTAATTAATCTAGCAGTGCCCGTTCCCGATGGTAACGGATACGAATTTGTCGAACAAGTGCGCTCTATGCCTAAAGGTGATGAGCCTGCAATAATCATAGCAAGTAAGCAAGCCGGATTTATTGACAAAGTTCGCGCCATGCATTGTGGTGCCGATTCTTATTATGAAAAGCCACTCGATTACAAGTCTGTGACCAGACGAATCAAATATTTGCTTGATAGAAAAAAATTGTCTCCAGCCAAAATTTTGTCTGTGGAAGACGATCCAGACCAAGCAGCTTTCATACGTGCCTTTTTAGAATCGGCTGGTTATCAGGTTAAAACCTGCACCGATCCTAGACAATTTGAAGCAGCCATGTCTCAGTTTCAACCTGATCTTGTGTTGCTTGATGTTATGTTGTCTGGCATGACTGGCTTTGAACTTGCTCGTTATATCAGGCAAGACGAGCGCTATGCTACTCTGCCTATAGTTTTTCTCACCACCCAGAATCAATTAGATGCTCGCATTGAAAGTGCGCGAGCAGGTGGTGATGACCATCTTATTAAACCAGTTGCACCAGCATTGCTTTTAAATTGTGTAGCTTCTCGCCTTGAGCGCTCGCGTTATTTGCGTAGCTTGCTTTATCGAGACGGGCTTACAGCCTTGTTAAATCACACTTCGTTTATGGAGCAGATGGCTCAAGTTTTCTCTAATCAAAAAAGAAAGAATGGAGAGGCTGTAATAATAATTTTAGATCTGGATAACTTGAAAGCGATAAACGAACGCCATGGATTTCCAGGTGGTGACAAAGTTATTCAAGCTATGTCTTTGATGCTGCGCAAACGCCTTAGGCAATCAGACATCATTGGTCGAATTCAAAGTGACGAATTTGGTATTGTCGCTGAAGGCATAAGTGAAAAAGAAGCAGTGATGCTTGCTGGTCGATTGATAGACGACTTCTCGCAAATGCAGCACTCCACTCTTTCTTTTTCAGGATTTTATGCCACTTGCTCGGCTGGAGTGGCAAAATTCGATCCCAGTTCGATGACTCTAGAAAAATGGGTGGACGCAGCCTATGCCTCCTTAGCTGAAGCAAAAGCGCAAGGGCGTAATTGTGTAGTGGGTTATGGCGAAAGTAAGAGTATGCAAGTCAGTAAATGAGCAGGATGCAAGACAAAGCAATTTGCATTATCGGAGCTGGCGCCTGGGGCGGAACTCTTGCCTGGCTTTTAGGCGAACATAAATCCAAAATTTCACTTTGGTCGCACGACAAAATCAAAGGCGATGAAATAATTCAAACGCGCAAATTAAAGACACCATGCGAGCTTACTCTTTCAAATGCAGTGCATATTTACAATGATTTGGCTTGTGCCCTTGAAGATGCCGAACTTATCGTGATGGCTTGCGATTCGCAGTCTATGCGCGAAATGATGGAAAAAATAAAAATCATTTTGGACAAAGACAATCTAAAAACGCCTGTAGTCAGCGTCGCCAAGGGATTAGAGCGCGGTAGTTTGCTTAGAATGTCTGAGGTTTTGCGTCAGGCAGCTAAAGACCCAAATTATCCTGTGTGTGCACTATCTGGTCCCAATCTCGCTTTTGAAATTGCCTCAGGCAAACCGGCAGCAGCCGTGCTTGCTTGCGACGATTTAGAAGTGGCAAGGGGTCTGCAAAAGGCGCTCAGTTGTCCTACTTTTCGCGTGTATTCCAGCGATGATTTAGTGGGAGTGGAACTAGGCGGCACAATTAAAAATATAATCGCTATTGCAGCGGGTATTTCAGATGGATTAAATCTTGGTATCAACGCCAAATCTGCTCTTTTGACTCGAGGCCTTGCTGAGATGGTCCGTTTGTCAAAAGCAATGGGTGCAAAGTCGTCTACTTTGTGGGGACTATCGGGTATGGGCGACCTCTTTGCTACTTGTCAGAGTCCTTTATCTCGCAACTACAATATAGGATTGCAACTGGCATCTGGAAAGTCCGTGGACGAAGCTGTTTCGATAGTGAAGGCAACGGCTGAAGGAGTAGAAACCACTTATGCTGTTTGTGAACTTTCAAAAAATATGGGCATCGAGCTACCCATAGCAGAGCAAGTTCAAGCCACAATGAAAGGTAATATTACCGCCAGAGAGACAATAATGTCTTTGATGGCAAGACCTCTAAGTGTTGAATGAGCGTGGAATAAAAAAAGAAAATGGAGGTCTTGGATTAATTTGGCGTCCCAAAAAGTGAAAAGAGTACTCATGCTCGCCTGGGAATACCCACCTCGCATAATAGGCGGGTTGGCAAGAGTAGTCTGGGCATTGTCTCATGAGTTGGCAGAGCTTGGACTTGATGTGCATGTAATTACAGCCGACCATCCAGCTACCCCTGAATTTGAGCTTGACGGCAAAGTTAAGGTCCACCGGGTTAAAACTCAAACTGATAGTTCACCCGACTTCTTGACCTGGGTGAGTAAATTGAATTTTGGCTTTTTGCAGTATGCCATTCCATTATTTAACGAACAAAAATTTGATGTCATTCACGCGCATGACTGGATGGTGACTGATGCTGCCTGGGTGTTGAAAACTACTTATGACACGCCGCTTGTAACCACTATTCACGCTACTGAACAGGGCAGAATGGGTGGTATTCATACCGGTCTGCAAAGATATGTTCATCAAATGGAATGGCGCTTAACCTATGAGTCTTTTAGAGTAATAGTCAACAGCCAACACATGGTTGATGAATTGCGTGGTTCTTTTGATTTGCCTTTAAACAAAATAGACGTAATTCCAAATGGGGTTACTCCAGAGAATTTCAGAATAGATTTTCCTGAGAATGAAAAACGCGCTTTTCGTCAAAGTTTTGCTGGGGAAAGTCAGAAAATAGTTTTGTATGTTGGACGACTGGTTAATGAAAAAGGTGTTCAGGTCTTGATTGATGCTGCACCAAAAGTTATTCAGCAATATCCCGAAACGCAGTTTTTGATTGTGGGTACTGGATATTTTATGGAGACTCTAAAGGCTCAGGCAGCTTATTTAGGTGTGACTCAAAATGTTCGTTTTCTGGGTTATGTGGCAGATGCTGATTTGCTCAAGCTCTTTCAAATTTCAGATGCTGTAGCCATACCAAGTCTCTATGAGCCTTTTGGAATAGTGGCACTAGAAGGCATGGCCGCTGGTACACCAGTTGTGGTATCAGATGTAGGTGGCTTGCGCGACTTTGTTGAGCACATGCAAAATGGTGTTACCACTTATGCTGGTAATTCAGATAGTCTGGCATGGGGCATCTTGCAAGTGCTTAGGGATCCGGGTCTAGCTCATCATCTAAATCAAACTGCTACCAAAGCAGTGGAAGAAGTTTATAACTGGAAAATAATTACCAAGAAAACGCAAGAAACTTATGAGAAAGTTTTTGCCGATTCAAAGCAAGATGCTTTATTGAAAGGAGGATCGCGATGAAAGGGGTGATAATGGCCGGTGGTTCAGGAACCCGCTTGAGACCTCTGACTTGCAATATTCCAAAGCCGATGGTGCCAGTGGGCAACAGACCAATGGCAGAGCACGTAGTAGACCTTATGAACGAACATGGCTTCGACGATATTACTTTTACTTTGCACTATTTGCCTGATGCGATCAAAAATTATTTTGGTGATGGTTCTGATTTTAATTGCAAAATAGGTTATTCGACCGAAGAAGGAAAACCGCTTGGCACCGCCGGTTGTGTCAAAGCAATTCAAGATAAATTAGACTCTACTTTTCTTGTTATTTCAGGCGATACTTTGACCGACATGGACTTGACTGCCGCGCTCAAGTTTCACAAAGAGCGTAAATCTAAAGCCACTCTAGTCTTGAAACGAGTAGAAAATCCACTTGAATATGGACTGGTTATCACCGAGAAAGATGGTCGTATTAAGCGCTTTCTAGAGAAACCATCAGCTTCTGAAGTCTTTTCAGATACTGCAAACACGGGCACTTATATTCTTGAACCGGATGTACTTAATTACATAATTTTGGGGCAAGAACAAGACTTTTCAAATGACTTGTTTCCACTTCTTTTGTTGCGCAACGAGCCCATGTACGGTTATGTAATGGATGGGTACTGGTGTGATGTCGGTAACTTGCAAATGTATCGCCAGGCGCACAAAGATATTCTTGACGGTATAGTGAAATGTAAAATGAGTTATGCTCAAAAAGATCCAGGCAATGTTTACATCGGTCAGGGTTCGCAAATAGATCCTACTGCCAGAATTACCGGACCTGTACTTATCGGTAAAGACTGTCGCATTGGGCCTAATGTCGAAATTGGCCCGGGCTCGACTATTGGTGACAATGTTGTTGTGCAAGAACAAAGCTCTCTAAAGCAGCCGGTTATCTGGTCTAATGTTTATGTGGGCAAGAAAGCGCAATTGCGTGCCTGTATTGTTTGCAACAATGCCACCATCCATGATGGCGCCGAGATTTTAGAAGGTGGTATCATTGGCGAAAATACATCGGTCGGACAAGAATCCATCGTAAGTCCCGATGTGCGAGTCTGGCCAGATAAAGTAATTGAATCTGGATCGCGAGTTGTGACATCACTTGTATGGGGAACCAAAGCACCTCGCACCATTTTTAGTACCAATGGTGTTCGTGGTTTAGCAAACGTCGAATTGACTCCGGAATTTGCAGTGAACCTGGCAGCCGCTTATGGTTCAGTGGTCAAAAGTGGACCGGTATTGGTTAGTCGCGATTACTGGCCAGTCAGTCAGATGATAAGCCGGGCCATATCTGCTGGTTTGCAATCGGTCGGAATTGAAGTGCAAAACTTAGAAGCTTCAGCACTTCCCATCTCCAGGTATTATGTAAAAACACAGCGCGCAGCAGGACTGATTCATATTCGTTTATCGCAGCGCGAGCCTGAAAAAATAATGATTGAATTCTTCGATAATCAGGGAATTAGCATTCCCAAAAATATGGAGAAGAAGATAGAAGCAACATTTTTCAAAGAAGATTTTCCACGCAGTAAGCCAAGCGACATCGGAAGAATTGCTTATCCCAGTCTTGTGCGCGAATACTACAAACAAGACTTCCTGGAAAAAGTGAAAGGTCAGGTCTTTGAAGAGGATGCAGTTCCATTTTGCGTGATGCCGGGCTCTAAGTTTACCCGCAAAACGCGCTCTGGAAGTATCGCTACTCAGGCTCCAAAAGTTGTGTTGGACTATGCTATGTCTGAAACGGGCGTCATTCTTCCCGACTTGCTTGGACAATTGGGTGTCGAGACTGTTGTGTTGAATTCATCTATTCGCGCAAATGCTCCTCGACAAGATGAGCGCATGGCTATGCGTCGCCAGCTTGCTGATGTAGTGCGGGCTTTGTCCGCCGACATGGGTGTGCAAATTGGTCGCAACGGCGAGCAAATGACACTAGTGGATGAGACTGGACATATCATCCGCGGTGAATTGCTGCTAGCGCTTGTAGCCGATATAATTTTGCGAGACAAACCCGGTCAAACTATTGTTGTTCCGGTCAATTCCAGTTCAGTTATTGAGCGCATTGCCGATAAGCACAATTGTCAGGTTGTGCGCTGTAAAGCCTCAGACGCAGACATCGGTCACTGTACTTCTAAATCTTCAAATGTAGCACTTGGCGGTAGCGCGAACGGTTGCTTCATTTTTCCCGAGTTTCAAAATGGATACGACGCCATGTTCGCTGTGGGTCAAGTAATCGAACATTTGACCTATCAAGGCCGAACTCTTGGCGAAGCAGTAAAAGACTTGCCGCCACTCTACTATCAAGTGGGCTCGGTTCATTGCCCTTGGGAGCGCAAGGGACAGGTCATGCGATTACTGGTCGAAAAACATCAGGAAAAACCGATCGATTTGGTTGATGGAGTCAAAATTAAAACTGGTCCTGATCACTGGATTTTGATTTTGCCCGATGCAGTGGAGCCGGTGATGCATGTTTTTGCCGATGGCTCAGACTTGAGCAAAACCTCCGCAGACTTGTCTGAGTACACTCAGATGGTCAAATATCTGCAAGAGAGCTAAAAATTAACTCTGGATTCGTGGCGAAAAAAACAGGGCATATTCAAATATTATGTTCCAAAATTCTGTCCGGCAAGTTTTTTGATATGGAGTTTGGTTAGAAATGCAGAAAAAAGGCGACAAAGACGATCCTAAGAATCGGAAGTTTCTGGAGCGTCAACCTAACTCAGCTCCCTCTGCACAGCGTCAGGTGGATAGGGGTAACTACGGTCAGCAAACTGCTTACGAGCAGCAGCAAGCAGCACTGTCTAGAGGCGATTCGGGTCGTTGGCAGCAAGATACTCACATGCAGCAGCAATTTGTTTTACCTCAAGCTCCGCCAACTGATATTCCGCCTTCATGGATGGATCAGCTCAAGAAAGACTCGATGCAATTTTTGGCTGATCAAAAAGGCGTCCAGTTTGGAGACATGGCTGAAGAAACGGCTTACCGCACAGGTATCGCTGTTTTAGTAGATAAAATGTACGGACTTTTACAGAAGTACACTGCCGAATTTAACAGAGTGGCTGCTGGTACCGATTTATATATTTCTGGCACCATATCTGGTGACGTTACAGAAGTGACTCGATTTAATCGCATGCGCGAAGTTGAAGAGACCGCAACCTATTTTCGCTGCCGATTTACAACCCGCCATTTTGCCCTGGTAGTCAGAGGGCACTCAGACAAAGTCGATTGCTATTTGTTGCCAGTAAATGTTGTACTTGGCGGTAGCCAGTTCGAGAACAGTTATAATCCCTTGTGTGTAGTGCAAGTGAAAATTTCAGACCAGGGAATGATGTGGCGCATGAAAGACTCCGAACCTCCGATTGAAACTTTGGAGCAGTTGTCTATGTGGCTTTTCGGAAAACTGGTTGAAGAAACCAAGGCGTGCCTGTAATCGGAGCAACAAATGTCGCTTATTGACCCTGAGAAGGTAAAGCAGCTTCTAGACGAATTTGACGAGAAAGAAGCGGTAACTAAAGCTGAAATTTATGAAGTGGAACGGCAAGTAGCTGAGCTTGAGGCGAGAGTCGAAGAGTCGCGTAAGTTGCTTTCGGGCATTTCAGAAGACAAAGAAGTAGTTTTGGGCATGAAGGCCGAATACGGCAGTGCCGAATGGGCTTCGATAGCACTGAAAGTAGGTGCAGAACTTGCAGCACGCGGTGGTAAGCGTGGCGAATCTTTTTTGACGGGTTACAAGCCAAGCAAGTCTAAAGCGTCTGCTGTTGCAACTCAGGCTGCGCCTGCACAAGCTCCTGTTGCAGCTAAAGCATCGGTCGCATCAACTGCTGAGGCATCTGGCGCATCAACACCAGCACCAACATCAACACCAACACCTGCTCCAGCAAAAGATAAAGCGCGAGCAAGCCAGTCCAAGCTCGCTGCAATAGTCAATCGCGACTCGGAAGAAAAGGCGAAGAAAAGTCATTCCAATTTACCCGCTCAACCTCCTGCAGCCCAAGCGCCTCAGGCTTCCGCACCAAAACAAGCACCAACTGCTGCACCCTATGAAGATAGTCTGGCTTCAGTACTAGTGCAAGCTATTGGTTCAGAGCCTGTTGGTTCAACGCCTGCAGAGTCTTCAAGTGATGAAAATCCTTCGCTCTTTTTGTTTAGTCATCCCAAAACAGAAAACAAAGATGTTGATTTATGGTCGCTGACGCCAACTGTTTCGTGGGCCGATTTGGGAGACGAGATTCCACCCGATGCTCCAGCCACCGAACCAGCTCCAGCTTCCAAAGCAGCAGCTTCTGCTGACTTAGCTCCTAACGCTGTATCAGCTCCTGCACCTGCACCTGCACCTGCTCCTGCGGTCCAGCCTGAGCCTGCACCAACTCCCGAGCCAATTCCTGCCCCTTTGCCCATGCCAGAGCCGCAACCTGTAATAGAACCTGCGCCAGCTCCACCCATATTGCCTGAGGCTGGGCCTTCACCAGTCACCGCTCCCATTCCAGAAACTCTCGACGCTCAACCAGCAGCTGCTACCAATTCGCAGCCAGTGACTTTGCCCGCCTCGGCATTTGATCCCATGCCCCAATCTGGACCTACACCATTTCTTGACGATGATGAATTCGAAACTTCTGAAATGGCAGAAGAACAAGCAAAGTCGTCAGAGGTGGCTCCAGTGATTGCAAACTTGCCTCCATCTGAATTAATTGCTCCACTTGAGCCTGAAGCGACACAAGAGAAGAAAGAAGATTCTCAAGCGTCGGCGCCCGCAGAAGGCGAGGAGGATGTCAAGAAAATTAATGACGCTCTGCGCGGTTTATTCAGCTAGCGGCTGAGAAATAAGTTAAAACGAAGGTCATATATAAAGTAGATCTGGTTTGCTAACATCTGGGCAAATCAGGCGAATTACTTGGGGAGACTTAGGATTAATGAAACAAATAGCATCGATGATGGCTGGAGTGGTGATTGAAATTCTGGTCAAACCCGGACAAGTAGTTTCCGAGGGAATGGATGTCGCGTTGCTTGAATCGATGAAAATGCAATTGCCCGTACAGTCTGAAGAGGCTGGCACGGTTAAAGAAATCAAAATTGCATCAGGCGATTTCGTCAACGAAGGTGATGTAATCATCACGCTTGAATAATGTTTCAAAGTCTTCCATCCAAAGTAAAAATAGTTGAGGTCGGTCCTCGCGACGGACTGCAAAACGAACCAGAGCAAGTTGCAACTAGTCACAAAGCTGAGTTGATTGAAAAAATTGCAGCTTCAGGTCTTGGCGAAATAGAAATAACTTCTTTTGTCAGTCCCAAGTGGATTCCGCAATTGGCTGATGCGGCAGAGCTTGCTCAGCTAGTCTGTGACAAATTGCCTGCAAATATTGTGACATCAGCTTTGGTGCCTAACTTAAAAGGTTACGAGCGTTTTAAACAAACAAGTATCAAGCAAGTAAATCTATTTATGTCGGCTTCAGAGTCGCACAGCAAGAAGAATATCAATAAATCAATCGACGAAGCCTTAGTTGCACTAAAAGAAGTAGCTGATGTCGCAAAAACTGATGGCTACAGAGTGCGCGCCTATGTCTCGGTTGTGTTTGAATGTCCTTACGAAGGCAAAATCACTCCTGAGCCAGTGATAAAAATATGCGATCGTTTATTGGAGATGAAAGTAGACGAAATCTCTCTTGGTGACACCATAGGCGCCGCTAATCCGTTACACGTCAGTGAGGTTGTGGACCTTCTTGCTAAAAATGTGGGACTTGAAAAACTAGCTCTTCATTTTCACGATACCAGAGGCGGGGCTCTAGCCAATGTACTGGCTGGACTTGAGTCCGGAATAAAAATATTCGATTCAAGTCTTGGTGGGCTTGGTGGCTGTCCTTATGCCCCTGGTGCTTCAGGCAATCTGGCAACTGAAGATCTCGTTTATATGCTGCATGGCATGAAAATAGATACTGGAATAGATTTAGAAAAATTGGTGGATGCAGGAAAATTTGCTCAAAAAATATTGCACAAAGATTTGCCTGGTCGCTATTTGAAAGCGTGCCTTGGTGCTGAGCAAAAAGTAAAAGAAAAGGAAAAGCTAGCAAAATGACAGCAGAGGTGCTTGTGGATAACGATGTATTGCTTTTAGAAATCGAAAAAGATTCGCCAATTGCCTGGCTCAAACTTAATCGTCCAGACGTGCACAACTGTCTCAATACGAAACTATTGCAAGCTATTTGTAATGCATGTGCCAAACTCGAACAGAACAAAGATATCCGCGTCGTAATTGTAATTGGCGCTGGAGCCAAAACGTTTTGTGCCGGAGCTGACTTAGCCGAGCGCAAAGGCATGACACCTGGCGAGACGCTCGATTATTTATCTTTGATTCAGCGCACAATGTGCGCACTTGAAGCCTTGCCTCAGCCAGTTATTGCAGCTATAAATGGTCCTGCTTATGGTGGTGGCACCGAGCTTGCACTTTCTTGTGATTTGCGCATTATGCTTGACTCGGCTAGTCTTGCACTTACTGAAGTTACTCTGGGTATTATTCCAGGTGCTGGTGGCACTCAAAGATTGCCAAGACTTATTGGCAAATCCAAAGCCAAAGAAGCCATTCTCACAGCAAGACCCATAAAAGCAGAAGAAGGCAAAACTCTTGGACTGGTGCACCGTCTAGTTCAAGACCCCGACAAAACTCTTGAAAATGGTTATAACAAAGCTTTGATACAAGCAGCACATGAGTGGGCCAGTGAAATTGCAAAACTTGCACCACTTTCGCTCAAATACGCAAAACAAGCAATAGACATGGGCTATGACCGCGATCTTCAAGCGGGTCTTGCCATTGAAACCAAAAATTATCTACAACTACTCAACTCAAAAGACAGACTAGAGGGGCTGGCCGCATTTGCTGAAAAGCGTAAACCGAATTACAAGGGAGAGTAAAGCGAACTTGCAGAAACTGGAGATGACCGCACTGATTTTGTGCGGGGGACAGTCGAAGCGCATGGGAAGGGCGAAGGCTTTTCTGCCATACGCAGGCTCGACTTTCATTTCGCATTTGGTCGAAGGTATGGAAAAACTTTTCGACGAAGTTTTGCTCATTGCAAACGAACCAGAAACTTATCTAGATCTTGGACCAGATGTGGTGCGAGATATTTTGCCAAATCGTGGACCTTTGTGTGGAATCTTGTCTGGATTGCTTGTGGCAAAGCACGACAAAGTATTTGTCACTGCCTGTGACATGCCTTTATTCAATCAAGATTTGATTCGCAATCTAGAAAAAGAATCTGCTGGTTATGACATTACTTGTGTGGCTCACGAAGAGCGTCTAGAGCCATTGATAGGTATTTATACTAAAAACTGTGTCAAAGACTTAGAAGAATCTTTGTTCGCCTGCCAGTTGAGTTTGACTGAATTAATTGAAAAGCATCCAAGCGTACATAAATTCTATTGCAAATACGAAGACAGACTTGCACCAGATCTGCCTCCATATTTCAATGTCAATACGCCAAGCGACTATTCGAAATTGCTAGCTAAATAATAGATCTGTGTGCAACATACACTTTTTGCAAAAGTGCTGAGCATAAGTATTACGGGATGTTTTACTTATGGTTGGCCAATGAGTATTCTATCGGATGGGCGATAAGACCAAACGTCTCTGACTAGAGCCTTCGGTCAATACACAATAACCGTCGTCGACTTTGGCAACGTGAGTTGTTTCGCCATCGACAGTTAGATCATCGCCTTCTTTGAGTGTGATAAACTTGCGCATGCCTAATGCGCGTCTTAGATCTGGATCGACTAGATCAAGCACGATATTGTTATCAAAAATGGCATTGAGTCTTACTCTATTTGCAAGTATGGGCTTGTCTGGAGGTCCGGGTAATTCGCTTGTTTTAATCGTTTCAGACCAACTGACTTTGGGCTCTGGCGGAAGACTCATTTCATTATCTAGATTTAGTGCACCATCTGGCGGTGGTGGAACTTTTGATAATTTCGTTTCCTTTTCAATTGTAGTCTTGATTCTTTGTACTGTTGTAACTGTTGGAGCGAAAGGATCTACGCGCCCTGCCACTGCATGAGCCATGTCGTTTAATGCCGTTTTTGAAGTGGCTGGATAAACAGATCGTGTTTGTGAAACTGTCTGAGTAATGGTTTTTGATTTGACATTAGTGGCAACGCTGCGCATCATCTCTTGTTCTTGAGCTGTCAGCTTTGTTTCTTGATCTTTTGTGTACCAGTAAGTGCCACCAATAGCAATGGCTCCAATTAAAAGTATCATTATCAATCGTCCGCTCATGATTGCGTACCATTTGGCATGTAATAGACATTCATGATGAACGTCATCACTGGCTTGTCACCGGCAAATTTTTTCACTTTCTCGATACTGACTGATTTATCTTGAGAGTTCGAAGCGTTTGTAGCAACAGCCAAATCGCTTATATTTATGACGCGCTCGTAGTCTTCCATCTTCTTTAGGAAAGACACAAGTTCGGGATAGTTGCCTGTCAAAAAGACTCGTTTGCTTTTATGACGCAATCCTATATCACTTACAGCATCAGCCGTTTTAGCTTCGGCTGTTTTAATTGCAGGTTTTGCTCCAGGCAATTGTAATTGAGCGACAGGTAGTTTTTTGCCCATCTCTTCAAAAACAGCATCGATAGTGTCTTTGTCGCCTGTTTTTTTCTTTTCGTCGGTAAGTTCAAGAGATAATAAATTGATACCAGTTTCATGTGCCATCTTATCCATGTCAAATAAAACTACATCTATCTGATCGGTAGCAGGAAGATTTTTTTTCATTTTGGCCAGGTCTTCTTGCAGCGTGCGCGATTTCTTTTCTAGCAGACCTTTTTCTATAAGCGAATGTTCAAGTCTTGAATAATCTGCTTTTTTATTTTGAATATCGGCTTTTAATAATTCTATTTCGGCAAAGAGAGGCTGAATTTGTGCTGCAAGTAAGAATGCTCCAATTAGTGGAGAGGCAGCAATAAGGAGTTTTGTCCACCTGCTCATCTTTGTACCTCGATTTTATTGGTAGTCGAGATTGTCGTCTTGTTGTTGTCGGTGGCATTGACAGTGAGTGAAAAATCAACAGTGTCAGGCTGCTTTTCATTGCGAGTGGCATAATTTATTTCAGCGCTTTGAACAATAGATGAAGAATCAAGATTGGCAGCGAATTTAGATATGTCTGAGTAATTGTCCGCTAGTCCCTGGATTTTCATATTTGCTTTGCTAAAACTTACTTCGTGTAGTTGCACTGAAATCGGGACATTCTGCGAGACTAAATCTAAGTATCGAGATAGACGTCGAGTTTTATTTATCAGAAAATTGAATACTTCATAGCGTGCAGCAAGCATGGCATTGTCGTGCTTAACTTTAGTCATTTGTTTTAAACTAAGCTGAGCGTCGCTCACTTCTTTGTTTGCTTTTTCGAGATCGGCTTGGATAGCTGGCTTTTCAAAATTCAATAAATAAATAAATAGTCCAAGACAAAGTACAAAAGCGATACTGCCTGCAGTGAAAAGCGGTTTTAAATAATTGGGGCTTTGTTCACTATCTGGCATGACCTGAGTTTTACGATCATCAAAAAATAGTGGCAGGCGACCTTCGCGATTTAAATCAAGATCTACTGTGTAATTGGGGCTCCAGGTAGGCTCCAGAGCAGATCCAATTAAACCTGACAAAATAGGTTGCATGCGCTCGACAATAACTGATTTGTCAAAGACCATGTCGCGCATCGAATTGCCTAAAATTACTTTGCGCCCGATTCTATTAGAAATGTAATTGTCAATCTGGGGCACCATGCAACCTTGCCCGGTGATGATTATTTTGTCCAGGCTTGCTTCGTTGCCTTGCGATTGAAAATATTCAAGCGAACGCTCAAGCTCATCTGTAATATCTGAAAAAATAGTGCGTGCAACCTGGGCAGCATGTCCTTGCACTTCGTTTCTGGGTGGTGTGCCAAATACCGGTAGCTGAGGCAGTAAATCTAGAGCTTGTTCAAAGTCTATGTCAAGACTGCGCGATATAGCTTCAGTAAGAGTCTCGACGCCCACTAGAATAGACCGACCAAACAAGGGCATGGAGCTTCTGATGATATTTATATCTGTGGCGTCTTGCCTAATATTTACAAGCATTGACGTGTGGCCAGTGGAGCCAAAGTATCCGCATAAAGAAAGACCACGAATAGCAGCTAGAGATGAAACTTCTACTCGTCCCAATTTTGCCCCGGCACTGTCCGTGGTGAGCCAGCAAGATTCGATTATTGAGCGCTGAATAGCGGCTAAAATGACATCCACGCGTCTGACGCCATCTGGGTCTGTTCGCTCGGTGGCGGGCATGAGCGACCAGTCTAAATTGGCGTCTTGAATATTATATGGAATATGGTTGGCAGCTTCTTGGGTTACCACTTCGGCTAGTTCTTCTGCTGGCATACCAGTTGGTACTGGTATCAATCGAATTACTGCTGCTTGAGCCGGAATGGTCATGTTGAGCGTTGGCGCAGAGCTAGAGACTGGAATTCCTGCTTCTTGAATAAGCTCGAGTATCACAGCGCCAATAGTTTGCGGATCGGTCACAAGACCTTCGCGTACAGTGTTTGCCGGTGTTGGAGATGAAGCGAAGCGACTCACTTCTATGTGAGAGCGAGTTTTTTCAAGTTGGATCAAAGTGACGCTGTCGCTGTTGATATCGACGCCGAGCCTTGGTCCATCCTTTTTGCTAAACCCCAGGCCAAACAATTTTTATGTCCCCACTTAAAATTTCCAGAATTCGCCGGTATATTCCATCTTACTAAGATTATTGGAAAGTAGCATCACTAAAAATGCTCCAGTGGCAAGTGAAGGTCCAAAAGGGAACTTGACCGAGAAGCGTGAGCCTGTAAAAACAGCAGATACAAGTCCTCCACAAACGCCACCTGCAAGCGCCAAGAGCGCCAGATTTGGGGTGAGCCAGGTTGATGTGTCATGAGACAAAAATGCAACTGCACTAAGTGGCAAACACATTAAACCCAGTCCTATAACAAAGCCCCAAATAGCCGGTTTTATCACCAGATTAAGTGTGCCGCGACGTTTCATGTCGGAAAAGACATAGCAAGCACCCATGAGAGAGCCAACTAGAAATGCCAGTGCCACTGAGAGCAACATTTTTTCCATTCCAAGCCATGCGGCAATAACCGCTGCAAGTACTGCGTCGCCTCCGCCCATGACCACATCGTCTTCATCGTCACCAAAGAATTTCTTTTCTTCTTTTTGACTTTCAATAATATCGAAGCTTCTGTCGATACTTGGATCGAACTCCTCCAAAACTGCTTGGTCTTCACTATCATTTTTAGCTTCTTCATCGTTGGCATCAGCGCCTTGAAACCATCTGATACTAACAAGACCATAAAAGTCGATAAAATCGAACAGAACATAACTTATGCCAACACCAGCCATGGTATTAAAAAAACCGGTGCCCCAAAACGAACTGTACAAAATGCCAAGCAACATTGAAGGATAAGTAATTTCATGCGGGATGAGCTTTTCTTTCAAATCGGTCAAAGTGACAGCAATCAGCGTGCATGAAAAGAAAACCATAGCAAGACCTACAAGAGTCCAACCATAGGTTTGGCTTATCAGAAAAAAAATTAGTCCAGTGAACAATTCAGTCAATGGATACTGGATTGAAATTGCCTTCTGGCAATATCTGCATTTGCCTTTGAGCATCAAAAATCCAAAGAGTGGAATTAAGTCTAGAAATCCAAGCTTATGTTTGCAATGCGGGCAGTGCGACGGCGGATGTATCCAGGACTTTTCAGCAAGAGAGCGAAGTGCCACCACATTTAAAAAACTGCCTATACACACTCCAAGTATGGGCGCTAAAATCTGGCGCAAAGTGTTGTACTGACTCAAGGTCAGAAAATCGTTTATTTGGTCGATTAGGCTTTCCATTTAGGGGAATTCTCTCTGTTCGTTTATGATTGCTGCCAGACACAGCAAAAATAGTATGAAGGCAAGGACATAACACGACAGAAATAAAATCATCTCTTTAGAAGGATAATGCCCATACATGAGCAAAGATCTTATTCTTGTCAGGTTAGATAGATCTGGTAGAATCCAGTAGATTGTTTTCAAAAGCACGCGTGCGAACTGGTTTTCAGACATGTTTGCCAGTTCAATTAATGACGTGCCAAGGTGACCGATAAACCAAAGGCTCAAAGTGAAAATGACGCTCATAACAGGGCTACAGAATGTTGAAAAAAATGTGGCTAATGACAAAACAAAAAGCATTTCAAGCAACACTAATAAAATAGAGGGAAGAATGCGGGGTAAGTGCAATTGTATCTGGTGCATGGGATCGACTAGCCAGACGAGGCAAATGAGAAAGGCTCCCATCATTACTGTCATTACAAGAATGCACATACCAAGTCCAAGATATTTACCTAGAATAAACTGCCAGCTAGTTACAGGCTTGGTAAATATTACATAGATGGTTCTGTGCTCCAGTTCTTTGTAGACCATATTGGTCCCGGCGATAACTGTGATAACACCGCCAATGATGGCAATGACAGCCATGCCTAAATCTTCAATGATACGCAAATCTTGTCCAACAGAAAGGGAGCCAAGCAGAATGCCACCTACTGTGACTACGCAAGCAAATACAAAGAAAGCGTACAAAACTCGGTCGCGCACTGTTTCGCGAAAAGAGTTAAGGGCGATGGCACCTACTACTTCAAGTTGTTCCATGACTTGCCTCTTCTATTTTAGTCAGGAAATATTCTTCTAGTCCTAAGTAACTTCCTTCTTTAGATATGTTTTTGACTTCTTCTTCGGCAATGAGTCTACCTGCATATAAGATGCCTACTCTATCGCAGAGGTCGTTGATATCGGGAAGTAAGTGCGAGCATAAAAGTACGGTTTTGCCTTTGCATTTTAGGTCGCGCAGAATTTCGCGCACATCTTTTCGACCTATGGGATCTAGTCCCGACATCGGCTCGTCCCAGAAGATTAAGGCCGGATCGTTAATGAGCGATTGAGCAATACCAAGTCTTTGTAGCATGCCCTTTGAATATTTGTGCATGGGCTCATTTGCATAAGTCTCAAGTTTGACTAATTTCAACAATTCAACTTTGCGCTTGGTGCGCTCTTGTTTTTTGATGCTGAATAGCTGAGCGATAAAATCGAGAAATTCGCTTCCAGTTAGATGTGAATAGAAATACGGATTTTCAGGCAAGAAGCCAATTTGAGCCAGTCCCTGCAGACTGCCCACTTCTTTGCCCAAAATCGAAATCTCGCCCTGGTCTGGTTTTAGCAGACCGAGCAAGATTTTGAGTGTAGTGGTTTTACCTGCACCGTTAGGACCAAGTAACCCGTAGATTTCTCCTTCCTGCACCTTGAGTTCGAGCTCGTTTAGTACGCGCGTTTTTTTGCGCATAAGACCGCCGATGCGATCTTTGATGATGCCTCGTGCTTCAATGACCAGGTTGGCCGACATTAACTGCCTTTCTGACCGGAAATCTTTCTGTTATGGGTGATGATTTTGTGTAGTTCGGCAGTGGCTGCGCGCAATCGGCGAGACACTTGCATTTGCGAAATACCAAGGCGTCGAGCCACTTCTGTTTGACTTAAGTCTTCATAGAAAGTGAGTTGGACTACTTCGCGCAAGCCGTCACGCAACTGTTTGATGGCTTCTGCAAGCATGAAGCGGTCTTCTTTTGCCATCTGATTGTTGTTATAACGTCCATCTACAAGTGTGTCTATAAGTGATTGCTCGGAGCCGGCATCGTTTGAAAGAGCCTGATCGAGCGACACAAGTGTGCGTCTGCGGTCAACTTCGTAAGCCTCGTTTACTCGTGAAACTGGTATTTGAAGTTCAAATGCGATTTCTGAATCTGAAGGCTCGCGACCAAGGCGGGCAGTAAGATTCTGTACCAAACGATTGATGCGGAAAGATAATTCTTGCAATTCACGCGGGGCGCGAATCATTGCTGTTTTGTCTCTGAGATAATGTCTGATTTCGCCAGTAATTAAGTGAGTGGCATAAGTTTGAAACTTAGCGCCAGCATCAACTTTGAACTGGTCAACCGCTTTAATTAAGCCGATAGATCCGACTTGTATTAAATCCTCGACTGGGTCAGTCGAGCGTCTAGCCAGACCGTAGGCGATTCTTTTGACCAGAGGAAGGGCAGCTTGAATGATTGAATCGCGTAGAACTGGGTCACGCGTTGTTGCGTAGCGTGCGAGCCACTGGTGAATTTGATCTTGAGCTTTTCCTGGTTCTGGTTTGGTCATTGCCACATCTTTGGCTATTACAGTTGGTTCTGGTATTTTGGCGGTCGGCACGTATGACGAATTTGCCTGACTGGTTTTTTTTGCATGCAAGCTTTTGCTCACTTTTTTTCTCGCTTTTTTGCTTGACTACCGACAAGAGTCCTACTATGGGGCCTGCAAAGGTCATAAATTAGGAATAATGAATATTGTATGGCCTTAATTGAGAATATCCAACAGATTTATTGAAAAAAAGGACTAAGTTTGTCGATATAAGGCAAAATGTCAAAATTATAGGCGCCCGGCAACTGCCTGAAAGTGATATATCTTGATAACTGTTCGCGTCCGGAAACTTACTATCTGAGCTGGTTGATCACGGTGAAGATGGGCAAATACATACCCACGACCACAGAGCCTACAACTCCACCTATTAGCACAACCATTATCGGCTCAAGCACTGAAGTCAAAGAATCAACTGAATTTTCTACTTCCATATCGTAGAACTCGGCAATTTTTTCAAGCATGTCGTCTAGCTTGCCTGTTTCTTCTCCTACAGCCACCATTTGTGTGACCATGGGGGGAAATAACTTGTCTCTTGTCATCGGTTTGGATATCGTGCCACCTTGGCGTACTTCCTCATGAATCTTTTGTACTGCAAGCGATACCACCGCATTTCCGGCAGTATCTTTGACTACTTCAAGTGCGTTTAGCATGGGCACACCTGCCTGGATTAGAGTTCCAAAAGTGCGACTAAAGCGAGCAATGCTCACTTTTCGAATTAACTCTCCTATAAGAGGAATAGACAGTTTAATTGCATCAATGTGCAATTTGCCTTGCTGAGTCTTGTAGTAATTACGCAGAAAAACAGCACCGATTGTGCATGCAATTAAAAATAGAACCATCCAAATGGATCGTGCCGCCACCGATAAACCTATTAAAAATTGAGTGTAGGCTGGCAATTCGCCGCCGATATTTTTGAATAGTCCTTCGAAAATAGGCAGCACAAATGTAAGCATGGCCCAGAAAACACCAACTGCCACAAGCAATACAACAGATGGATAAACCATGGCGGCACGAACTTTTTGATTCAGTTTCTGGCGATACTCAAGAAAATCGGCTAATCGTTTGAGCACTTCGGACAAAATACCGCCTGCCTCGCCTGCTCTAACCATCGAGATATAGAGCGAGTCGAAGATTCCAGCCTGTTTAGTCATGGCATCAGATAAAGACAAACCTGACTCGACTAGACGCCTTACATCATCTATGGCGCGCTTCAATTTTTTATTGGGACACTGGTCGACAATGATATAAAGTGTCCGCAGCATCGACACGCCAGAGCCCACCAGAGCTGCAAACTGTCTTGAGAAGACAACCATGTCTTTTAGAGTTATCTGCTCAAATAAAGCGGCTACTTTGTCAAGCGACTCTTGAGCATCTAATCGCAAAGCTTGAGGGCGAGTTCTTTCTTTAATGTCGATTACATCGACACCCCTTGCTTGTAGTCTGATTTTGAGCACGCTAGCAGATTCAGCTTGGGCGTAAGCTTCGCTCACTCGACCTTGATTGTCACGTACCTTATATACAAATTCCATGGCAAAACTTTAGTCTTAGGTTATAAGCGTCCGAAAAGACTTTTCTTTTCTCTTTCTTTGTCCCGCTCCAATGGCGGATTCAGGGGTGGATTTTGATTTGAGTATGAATTCATCTGCGATTGAGTGCCAGCACCAGTGGTGCCAAGGCTTCCTATTAATTGAGCTAGTTCGTTTTGACGACTGGTCTTGCCCATCGCTTCGGCTTCTGAAATTGTATTTTGTTTTACTAGTCGAGCAAGCGATTGTTCAAGAGTTTGCATGCCTTGTTTAGCACCCATTTGCATAGCCGAATATAATTGCTCAGTTTTTGCTTCACGAATCAAGTTTGCTACAGCCGGAGTATTCATCAATACTTCGCAGGCAATGACCCTGCCCTTTGTTACTGGACTACCTCCTTGCGTTTCCTCCATTCTTGGTATCAAAGTTTGAGAGACAATGGCAAGCAAACTAGTCGACAGCATTACCCTTATTTGAGCCTGCTGGTCGGATGGAAAGGCATCAATAATACGATCTAAACTTTGAGCAGCCGAACTTGTGTGCACCGTGCTAAATACCAGATGTCCTGTTTCAGATGCTGTAAGTGCCAGATGAATAGTTTCGAGATCTCGCATCTCACCCACTAATATGACGTCTGGATCTTCACGTAAAGCTGCTCGTAGAGCGTTTGTAAAAGATTTGGTGTCAGTTCCTAATTCGCGCTGAGAGATGACAGATTTTTTGTCTCGATGCAAAAATTCAATTGGGTCTTCGACTGTCAAAATGTGTTGAGATTGATTCATATTTATATGATCAATCATTGATGCAAGCGAAGTTGATTTGCCAGATCCTGTGGGACCGGTGACCAGTACCAATCCGCGCGGTCTACTCGTCAGATCAATACAGATTTCAGGCAAACCTAAGTCGAGTATGGATGGAATTTGAGTGTTGATTACGCGAAAGGCGGCAGCTATAGCTCCTCGGTCCTTATATATGTTTGCTCTGAAACGACCAAGACCTTCGATTCCAAAACTAAAATCTAGCTCGCAGGTTTCGATTAAATGTTTTTTCTGGTCGTCACTTAAGTATGGATAGACTAATTCTTCCACATCTCCCTTTTGCATTTCTGGAAGCGGTGTGCGAATGAGCTCACCAGATACCCGAATAATTGGTGGCTGCCCGGGCTTTAAATGTAAATCCGACGCCCCGCGATCGAGCACTAACTGTACGATTTCGGGTAATTCAATATCTTGAGGGCTCATCTTAACTCACTTCTTTTTCTTTTTGCCGCTAATAGAATCGTAATTAGATTGGCTTGTAGTACCATTTTTTGGCGCAAAACAATATGGACAATTAGTCCAGCTTCCCATAACTTCAGCATGACAATTGTGACAGGATAATTCTTCTGATGCTTCAGCAGCAGTTAAGCCACATTTGGGACAAGAAGTCCAATCTTCTTTTTGCAATGTGCCGCAACGCAGGCAAGAAATTTTTAAATCGTGCTGACAGAAAGGACATTTTACAAAATCGTCTGTAATTGGATTGCGACACTTGGTGCACAGTTTGTCATCACCTGAATTGTCGGCAAGAGTAACACGCACGACTTCTTCAACAGTGGTTTTGCCTTGTGCCACAAGTCGTATGCTGTAATCTTTTAGAGGTACCATACCGGACTGTTTGGCTGCAAGGCGTATCATGGCTGTTGGTGAGCCTTTGCATATCAGCTCGCGAATATCATCGTTTAAGCGCATAACTTCAAACACGCCAATTCGATTTTTATATCCGGTGCCATTACAGCTTTCGCACCCTTTTGATTGTCTGAAAACGGGCATGTTGTTTTCATTCAAACGCATTTTGTAGTATGCAACGCTTGAAGCAGCAATATGTTCTTGTTCTTTATCTAAGAGTCCTAGGTAGCGAAGAGTGGCTAATTCAGGGACATAATCTTGAGCACAATCTTCGCAAATTGATCGCAATAGTCGCTGCGCAATTACACCAATGGTTGCTGATGCCACCAAATATGGGTCCACTTCCATTTCAGATAATCTGGTAATAGCGCCAGGTGCGTCGTTTGTGTGAAGGGTGGTGAATACCAAGTGACCGGTGAGCGCTGCTTCTACGGCTATTTTTGCCGTTTCTCTGTCGCGCGTTTCTCCTACAAGCATGATGTCTGGATCTTGTCGCAAGAAGTGACGCAGAATCTTGGCAAAATCAAGACCCTTTTCACGCAGAACCTGCACTTGAGTAATGCCTGACATTTCATATTCAATTGGATCTTCAGCCGTACAGATATTTACTTCAGGTGTGTTACGCTCAGCTAGAGCCGAATACAATGTAGTCGTTTTACCAGAACCAGTTGGTCCAGTTACAAAAATAATTCCGTAAGGCTTTTTGATCATCTCGCGAATCATTTCTAAAGCTTCTGGTTCGGTGATTAATTTCTCCAGTCCAAGATTGGTGGCAGACTTGTCTAATTGACGCATGACCAGCTTCTCACCGTGTTTTGTGGGAATGGTCGAAACACGAAAATCGACATCTTTGCCATTGAACCGAACACGGATACGTCCGTCCTGAGGTAATCTGCGCTCGGCAATATCTAAATCTGCCATGATTTTAAAACGCGAAATCAAGGCTGGATGAACAACTTTAGGCAAACTTTTGTCTGCATACAAAACACCGTCCAATCTATAACGCAGCGAGATTGCCTTGTCTTGGGGTTCTATATGCACATCTGAGCAAGCCTTTTGAATGGCTTTGGCTAGAATTTGACTGGCTAGTCGAACTACAGGTGCATCCTGTGCTTGTCTGGCCAGGTCCAAGTCATTAATTTCTTCAGTTAATTCTTGTGCGACATCAAGAGAACCCAAATCTACTTCTTGGTCAAGAATCGATGTGTCACCCGACTGGCGCAAATCGTCTTCCTGTTTGCGATTGGCTGCATAAACCGTTTCCATAAAATGTTGGAAATCGTCTTCGGTACAAACGGCTGGATGGACCGAAATGCCTTTGAGTCTGTAGCGCACGTCGTCTAAAGCAAGCAAGTTACTGGGATTGACCATTGCTAGAGTTAGTTTATTATCGGTCTGTCCAACGGGCACAACCTGGTGCTGACGCATCAGTTTTTCTGGCAGCATATTGAGGCAGCTTGTATCTGGACTGAGCTTGGAAAGAGAAACGTAGCCCACCCCAAATTGCAGTTCTAGAGCGTTTTTCAGGTGCTTCTCGTTGGCTAATCCCAGGCGCGACAAAATGAGACTTATCGGCTCGCCAGTTTTGAGACGTTCCTGCTGGACCAGTTTGAGCTCGTCTGAAGTAATGAGCCCATTGTCGACCAGTAATTCGCCTATTTCTTTCTTTATTAGAGCCATGTTGCCGAAAATTCCAGGAGAAACGCTAGATGTGGTCTAGTGAAAATATTCCCCACTTTCAAAGCTTAATACTGCTTACTATAAGGTATGAATGAATGCAGAGATAAAAAGCTTAAATGAGCGCTGAAGAAGAAAAGATCTATCCCGAGCTGATTGGTACATCCCTTTCGCACAAGCTCTACAGCCTGGTCAAAGTGGCTGTGGTCTTCTATGGGCTTTTATTCATCGTTTTTTTTGCCAACGATTTCTGGTTTGCACTTGATTTATTTACGCTTTCTTTTGCTCTTGCGCCGCTTATTCTTTTTTGTGCACATTTGTTTCTATCGTTTCAAGAAAGCGCATTTGGTTGTCATTTCTTTTGCCCGCTCTTTTTCGAACATCCCATCATGCCTTATAGAATCTGGCTTGAAACTTGCACCAAAGGTGGCGAATCCAATCCAATTGGCAAATATGTTCACAACGAAGGTTTTTTGCTTGGAAATCAAATGGTGCCATTTTCTGAGATAAGTTTGATAGAGCTTTCTTTTTTTGGCAATCTGATTTTTTATTCCAATTCAATTGCTTCACCCATTTACAAAAATGGCAAAGCTCGAAGCGGTCAAATATTATTCAAAGTCCCAATTAGCGCTACATCACCTGGCAATCAGCGCAAGTTTTTCAATTTGATTAAAGACCGTCAAATTAAACTTAGTCAACGACTGGAGAAGCTCATCGTTCGCCAGAATAGCTTGAGCGAAAAAAACTTTGGCCGACTTTTGTTCAGACTGGAAGAATATGTCCCGCTCATTGGTTCATGTGCATTTATTATCATATTTTTTGATTTTACTATTTCTACTTGTCTTTACTTAGATACGCACAAACACTATTTCTTGAGTCAGAAAGAAGCAAGACAAAAACATGGCGATTTAGCTAAGCGTGAATTTGCTCTGGCGGACTCAATGCAGACAAAAGCTGGACAAATGATATTCTCGCCCGTCAAAAGCGCGCTCTTTCATTCGGGTGCTGCTGCAAGCAGGCTCTGGCAGGCGCGAGCTGAGGCGCTTTATCACCAGGGTATGCACAAAGAGGCAATTGAGGCACTAGCAAAAGCCTGTGACTATTTGCCAACTAATTACAAAATGAGCTTAGAAATGGCTCGATGGCTGAGCAAAGAAGGTGATCAGTCCGGCGCTCGCACTTATGTGATGAAAGCGGTGGACGCCAATTCAGACAGTATGATATCGAGACTTTTAATTCTCAACTGGCTTTATGCCGATAAAAAGAAGATTCAAGCACAGCATATGCAAAAAATTTACCTGGATAATCTCGACCAGGATTTATTTGGCGAAGAACCGGTCTGGCCGCCAGGTGGCAGTCGAGTAGTTAAGGAAGGATGGGTGCGTGATGACCTCGATTATCTTTTGCAAGAGCTGCAAAAAGGATACTGGTCGCATTAAGATCAAAATAAAAATTGGGTATAAATTTGAGGGATTTCTGAGGTGAGATGTGTCTGATAGTTTTGATAGCTTGAGCAATCAAGAGGACATTCAAACTCATGTGATGGACGCTGCAGGCGACCAGAGCAAAAGCGGTAAGGCGAAAGAGCCTAAAGCTGCGATGGAATTTTCTTTGATGATGGCGCCGCTTGCTTTGATTGGTATCATTGTTAGTTGCCTAGGATTTGTTTCGCTTGCAAGTGCCGAAGGCGATATCGGCTGGTTGGCCGAGATGTGCGCCAGTCTGCGCTGTCAGGTGGTGATTATTCTTTTAATCAGTGCACTGCCATTTTTGTTTACGCGCTCGCTTAGACTGGTATCACTTTTACTTGTAATTTTAGCAGGGGCAAATGTAGCCCTCGTCTCGCCAATGTTGTTGCCGGTGAAACAAAAAGCTGATGCCAAAGATTTTTTGAGTTTTCAAATTCTGCAAACTAATTTGGAGAATAAAAAGGCTTACGAAGAAATCGTCAAGCAAGTGCAAGAATTGGGTCCGGATATTTTTTGCGTCGAAAATCTAGATGAAGAGTCGTCTAGACACTTGAACGAACAATTACCTTTTTATCACAGAGGTGGCGAATTTCCTGATGCAAAAGGCACCGGTATTGGTATCTTTTGCAATCATCCAATGAGCGACATGCAAGTGAAGAAAGTGGGACCAGACAAGTTCCCCATGGTTATGGCCAAAGTTAAATTCGAATTTGGCAATTGTAATGTCGTAGCTTTAAGCGCTCCAGCTCCAAGTGATGCAGCGTCCTTCAAAAAGAGAAACGCTTATTTAGATGCAGTCGGCAAAGAAGTTTCGCAATTGCAAGGACCTGTCGTTGTGACTGGATTATTCAATGTCGCACCTTATGGTGCTGCATTTGCGAATTTGATAAAAACTTACAATTTAGCAGATGGTCGCATAGGCAATGGCTTCAATCCTAACTTGCATTTTGGACCTACAGACATTGTAATCAATAGATTTCCAGTAGATCATTTTTTAGTCAGTCAAAATATCGAAGTGAAAAAGTACTCAGTCAAGCCAAACAGCCTTGGCGGTTCGCATGCACCAATCTTGGGGCGTTTTCAAATAGATGAAGCGCAAGCAACCTCATCTCAGTCTGCACCCTCTGCAACGCCAGTTTTGACTCCTGTGCTGAATGAAGAAAAGACTGACACTAAAGAGCCTGCCGAAGAACAGACTAAAAAAACGTCTAAGAAAAGAAAGTCCAGATAACTAGAGATTGTTTTGATTTTTACGCTCTGCCACTGTACTTGGTGCGCCAAGTGCTTGGGCTGTTTTCTGATTTTTTGCAATTGCATCAGCAATCGAAGTCAAAAGTTTTCTGCCTCCATGCTGATTCATGTGGACACAGTCAATATAGTCGTTGGTGACAAATAATTTGTCATCGTCTAAATGGTCTACAAAAACAGCGTCGTGTTTGAGACAAGTATCACTGACATAAGTTTTAAAAGTAGTCCAGAACGTTTCTGGAAGTAGTTCTCGGTTTGGCCACATGTTAGGCATTCCAACCACTACTACCTTTATGTTCTGTTCTTTGCAGTAAGTCAAAAACTCTTCGAAATATTTTTTCTGTGCCGTAAACATAGGCACATCAGCGCTTTTATAACGTTTACCGTATTCGCGCATATTGTCCATGAAATCATAGTACATTCCAGGATGTATTATTTGGGTCGCTGGTTTTACTTCAGAGAGCTTTCCGAAGATGGCATTAAGTATGGCTGCATTACCAGTTTTCGCTTCAACATCATCGGTGCCTTCACTTGCTTGAGTATCGTCTTTTGCGACCAAGTCTTTGTCTTCGTTTATAGTTAAGCCAAATCTGTTAAGCATTTTGTCGCCGGCAGTTTTAATGCCCTGAGCCACTGTGGTTTTGAGACGCTTTAGTGGCAGCTTTTCATTTATGGTCCAGTCCATTCTAGTGAAAATACTGTTGAAGTTGACTTCAGCAAACTTGCTCAAATCTGTATAAGGAGACAAGAAATGAAATGTCTCGGTCGATGCGCATGATGGCATGAGGTTATCGATGAAATCGCGCGGATTGACACCAAGCACTATTAACTTTGGCTTGTGCTTGTCGTTGAACAAAGTCTTGGCAATAATATATTGATCCGAAATCATTGCTCCGCCAAGAGCGAACAAACATGTATGAGTGTCTACGCCTGTGCGCTCTTTTACCAGTTGTGATAAAAAGCGGCTATTTTTGTCTGTGACACAATCTACATTTACGTTTTGCGAATCTGATTCAATTGCAAAACTAGCTGATGCCATTTGTGAGCTTCCCATCAATGCAATTTCAGCATCTGGGTGTTTGACAAGATAGTTGCGAGTGACCCACCAGATCCAGTTGCCTTCTTGTCTTTTTTCACTGGGACTGGATGTAATTGTCTCAGCCGTCATTTCTTGCTTGGGCTGGAAAATCAGATTTACAAAGAGCAGATTGACCAAAGAATAGCCAATCATGGTCGAAAGAAATGTGGTGGCATACCATTTTTTGTATTGGTTTTTTTCTTGATTCATTTTCTGGTACCTGCAATTTCAGGCGCTACCAATTCGATGAATTTCATTCCGCCGCGCGCATTCATGTGCACTCCATCTCTGAAGTCTGTTTTAGGAAATACTTTAGGATTGTTTAAATCGATGAATTTGACATCGAATGTTTTAGAAAAATCTCTAAGTGCAGTCATATAGTTTTGGTAGTGGTGCCTGGGCAGAAGCGCCATGTTCACTTCAGTGATAGGCATATTGACTATGATGAGCTTGGCTTTCTTTTCTTTGCACTGCTCAGAAAGCTGGCGCAAGAAATACAATTGAGCATCAAAGACCGCAGGATTTGGTCTTCTGTAACGCAAGAAATACTCAAAAGTATTATCAATAAATTCGTGTGGTTTTGAAAGATCCTCCGGGGCGCACATGGAGGCTCTGGGGTGAAACTCCGCACCTTTATATGCCGGCAAAAGAGCTTTCCTGTCCCAGTAATTGAAAGTAGTGTTTTCGTAATTGGGGAAAATTTTGATCAAAAAGTTTTCTAAATTATGAAACCATTTGGTTTGAATCTCTGTCGATCTATCATAGAGATAGACACATCGCTCGAGTAATGCGTTTACTTTGTCCCAGAAATACTGATGATAGTGAGAATTGACTCTTGGTTTCAGTTCGATCATGCGGCGTAGATACTTATATGATTCGGTATCAGATGCGCTTTGAAATGAACTATCAAAAAAGTCGCGCGGCGCAAGACCATAAACCACAGTAGAGCCTTCTTTTAAATGATCGCTAAGTGCCATAAAAATCAAAAGCGCATCGGAAGGCATTTGACCAGGACCGCTCAGGTTTAGGGTTTGTTGTTTAGGTAAGCCGTTTATTGCTAATTGCTTGTCCATATATTCAGATTTGTGGTGCAGAATTATGTCAAGCGATTTACCCGAACTCGTGGCATCAGCCGTGGTGACCGCTGCCACCACTACAGATGAGCCCAGTAGTGCCACGTCATATGTGGTTGTCTGAGGTTTGATGTCGTTTACCATCCACCAGAGCCAACCGCGATATGGATAAAACTCGCGATTGAACTTGATTGGATTTATAAACATCATAGAGACGTTCAAAATCGCAAATATGGCGAAGGCAACTAGAAACAGTGACCCTTTGCGATATTTGGGCGTTAGAATCTCATAGGCTTCCGGATGTACTCTGGGAGCAATGATTTGAGATTCTGGTTTCAGATCTTTTATATCTGAACTAGCCATGATTTCCCCGCTCGCTTACTTTTAGTTAGAACTGGAAGTAGATGAAGCGAGGTGATGAGTCGGGACTGAATATGGTCAAAAGACACATTAAAGCCACCATCACGCCGACTTGTACTGGCCATGCGGGTTTTTGATAGAACTGTTTGTTATTCAACCAATTCACAGCCACATGCGAAATCATCAGGATAGGCAAGAGCACGACCAATGCTGGGAATATGATTGGGTCGCGAATCTTGAGCACTTCTAATTGCGATAGGCTGAAATTCATCAATTCTTGTGGTGCCATCATCAGTTTGCCAATTATTTCAAAAGCCGATTTAGAAGTTTCAGCTCTGAAGAATACCCAACCGATACAAACTACATGGAATGTGAATACAACCGAAGCTGCGTGATAGAACTTGTTTTCCAAGATTTCTTTGGTCATGCCAAGCTTCTCGCTTACGCGCTGCCATTCGCGGTGCAAAATTAGCACCACACCCTGATAGACGCCCCACAAGAAGAAGTGCATAGCAGCACCATGCCAGAGACCACCAAGAGCCATCGTAATAAATAAATTGCGATAGACTTTGACGCGATCACAACGCGAACCACCTAGTGGAATAAATAGATAGTCTCTCAACCAGGTCGAAAGGCTTATGTGCCAACGGTTCCAGAAGTCGGCTACGTTTGCAGCAAGATAAGGCAAGTTGAAGTTTATTGGAACTTTATAGCCAAAGAGCAAGGCTGAACCGCGAGCGATATCGGTGTAACCGGCAAAGTCGAGAAAGATCTGAAATGCAAATGCATAAGTCAAAATCCACATATCTATAGATGTGAATTTTTCTGGATGGGCAAATCCTGCTTGCACAACCAGAGCCAGGTTATCTGCAATCAAAACCTTTTTAGCCAGGCCCATCAAAATGAGCTGCATACCTTCATCTACATATTCCCATTTGAATTTTGCTTTCAAATCCAACTGAGGAATGAAATCCTGGTATCTCTTAATAGGACCTGCAATTTGAGTAGGGAAGAATGAAGCAAAAAGTGCAAACTGCGGAAGACTTTTGACTTCTGGCTTACCTTTATAAACTTCAACTGCGTAGTGAATGAATTCGAAAACGAAGAAGGAAATACCTAGAGGCAAAATGATATTGAGGTGCGGTTCTTTCCAATCGATATGCATCAAATTGAGACCGTCTTTGACAGTGTCGAAGGCGAAAGTGGTGTACTTAAATATTGCTAACATAAGTAAGTTAGCGGCGACGATTAGACCAAGCCAGAGTTTTTTGCGCTCAGGCTGTTTGTTGAGTAGTTTGACCAAAAAGAAGTTGCCTATGGTCAAACCTGCGATGAGAAGACCATACATTGGCTTCCACGACATGTAGAACACGTAGCTGGCTATAAGAAGCAATGCGACGCGCGCTTTGTGAGGAGCTAACCAGTAGAGTAAGAAGACTACTGGTAGGAAGACAAGATATTGCAGGCTGTTGAATAACACTGGGTAACTCCTGAAATTTTCGCCATATCAAGTGGGACGGCAAGAATCATACAATAATAGATTCCAAGTACGCCTCTAATAAGGGGTTTGTATTAATCTAAAATGCTTTAAAAAATGTCAGCAAAAAAATAAGCTTCGTCTAATAAGCGCGCTGAAAGCTATTTACCAGTGCGATTGAAGCCTTCGGCGATGAGCTGATACCCGCCGCCATATACGGTCTTTATATACTTACGCTCACTAGTTTCTAATCTAGTGCGCAAATGACGAATGTGCACGCGAATAGTATCGACGTCATCGTCGGGAGCGTAGCCCCAGACCTCTTCTAGAAGCTTTCCTGTGCTCACTGTTTGACCGTGGTGCTGCATTAAACAATGCAATATTTCAAACTCAGTAGGGGTCAATTTGACGATACGCTCGCCAACTTTGGCTTGCAGATTTTCTGGGATTAGAGTTATCTCACCTGCATGCAAAATTTCAGGTAGTGAAGCTGAATGTAAAACAGATCCAGCTCGTCTCAATAGTGCACGCACACGCACTTGCAATTCTGGAATCTCGAAAGGCTTGACCAGATAGTCATCTGCCCCCGAATCAAATCCGGTGACTTTGTCTTTGGTCATTCCAAGGGCTGTCAACATTAATATAGGTATGCCATTGGTCTGTGGATTCTGACGAATTCTCTGGCAGACTGTAAAACCGTCCAAATCGGGCATCATGACATCGAGTACAATCATTTCGGGTAAATTTTGCTGAGCCAAGGCAAGACCTTTAATGCCGTCATTTGCGGTCTCGACATGGTGTCCTAGTAGCTCAAGGTTTATCTTGACAAGTTCTGCGATTGCGTGGTCGTCATCGATAACTAGAATTCGTGCCAATTTCTACTCCCTTTTAGCTGGTCTTAGTGACCACCAATTTTACTGGAATCTTGAGGACCTTTCCTCCCCTAACTACAGTCAGTTTAACTACTTGATTAGGTTGTTTCTTCTCAATGTATGAATATAAGTCATCTTCAGTTTGTACTTTCACATCATCAACATGGGTAATGAGATCTGCAAGCGAGGCATCGAAAATTCGATAGACCATTTCGCCGTCTTGGTAATTGACTATTTTTGGGCCTTGCAGACCAGCTTCGTGCGAAGGTCCATTGGGATCTACTTGAATCACACGCAATCCGCCTTTATCGGGCTTGGCCGTGATACCAAGCTCTGGACGCTTAACTACATGAAACTCGATTAATTGTGGCACCACTCTACTCACCACTGCACTTGGTATTGCAAGTCCAATACCCGACGAGCCTTGTGTTGCACTTACAATTGAATCGTTGATACCAATTAGATTACCTTGAAGATCGAGCAAGGGACCGCCCGAATTTCCTCGATTGATAGCAGCATCAGTTTGAATCACGCCTTTCACCAGTCGGTTTGCAGCCGTTCTCATCGTGCGACTAATGCTTGAGACTATGCCCTGAGTTAAAGTCTGGTCGATTCCATAAGGACTTCCTATGGCAAGAACTCTTCTGCCAACCTGAATTTCAGATGACTTGTCTTTTAGTTCTACAAAATCGAATACTCTTCCTTTTGGTGCCAGTAATTTAAGAACGGCAAGATCTGATGCAGGATCGCGACCGATGATAGCCGCTTCAAAAGAAGTTCCATCAAATAAAGTGGCGCGGATTTTTGCTGCCTGTGATACCACATGGTCGCATGTTACTACAAAGCCATCTTTGCTGATTAAGCATCCAGAGCCAATACCTGGATCTTCGTACATATTAATAGCGTTGGGAGTATAGATAGATAAATTTACGACCGCTTTGTGAGCCTTTTCCCAAACTCGAATATTGGCTTCTTCTTCTGGAAGCAACGGAATTTTAGGCGCTGATAGTGCCGAATCTGGTAGCACTATGAAAAGACATCCAGCCACCGCCAATAGTGTCAACTTAATTTTATGATTCAGAATTCGCTTGATCATTTGCGACCTCTTTAGGCGTATTTTCTTTACTGTCTTTGGCTTTCTGTCCGAATTTAGGCTCGGTTCCTTTCATTAGTCGTTTGATATTTTCTGTGTGGCGGGCTGTAATGTAAGTAAAAGCAATTAGAGTATAAACAATGTATGGTAAAGGCGAGCCGAATATAATCATAGTCACTATGCATGAGAAAGTGCCGATGATAGAGGCAAGCGAGACGTATCTAGTGACAAAAATCAAAAACACCCAAAGTGAAAATGCGATAATTGCTACTTTCCAGTTCAAAGCAAAATAAGTACCAAGTCCGGTGGCAACACTCTTGCCGCCTTGAAAGTTTAAAAATATGGATTTACTGTGTCCCACTAGACTTATGACGGCTGCAAATACAGGCAATAAGCCACGCACGCCAAATAGGTCGCAAGAGTAAGCAGACTCAAGATAAATGGCAATAGCAACTGCAAGATAGCCTTTAAAGATGTCGAAGAACATCACAAATGCCGCTTCTTTTTTGCCGACGCAGCGCAAAACATTAGTGGCACCAGTAGAGCCAGAGCCCTCTTTTCTAATGTCTATCCCTTTTGCTAGTTTTGCCACCCAAAAACCTGTCGGAATGGCTCCGAGTAAATAGGCTAATAAGAGGCTTGAAATGGCAATAACAATCGACATTATTGTTTCTTTTTGGGTCTGGTCAAAATCCTGATGGGTGTGCCTTCAAAACCGAAATTTTCGCGCAGTTTGCGCTCCAAGTAGGTCCGGTAATTGTCGGTCAGAAGTTTGGTATCATTCACAAATAGTGCAAAAGTGGGTGGCCCAACGGACACTTGAGTAGCGTAATAGATTTTCAGGCGCTTACCACGCTTACCTGCTGGTGGTGGCACAAGTGCCACGCATTCGCTGATAGATTGATTCAATAGACTGGTTGTAACTCGTCTGTGATTTTGAGCAAATGCAAGGCCTGCAGCCTCTATTATTTTCCCAACTCGAACCTTTTCTGTAGCGCTTGTAAAAAGAACGGGCGCATAACAAATAGCGCGAAGGTCTTGATCAACGTTTTTTTTCAGCTCATTCATTTTGGTCGAAGATTTATTTTCGAACAAATCCCATTTGTTCATAACGATCACCACACCGCGTCCTGCTTCGGCAATTTTAGATGCGATTTTTTGATCTTGATCCGATATCGGTTCTGATGAGTCGATGATTTGCACTACTACGTCGGCGTTTGAAATAGCTTTAAAAGATCGCACTACTGAAAAGGCTTCAATACCGTATTCAACTTTGGTTCGACGTCTAATTCCGGCAGTATCAATAAGAGTAATTTCTCTGCCGTTGTGTTTGATAATGGTGTGAATGGCATCGCGCGTAGTGCCGGGCTCATCTGAAACGATGGTGCGATCTGCGCCGCACAAAATATTCAAAAGAGATGATTTGCCCACATTTGGTTTGCCCACAAGGGCTAGCGAGAATGGCTTTTTAGAAAGGTCTTCCTCTTCTCCTTCGGCGAATTCTTCCTCTTCAGAGATTCTTCCTTTTTTACCTTTAGGAAGATTTTCAATCACCAGATCAAGTAAATCGCCAACGCCTCCAGATCCCACCATGGCAGACAAACTGTGAGGTTCGCCTAGTCCAAGCGAGTAAAATTCAGGTACATTCAATTCGTCTTTGGGTGTATCTATTTTATTGACTGCCAATAGAACAGGTTTTTTAGATTGGCGTAGTATGTGAGCAATATCTTCGTCGACGCCTATGGGACCTTGCTTTCCATCGACAATAAAGACAATCACATCCGACTCGTCTATAGCTAGTCGAACTTGCTTATTGACCTCTTCGTTTATTTGAGCGGAACTGTTTATGTCTGCGGCTGTGCCAGGTAAAATACCGCCTGTGTCCACAATTAAGAATTTGCTTCCTGACCATTCGGCTTCGCGATAAATCCTATCGCGAGTAACTCCAGGTTGGTCGTCTACAATTGCGCTGCGCGAACCTACGCATCTATTGAAGAAGGTTGACTTTCCTACATTTGGACGGCCTACAATCGCGACCACGCCCTTAACCACGGCTACTCCTCAATCACTATTCTTGGTCTTCCGGTTTTTGATCTTCCGGTTTTTTCTTGCCTGCAAAACGATTTACACTACCTGCTTGCGCACCAAATTTTTTGCCTAATTTTGGCGCTGTTTGATCCATGAATTTAAGCAGTGTTGCTTTTGCTAAGTTAATAGATGTGGCGATTTCTGTGTCACCACCCTGGTCAGGGTGAACTCCAGGAGCAGTAATCGCTTTTTTCCATGCATCACTAATTGTTTCTTTGGTCATAGTCTCAGGTGCAAGACCTAAAATTTGACAAGCTTTGCGTACTTCTGGTGGAAGATTGCGTACTACTGGTATCACTGGCAAATTGGTGGCACTTTGGGCTGCTTCTGTATTTGCATGCGCTCCGCGCTGTCCCACAAATTTGTTAATGCCTTTAGCACCAGCCGGGTCAGTTTGGGCTTGTGCAGGATCCACAGTGGCTTTGCCCACCATGCGTGGAACTTCTCCAGTGCTATGTTCTTGTTGGTGCTGAATTTTGTGTTGCACTAAATTGCGCAACGCAGCTTCGCTTGGTGTTGCTTTTTCGCTGTGATCGATTGGAATAATGTCGTCAGGTAATTCGATTTTTCCAAGACGCTCAAGCTCTTCGATATCTTCGAAAATGTCCATTTGGTCGAAGTCTATTTCTGCTTCTTGTGGTTGGTGTTCGAAATGTTCTTGATGCGGTTGAGCGTCCGGATAATCCCCGTGCGCTTCTTGAGCAAATTCACCCTGTTCAAATGGAGCGTATTGAAGGTCTTGTACATTTTCTTGTTCATCATAATTTTGATATGCGCCACCAAAATCATATGGAACTTCTGCTTGTGGCTGTAAATAATTTGGGTCTTGAGCATAACCCTGATCTTGTGTATAGCCTGGGTCCTGAGCATAACCCTGGTCCTGAGCATAACCCTGGTCTTGTGTATAGCCTGGGTCCTGAGCATAGCCTTGATCCTGCGTATAACCATGCTCTTGAGCATAGACAGGTTCTTGTGCTTGGGCGTTTTCAAAAAAAGCAGGAGGTTGAGTTTGACCTTGGCCTCCCATTTGATAAACGGTCTCGACATCTTTCCATTTCATGTCTTTGAGCGCGTCATATTCGCTAGAAGAGTTGCCGATTCCTTGCATCATAGAAAGATCTGGAGCTTGAAATGCTTGAGCTTGAATAGGAGCGGTGGCATCGTAATTGATTGAAGCCGGCTCAATTTCTATTTGCTCTGTTGCGGCTGATGCTTCTTCAGCGGCTTGTGCTTTGCCGTCACTCAATCCTTTTTGGTAACCAGTGTGCCAGGAGTTTTGCAATTGAGTGACTAGGGTATCCATCTCTTCTTGCATTTCGACTTGTTTTGCATCGCTATCTGCAATACGCTGTTCGAGTTCTGCTACATAAGCTTCAAGTTCAGGGTTGGGAGCCGATTGACTTGCCTCTAGCTCTTTTTGTTCTGCTTCGTTTTCGAGATCCTGAATGCGCCCGATTAGTCTTGCGTTTTCATCTTCAAAATGATTGAGACGTTCAGTTAATTCTTGCTGCGAGTTGCGCAAATATTGCAACTCTTCATTGTCACCAATGTTGCCAGGTAAATTGGAGGTGTCTGCTGGATTATTTGCATGATCTTTTTCTGCAGTCGCTTTTAATTCACGATTTTCTGCATCCAGTTCACGTAATCGGATGTTCAACGCTTCGTTGACTCGTTCAAGACCAAGCACACTATGACTGAGATCTTTGTTGTCATCTTCTACACGAGCAAACTCACTTTTAGCTGTACTAAGCTCTTCTCGTGCTTCAGCTAACTGCTTTTCAAGCTCCTGGACTTCACTTTCGCTTTCCATCTGGAGCAAATCTTTAAGTTGTTCATTGAAATCTTCACCCATCGAAAAATCGACTTCAGGTTCATTGCTTGAGCTTTTGCTCTTGTCGTTGTTCTCTTCGACAACTACCTCGACTTCGGTCGGAGAATTTGTCGGGGCGGTGAGTTTTTCTTCCAGCTCGTTAACCTGAGCGCTCAAGCGTTCGTTTTCTTCACGCAATTTGTCGATGTTGATCTCAAGCGTATTGAATTTAATGTCGGCTTCCGAAGCCGAGGGCTGAAAATGCCATTTAGATGCCTCGTCTCTGGCATCAAGAATTATTTTCATCAGACTTGGCGCACGGAAAATGTCCGAGGGAAAGACTTTTGCCTCATCAGAGACTGTGTAAGGATTGATATCGAAACCTTTGTCTTTGACCTTCTCAATAGCCGAGAGAATCACCGAATCTTCAATTTTTGGCGCCTTTTTTTGTTCCGACATCGATATCCCTAAGGTTCTGCAAGAGCCGATAGAGCAGTATAGCTTTTCTAATATCTTTTTTCTTCCACAATATAAGAAAATATTGCTCAAAATGGCGAAAACTTATTGCATTAAAAGCCGGGGGTTGTAAGACATCTTGACTTGCGTCAAATTAAAAATCAAAGGCCGCGTCCAGGGCGTTTTCTATCGGCAGTCCACTTGTAAGGAGGCCGCCGCGCGCGACCTTTTTGGTTGGGTCAAGAACAACATGGACGAGTCGGTCGAAGTGCTGGTCTATGGACCAGATGAAAAGGTGCAAGAGCTCATAGTCTGGTGTCACAAAGGTCCACCCAGTGCCCAAGTTGAATCGGTCGATGTGGAAGAAGCCGACCAAGAGCTAATTAATGAGTACTGGGGCAGATTCGTAGTGATTAGCTAATAAATCGAGAGCCGGGACCTTCGAAGAGCTTATAAGCTTCTTTGGCGTTTTGCGAAGCCGTGCCGTCTGTTTCAAGTACCATCAAGCTTATTTCGCTTGGTGCTTTGGTGCCGGTATTTGGCGCTGAATTAGTTTCTGCTTCGCTTAATAGGGGCTTAGCCCTATCATCCTCCGAGTCGGGTTTTGAGTCGCTTTGAGTTTCTTGAACTCTGGGTGTAGGGGCTTGAGGAGCCGGTTTTGGAGCCGGACTCTTAACTGCTTGCAAGCGATTACTTTCATCCACCACTTTTACTTTTACAGTGATGGTATCGCCAGTGATGTCTTTATAAGCTTGAGAAATGTGGTGCGATTTTGACTCAATAGTTTTTTGAAAGAACTCTTTTGGCACACCAAGATAGAGCACATCATTTTCGTGGTTGAGCGGAAATGCATGCATGTTCACCACGCTATATGCTGGAATATTGCGCTTCTGTAGCGCATCGAGCACTCTATCCCAAAGTACATCTAAGTCGCCGTGAGATCCGCTTTGAGCTGGTTGGCTTGGCGATGCTTGCGTGGGTTGGGGAATTGGTTGTGTTGCTTGCACTTCAGGCTCAGATTCAAACTCTTGAGTCTTTTCAGAAAGTATAATAGTCATTTCTGCCTGAGGTGTCTCTACTCTCTCCATGGTAACAACTGTTGAGGTTGTTACTTGTGCCGGTGCTGATACTTGCGTCGGTGTCGAAGTTTGCACTGGTGTCGAAGTTTGTACTGGAGCAGTTATCGGTTGTGAATATTGAGGTCTTGGACGAGTCACCACTTGTGGTGCGCTGGCGTTTGAAGGATCAAAGCCCCCTTGCATGCGGTTCTCGAGCGCTTCCAGTTTGAGCGAAAGTTCTTTCACATCTTTTATGTCGTGTCTGTGACAGATAGACAAAAGTCCGATTTCCAAAGTCATCACAGGTAAGGAAGAGCGCTTCACAGACTGTTCCAGTTTTTCTAACTGTTCAACAATTTGGACTAGTTCACAAGACTGTATTCCATCTTTGACTTGAGCAAGTATGCCCTCAAGATAAGAAGCAGATCCGCTTACATACTTACCCATTTGGGTTGTGTCTTGTACATTTAAATATGAGCCTTTGACTAAATTCAAGAAATGTTTTGCCAATTCAAGAGCAATAAGTGAGGGTTCTCTTCCTTGCCCTAAAAGTTCGTTTACTGCTTGAGTAACGCTGTAACCATCGCCCTTTACTATGCCCATGCCTAGCGAAAGGAGCAAATCTTCTTGCAGTGCTCCAAGCAATACAAGCAAGTCTTGCGAAGTGATTGGTTTTCCTTCTTGGGCTAAAAGACTGGCTTGATCAAACAGACCTAAAGCGTCTCTTAGTCCGCCTCCAGAGCGGCGACAAACAAGCTGAATGGCATCGTCTGTTATATTGATATTTTCGGCTTCGGCTACTTTGCGTAAATGTTTTTCTAGCTCAGGCTGATTGGCAAGGCGGAACATCAGGCGCTGACAGCGGCTTAAGATGGTAGGTGGAACTTTGTATTCTTCTGTCGTTGCAAGGATAAACACCACTTGCGGTGGCGGCTCTTCGATTGTTTTAAGCAGTGCGTTGAATGCCTCTTTAGTGAGCATGTGGCATTCATCCACGATATAAATTTTGTATTTTCCGCCTTGAGCCGCAAGGGGGGCTCGCTCTATCAAACTGCGAGCATCGTCTACGCTGTTATTTGAAGCTGCGTCAATTTCAAAAACAGAAGGCGAAGAAGAAGAGGCAATCTCTACACAAGATGGGCAAGTCAAACAAGGTGTTGTGGTGGGACCGTTATCGCAATTTAGGCTCTTGGCAAGGATTCGAGCGCTGGATGTTTTTCCGGTTCCGCGCGGACCAGTGAATAAATAAGCATGAGTGATGCGCGAATTTTCAAGTGCATTGCTCAGCGTTTTGACAACTGAACTCTGCCCCACAAGCTCCTGCAGAGTTTGCGGTCTGTACTTGAGATATAAAGGCTGGTACTTGGTCACTGACATGACCTATATTCTACCTGTTTGCCAGGCTCAAGCGCTTTGCTCAAGAGATATCTATAAAAACTTAAATAACAAGACGCTAGTGACTACAGGAGAGGTGCCGTTCTCTGCTCTTACAAGCTGGAAGCTTACTTGGCTCACAGGATATACGTAATTTTTTATCATTTTCTTTTCGGTCGAATTGTCTTTGACCTGAGGTTCTTCCAAAACAAAGGCAGGTTCGCCGAATCGATTTTTCATTACAGCCATAGTATCAGCCAGTCTGACATTTACTGCATCTGGAATATATCTGTCGTCAAAAATGCGTAAGGCTTCAACTTGATTTGCTCTTGAGAAAATCTGTAAAGTGGTCCGCTCGCCCTGGCTTGACGGCTCGACCAGAGACCAGACTACCCATTCTTTATATTTGAAACTCTTGAATTTACTCTTTTGACTGCCATACTGCGATTTTAGATAACTACTTACGTCACTATTGGAAGCTCCAAGCTGTAAACCAGAGATGCCAAAAACCATGCTAGGTGGATTGTAGGCAACAATCTGTTTTTGCTCTTTGGCGCTCTTTTTTTCGTCATATTCGCGAATATGTTTGTAATAAGAAGGTTGATCTAGTTTTACAACTTGACGCTTAGCTTTGGTAGCAGTTTGAGCAGTGGTAAATGAATCTTCCGAATCAGACATTCTGCTCATTTGCTCAGCTTGAGCATCTTTGATAGCACCAACTAAGGTGCGCATCGTTGCTTCATTTTTGACCTGTGTGGCGCCACCACTTGCTGCACCATACTCTGTAATGCGTGGAGCATTAGAGATAACTACGCCTCTTGATTGACCAGCAGAATTAGATAGTTGACTGGAATTAGGTTCGTACGAATTAGCAGCGCGATCTAACTCATCGATTGTTTTGCTTAGCTGATACATCTTGGTCGAACTAGCAATTAAGTTTTCAGGCTTAGCTCTTGCTTTGTTTGCCGGAGCCTGGCTAATGTAGGCTTGATTAGAAGCGCTTTGTCTGCGCATTTGAGGCCGAATAGCAAGGGCAGGGTCGGTAAGGTTTTGACCAAAAATTTGATTGGAAACGCTCTCTGCTGGCGGTGGTGGAGCATAATTTACTGACTGTTGCTGCATGGCAAGGGCCGGAACATTTCCTATGCGCTGCAAAATGCCAACCAGCAGTTTCACTCCTGATTCTGGCGATACCCTCACTTGAGGTGTTGGTGCTGACTTCTTGATTTGAATCGATTTTTTGACCGATTTGTCTTGAGCCTGAGCATTGGTGATCCAATAATTTTTCGAGCCGAGCGAAAGCACAAGTAGTGGTATCACTATCATGGTTTTCAAAAATAAATGCTCGGTCGCTCTTTTGAACATTTGTTAGTTAGCCCTTGCCTGCGAATTCAATAGCTTGCTCTCCCAGTCTTCAAGCTCGGATTGATTAATTAGTCCTCGTTGATTGGACAAATAAACCGCTCTGCATCTTTGATTGAATTCTGCTTCTCTAGACTCTCCTCTTCCTGGAATACTGAGCTTCGAATATAACGACTTTAATCTTGATTGTACTGCTTTTTCGGTCAAATAGAGTTGGCGCGCGATGGCTGAATCTGTCATCCCAAGCGCGATACAAATTAGTGCTTCATATTCGGCAGCGGTTAAACTTTGAGCTCTATTTTGAGTGCGTTGAATGACGCGAGCAATACCTGGATGAATCCAGCAATCGCCAGAGAGCACAGCGCGAGCGGCTTCGACCACTTGTTCGTTAGATGCGTTTTTGAGCACATAGCCAAATGCGCCATCGGGAGGGACTATTTTCCATAACTGTCTAACATAGACTTCGTCAGAGAAATTTGAAAGAATAATCACCCCTATTTCGGGATGTTCTTTTAAAATTTGCTCGGCAGCTTTGATGCCTGAAAGTATGGGCATTTTGATATCGAGAAAGATAAGTTGGGGACGCAGCTTGCTTGCAAGCTCCACTGCTTCTTGACCATTCGTTCCTTCATGAAAAGGACCATGAGCTGCAAGCTCATCACAAAGCAAATCCTTCAACCATTTACGGTCTCTTTGCTCGTCGTCCACTAACAGAATTGTCATTTATTTGTCCTCAACCTTTTAGAATGGGAATTTTTAGTGTTAATTGGGTGCCTGATTCAAACTTACTTGGCTCTGACCAGTCCACCAAAGCTCCAATGAACTGAGCGCGCTGCTTGATATTAAGTAGACCATGGGAATCCACGTTGATTCGTTTTTGATCCATACCGACGCCGTTATCCAATACTTTTATGACTAGATACTCTTCTTCAGGTTTGATTTCTACTTCTACCAGGCTCGCTCGCGAGTGCTTTCCAACGTTGTTCAGGCTTTCCTGAACGATTCTATATAACTGCAACTTGGTATTTTCGCTTAATTCGTTTTCGCTGTTGTCGCCAGCATCTACAAAATTGGCACTAATATTGGTATCGCGCTCAAGCACATGCAACAGATTTTCAAGAGCAGGTCTGAATCCCATCGTTTCCAAAACTGACGGGTGCAAGTCGTTTATAACCCGGCGCATTTCAACTAAAGTGTTATCGAGTTTAGATCTAAGCTCTAACGGCAAACTGTTATCTGGCATTTGTTTGGATAAATCATCAGCAATTCGTGCAGCAGAGGATAGGGCGGGAAGTGTCTCGTCGTGCAAATCTTCGGCAATACGTCTGCGCTCTTGCTCTGCTCGAAATTGCATTGTTTCACGTGCTTGGGCAAGCTCTCTATTGCGCACACGCAAGTCGGTATCGAGAAATATCACAGTTCCAAACACGTAAGCAAAAGATAAAACTGCAAGAATTGGTGTAACTACAAAATTGATTTGTAGTAATTGAAATAAGACTTGGGAAAAAATAAGAGCCGATGCACCTATGGCAAGAAAGGCATAACTTCGCCTTCCCAGCGGAAGTACTGCAGCAAGGGCGCCAAGCAATCCACCTAAGAAAACGAGCAGATGGTGATACCAGTTTTTGGAAAAACTGTAGATGATTTGGTTCTTGTGAATAGTGTTAGTAGCGTCTGCTTGTATTTGAGCGTGCATTACATTTCGAGCTAGTGGTGTGCGTACTTTGGGCGTGTTGTCTTGCTTTTGAGTGTATTTGGTTCCGATTATCACCACTTTGTCCTGGAAGGCACCCGTGGGAATTGTTTTACTGTTATTGTTTAGAATGTCCCTTGTTTGGTAGGTATCATATTTGGTGCCGCGAAAATTTATATAGACGGGCAAATTGTCTGCTTTGTATTTTGGAATTTGACCAAGTGTTGGACCTACGCCAGCTTTACTTGTCAAAAGCCCTGCGACCACCTTTGGCAGAGGTTCGTACAAAGCGATGTCGCTTTCATATTCTAAGCTTTTAAAATCAAAAGCGGAAGATTTATCAAGTTCAGAAACAGCGTCTGTATCTTGGTTATATATAGGTAGCTGACAAACCAGACCATTTGATTCTTGTACTAGAAAGTCGTAGGCGCAGGCGCTTGAAGCTTGGCGAAGTTCCATCGATGGGAAATCTGATGGATCTTCAAGATTGCCTAATAATGCCAAAACTATATTGGATCTATATTGCCTGAAAACCTTGACAAGGCGCGGATCTGCCTTACCTGCAAGATCCAGGTCTACCACAATGAGCAAAGGATCCGACTGCTCAATTGCAGGGATCAATCTGGTCAAGACTTCTTGAATTGGACTTGGTCCGCCTTCGCTCGATTCTTGCTCTAAATCGAACTGGTCATCATCGTCATACGAGACTATAACTATGTCTTGAGACTTCGGGCGCCCAAAAATGCGCGAATTGATAGTGTATGCGACCTTGTATCGCCATTCGAGCAAGCTGTGCTCAATAGTGTCAAGCACGGGTGATTCGGCTAGTAGTAAGGTGGATAAGCAGCCTGCCATGGTTCCCCAGAACAATCTTTGAAAAAGAATACCTTCCATTTGGCCTGGACCAGTAATAGTCCCAGTCCCGGGACTTTGTCCAGAACCGCTTTTCGCCAGATTCGATGATGGTCGAACCCAGGTAGACAAAGACCTCAAGATACCCATTTTTTGAGCAGACCTCCTGCTCCAAGATTAGTCTAGCTTTGCGGGGATGGCAAATCCCCAGGGGGAAACAACTAATAATACTAGGGATAACACTGAATCTAAAGCCAGGTTGCCCACGCTTACAACGAACTGCCACTCAAGTAAGCTTGGAAAGTAGGAAAGTCAAAACCCGATGCATGGAGCTTGGAGGCAGTATGCGCAAAATCCTTGGACTCGCCCTTTCAATTGGAATTTTAACCCTTCAGGCGCCAATGGCATCTGCGACCGGATTTCTATATGTAGATTCCGCTTTTCACTCACTGCCTAATGTGCGCATCGGGTTTCCTAATCCTAATCCTAATCCTAATCCCACTAATCCCCAAACTCGACCATTGCTTCACGGCTCGGTCCAGACTGGCGTTTATCTCGATGCTCAAGATATAAAAGTAGAGATTTTTGACCAGGTCGCCAAAACATATATAAAACAGACATTTAAAAATGATACTGACAAAATCTTGTCTGGAACTTATTTATTTCCGTTGCCAGACGATGCCACTTTTAGTTCTTTCTCACTACATATAGATGGAAAACCAGTCGAAGGCAAAATACTTGAAAAAGCCGAAGCTACTGCGCAATACGAAGCTATCGTGCGCAAAATGATCGATCCTGGCTTACTTGAATACGCAGACTATAAAACTGTTCGAGCGCGCATTTATCCAATTCCTGCGCATGGCTCTAAAACTGTCGAGCTTGAATACACGCAATTGCTCAAAGCCAATGGTGGCATCGTCTCTTATAAATATCCACTGCGCCAGACAAATAAAGACGCAGTTTCAGAGACCAATTTGAATGTTTCTATAAAAGGCAAACAAGGCATTCGCACTATTTGGTCGCCGACTCATCACATTTCTATGACTCGCGAAAACGAGCATCAAGCCACTGTCACTTTTAACGAAAAGAATGGCACAGACGAAAAGGACTTTTTGCTCAGCTACGTTTTGTCAGCAAGCGAACTTGCTACCAATTTGCAAGCACACAAGAAAGACAACGAAGATGGCTACTTCTTGCTTGCTATCTCCCCGCCGATTGCAAGTAAATCTGCAGTTGCAAAAGACATAGTAATAGTTGCAGATACCTCTGGCTCGATGGCTGGAGAATGGCTTGACCAGAGCAAAAAATCGCTCAAATATATGGTCAATTCATTGAATGCAGGCGACAAATTTAACATCATTCAATTCAACACAGATGCTGATGCTTTCGAAGATCATTTGCTTGAAGCTACCAAAGAAAATAAAGCCAAAGCAATTGCTTATATAGACGATTTAGAAGCACATGGTGGCACCAATCTAGCCGATGCAGTTTCACTTGGATCGTCAATGTTTCAAGCTGGCAGCAAGCGTCCTTCGTATATGATCATGATGACTGATGGTGAGCCAACTGTAGGCAAAACTGGTCACAAAGAAATCGCTAGTCTGCTTACATCTAAACCAGACCTGCGCGTCTTTAATCTTGGTATTGGATACGATATCAATACTCAATTGTTAGATAAAATCGCAAGTAATCATCACGGTACCGCACAATTTGTAGAACCGGGCGAGAATCTAGAAACGGCTTTGTCAGGTCTTTACGACAAGATTCGAAATCCAATTATGTCGGATGTGAAAATTTCATATGAAGGCATAACTGTGAAAGATGTTTATCCACGATCTGTGAAAGATATGTTCGCCAACACACAAGTGATGCTCGTTGGCAAGTACAAAGGAGTGGGCGAAGCCAAAATCAAAATCACAGGCAATGTCGGTGGTGTGCCTAAGACATTTCAATTCCCGCTTTCATTTCCAGAAAAAGATCTGGCAGCAAATTACTTGCCCAGACTTTGGGCGATGCGAAGAGTTGGTCACTTAACAGAAGTGGCAAAAGAAAACGGAAACACTCAAGAAATAGTAGACGAAATTATGGGGCTCTCTCGCCAGCACGGCATAGTCACAGCCTACTCGTCTTATCTTGTGACCGAGCCCAATTCTACTGCCATGCCTGTGCGACCAATGCCTTTTGGCCGACCGATGCCGATTTCTGCGCAAGAATCAATGGTGCGCGGCAGTTTGATGCAACGCAATGCTCCTGGACATGCAGCAGGCGGCGGAGGCTCTGATCGTGGTGCACGCTTCACATTTGCTCCAAACGCATCACCACTTCCTGAAACTTCAATGGGACGTAATGTTTCTAGGTTGGCTATGGCTAAATCTGGAGGCGATAACTTCTACATGGCTCAAGATGAGCGTCAGAAAGACGCTGGCGCCAAGCAGCTTCTCGATATGATGGCCGATAAAGAAGAGAAGGGAGAAAAGGCTGTACATTTCAAAAAGGTTCAGTCTAAACTAAAGACTGATACATATGTGGAAGGGGATGGATCCTCTATATCGGAGACAAAGATTGTCGACGATAAGACTTTTCGACTGAAAAACGGCTCTTGGGTCGATGATGCACTTGCTGTTTTCAAAGGCAAAACAGAAAAAGTCGAATTTGCAAGCAAGCGCTATTTCGAATTGATCAAAGAATTTCCTGGTATCGCCAAATATTTAGCCGTGGGTAAAAGCGTTACTCTCGTCTTTAAAGGAACTTGTTTCAAGATTTCTGGAGATGGTGCCAATCTGTCAGAAGATTCGCGTGGATAGGCAATTTCGACTGCGCGATCTTACGCACTTTGCAGATCTCTTTTTCATTCTGTTTCATTAGGTATTAAAAGCGCATGTTTTTTCTAACGAAATCGTCAGAATTTCTGTGGCTTTTTAATACCTGATGAACAATTCGAAAAAGGCTTGCACTAAATGCCGTTAGATTCTAGAACGTTTGAGTTCTATTCCTCTATCTGATTTTGATTGTCCTGCGGACTCCCGCATAATAAGTTGAAGTTATCCATTTTTGCTTTAAATTGAAGTGATGCAGATGCAGCGCGCTCACGAGCAATGAAAATTTGTTTGCGCGCGTAAGCTTCTTTTACCAGCATTTCCATATGTATTAGATTGTTTCTAATCTTTGTTGTTTCAGTTCTTTGAATAGTTAGTTGAGATTGCAATTGTTTTGCCGCATCTGCACATTCAGCTTGTCTGTCATGAGCTATTTTAGCCCAGTCGTCATGAGATTTACTGATTGCTTCTTTCTCTCTTGCTTTCCAAGTCTCTATTGTCTCTGAATATTTTTCTATGTGCTTTACTAGTTCCTTTTCGGACGCAATTCCTTCTGCGATGGCTTGCCTTATCTCAATTACTTGATTTTGTAATTCCTGATAAGTCTTTTCTAAATGCTCTCGCGATTGAGGAACTTCTTCTTTCGCGTTCAAATCAGAAAGTGTTATTTTTTCTGCGCTCGTGATTCTATCAGTCGAATATTTGTAGAGAATTACGCAACTCTCTGCATCTTTTTCAAGTCCTCGTTTCAAAAACCAGGATTGTAGCTCATCCAAAAGTTCAGGCTCTTCGTCAGGCGAAAGTCTGTCCAGCAAGTCAATTATTTCTTGGATAGTGACCTTGCCGCCAGATTTTTTTTGCATATTTACTTTGCTTCCATCCAGTTCTTGCCTGAATGGATGTCGACTTTTAATGGCACTTTTAGAGGCTGATTCATTTGCATACAGTCAACGACTAGTTTTTTCACTTCGTCGAGTTCTTCGTCTGGCACTTCAAGCACCAGTTCATCGTGAACTTGCAATATGAGCTTGGCTTTTAGTTTGGATTCACGCAATCTGCGATCCAGTTCAATCATGGCAAGCTTAATTAGGTCGGCGGCACTGCCTTGAATAGGCGCGTTGCATGCGGCGCGCTCGTCGGCACGACGCAACATATTATTAGGATCGTTTAGACGTTGGAAATAACGTTTGCGTCCCCAAAGTGTGGTGACAAAGCCGTTGCGACGCGCTTCTTCGATAGTTTGAGTAAGAAAGTTTTTGACACGCGGATAGCGGCTGAAATACTTATCTATAAATGCTTGCGCTTCTTTGTTCGAGATGCCCAAATCTTGAGCGGTGGCAAATGCACCTTGTTGATATACAAGTGCGAAGTTTAGTGTTTTTCCAGTGCCGCGCATGGCAGAAGTTACATCAGTGTGTTGGACATCGAAGATTTCCATCGCAGTTCTTGAGTGAATGTCCTGGTCTTTTTCAAAGGCGTCAATCAAGATTTCATCTGAGCTCATATGACCAAGCATGCGCAGTTCAATTTGCGAATAGTCGGCTGATACAAGAGATGAGTTATTGTCACCAGCGATGAAAGAACGTCTTATTCGTCTTCCAAGTTCTGTTCTGATTGGAATATTCTGCAAGTTTGGATTAGAACTGGACAAGCGTCCAGTTGATGCCACCGTTTGATTAAACTCGCCATGCAGTCTGTTGTCGCGCTCTATCACTTGTTTGGGAAAGGAATCTACATAAGTAGACTTTAGTTTGGCGATGTGTCGGTATTCAAGAATTTTGGATACGATTGGATGATCGTTTACGAGCGATTCAAGCACTGAAGCATCGGTTGAAAAGCCAGTCTTTGTTTTGGTGCTAGTTTTGAGCCCTAATTTTTCAAACAGAATTTTTTGCAATTGCAGCGGACTACCGATATTGAAAGCACCATCTGCTAAAGCGAAAATCTCTCCTTCAAGTCGTGCAAGTTCAGAGGCAAGTTCTTTTGAAAAGGCGGCTAAATACTCGAGATCGAGAGCAACTCCGTTTTGTTCCAATCTGGATAGAACAGCAGATAGTGGAATCTCCATTTCGTGCAATAAATAAGTTTGCTCTTCATCCATTATTTGCAAATAGTATCGAGCAAGTTCAAAACTCACACGCGCATCGTCGCAGGCGTATGAAGCCATTCTATCGATGGGAACCTGATTTACGCTTACTTGTGATTTGCCTTTGCCTAGAATATCGACTTGAGGCACCATCTGGTGATTAAAAATGCGGTCAGCCTGCTCTTTCAATCCGTGCTTGTTATCTGGGTTAATAATATAACTTGCAAGCATTGGGTCGAATGAAACGGGACCGAAGTCTATGTCATAAAGCGAAAGCACATTTTGTTCAAACTTGGCATTGTAAGCAATTTTTCCAGTTTCGCTCGATTCAAGCACCGGTTTTAAAATAGCTATGGCTTCATCGTGATCCATTTGACCAATTGCAGAAATAGTTTGATGACCAAGTGGAATATATGCAGTCTCAACTTTTCCTTTGCCACCATCCAGCGCCCAGGCAAGAGAAATTCCGACAATGCTTGTGTTGAGGCTTTCAGAACTTGTAGTTTCAAGATTAATACTAAAATCCTTGGATGCAACAAGTTGCGCCACTAACTCTTGCAGTTCTTCTGGTTTGGAAATAATTCTTGGATCTGTAATTGGCTCAAGCTTTGGTGCGGGTGGAAGTTCTTTAATTACAAGTACGTTGGTTACAACTTCGACTGCTTCTGCCACTGCAACAGCTCCGGTGCTGCCAAGGGGAGTTGAAGAACCTGAGCCGGTTTCGGAATCGGAATTAGAATTGGAATTCGAAGCATTGAGCGTTAGCTGTCGATCTTTTTTTATTTTAGTAGTGTGTGGAGGACCGTCACCGTCGTCTAGCATGCCAACTTCGGCTGGTGTGATTGGTGGCACATCAATTTTGTTTAGGGCTTCGGTATATTTAAGTTCCAGAGCGCCATGTTCTTCTACAGATATAGGAGCAAGCTTTACTAGCGCGCGCGGGATGCGCTGAACAAGCGACTTAAAAGCAAGGCTTTTGAAATATTTTCCAGCTTCGTTGATGTCGGGTTCGTGCATAATTAGCTCGCCACCTTTTAATTCAAGTGGCACTTTTAAATCAATGGTGGCAAGTCGCTGGCTCATATAAGCTAGATCTTTGCCTGTTCTCAATTTTTCGTTTAAAGCTTTTGCTGTCACTTTATCAATGTTTTCGTAGATACCATCGATAGAGCCAAAATCGCTCAATAATTTTTGCGCAGTCTTAGGACCGATGCCTCTTATACCTGGAATACAATCTGAGGTATCGCCGCAGAGTCCTTTGTAGTCTATTATCTGCTCGGGCCAGACACCTAGTTTTTCGAAGACTTCGGCGCGTTGATACATTTTGAGACCGGTTTTGCCAGGCATCAAAACTTCGACCGAACCACAGGTAGTGTCAACTAATTGAAAAATGTCCTGGTCGCCTGTGAGCACCACAACGCGTTTTCCCTCGTCGCAATAACGTTTGGCAAGTGTTCCAATTATGTCATCGGCTTCAAAGCCGGGTAGTTCGAGAACTGGAATTCCCAGTACTTCGACTCCTTTTTTAATAAGCGGCCATTGAATTGCCAGATCTGCTGGCATTTCCAGACGATTGGCTTTATATCCATCGTATTCGTTGTGACGAAAAGTTGGGGTAGACGTGTCAAAACACACAGCAATTTTGTCTGGATGCTGACGTTCTATTAAGTCAAAAAATGAATTGAAAAATCCAAGAATTGCCCAGGTTGGCACACCGGTTTTAGTTCTAAGTCCACTTGTGAAAAGGGCAAAGAATGAGCGAAAGGCAAGAGAACTTCCGTCGACTAAAACCAGTGTTTCTATTTCTGCCATTTTATTGTGCCTGAATTATGCGCGGACGAGGAGGACCGTAAACTTGATTGATAGCTACATCAAGCGGGTTTCCTTCGCATGAAGATGGCATCTCAATTCCAAGTATTGAAGTTACAGTTGGAGCGATGTCGCAAAGCGATGAGTGAGACGCATATTTTCCACCGCGTACACCAGGTCCGCAAATGAGCAACGGTACTTGCGAGTCGTAGCTGTAGTGCGAGCCAAAGCCTGTACCTGTGGTATCACTGCAAAAAACATTACCTGGTTTGGTTAGAACAAATAACTCACCGCTACGACCAAAATAGTAGCTGCGACGAATTTTGTCCGAAACTGGAGTGCTGGGCAATTGGTTTGAATAAAGCTGCCAGGCTGTGAAAATTTCGCCAATACCCGGAATTGAACGAGCAGCGCGTGCGGCTGTTTGCTCAACGTCTGGCTGGCGCAATTTTGCTTTATCAATGGCATCAAGATTCAAATATAAGTTAGGTGGATCAAAAGATTCGACCCAATTGTCTTCGCCTAATCTTTGATCGAGTTTAGTCTTTATCTGATTTGCCACCACTTTAGGATCAAGTCTACCTGCTTCCATACCGCGCTCGTCGAGAAATTCTGGAATGGCTGGAGAGCCGTGGCTAGCGGTGAATATTACAAGTGTATTGCGCAAGCCAACTTTGTCGTCGATTGCTTGAAAGAGTGATGATAAGCTCTGGTCCATTCTCAAGATCAAGTCTTGGCACTCTTGCGAGTAAGGTCCAAAGAGTTGAGTTAAACGCTCGCCTGCAGACAATCCCAAAACGAGTAAATCGGCATCAGAGTGATTGCCAAGCTGTTCTTTATCGAGAGCGTCTTTAGCCAAGTCACAAATCATTTGATTGGCAAATGGTGTCATAGCGAAATTGTCATAATAACCTTCGCCATCCTTAGCACCACCAGCAATTATGTGTGGGAACTTCCGTCCGTCGCTTGCCATTGTTGCTTCGCGCGGATAATCGTCGCGAGTGGAGGCACCATATTCGGTTTCAGGCATCAAGCGCTGCCATGGTTTGCCAATGTAGCGCTCAGCAAAATGAGTGTCGTTGAAAGCGCTTATCCAGGCAGGAATGGAAGAGCCGTAGTGAGACGAGGTTACCATGTTACCTGAGCGTTTATCGAACCAGAGCGAGCTTGTGGCAAGTGGTCCGGCTAAAAGCAGTGCTGCCGATTCGTCGCCGCACAAGCCAATTACTTTGGATCTGCCGTTGCTTGAAAGCTTCATCTGGTCCCCAAGAGTGGTGCCAATTAAAGCTTTGGTTCCGCCAGCAACGCCGTTTGCACCGACCATTCTATTAGATGAGTCTTGAATGGCTGAGCGATAGTCTTTTTTACCGCGGTCATACCATTTGTTGCCTACAATGCCAGTAGTCCAGGGATAAGCTCCAGTCGATATAATTGAGTATCCGCTTGCTGCATTGGTTGATGCACTGCGGTTTACACAATTGGTAAATTGTGCACCATTCTCCATCAAATAGCGAAGTCCAGACGAGCTCAATTTGTCGCCATAGCGCGATAGATAGTTGTATGAAAATTGATCTGCCACTATTAATAAAACCAGTTTGGGCTTAGCCGATTGGTCCGCTTGCGCTAAAAGTGGCAGTGTTGATGTCTGCATCAGACAAAAAAGTAGTAAGAAAAAGAGTCTCGCGATTGTCAAGAGAGTCCCTCCAGGGCATCAAGTTGGAATGCGTTGAACCAAGCATTTTAACTGATTTAACCATGTTAGTTTCTACCTTAAATCAGCTTCAAATTACTTTGGAAATGCTGAAATATCGATATATCCTTGATATCCTCGAAGTCCGTTGTGTAAAAGCGGAGTACCGTTTTTATGAGTGGTTGGGCGAATAGCCCGCCGCCAGCGTAATTAGAGATTATATTGGAGTGTAACTATCATGGGCGAAGCAACAGCGCTTATCAAAAAAGCAGTATTGACCAGCGTAGGAGCCACTTCTAGTCTTGACCGTATTAAAGGCGCTCTCAACAACGCAATGCAAGATGTAGTCAAGATTGGACAGGACCTCGTTGAAGAACTGGAAGAGCAAGGCAAAGTTAAAACAGAAAATGCTCAAAGCTTCCTGAAGAACTTGCAAGATGAAGCCGGCAAAAAGACCGAAGTAATCGAGCAAAAGGTATCCGGCACAATGAGCGGTTCAGTAAAGAAAGTGGCTAAAGACGTTGGTCTGGTCACAAGAGAAGAGTACGAAGAATTGCTCGAGCGTCTTGAAGCAGTCGAAACTTCTTTGAATATCACACACGAAGAAGGCGAAGACAAAGCTAAACGCTCAAAATCGAAAAAATCCAACAACAACGCTGAGTAATTTCTAGAGCAATCTAGAGCATATCCAGCGGAATAGGCGGAATTATAGGGGACTCTTTCTTCCAGGAAGAGTCCCTTAATACTATCCCGCTCATGTTTTGAAGGTCTTTGACAATTGGTCTTCGCAACTGGAATTCGCCTGCCATCAAAGGATAAGAGCCCTCGGTCAGATTGAGAGATGGGTAAAAGTCTGCTTTGACAAATTGTGCCTGACTTCTGGGTTGAAGTGGTTGATTAGGTCTGGATTGGCAAACCAGGTCTCGAACACTTGCCGACCAGAAAACATTCTTTTGTTTTGTCAGGCTCAAAGGAGCATAGTAAAAAAGTTGGTCTTCGCTTACGGGCAGTCCCGCATATGCATAGAGCGATGCGTAACTTGTGTACAATCCATTGCAATCTAAAAGTATAGTCACCGGCATTGGGCAATTAATGTTTTCCACTTCGGCTAAGACCATATCAAGTGGTTTTTGATCTATCGTGTCGTTTGAGCTTAGAGTTTGCCATGAGGCAAGCACATTGAAATCTCGCTCGAGCCAGCGACCACCATCTGATTCGCTGATTTTTTTGGTGGTACTTTCAATCAGCTTTTGATCAGATATAGGATACTCACAACTGCGAAAAACATCTTTGCGACTTAAAAGAAATTTTCCAGATTGATTGTTGATTCTATGCAATCCCGCCCTGCAAGTCTTTAGATTGTGACTGGCTAAATCAAACGTGCGAAGAATGGCTATTTGTGCGTTGCGCGACGCAAGTCTAGCTGCTTTGAATTGTTGCTCTAACTGATCGATATTTTCTTTGTCATGTTTTATGATTGATTCAATATTTTCCAGACGAACCTGCAAATCCTCGCTCAAGTCTCGCTTCAAGCTAAGCGCCTTTAGCTCTTGTTCTTTTTGTAAGAGTTCCATTTTTAGGCTTTGCAAACGCCCGGCAGTGTTGCCCATGACCAAGCGCGAAATCTCAAAAGTTTCAAGTGCTGCTAAATTTGTCTTATATAAAGAATCCAAATAGTCACTGACCAATTTTTGATCGTATGTATTTCTACCTGCGATATTGGCAGTCCCATTTGAATCTACAATTATCGGGAATGCGTCGCCTGGAAGTTCTGCTAAGTTTTCTTGATACTCAAATAAGTCGTACAAACCTTTCTGCCATTCTTGTTTAGTAGAGTCCTTTTTTAGTGGCAGCAAAGCATCTGTCAGAATACAGCTATTTACTTGAGCTTTTTGTTGGTGGTCTCTTGAGGCGGGTCTGATTTGACTGGAAAGTAAATTTTTCAACTTGTCTGGGTCAATATTTTCTCTGCAATGATTTTGTCTTATCCAGTGATAAAGAGCTACTGTAAGGGCTTGAGCCGGCGTTTGATTATTGAGCGAAGTGTTTGTTGCTGGACCTAGATTACCTCT
>CAZSHS010000001.1:211488-300662 GCA_964606665.1 uncultured Candidatus Obscuribacterales bacterium | reverse complement strand
GGCGAACTGCTCAAAGAATAATCGACCGAAACTGTTTTCAAAGAAATTCCTGCATCTGCAAGATCGATATATAGATTCTGCACACGATCAAGCAAATCAGCGACCAATTTTGCCTGCAATTGAGGATTCACATCACCTGCAAGTCCAGCATAAGCATCGTCGACTTCTCTTGTTACTTTAGACTGGACATACTCCAGTGCATATTGCAAATCGGCAATAACTTGTTCTTTTGAGACGTCTAGACTAAAAGCGCGTTTTTGATGTTCTCTAAAACGAGCCAGTACATCTGGACTGACTCCGGATTTCTCAATCTCACCAAGAATTCCTTCAACAGTTTGAGGTTTCACTGAGTTGCGAGCACGAGTTTGGTTTGCATTTGCTTTTGCTTTGGCGTCGGCAAGGTTGAAGAGCTGAGCATTAGAACCGGGCGCTGCAGCATTCGTTGCACCGCTTGTGTTTCTTCCAGCATTTCTATTTGAGAAAAAGTCTGGGGTGATTATATTACCTTCGTCCTGCACCGCAGATGGTGAAAAATCTGCCAGCCCACCGTCTGAGCGAGCCATTCTTTGCCCAAACCTAGCGTATGAATATTGTCCATCGGTTTGCCAGAGATTTTGGTCATCGAGAATATTTCTAACTGTTTTTGCATGCTCAGAAAACTCAGATAGCAAAAGAAGTGACCTTACAAGTTCGGGCTTGCTCAAAATGGTCTGAAGCCGTTTCGTTTCAGGAGCGACAGGTCCAGAGCCAATTCCACCCGTATAAATTTGATCCAGAGTTCGTTGCACTTCGGGATCCTTCAAGCGAGCCGCATGAATTAGCATTTCGTCAAAACTATCGCGACCTCTGTAACTATCGACCACTTGCAAAGCCGCATAAATTTCAACAAACATTGAATCGAGATTCGCGCTTTCTCGTTTGATATCTCTTGTACTTGCAGAAATTATTCCAGACACGCTTATATCTGCGGCTGCCACATCTGCAACTGGTGCAATAGGTCTGCTATCAAGACCCAACTGCTCAGCTAATTTTTTAGAATAGAGATAAGCCTGTAAATCGCTACCAGAATATGCCCATTCTTCAATGGCGCTCGTGTAATACTGTCGTGCTTCGTGTACAAGTCTGTGTGCCGCTTTGGCTCTGGTTCTTTCCAGCATATTTGCTACTTCACGGGCATACTCCTGAGCCTGTCCAATAGCCTCTGGGGTCCCCATAGACAAATCAACGAATTTTCGCAGAGCCGGAGGCACCCCAAAGCGATCGAAATATGACTGACTAATTGTTGCAGCGTGAATTCGTCTGTCTAGTGCAGTAGAGCCCTTCATATTCAATTGCTCGCTGAGTTCGTGAAGAGCATTGATTGCAATATCTGGATTTGGATTTACCAGATCAGATATCAACAGGGTCAGCTTACGATGCAAGTTGAACAATTGAGTAGAATTTTCAAGAAAATTACCGACAGACTTAAATGAATCAGCAAAAATTTCTGCCAACTGATACTCATTTGTGGCAACTCTTCTCATACCATCAACCTTATGAGCGATGGACAAGTTTTCGGTCTTTCCAAAATTGGGTTTTTGACTCAAGGGCCCCTGGTCTCTTGCAGCCATCAAAACTCGAGCCATGTATTCCTGCGAAAGATCCCGACTTGTCAACTCTTTGTATTTACTTGCAATAGAGCCGAATAAACTATTGTCGGAAAGTATTTGACGCGAGACATCTTGCAATTTTTCAAACTTAGGAATTACAGATTCGATTGCAAGTCGCACCACATTCATATCTTGCCAGTTATGCATGACCTGTTCATGGTGCAAGATAGTAGCCAGTCCCTCATGACCATGCGACTTCAAAAGCATGTCATAGCGTATTGTTACTTCTCCTCGTCCAGGCATATACCCTCCGCCCGAATGAGAGAACATTTCTGCTTTGTAGTGCACTCGTGGAAGTCGCATTTCATCCATGAGTTCGTCGCTTACTCGTTGCAAAATGGCCATACGCTGCTGGGCTATTTCAGCAATTTCTCTTGAAATGAGAGCATGTTTTATTCTCAATCTATCCAGTTCGAGATTTATAGATTGATTTCCTTCATAATCGCCTGCGCGTTGTAAGCTCTTAGCCTGGGAGTCAAGCTGGTCGATTTGACGCTGCAAATTTCGCATCTCCACGAGTAAAAGCGACCTGTCACTTGCCCATTCAGGTTCGGACATCATTTTGATAATGCGCTCGGCAAAGCGCTCGCTTGGAATGCGGGAGATTTCTGGAATCGCAGATTCTATCAATCTATAGATTTCACTTCTTCTGGTGGCAAGCCTTATATTTTCTACTTCGCGCCACAAATCAGTAGTCGCCGTAGTCTGTGTTTCTTGATTGGCAGTAGTCTCAACTCGTTTGAGCGAACTTTCGGCTTTGGGCGGGAAAAGCTCAGCTTGTGGAGCAAGCTTTTTAGAGACGATATCACGCATCCAGGGCTCTAGTTCATCGAGAGCCGAAATGGCTCTTCCAACTTCGGCTTCGCGTGCTTTGAGCCTGGAAATCAAAGCGCGTCTTTGCGCCCCTATTTCGATGATATTCAGACCCTGGTCTACCAGAGCGTCCACAGCAGAATGGAATTCGTTCAATCCAATATTGTATTGGCGGCGCGCTTGTAATACAGCTTCAATCTTTGATACCAGATCCGATACTGCATGAAAGTCGTCACCCTGCCAATATTTAGAAGACCGAATCTCTTTGATTAAATCGTCAAGCTCAAAATCAGAAAGGCCTCTTGCTTTGAGGGAAGCGTGAGTATTGAACAGATTGTTATCCCTGCTCAAATTAGTGGAATCAACATAATCAGCATTACTGTTTAAGGTTCGGCGAGAAGTATTTGGAGATTCGTTTTCTGCATTACCTGCTAATTCTTTATCTATTGTTTGCTTTGTACGTGCTTGTGCTTGCTCGATAATTTCGGATCGTTGTCTTCGTCCCAACAAGAAATTAGCAGGATCTAGATCTGGATGCTGCGCTTCCACCTTTATAAAATCTGGTCTGTTCGGAAACGTCGGCGTGGCTTCATACATTCGCCTTAGAATTGGATTGCTTCCAGGACCAACGTATGAAACGATTGATGGGCGATTGTTGTGCACCGCATCACCAATTGGACTGTAATAAGCCCCGTCTACGAGCATTATTTCGCGGCCGTCTACACGATAATAAACAGGCGCGACATTCAAATCTACCGCAGCTGTACTTGCAGTCAATGCAATAAGCAATTTTTCTTGTTCGGCTTTTCTAATTGCAGCATTATTCAGGTCTACACTTTCAAACTCAAAAACGAAAGGACGATGGCTACCGTCTTGTAGTCGCTCTGCAGCGACTATTCTCAAATTCGGACTTGGCACAAGATCAAAATTATCGATCAAAGTTCTTAGCCAGCCTTCCATCGAGAAATTCCCACTAAAGGTAAACGAGGTCATCGCAGTGAAAAAGTCAGCCTGAAATAAATGCGGACGTTCTAGTACAGCCCTTATTATTTGATCTGGACTATATCCCCTAGCGAGAAGAGCAGCAACAATTGCACCACCTGAGATACCAGTCAAATTTTTATTTGGGTTGTTGAAAGTAACATGATTCTGTAATTCTGCTAAGACTCCCAAATGAGCAACCCACTGAGAACCGCTTGCACTGAAAACCAGATCATAATTTTCGATGCGTGGGTCAGGGATGAAAGGAGGTGCGAAAGATTCGTGGCGATCGACTTCGATTCTTGCTCGCGCATTTTCAGCTGAAATAATTCTTGGTTGTTGCCCTTGCTCACCTGGTTCTATCCTTACCAGCCCCTTGGTCTTCTGGCGTACAGTAAGGTCGACTGGTTTTCCATCTTGATCTATTGCTTCTAGCCATCTTCCAAGATCGACACCTCGCTGGTAAGCGTCTAAGAAATGCTTGAACCCGCTGTGGTGTTCCATGGCGCGAGTTGCCATACGCTCACGGAAGGAAGTGTAATAATCTCCCTGCAAATCAGCAGCAGCAGCCTTCTTATTATTTCTCTCCAGCTGTTTGAGGATTCTACTTATCAAGTATTCCTGGACTTTTGCGTACTCAATATTACGCTCTTTTTGCTGCGCAACAGTCAAAACATTTTGACTATCGTTTTGAGAAAGTCGACCATAGACCTTAAGCGCACGCTTCAATTCTTTAGGTAATGCGCCTGGTCCCAGAAGCTCAGCACGCAGACGACTAGCAGACTTGCTATTACGTCTGCTTATTTCAAACAAAAGATTATGCAGTTCACTAAAACCGAGCCGTTGTTCTGCTTCTAATTGCAATCTAGTTCCGTAAGATGCAATTACTCTCGAACGCTCTAAAATCTTGCCCAATCTCGTCTGAATAAGCGGGATATCTTTTGAATCGAGAAGGTCGATGAAGGATTCAACCACTTTTCTAACGTGTTTGATTTCATCAGCACTCAAATTGCGCTGCCATTCAGGTCGGCTGCTTCGCTCCTCCAGTAATTTGACCAGCCAGACTTCTTGCAGTTCTGCTTTTCCACGCAGGGTTTGGGCATACTCATTTTGGACAGCTTGTAAATGCTCAGAATTAGTCGAGTCGATTTGAACCTTTAACCGCTTCTCTGCTTTTTGAATAGCAGCTCTAACCATCAAAGTATCATCTGCAAGATGAGCAGCTATTTCGTGTGCGGATACGACACCTATCAAATTGCTTCCATGGGCATCGAGCAGCAACTGCCGATTCAAATTGACGTCGCCCGAGCCGATAACGTAGTGCCCGAAATCATCCATCGATTTGAAATTTAAATTGTTTGCGTGCAACCCGAGATCTTTGACGAATTCTCGAAGAAGATCTGCCGACTGACTTTCTCTTCTTCGATATTCGACTAAATCAGGCTCTAACGCTTTTCGATATTCGTTAGCTGCACGCTTATGATTTCGCTTGAGTCGGGTAACATCAGACTGAAGTGCCGAATCAGAAGGAGATTTTTTCAATCTTTCCTGTGCAGCCTTCAACAAAAGATAGGCATTCTTAGCATCAAGAACCAGAGATTCTCTCTCACTAACTCCTTTATGCAAATCACGTTGCCATTGCAAACGAGCGGCACTGTCCCTAGTGGCATAATGCCAGGCGTCTTCCAACCGTTCGATGGCTTGCTGCATTCTGGGATAGACAAGCGCAACAACCCTTGCCATAGGCGTATTTGGTCTGAGCCCTTGAGAAACATAAATCTTCCAGCGATTGAGAATTCTCTCTGAAACGCCCGGCGGCAAACTGTAATAAGTGTCAAAACCCTGCGCACTGGCGTGAGAGTTTGCAATACTTTCAATCGCTCTCAACCGATCCAGATGCGCATTAATTCCTGCGACAACATTATCGGTATGCACTTGAGCGGGCTCATCGCCAGAACGCAATTTGTGCAAAGCAAATTCTACTGCTGGAGGAACTCCATTTCGACCAAAGAGAGCCTTCACTTCGCTTTCGTTTATGTAGCCTTCTTCATCGAACAACTCACGACGCAAGAGTTTTATTTTTTCTGGATCAAATTTGGCTCCGATCGATTCACTCTCTAAAAATGGCAACCAATAATCTAGTGCTGCCCCTTTTACACTCGATTCTGGATCAGCAGTTCTATAAGTAAGATCATTGAACGCCGCTAATCGTTGCTCAATTACGTTTCTAATTTGAGCAGTCAGGTCAAGACTTTCTTGATGAAAATCTTTCATCATTTCGAGGTCTAGAACCAACTGAGAAATTTGACCTAATTTCCTTATATTCTTGACAGAACTAAAGTTGTTACGCAAAGCGATGAGAAGCGCTTCAAATTTTTCAGGAGCAAGCGCGGAGTTTACTCTTATTCCGTCATGATTGGGTTTCACCGGCAGCAAATAGGGCATGAGTTCAGCTAGTGAGCCTGGTTGAATAATAAACGCTACGAATGCTTCTCTTTCTAGTAGCTGATTTACATAAGGATTCCATGAACCCAAAATCTCTTCGCGCATAGTGGCCAAATCAGCAACCATAGCCTGTTTCAGCTTCTCTTTGTAATTAGCGTATAAAGTTGACGACGCTAAATCTCTTTGGGATGGATCAAGACTTGCAAGTTCAGTATCTACTTCAGACAAAACAGCCAAAGAACTCTGCATATACTGCCTGAATCCTTTGCCATTCGCCAAATTCGACCCAGATGTTATAACATCTTTGAGCTCAATTATCGTGTCAAAATTCTCGGACTGATCTAATCTTTGTATCAACGCTTCGACTGCGGCATGAGACGATTGCATATGAGTAAAATTCTCATTTAATGCTTTGTATGTTTTCACAGAATTGGCAACAAGTGCAGCATGCTCAAATTCTTCATCTGTAATAAGAACATCGCGAGTGGCTGCCTTCTTAATAAACGCAGCGATAGCACTTTGATTTGGAGTAATATCTGTAAGCTGAGCATATTTCGCAGCTACATCTGCAAGACTAACACTGGAAACATCTTGATGCGCACCGAGAACTTCTTTTATTGCTCTACGTACAATCAAATAGTCTTGCATAAGATGAACGGCTTCATGATACAGAGTGCCAGTAAGATCATCGACTGTAGACGCACCATAAGTCAGGTGCTCTGAAAAACTAATTTTTCTCTGCCCAAACATGTAAAAAGCATTTGCAAATGCGGCTCTCACTCTTGGTGGGCGCTTCAGTCCGATCGCAACATCGGGCATACCCAACTCAACCAGCCATTTTCTATATGCGATTTCCAAATCATTTTGACGCTTTGCTATTTCTGCAAATACTTCTTTATTGAAAGCCGCATGCTCGGTTCTCGCCTTAATGTACTTGGCATTTTCACTTGCCAGTTTGCTACCAAGTTCGCCATAACTTGCCCATTCCTCTCCCCGTTTTGCTGCTGCAATGAATGCTGGATCAAGCCCTTCGGCAATCATTTGTTTTTCAAGTGAAATCACCAAGGCTCTCTGCTTAGCCAAATCACTCAGCATGCTTCTTCTAGTTGCAAAAAGAGTCGGTAAATCTTTTACCCAAGCATTTCTGACTTCAGATAGAATTTCAGTCATTCGGTTGAACATTGCGACTGAAAGCTCTGGATACATATTCCAAAAATGTTGCAATAATGATTGATCTGCAATCGAAATCCGCAACGTGAGTTGAGCATCTGCACTGGTTGCTTCAATTCTTGCCCCTGTCTCAGAAGTGGAATCTAGAATTCTTGCAGACTCTGATTGTCTTGTTCTGAAGTCAATTACTTCTGAATCATTTGAAGCAGGCTTAGATCTTGCTTGCGGTCTTTGCACCGACTCTTCTGGCTCAAATGAATAAAGCTTGGCTGAGCCCGTATTGACTACGTCGCCTGCAGTACCAAAAGCACGAACAACACCATCATCGCTTATATGCACTGAAATATTTTCTTTGTATTTTCCACGCAAGAACGAAAGTGTTTTGACCAATCCCTGCGCTTGAGCTACGAGTTCGGCTTCTGGTGCACCAGGGGTGCGATGCCCCTGCAAAATCATTCGAATCTGAAATATGTCTTCTGGTGTCAGATCGCCAGAAAGCGCATCTCTAACTACTGAATAAAAAGCCGGATTCGACTCAAGCGACTGCATCATACGACGCTCGACGTCTGGTCTTACACTCACTCTGCTCTGGAAATTTTCTTCAACTCCGTCGATATACCTGTTTGCTGCGCGTGTTAAAACTTCTCTTGCGCCATCGAAATAAAAAACTTGTACTTCTGGTGAGTTCTCAGGAATAACAGTGACCGCATAAGGACCATCGGCGTCTTTCATCACTTTAGCCTTGCCAGTAAATGAATCGCCTGTAGCCAGTATCACCTCGGTTGGCTTGCCCGATGCGCTGTATTTGAAAAATATTGGAGCCAGCCCGTCTGAAGGAAGTACCGAGATAACGCGACCATTTCTATAACCGCGAATTGTTCCAGCTTCATCGAGCTCAAAATGTATATGAGGCTCGCCCGAGCGAAAAAGGCGAGTTGGCGAATTTGCAATAGATTGTCCGATGGAACCATCAGCATTCACTCTAAACCCGACAGAAAGTCGCTCTCTTGGATAGTGTTTGGCTGCGGCAAACCAAAGTGAATCAATTCTTGCAGCCTGAGTGAGCATTTTTCGCACAGCCATTGTGCGCTCTGCAAGAGAAGGCAGAGTCTCTGGACTTCCAAGGTGTCGCTCGCCACTTAAAATCATAAAAGCGTGACGCAAATAAGCAGCTTTGGTTTCTTGCAACGCGCCTTGACGATAAGCAAAAGAATTTACAGCGTCTTCCAAACGCATTGCGCTTAGTTCTGAGTCCTGAGAAATCAGATCGAGCAGTGCACGCTGCTCTCTTTCAGCATTGAGATTGAGATAATGAAGCGAACTATCGGCTTTGACAATCTCGTGCGTGCCTTCTTTTCTCCAGACGATGCGACTGCCATCAGAAAATTCAAAGACTATATTTCCTTTGGCATCAAGACGATAAGCAGTTCCGCTTGGCGGTATCGCATTTAGTGCCTGGGGCGGCGAAGCGAGATTGGCATTACCCGAAGCTAGTGGGTAACGATTACCCGAGCTATGTATTAGTGTGTTATCTCTGGCGAAGGCAAACGTTTCTTCACCACCAGGAGCTATGCGATAGAGGACTTTGACATTATCTTGATTTTTTTGAGCTTGCGCTTGAATATCTGCCGTAGAAACGTCCTGACTTTCGACTTCTTTGCCAAGCAATATTTCGGTCTGTCCATCTCGCGATTTTCTGAGAATTATTCTTTTGTTCGAGGTAAATACAATTTCCGACTGACCATCGGTTTTAGACGATTTAAAACCATTTACGGCAAGCTTCAATCGCAAATCCGCAGGAATTTGATCACCAAGGCTTGCTCGGGCTGCAGCTACTACATTGAACAAATCGGCAGAAGCCCGCATATAGGCAACGGCGTGCCTGAGTCGAACATCGATTTTAGGCTCCATTTCTCCTGGTTGAAGATCCTGAATCATCATGCGCGCATGGTGCATGACTTCTGCCAGAGCAGCCTGACGAGACTGAATATCGCGTGCGGCTTGTGTGATTACTTCGCTTTGAAATCTTATATCTTTCGACGGGCTCTCACCTTGAAGGAGAGCTAAATAAGCAGGAATCAGTCGGTCATCTGGAATATGCTCGAATAAAGCTTCGTTTTGCAGCAAATCTCTTAAGACTCTGGAAAAATCGCTCTGGAATTTTCGGAAATATGGTGACAGCTCAGAAGCAAATACAACATTTTGCAGAGTATTCAAGTCTGTGGCATGACTAATATTTTCATAAGCAAGTTCGCCTGTGCGAGGCTTGAATGTTCCAGTTGATCCGTCGATAGTATGAGTATCGTGGCTCAATGTGCTGCCCCAACGATAACCACCGTCGGGTAAATCGAAAGCACTGTGAGATGCGGACAAAGAAGCTAAATTATCTACTGTGCTTCTTGCTCCGAATTCTCGCACAACGCCAGAAGGTTGATGGATAACAGAAGAAACAACTCCGTTGCTTCTATTATAGAAAATCTCATTGGCTCCATCAGCACTAATTGCGTAAAGCACCCGGCTTGAATCATCAGTGATTCGAACGTTTCCAGTCGAGTCTTTGCGAACTATACGTCCGGTGCCCATTTCTTGAATTTCAAATCCACCATGCTCGAAAACCGAAGATGTGAGCTCACCAGACCTGGGCTTAGCCAACACTATATCGGTCATACTTCGACTGGCATCCAGTCTGGATAAAGCGTTATAAGCAAAGACTGCGGTTTCTAAGTAAACTTGCGCCGCCTTGGCTTGAAGCTGAGGACTCAATGGAGCATCTCTCATGCCGGTGGCAACTGCGTAAGCATGATAAAGATCGGTAGCCCTTTGTGTTTGGGAGAGCCCCATTCGCTCGGCTTCATTCAAGAAAGCTTGCATCGCTGGAACCACATTTATTGCATTTGGATGCAAAGCTGCTTGAGCAACAATAGCGTCCGGAGTGGGGACGCCTTGAGGAAACTCGTAATCAAGTAAGTTTTTGCCTGCTACTATTTTTTCGCGAGCAAAGAATGGACCTGCATTAACATCGCGAGTGACACCACCCAGATTAGACTGGTCAAGAACTGGTCTGGTCGAAAAGTCACCAGGTTGTGCAGGGTCAACGTGAGCACCATATATAGCATCAGGTTGCGAGTTGGATAACTGGGTAATATCTTTTCCTTTCAAACGTCTCTGTAAGCGTCTGGTGGCTTCGTTGATATATTCCTGACGTGCGGCAAGATCTTCGGATGGAATTTGAGATTCTCGGTTCAGAAAGGCTTTGCGAAATAGCAATAATTCAGACTTTATTGCTTCCTCTACTTTAGCGTTAATTTCTCTGACTTCTCTAGGGGTTGCTGGTGTGCCTTTTTTCTGTAATCCTTGAAGAATTTCATCAACAATTTTTTGCTGTACAATTTTCAGCTCTGAACCAGATGCGATGCTATTGTAATTTGCAGGTAAAATACTCTCAAAAACCGAGCGTGGGCTGCCTATTTCACCGATTAATCCATCTCTTGTAACTATGTGCAGTTCACCAAAATCATTGCTAGCTACACGATTGAAATCGCCAGAGGATTTTTTAACAGCCAGACTTACTCTTTCACGAACAAAATCAGCAAATACTTCTAGAGCCGCTATTCTTGCGGCCACCTGAGCTTCCGAACTTAAAACGATGTTGGCTGTCTTGTTGAAATAACTGACTACGCCAAATCTGACATGCTGACTGAATGTTTCCGTTCTAGAAGATCTCTTTCTTTCCAGCCATTTTCCAAGTACATCTGCTTGCGCTTCGGTTTGAGCTCTATTTCGTTTCAGAATTCCTGGGAAAGGAATATCGGTGCCTAAATTAAATGGTGCATCAGAAGACACCAGCGCAACTAATTGAGCTGATGCGCCACCAGCTACATACTCCATCACTCCATCTTGCACAGCAAAGTCAGTGTCTTTTACCTGAATTACACCACCTTTGCGAATATCGGGAATATCGGCTATTTTTCTTTGATTTTTAGTAGATATAGTCTTCAAATCTAGCGGATAAAAATCTCCATAGCGCTTATTTTCTTTGTTAATATTGACCATGAAAAAATCAACCCCAACCTTGTCGGCTGGTGCACCTTCCTCGACGGCGTAAATTCTCCAACCAGCATCATAAAGACTGGTCTCATCAGCTAATTTTTGGTTTTTAAGAGACTCGACCAAATGTGGATATATAGCGGCCTGGCGTTTAATTCCATCCAAAGAATGATTGGAATTCACTAAAGAAATGTCAGCTTGCGACTCTTCAAAATGCTTAATCCAGCTTTCCATATTTCCCACAACAGGATCTGGTCTAAGCGCAAGCCTTTGTCTGGCGTTTAGATAGCTAAAAGCCCGATGACCTGATACTCCGTCGATTGCTGGAATCAGTCCACCTAGGAAGTCTGCAGTCGTTTCGCGCAGCGCGGAACGCAATTCGGGATGATATAGAAGACGTAAATTGTGTACTTCCTGCGGCTCGGCTCTAGCCGCATCTCTTGCTTTGACATGAGGATGATCTTCATGTTTGGAAAGAATAGTTCGTAACTTCAATGCTTCTGGATTCGAGGACGAAAAAGTTGCAGCCTTCAGTAAATCGTAAAACTCAACGCTTTCCGATACCCGGCCCATAGACCAGTCACGTCCATGCCCAAGAATCTCGTGCTTAATTAGGTGCTCTAAGTCACTTCTTAACCGCTCCGGACTAAAAGTAGCAAGCTTGCCATCAAGGTCTCTGAAATGGTTGAAAAACACAGCATTTCCATCATGGTGCAAAGCAGCTACATTTTCAAAAGTAGTCTTGTTTCCCCAACCATAAGCTTGCATTTCTGCCAGCTTCTTGCCAGATGTACCTTTTACGGCTTCGTAATGATGTAATGTATCAGCCAAAACCACATTCAAGCCTGAGTGTTCAATCCAAGCTCGTTCGACTGGACTTAGCTTGTCTAGGACGTCCTGCAATACTGAAGAAAATGTTTTAGTAAAAGGATCTTCTGGTTTTAAGCCGAGCAATTCTATTCCGACTGGCGCACTGCCTTCTGGACGAACTGTTATTTTTTCGGGAATGATACTGTCTTTGGTTGCAAGAGCTGCCCACTCTTCGTAGGTAAATCCAGCATCCTCAGCCTTAGTAGAGATAAGTCCTGATCTATGAGGCTCAGGAGCATCTTTAGCAGCCAGAGCCAGCTCGGCAGCGGCCGGCTCTGCCTCTGTCGGACGAGCCGCATGCACTGCAGCGCTTGGCGCTGTTTCTGTGCCTTTGATACTACGATAAGCCCTTGTACCGACGATGCCAGCAAGCCCAGCGGTTTTGAAGACAGAGCCGAATCCAGCGCCCATCAACAATCCCATTTGAGCAGACTGACGCAAACGGCTCCAGTCGATATGTCCATCGGCAACCATCATATTGGTCGCCTCAGACAAGCCCATTCCTACGCCACCAGTCAAAGTCATGTACCCCATGGACAATGCATGACGTTTGAAAAGTTCGGTCCAGAACTGCTTACCGGCTTCAGCAACTCCGCGGTTTGACATTTCCGCCATCAGATTCTTATTGAGATCTTTGGACAAAGTGCTGAGTACGGCTTCACTCAAGTTGAGTGAATATCGTCGGTTGACTTCGTTCAAGCCCACGCGAATCGAGCTTTCTAACTCCTTATGACCATTAGCCACCGCGCTTGCCCAGATATGACGCATCTGACCTTGTAAGGCACTCTCAGCTTTTGTTCCAGCAATTCCGGCAATAGAAGCCACGGTGTCTGCTGTAACTTTATTAGCTGCAAGCATCATGTCTTTTCCAGCTAATTTCAAAGCGCTGTTCAAACTAAGGTGCAAGTGCTCTCCACCTACAACGTTTACAGCAGACAAGACACTCATTTTCAAAAATTCGCCCATGAGGGCTCTGGCTGCGTGCGTATCGCCATTCAGCGCTCGCATGATATGGGCGTCGTTACCCATCATTGATTCGTTGACTGCGGTTGATAGACCGCCAAAACCAAAACCAGCAATTGGAATAATGCGCCAGCTATTAAACAGAGCAGCGACCATTTGCGCTCCTCTTGCGCCTGCAAGATATGGAGCAGCAATTGGCATTAGCATTGTAAGCGCCATAGCCCCTGCTGTTACCAAACCTTCTTGCGTGGCACTCTTTGATTCTTGCCACGCTTTAATCGCTTTGTCTGTTGCATCCTCGATGCCGCGAAGAATCTCTGGCGGAATTTCTCCTTCGTATTTGAGCTTTTGCGCTTCAAAGGCAGCAAGCTCGCTTAGATGCATAGTATTGAAATTGCGACCGATCCAAGCGGAAGCACCATAATCGGTGGCAGCAACCCTCGACAATGTATTGAGATAAGACATCTCGGTGGACCAGTTAGGTTGCGTCAAACGCATCCACTCATCGCGCTCTGCAGTCGGCATTTTCTCCAAAATCTGGGCGCGCATCTGTCCGCCATATTTGAGAGTGTAATTGCGCAGCATATCCATGCGCTCTTGTGGTTTGAGCTTAGCCAGCAATTGACGTAAATCGTCTTTGCTCACACCGTTGTCAGACAAAAATGCGCGAACCCGATCCTCTGGTTTTACTGAACCCTGAGCTATAACCGCTTCGGCAATGGCTCTTGCGTTAGGCTCGAGCGAGTTCAGCAAAACCATTCTTTGTTGAGCGTTTTCTTCGCTCTTTAAAAACGCAAGCCCACGCTCGTTAGCACCAAGTACAGCTTGTTTAAAGAATCCAACTTGATTCGCCTTATCGATGCCGGTACCCGACATCCCATGCAACATGCGCAAAGTCTCGACAGGCAAAATACCGCGCTCAATCATGGGCTTGAGATAAGTGTCGTAGGCGGCGTCGTTGGCTAGAAGTTTGTTGACTGCTTCTTTTAAAACCGGGCTATTCATTAGCTGAGATCTAAGCTTATCTTGCTTGTCTTCGGATAAATACTTTTGAATCAGCTCGCTTACTTGTTTTACATCAAGTTTGCCTGCAGCATTTTTTTCAAGCAATTCGCTTGCAATAGAAAGCGGCGTAACCTCAGGATTGGCTTGAGAGCCAACAGGCGTCTTGCCTAGCTTAATTTCTTCGATTAATGCTTTAGCAACGCTTACAACAGCTTCAGAACCTGAAGGAAGATGCTCATTTAGCATAGCGATCAAGCCGGGTCCAAAATTAGGTTCGCGACGCAATCTTTCCTGATCTGCAGCAGACATAAACCTGATTGCGTTAAGCATCGAATTGGCGTCGCTAAAATAATTGAAAGTCGAGCCAGAACTATCTCGAATCGCGCTTGTAACATCACGTCTAGCGTTACTGCGAACTGCAGCGTGCAATTGATCTTTGTAGGCGCTGAAAGACTTATTAGCTTCTTCGCCGAGAGTTTGAATAAAAGCTTGTCGCATTTGTTCTACCGAAGCTGTTTGACGCTCCATATTTAAATTGAGCGACTTGAACTGCTCGATCAGTTCTTTTTCACTTTGGCTTCGCGCAGTCTCAGGCTTACTCAGAGCTTGCTTAAGATTGGCAAAAGTTTCACCGGTTTCAATGCGATTCAAAGCTATATCAACTTTGCTTCCTTCCAAAAATCTGCGCAACGGATTGTCTCCGGCATAAGCTTCAAGCGCGGTTTTCTGCTGCGGATCCAAATTGAATGTCTGTCCCGTTGCACGAGCTTGCTCTACACTCAAAGACACTTTATAGCCAGCTATGAGATTAGACCACTGCTCTTTGGGAAGATTTTGCAAAGCAGGAATTTTAGCCCGCAAAGTTTCAAAATCTATTTCTCCAGCGCGACCTTGAGTGATTTTTTCGGCTAAATCTCTCATATCAGCTACGTATTGAGCTTGCCGTTGAACAATGTCCTTTGCTTCTTGAGCTGAACCACTGCTCAAATTCAATTCTATTTTGCGAGACATATCGACTGTGTAGTTGGAAACCAGCTTACCGTCTTTATCGCGGCCTAATCCACGAATCAACGCCTCGAAGCTGGATTGCCCGATATCTTCGATTGCTCTTGTAGAATCATTTTTGTATGTACCAAAGAAGTTGGTGGCAACTCCCATACCAACCAATTTTTCGGCAGTATCGGTTCCGCCTTTGCGCAAAATTTTGTCTACATAGCCAGAGATTTGTCTGTCTGCGCTTAATACGCCAAGCTGATAATGAGCTTTTTTGAGAACTTCGATAGCTCTGTCGTAATACTTGAGCTGGTCTGCCTGCTCTGCGTTTAACGAAGTTTCCTTTAACTTTCCATCTTTGATGTCTTGACGTAATCGCATTCCTGAAGCGAACTGAGCGCGCTCTTCATCGGTGAATTGCTCCAGAGCATGTTCAAGTGCTTTTTCATCGTTAGAAGATATCCAACCAAGAGAGCGCTCGAATTCATCGAGCGGATTCATAGATCCTCGCTCGGCAAATCTGATTAGCCTATCGACACGACCGTTGAAATAATTAGTGACACCGCCATACTCGCTTTTAATCAGCTCTCTGCCACCACTATTGAGAAACTCGGCTCTTCCTTCTTTGGTTGAAAATCCTACGCTCATAGCCTCCATAGCGTAGTCTTGATCTTTTCTCACAGCGGCTTTGATGATTTCTGACTGCTCAGCAGCGGTACGCTTGTCTACTCCACGTTCGAGGGCTACACGAAAAAGTGCTTTGTGATAATCGTCATAGTTTGCAATACCATTACCTGGACCATTTGCACCGAATAATTCTTTTAGCGAAGCTGGTACAGGCAAAGGATTTTGCGCTATATTGCCAAAAAGTTTTTGTTGTTGTTCTTTGAGACTCTTTAGTGCCACGTCGACTTGCGCACGTTCTCGTTCGGAAAGAGTACCCAGGAGTCGTCTTGTCTCCTGCAGCAACTGGGTCGTATCGCGATCGCGCGTAAAATAACCCTTCTGCTGTTCGTAAGCATTCACTGTCAATTTCAAAGCAGAATCTTCGCCAAGCTGTCCGGTTCGGCTGAAATATCCAAGAACTTCTAACTGTCTAAAATCGGTGCCCACAGCTCGAGCAAGTGCTAAAGGCAACTCTTTATCGTCTTGCGCATTGAATTGCTTGCGCAAAAGATAAGTGCTTTCCGCGTCCAATTCACTTACATTTTCACGGACAACATCTAAAACTTTTTTGGGGTCGTTAGAATTAATGGCTACTCTTAGCGCTTCTGCTCTTTCCTTTATGTTCAAGTTGGAAACGGTGGTCTTACCTTCTTCCAACCTGTACTCTAGAAGCCCGCCTTCGAGTGTACGCTCGGATAAAACACCAGTCTCTTGATTCAAAGTTCTAAAACCTTGAAACGCTGAGGAATTGTTTGAACTTGTCCAGTTGAAACCATCTTGTGTAGACCATGTTTCAACCTTGCCGTTTTCAGTTACGGTGATTGATTTTAGTTGTTCTCCTTGCTTACCAAAAACATGACCTGGCAAGGCGCCGTAGTCGTATTTGACATTTCGACCTTTAGAGTCTGTAGTTTCGAGTACTTTGCCTCCAGGCGAGCGCACGAGCAAACTTCCATTGTCAGAAGTAGAAACTCTTGTTCCATCATGTCTTATCACGGTTTCGCGACTAGGTCCAAGCATCGCTCTAAGACTGCCATCGGGCATTGCCATTACCTGACCGATTATGTCTTTGTTCAGGTCTATCTTCGATTCAGCACCAGGTCCAGTTCGTCTGTAAACCGTCCGTCCTTGCTGTTTCAATTGCTGATCTAATTCAAAGCGTTGATTATTGATGGTGACTGCTCTTACATTGGTTGTCTCACCTTCGTACTCATACGTGATGGCAGAATTATTCGCGACAGACGTGATCACTCTGCCCTGAGCATCGGATTTAACAACTTTGCCATCAGGCAAGGTTCGAACAGTCAAATTACCTTCTTGAGTCGATTTTATAACAGGGCTCGATGCCAGAAGATTGTCTCCACTGATGGTGGCACCAGCCAAAAGAATCTTTCTCTCGTTTGTAGTTCCAAGACCAAATACCAGATCTCCCTGACCTGTAACGGTGGCAGCACCATCGATGAAAGAGCCCGTGCCTATTTCCTGCCAACGCTCTGGAATCTGCGGATTAATTGAAGCAACTTGCGTTCCAGTTCTCCTCAAAACTCTTCCATCGGCAGTGTAAATTTCACTCAGATTTCCACTTCGGTCGTACAAGAATCGATTAAGCTCGCCATCGGTATTGAAAGTGGCTTGAACCAGTTCCATATTGCGTCCGTCGCTCTGTATAGTCGTTTTGATAATGCGTGCGCCATCCTGACGAACGACTTCTATACGATTAGACTGACTCTTATCGTCTGTTTTTAGCGGCTCGGTAAAGGAAAGATTGCCCGAAGAATCAAGTTCGATCTTAGAAAACTTAGCTTGGGTAGCCGGTTTTAAAGAACCATTTTCACCAATTTCTTGTTCTAACCACTTTCCATCGCGCCCTAGACTGAAAATTTTGTTGCCGAGCTGAGCCGTTTCGAGCTTTCCGCTTGTATCAAGCTTTGCAATCCACAAAGGCAGAGTTCGAACCTGACCATCAGGCCCTACTCTTGTAACATTGGCTTTTACTTCTCGTACTAAACCAGCTTGATCGCGAGTGACATTTGCTGCTGTTTGCAGAGTTTGTCTTGTTGTATCGCGAAGATTTTCTTGCACACCAAAGGTGCCATCTGCGTTCAAGAAGATTTCGCCAGTCAAAGAAGCAATCTGTATTTTTGCCAGATTGGCTTCTACTTTTCCACCGGGATCGCCACCAGCAGTAAAATTCAAAAGTCCCAATTGAGCGGGGTCTATATTGCTTGCAAGCTGTACAATTCGTCCTTCGGTGCGAACAGGATTGAGTTCAAGTCCATCGGGACGAACCACTGAAACAAGTTGACCATTTAGCGATTCAGATTCTGTTCTAGTGCCGTCCTTCTGCACCGATATTAGTCTTTCTCGCCCATCGGCAAAGCGTCGAACTGTCCTCTCATCGCCCTGAGGATTGAACACTTTTGATTCAGACAACATCTGCGACTGATTTGCCGAAGATAAAAACGAACGCTCAATCTCCACTGTGCCACTGTTAGAAGCTGTGACTACCTCGCGCTTAATTCCTTCTGGATTTCCTTCAAAGGTGCGCTCCTTGCTGACACCTGATGCTAAAGTGCTGATTTTCTCCTGAACCAGTCCATCGGCTCTGTTTTTGTAAATTGCTATGAGTTCGCCATTTGGTAATTTACGAATTTCGGCAAGCCCATTTCTGGTTTCTGGCTGGTCGAAAGAAATGACCGTGCCATTTTTGGTTTGACTAATTTTGTAACCGTCTTTTGCAACCGAAACGTCAATTTGCAAGGCACCAAGCCCAGGCGTTTTGACATCTGGTTTTCCAGCCGGCAGATCTGTAATACGATTTTGAGCAAGCAGTATTTCGTACAAATTTTTGACTGGATCTTGTTGGAGGCTCGGTCCAACACGACTATCCGGCGCCTGTCCTACTTTTGCCTGAGCATCGGCAATCAGTCTCGCCTGAGTTGTCTGGGTATCTCGCAAAAGTGCGTCGGAAGTCTCAAACGGCGTATTTTGTGCCAGCAAAGTCTTATCCGGCTCGTTTTCCGCCGGGGCTTCTGCCTCTGTAGCACCTTTAGCGTTGTTACTTTCTTCGACCATTCAATAGTGAGACGCCAGACTCAAGACCCGCTAGAACAACATTCCCAGGGAACATTATTTCTATATAAGATAAGTATCTAGATATATCAGCTTTAACTCAAATGAAATCTAAGCTTTTTTAGCCTTTGGATATTAATTTATGGACTTTGGTCGCTTGACAAATCGTCTAATTTTTTCAGTCCCAACTCGGCCATTTTTTTCAGGTCTTCGTCGTCTGATCTTTCCAGAATTTTTTTATAGCTTTTTTCAGCATCCTGATATTTTTTTAGATGAACTAAAACCACTGCTTCTAAATATATAGCTTTTAAGTTCCCAGGGTCGTCTTTAATAATTGCAACAAGCATGGCATGAGCCGGCTCATATTCTTTACGCCCAATATGCAAAATCGCCTGTTTCATAGGGTTTTTATCATCGGCAGACGAACAACCTTCCGGTATCACAGGTGATGGCGGTGGTATCAAATTCAACTTATTAATTTTCAGTTTTCTGGGCGTAATTCTGCCACTACTAGTAGCATCAGGCTCTGGAGGCAAAGCGCCATCATTTGTGGTATCACTTTCGCCACTTGTTACTCGACTGGGATTTGGATCATCTTTGCGACCAAGACCCTCAAGTGGGTTTCCTCCTCCAGGAGCCTCGGGGCGAGCGGGCAAAATGCTCTGGGCATTTGCATCTAGAGACAAAGCCCCCTGTAGCAAAACAGCCAAACCCAGACTAAAACTTAATTTAGCGAATGTTTTGGCGTATAACATCTGAAATGAACGGTATTTCGGCAAATTTGCCCATTAACGCAAAAACCAGTCCGTATAAGCTGAGCAACTGAAAAGCAATCATGAATGACCAGATCACGTAGCCTGCCGCCTGTCCAGCCTCAGCCAGCGAAAGTCCTGCCATACCCAGTAGCCCTTCCAAAAGACCGACCAGATATTGCATGCCCATCACGATTACAGAGCCTAAAAGCCCAAGCAATGCACCCTGATAGAAATTGAAGCGAAAGAAACGATTATTGGCACCTTTGCCATTGAACAAAATGAAAAGAATGCCGATTCCAAAACCAATCCAGCAGGGCAGATATGTCGCAGCAGACACTATCTTTTCAAGTACTTCGGGTTGGTCATTTCTTATCCAGGCCATAAGTAAGATTATAGTCTGAATAACTTTTGAATTTACCGGGAAAGTTTCAATCAAGAATGGATCCAACAAACGGATGGCTCACCACCTGGAAAAATCAGCCAATTTAAGCGAAAAAATGCTCAGCCAACTCAATTTAGAGGCGCTGTGCCAAATCATTGCCGAACATTTGTCTGGACTTGTCGGTTGTCAAAGTGTGGGTTTAATGTTTTTTGACACCGACATGGAATCTTTTGCCGATTGTTTAGCAGCAGGCAAAAATCAATCGATCATGGAAAAGCTGATGGCCGATTTTGCCGATGAGCCCGATTTGCTTGAGTTAAAAGAAGGCGAGCTGAGCGAACAGTCGCTTAAAAGCGGGCAAACAGCCTTTGTCATGCCATTTTTCGATCAAGATGAAGAGAGCGAAAATGAATTAGTTGCTTGCCTTGTGATGAGCGATTTCAAAAAATCACCCCCTCAAGCAAGCGAATTAAAAGAGACACTGAGCCAATTTGAGTTTAGCACCGCCTTAAAAAACGCTTTCAAGCACACCGAACTTGTGCGCGAAAATGAGCGCCTGCGAAACTCCTATGATGAAATTGAAAATAAGACAACTTCTTTAGAAGAGCAAACCAGACGCCTCATCCACGATCTCACCGCACGCGACTCAATTCGCACCGTGCATGTTGAGCGCGAGCGACTCGTTTACTCAATTAGTAACACTGTCCGCAGTTCGCTTCGTTTACAAGACGTGCTTGAATCGGCAGTAAAACTAATAGGTTCTAACTACTCTTTGAATTATTGCCACCTTTTGCACGGCAACGACTTTCATTCAGTGGTTGTCTACGAATACGCAAGCGATAATCTTCCTTCCATAAAGGATTTATTTTTGAGTGAAGAAGGACAGCTCTTTACCCAATATATTTTGAGTCAAAAAAGCCCAACCCATTTCGATCAAAATCTGATTGACTCAGATCCTGAAAATCATCAATTTATAAAATCGCTCAATTTGCGATCTGGGCTTTCGGTGCCGATTATTATGCGCGATCATGTGCTTGGTGTTTTGTTCTTACAAGACTCGGCTGTGTTTGAAGATTTTAGTATCGACGACATTTCACTTATTGGAAGCTTGGCAGATAACCTGGCTCCTGCTATCGAAAACGCAGAGCTGCACAAAGAAATCGAAACCCAAGCAGTGACCGATGGTTTAACTGGCGTATCCAATCGTCGCTCTTTCAACGATTCACTCACACGCGAATTCGACCGCGCCAAGCGCTATAACCAGGAATTATCTTTGATTGTAGTCGACCTCGATTTTCTCAAAAAAATCAATGACACATATGGTCACCAGATTGGCGATGAAGCAATTAAAAACATTGGCACCGTGCTTGCCGCCTCGTCTCGCTCAACCGATATCACAGCCCGCTATGGTGGTGAAGAATTTTGCGTTCTTTTGCCAAATACAGGAGCTGAAATGGCAAGAGAACTGGCAGACCGTCTACGCAGACGCATTAACGATTGTAAAATTGAAGGACAAGACTTCGCATTCAACATATCCGCAAGCCTTGGCGTTTCCTGTTTTCCTGTGCATGCAGATTCTGCCGACGCACTCTTTTTGCGGGCTGACGAAGCCCTCTACAAAGCAAAGCAAGAAGGCAGAAACTGTGTTAGGGTGTCAAATATGGGACCCGATGGAAATCCTTTGCCCGCTGTTACAACTGAGATCGCTTCGGCTTCGCCGCAAACCATAGGAGAGACATAAGTGTTCAACGACATCGTTAAAAGCATCAGCAAAGAAGTGAGCAATATCCAGGAAAAGGCTCAGGAGCAATTGCAAAATTACAACTTGAGCAATCAAGTTAAAGAGTTGGAGCGCAAAAAAGCATCCAAATTAGTTGAAGTGGGCAGATTGACCGTCGAAAAATATGGTCATGGCAAAGACGTTTCAGACGACAAACTAAAAGCATTAGCCGAAGAAGTTATTGCAATCGACGATGAAATTGGACTTGTCTCTGCAGAAATGGACAATATAAAAGTTCAATCAGATCCAAAAGCACCATCGTCTAAAAAATCTGCTGCAAAAGCAGGCTATAAGCCAACTCCAGGATTTAACTGTCCCAAGTGTCAGACACCGGCAAGCAAAGAAAAGAAATTCTGCCCATCGTGCGGACACAATTTCAAAAACGAATCTGATTCTGATGAACCTATAGATGTGGACGTTGAGAGTAACTAGTTTGAAGTAGAATATTCAGATCTCATAGCGAGGATCTGAATGTGAATTTGCAAGAAGTGATGGCTACGCTCCAATCACTTGGCACCGAGCAAAACAGAAAGACTTATCAAAGACACGGCTCTGGTCCAGAAGTGTTTGGCGTCAGTTTTGCCCATTTAAAAACACTTGCAAAAAAATCAAGAAAGACCACGCGCTTGCCACCATGATTCTTGAGCCTGAAAAACTGGATGAAAAAATAGCTTCCAAATGGATTAATGGCATCGATTATTCATTACTTGCAGGGCTCCTTGCTGGCTGCATTGCCCAGAGCAAATTCAAAGACAAAGCAATTGCAGAGTGGACCAATTCTAGAGACGAATACATTAAACAATGTGGTTATGACACCATTACACAAAGCGCGCGCTAAATTTTCAGATTAAACTCTGGTGCTCTTACCGCAATCAGGACAGAAGAAGAATGAAGGGCTCACTTTTGCCTCGCAGTGAGGACAGGTGCGCAATCCCAAATCTTGATCCATTGTTGGATAACGACCTTCCATGATTTCTTTGAACTGTTTGCTTTCAGACCATGCCTTTACTTCTTTCGCTCTAAATACAGATAAAGGATGTGACAAAGACGATTCTTGCAAAATTTTGTAGAACTTGTTCAAAGTGCTGTGATCCAGGTCTTCGTAACTATCTGCCTGGCGCAAAAATTCTTTGGTGTCCATCTGGTCGTAAATCTTGCCGCTTCCGCAAGCAAGTTTCATATGCAGGCGGATGCAAACATCGAGGTCTTGCGCGACGAGCATTTCAGCACGGTCGGCAGTCAATTCGGATTTGCGTGACCAGTCAAACAATGCGGCTTGTAAAAGAGCACCAGCTACGCCACCGGCTCCAACGCCAAGCAACTGCTGCGCCATTCTCACCAGAAAATAAGCGATAGTTTTGTATAAAACGTGCCCAGCCTTGACGTGACCCAGCTCATGACCCATCACAGCCATCAATTCTTCTTCGGTAAGCATTTCTACAAGCCCGGAGTAGAGAATAATCACCGGACGCTCAACACCCATCGTAACGGCATTTGGCACGGGATTCGACGCAATGAATAAATCGGGCTCGTGCATATCGAGAATTTCGGCAGCTTCTTTATAGAGCTTGTAAATTTTGCCGCACTGTTTAGGCGTGACATGCACTGCCTGACCTAAAAGAGAAATGCGCACGACGCGCTCAAAACCAAGCTCAGTCAGACGAGAAAAGACTTTGTCCAACACCGGAATCTTGCGCACGGCTTCAAGCGCTGCTTTGTCGGCTGGATGCTCGAAAGCAGCAGAAGATATGCGGGGGAATTTCTTCTTGGTAATGGCAGAAGTCATATTTTGCGAGTCCTCATAAAAGTCCTATCTAAGTTCTACCCGAGAAGCAAAAGCAAAATACTCGGGACAACCCTATATTTAACTTAAAGAGAACACTTCAAGACCTCGTCCGACCACTACGGCAAGTCCCTTCTGGGGTTGAATAATCGTGGCAGATGCCTGTTCAATGGTAGAAATGGTTTTAATTTCTTGAGGTGTGTGCGGCGTCGAGATGTCTATGATTGAAACAAAATCGGCACCAGTTTTGTCTTTGCCAACGCATACCACTGTGTTTGCATTAGAGGAGACAGACATGCCGTCGTGTTTCAAATCGAATTTGGCTGAAAGTTTTATTTCACCATTGTCTATTTTGAGCACGACCAAAAATCCAAAAGAATTGGGGTCGACACAAGTGGCAAGAATCAAATCACCTTCTACACAAAAATCTCTGATAGCCAGATTGTCTAAATGATATTTAGATGTTGGCTTAAACGCACCGGCTTGGGGCTCTTGCCCTTCAATGCTGTAGCAAGCAATGTCGTTTAAGCCTGCGATGACAAGATTTGCGCTTGTCGCCTTGATGAGCGAATAATTGCCTGTAGTTTCGATATTTTCGAAGTTTTCCATCTTGTCTGAAAAAACTTTGAAGCAGTGCACCCGTGTCAATTTGTCTTGTGGGTCAACTACATAAACGCAGTGTTTATTCTTATCGAAAGTAAGATTTTTGCCTGTGACATTGACAGTCGCAATCACGTCGTCCAATTTGTTCATGCGACGCAAACTCAAATCACCCCTTGCGCCAAGACAAAGAACGTAACTGCCAGCACCACTAATTGCTTTGAGCGGAGATATAGTGGAAGTTTCTGCCACTAATTTTGGTCTTGAAGCATCAGAAATGTCATAAGACATAAATTCGCTTGTGAGAATTACTGCAAGATCGCCCCAGGCACAGACTTGCGAAGCGGCAAGACGCGGAACTTTATATGAGAAAACATGGCGAAAACTGCCGGTCTCGCGACTAAATACTTCAAGCCCGGAAATACCATTTCCTAGGTACAAACTCTTTCCATCAGTAGCAAGGCTAGATGCCGAAATTTTTCCGTAAGACTTCAGTCCAATTTCAAACGTGCCAATATCTGGTTTGGTAAAATTAAAAGTTTTATCGAGGCCCAAGCCCATCACTGCAAGCTTGTCTTTGCTTTCTCCCACAAGAACGATTTGATTTTGCAAAGTCAAAGCTGAAATCAAACGATTGATAGGAGCAAGGTCCGTCCGCGCCACCGCATGTGGTGCAGGCGTCAAGGCGACGCTTCGAGCTTCAAGATTGCCACCCACTTTTCCAATGGCAACCAGCGCGCCTTTATATTGAGCCAGAGTGTCAAATTCACCCTCCATTTTTATAGCTTCTTTAGGCTGAGGCGAAACAGGATTGGCAACACTTAAAAAATCAATTCTAGAGTCGGCACCACTGGTTTGAAGCACGCTCAATATTTTGTTTTGTACAGCTAAATCGCTTACAGTTTGATTGACTCTAATGGATGCAAGTGGATTTAAATCGCCTGAATTTTTCTGTAGATTGACCACAAAACTCATCACCAGATTTTCCTGGTTAGGTGACACTCCGCCAACATAGACAACTTTTCGGTCTATGCAGATGGTGGCCGCATCCTTAAAATGAGTAAGCGGTGCCGTTAGCACCACCTGCGGTGCCGTGCCCTTGGTTAAGCGAATAGCCAAAAGGGCTAAATTGCAGTCCGGATTTTTGGCTGGTTTTTGCACCAGTAAATATGCAATTCCCTGCTGCACTTCCATATCGATTACTTGGCGGGCAAAATTAGATAACTCTGCCACCACTTCAAAAGATGGCGCAAAACCTTTGGCCGTTTTCATTTCAGCCAGCGACATTCTGCCGTTACCATCGCAAATACAAATTTGTCCTTTGTTTGGCACACCTAAAAAATCAGCAGCTACAGCCGGTGGCCAACTTTGTCTGCCCAAACTGCGCGGGCCTTTGGCAATAATTTTTTTGACTTTGCCCTTTTCTTTCGCCCAAACCAGCTCGTCAAAACCAGTGGACGAAAAAAGACCAAGAGCACCGCCCAAGAGAAATTTTCTTCTACTCAGCATGTTTCCAACTATCTAAGAGCGCCAATAAGTACGTTAGTGACAAACTGCAGACAAACAATTGCGATAATAGGCGAAAAATCCATTCCGCCCATTGGGGGCAAGATTTTTCTAAATGGTTCAATTACAGGACGGACAATACGATCTAAAAGCGCAAATGGTTGCTTGTACCAGTCTATACTAGGGAACCAGCTCAATAGGCACCATACGACGAGCAGAATCTGGAAGATTCCTAAAAGATTAGTCAGGACCATTGCCAGTGGATTGGAACTCATAGGGATAGAATTTTTTCCTGTTGATAAAATATAAACCCGCTTTGAATTGTATCACTTTATGGAATTAAGCACCGAGCTAAGTCTCATCGAAGACATCAAAAAATGGACTCAAAAAGTCCATTTCGATTTAATTGGCGACGACTGCGCCGTGCTTTCATTCGACGGTCCTGTGCTTGCAAGTACCGACAGTCTGGTTGAAAATGTCCACTTTAAATTGAGCACCACTTCATTCTTCGATTTAGGTTACAAATCAGTCGCAGTTAATCTGAGCGATATTGCAGCCATGTCGGGAAAGCCCCGACATATCCTGGTCGGGCTGATTTTGCCAGGTTACATAACGCGCGAACATCTAAATGATTTTTATGCCGGATTAACAGACTGTTGTAGTCGTTACGAAACTGCTATAGCAGGCGGCAATCTAGCTTACGGCGAGCGGTTTTCAATAAATATTACAGTTCTTGGACAAGCACATCAAAAAGGCATCGCCAAAAGATCAACGGCTCAAGTGGGAGATATCATCGCAGTCTCAGGTGATTTTGGAGCTAGTGCTGCTGGGTTTAATTTATTAAATTGCAGCGACAAAGAATTACAAAAGAGGGCCAAAGCCGATTTTTCTTACTGCCTTAACCGACACACCAAACCCGAGCCCAGACTTGAGCTGTCCTGGCAATTAATTGAAAATTCAAAAAGCCTGTCTATGATGGACACAAGCGATGGACTGGCAGACGCGCTTTTACAAATGAGTAGGGCTTCGGGCGTCACTTTTGAAATTGACCCTGGCTCGATTCCGATACATTCTAAGACCAGAGAATTAGCCTCTGCGCTAGGAACAAATGAGCTTGAATGGGCACTTTATGGCGGCGAAGATTATGAATTGCTTGCCTGCATCCCCGAAAATGACTTTAAGGAAATCAAGACAGAGATTAAGGACCAGTTGAAAACTTTAGGCAGAGTCATAAAAAATGGCGGCTCGTCGGTAAAGTTAATTCAAACTGCAGATTCGAAGTGGAATGAATCACTTAGTTGCCTTAATATGGACAAGATCTTCAATCACTTTGACCAAAGCAACCCGTCATAAAGGTAACAAGTAATGACCAACACCGCTCAGACCCAAAGCCACATCATCGACGGCAAGATGCTTGCTGAAAAAATCAAAGGTGATTTGAAGATAGAAGTCGACGCGTTCATTGCCAAAGGACTGCGTCCGCCAGGTTTAGCGGTGGTGCTAGTTGGAGATGATCCGGCATCGCATCTTTATGTCAAAAACAAAATCAATTCTTGTAAGAAAGTAGGCATTCATAGCGTCCTCAAACAGCTAGACAAAGATGTTTCGATGGACGAAGTAAAGGACTGCCTAAGAAATTTAAACGAAGACCAAGCCATTGACGGCATCTTGGTGCAGTTGCCATTACCAAAACATTTAAACGAAGAAGAAATTTTAGACATCATGGACCCAAGCAAAGACGCTGATGGTCTGCATCCGTACAATTTGGGCTCATTAGTCCAGGGCAAGCCGGGTCTAAGACCTTGCACACCGCTTGGAATTATCTCTCTGCTCGAACACTATAAAGTCGAATTGTCTGGCGCACAAGCAGTGGTAATTGGTCGCTCAAAATTAGTGGGCAAGCCGATTGCGCTACTTCTGATGGAGAAAAATGCCACTGTAAAAGTCTGTCACAGCCGCACCAAAGATTTGGCTGATGAAGTGCGCAAAGCAGACATTCTTGTAGTAGCGATGGGCAAAGGCAAATTCGTCAAAGCCGACTGGATCAAAAAAGGCGCTGTAGTAATAGATGTTGGCATTCACCACGAAAAGAAAGCCGATGGCATGTCACTAATTTATGGAGACGTAGACTTCGAACCATCGGCCAAAGTAGCTTCGCTGATCACACCAGTACCAGGAGGCGTGGGACCGATGACTGTGACCCAACTTTTGTGCAATACAATTTACGCCTACAAAAAACGGATGGGTTTAAACTAAGTCCATGAGCTCAATATCTGCAGGCACTCGTCTGCCAGCCTGGTCCAAAATCATAGTCTTTCTAACCTTAAGCGGTATCCTTGGCTCGATTGCCACAATAGGCTATGTTTCGCTTGAAGTGAAAAGGATGGCGGAACTCGCACCCAATCCTAAATACGTGGCATCACTTGCAAAAAAAATAGTGGAACTTCCAGAACCTTTACCTGAGGGTTTCGAATATCAGATCGGGATGGATATGAATTTCCTGCGCCTGGTAAGTCTTATAAATCGCAAAGCGATGCAGCAGTACACCATTTACGATTTTCCCGGCTCGACCAATCAAAAGGCTCGAAAATTTACCGAGGACGCCTACGCATACGGTATGAATACGCCTTCGGTGGTCGGAAAATTTACTAAATTAATTAAAGAGGGTAGTTGGCAGCTTCTTGGCAAAGAAATGCCTTACATGCTTGGAAAAATTAAGACGCCAGAAGGTCAAAATAGACAAGGTTTGGTAGCCTGCTCTATTAACGCAAAAGGTCACGCCTTCTTGTTCTATGCCGTGCAGGTCAATGATCAAAAGTTCGATATGGCACCCAGCATGGAGCTTATCAAGAGCATAAAGTCTTTTTAAGTGCTGCATGACATGCACGAATCCAAGCGAATATACTATTAGTAAAACAGATTGAAATTCAGATGAGGAAATTCAGGGACTATGAGCCAAGCAAAACATCACGATTCTAGCCACGGCTGGCTGATTTTCTTTTTTGTTTGCTTTGCCAGTTCGGTTTTAGCCCTGGGCGTCTGGGCGGCATTCAACTATCACGCCGACGAACCAGCCCCTACATCTGCACCTGCTGGTCACTAATTTTTGGTCACCTCCAAGCCTAAACAGTCAATTGCCGAAGTCCTCACTATCGGCACCGAAATATTGCTTGGTCAGATTGTAGATACCAACACGCAGTATCTTGCCCAAGAATTGGCAATTCTTGGTGTGAATTGTTTTTATCACACTACCGTGGGAGACAACGTCGAGCGCATAATCGCTTGTATTCAAGCCGCTCTTTCTCGCGCAGATATAATTGTTTTGTCCGGCGGACTAGGACCAACGGCAGACGATTTGACTGTCGAATGCATGGCAAAAGCGCTTGGAGTCGGGCTTGACATACACGAGCCATCACTGGAGCAAATCAAAAAATTCTTTTCTGCTCGCAATATCGCGATGCCAGAAACAAATTCAAAACAAGCGCTAGTTCCACATGGTGCAATACCGCTTCGAAACGATACTGGCACCGCCCCTGGTATCTACTGGGATATCGATTTAGAACTTCTTCATTCGCTCAATATCACGTCGCCTCGCATCATGATTGCATTGCCTGGTGTTCCTTTTGAATTGAAGCATTTGTTCAAAACTCAAGTTACTCCCAAATTAATGGAGCAAGGCGAAGCTGGTAGTGCCACCATATATTCTGTTGATTTGCGTCACTTTGGTATAGGCGAATCGGCTCTGGCTGAGCGTTATTCTGACTTATTGCATTTAGCCAATCCGACCGTGGCACCATATGCGGGGCATGGTGAGTGTAAACTTCGAGTCACCGCTAAAGCTGCAACCCTAGATGAGGCAAAGGCATTGACCAAGCCTGTCGTAGATCAAATAATTGAGCGAAGCGGTCCACTCTTGTATGGATTTAATGACACCAATCTTGAAGCAGAATGCGCTAGATTGTTAACTGAAAAGGGATTGACTATTTCATTAGCCGAATCTTGTACCGGGGGCTTGATGAGTAAGCTTCTAACAGACATTGCTGGCTCGTCTAAATTTATTAGTCTAAATCTTGTCACCTACGCAAATGAAGCGAAGGAAAAAATGGTCGGAGTGCCGACGGAAATACTGGTAGAGCACGGAGCAGTCTCAGAAGAATGCGCAAAATCCATGGCTCGTGGGGTCAGGCTTTTAACCTCATCCGTTATCGGATACGCTATCACAGGCATAGCAGGACCTGACGGAGGAACGACGGATAAACCGGTCGGTCTAGTCTATCTCGCCCTTGACACTGCAAATGAAACAATCACTAAAGAATTACGCCTACCTAGTCATCTTTCACGCAAAGAAATCAGAACAAGAACGGCAAAAGAGGCTCTAAACATGCTCAGGCTGTATCTTATTTGATTAAGCTTATAAGTAATGGGTATTTATAATAGGGGTAAAATCGTCAAAGACGAGATTGCAAATACCAATGGACAGGAATAGAGAAAGAGATAGAGACAGACTGAATATGCCAATCGTTGCCGACTCGGTTTTTAACCGTCAGGTAAGCAACGTTCGCACGAATCAGCTTTCACTAGAACAGTTGAGAATGCTTGCCGAGTTAAACGCGCCAGCCGAGCGTCAACCTGAAAATTTTGTGGGACAATCTCAGTCAACAACGCAAGGACGACAGGTTCTTACTCAAGAAGACGTCGAGCGCATAGCCTTCTACGACGATATTACTCCGGTCTACAATTTCAGATATTTGCTGCGTAAGTTAGACAGAGAAGTAAGACGCTCTAAGCGATACAACCGTCCACTTTCAATCATGATTGTAGCTATTGGTGGTTTGCAAAAAATCCAAGCTGAATTTGGCGACCAGATTCATTTGAACACACTTATTTTTGTTGCCAATCAGCTCAATGCCGCCTCGCGTACAGACATAGACATGGTGGCACGTTATGGTGACGATCGTTTTTTATTGATGCTACCCGAAACACCTGGCTCGGGCGCTGTAATAGTGGCAGACCGCATTCGCAAGAAATTTCTAGACTTGCCTTTTCAACACAATTGGCACAAGCTCTGGGTTGAAACAAGTATTGGAATTGCTTATTTTCCAGCTCATGGAACCGCTCCACAAGAACTTATTGCCAAAGCCGATTTAGCCTGTGACTTAGTGGTCGAGCGTGGCGGCAACGGCACCGCTTTTTGCCCTTAAACTTTTAAATTGTGCACAAGCAAAATTACAAAATAAGCATTGCATCGCCGTAACTAAAGAAGCGATACTTGCGCTCGACTGCTTGATTGTATGCCTCTAGAATTAATTCTCTATCGGCAAATGAAGCAACCAGAACAAGCAAACTGGAGCGGGCCAGATGGAAATTTGTAATAAGCGAATCGACTAGTAAAAACTCGTGTCCAGGCTTGACATATAACGAGGTGTTTTCGCCATCGACACTGCGAATAGTATTATATTCGGTTCCAGATTCAGATGCTGGCACAGCCGCCGATTCAAGTGCACGAAGCGACGTCGTGCCTACTGCCACCACACGCGAACCGCGCGCTTTAGCTGCATTTATCACATCTGCGGTACCTTTGGAAATATAAAATTGCTCCGATTCTAACTTGTGATCTTCGACTGAGCTTTCAATTAATTTAAAAGTACCAGCTCCAACATGCAATGTCACAAACTGAACATGCACACCTTTTGCTTTTAACTCACACAATAATTCATCACTGAAATGCAGACCTGCAGTGGGAGCGGCGATGGCGCCTGGGTGTTCTGCAAATACAGTTTGATATCTATCTATATCACTTTCACGACTAAAACTGTCTTTCAATTCAGAAAGCGACGAGCGCTTGCTCAAAATATATGGTGGCAGAGGAGCAAATCCCACTTTGGAGAAAAATTCATAAGCACTACCGGCTTGCGACAGGTCTATTACAAGGCGACGCTCGCCCTTCTCGGCAAACATAAATCCATGGATTTTGACACCAAAAATGGTGCCATCGGGTGCTGTGACTTCAAGTATTTCGCCTGGATGCAATCTTTTTATGGGTCTTCCCATCGCTTCCCAAAATTTGCCGCCTGCGCCCAATTCAGGCAACGCTCGCAAGAAAAGCAAATCAACTGTGCCGCCAGTTTTTCGTTTCATGAGCAAATGTGCAGCCAACACTTTGGTGTTGTTAACAACTAAAACATCGCCCGGCTTCAAATATTCTTTAATTGAGCTGAATTTCTCGTGCTTAATTTCGCGAGTTTTCCTATTTGCCACAAGCAAACGCGACTCGTGCCTGACAGGCAAGGGCTCATGAGCAATAAGCTCTTTGGGCAAATCGTAGTCTAAATCTTCAAGCTTCAAGGTCATGATGGGTAGAATTATAGAACGTGCCAAACTACAAAGAGCTAATCAAAGAAATTGCTAACGACCTTGGTTTTCATCAGGTCTCTTTTGCTTCACTTGCGCCTCTTGAAAATGAAAGTGCTCATTTCAACCAATGGCTGGATATGGGTTTTCAAGGCACAATGAATTATATGGAGCGGGAGGGCGAAAAAAGACTGAACCCAGCAGTGCTTGCACCACAATCAAAATCTGTCATTGTCCTTGCTGTAAATTACTACACTCCACGTCCTGATAAACCCGGTCCTTTCCATGGGGCGGTGGCTTCTTATGCTGTTGGACGTGATTATCATCTGGTCATCCCACAAAAAATTGACTTGTTCAAACAAAAAATCGAACAATTACTAAATCAAAAATCACAATCAAAAATATGCACAGACAGTGCTCCCGTTTACGAGCAAGGTCTATCTGCAAGACACGGGATCGGTTTTTCAGGCAAACACACTTTGATAATAGGACCCAAACTATCTGGCTCCTATAATTTTTTAGCTGAATTATTTCTCGATATTGATTTATCTAGTTTCGGCATAGAACCTGATGGTCCCTACAAAGGCACATGCGGCGATTGTTTTCGTTGCGGCTCTGCCTGTCCGACTGGTGCCATTCAAAATCATGGTGATTTTTTTGTCGATGCTCGCTTATGCATTTCATACCAGACCATCGAAAATAAAGGCACCATCCCAATTGAGCTTCGCCCAAAACTAAAAAATTGGGTCTTTGGCTGCGACGTGTGTCAGGAAGTATGTCCTTATAATTCTAAAACTCCCACAACACCCTGGAGCGAATTTGAACCGCAAGAGGGCGCGGGGCATTATTTAGATCTGTTTTCTATGCTTGAAATAAAGACCCAGAGCGAATTTAAAACACGTTTCGCCCACACTCCTTTATCGCGTCCAAAGCGCCGCGGAATCTTACGCAATACACTGATTTGTATCGGCAACGAAATTGCAAATGGGCAAGATGACAAATACTATTTGCAAAAACTTTTCGATTTTGCCTCAAATGAATCGGAGCCTCTATTGCGCGAACACGCTGCCTGGGCGATTGCTCAATCTAATTCTGCACACGCTATTGACCTAGTTGAAAAACTAAGGGCTAAAGAAATTGAGGTCCATAAAATCAATTGAGTTCATCGTTAGGTGTAAAGGACGTGCGCGATGCACCTCACGCCAAAATTCTTTTGAAAAAACAGTGATCAAAATTGCTTAAGTCAAAAGTAAGGTATGTAGACAAAACACCATACTTCTAAAACTCTCATTCAAAAGAACCTTTAAAAATCTTGGGCGTAAACCATAAGCATTGCGGCATGTTTTACTTATGCTCAGCCCTTGTTGCTTTTAGACCCATCGATTGGCATCGAAAAATTTGCTACATTCCAGCAGTCAATCCGCCATCAATGGGAATTACGGCACCTGTTATATAACCGGCGTCAGGTGAGCACAAGAACAAAACTACTTTTGCAACTTCGTCGCACTCGCCCACTCGCTTCATCGGAATATTGGCATCAACAAATTCTTGCAGAGCTTTTGCGCCGGTTATTCCTTTGCGCTTGCCTACATTTTCGTTAAAGCGCTCACACAGTGGAGTACGTATACAGCCAGGACAGATGGCGTTGCAGCGTATTCCTTTGGAAGCATAATCTAGGGCAGTAGAAAGAGAAAAATGAATCAAGCCTGCTTTAGAAGTAGAATAGGCGGCACTATATTTGATACCGCGCAATCCAGCGTCAGATGCATTGTTTATTATGACACCACCACCTGCATTAATCATAAATGCAAGACATTGTTTGGTCATAAAATAAGCGCCTTTCAAATTAGTATCCATCACGTTATCCCACATGGCTTCAGTGGTTTCATGCAACGCTGCTACTGTTTCGACTCCGGCATTATTGAACAAAATATTGATGCGCTTATAGATTTTATTGGCTACTTTCGCCACAGACAAAGCGGTTTCTTCCCTAGCGACATCGCCCACGATTAGATCAAACTGACAATCAGCAGGCAAACTTCCAGCCACTTCAGCAAGACCTGATTCGTCGATATCTACCAAAATCAGATTGGCACCTTCCGCACCAAATGCAAGAGCCGTGGCTCTGCCAATACCGGAAGCCGCACCCGTAATAACAGCTACTTTGTCCTTAAATCTCAATTTAATCGACTAATCTTTTTTCTTAGGGCTATTTATCAATTCGGTCAAAGAATCGATGATTACACGATCTGCTTTGTGTTGCCAATCAAGTGCAGTAAGCAGTTCGCTACGAGACATGAGACCGCGGGCAAGAATCAATTCGCCTAGAGGACGACCTGATGTTTCTTGATCTTTGATGATTTCTTCTAACTGACTTACTGTCAGTTTTCCGTGTTTTAGAAGAATCTCTCCCAAACGTTCGGGACGAGTGAGAATATCCCACTTATCTTCGTCTGACAAATTCAGTTTTTTTTCTTCGGGTTGTTGAGCGTCACTCATTTATAATCCCCTTGTCAGGTTTGCCCTAAGGTGGTGGCTGGATATTCTACCAAAATAGTGGCTTGCTTTTCATTGAACCAGTTTGGAAGAGTATCAACCAGGCGGGTATGATTTAGTAATGCTTATTGATAACCCCTCTAAAGTATTACTCTATTTTGCCGCCAGTGGCAGTTTGTCGGTTGCAATCGTATACGGTGTTCTGGGGGTGATGGCTCCTCGAATCACACAAAGACAGCTTGCGAAATTTCTCAAAAGAAAAGACTTTGAAAATTTCAGTGAAAAGCCTGTGTGCAACAAACTGATGTGCTTCACAAGCTGGTTCATCTGCCTCCTATTGTCTTACCTGTCAGCTTATTTGATTAATTTGTCTGTAACGAGTTACTCTGAGTTGCATCTACTCGAAAGAGATCAGTCACTCACTGCTAAGTTCGTCCTTATTCGCGCACCAATAACAATTACTCGAGATGAACTCAAGTCAATAAATATCAATCAAGAGTGGACCCGGCGCAAACACGGACCCGAAAACTGGTACGAAGTGGTCCTTGAAACAAAAGATGGAACCAAGCTCCAACCAAATTGGTCGATAAGTGCCAAAAACAACGCAGAATTTGCAACACTCGAGCAATTCGTAAAAGAGCTGAAAAGACTCGAATTTCCTTTGAGATTTAGCTACAAAGATAGCCACGACATAAAACATGCGACTCAATCATTGCTTGATCGTCCAGGTGATGTTAACTAGGCTTTTGCTGCTGCTGGTGTTCGCAACTGTTTCTTCAGCTTAACTTCGCGCCAGAGCACAAGTAGGCAACTAGCGTTAAATATTGAACTGTAAGTTCCAGAAATAATACCAACCAACATGGCTAAAACGAAGTCACGGGTGGTGACTCCGCCCCACAAATACAGTGCTGTAAGAGTAAATACAACAGTCAAGCTTGTATAGATTGATCTAGCCAGAGTTTGATTAACACTGTCATTGGTGACATCGCCAAAGGTCTTTTTGTATTCTTCACCAGTGACTGGGTCTTTGGTCTTACTGCCGACATATTTTGCATTCTCACGAATACGATCGAATACCACAATAGTGTCGTGCACTGAGAATCCTATTACAGTCAAGACGGCAGAGAGGAATAAACTATCCACTTCCACCCCGATTACAAGTCCAAGGATGGCATAGAAACCACAAAGAACTATAACGTCATGCAACAGAGCGCAGATTGCGCACATGGCAAAATCGAATTTATAACGATATGAAATATATGCGATCATCACTGCTAGAGTCGAAAACAGCGCAATCAAACCATTCATCAAAAGCTCAGGACCAATTGTGGCGGTCACTTTATCTATGGATAGTTGTTTGAATGGTCCAAGTTTCGCTTCAAGCGCTTTGTCCAATTGCTTTTTCAGATTCTCATCATCAAGTGCCTTGGTGCGCAGCACTACTGCTTCTCTGCCCGAGATATAAGCTTTCTGCACTTGCGACCCTGGCAAGTGACATTCTTCTAGAACTTGGTGAATAGGCTCAAGCTCTACTGGTTTTTCAAATTGATATTGCAGAATGGAGCCGCCAGTAAAATCAATTCCAGGTTTTAGAGGCGCGCCGAATTTGGCATAACACATGCCAATGCCTAAGATGCCTGGCAAAGTCAGAAAAAGCGATATGCCTATCCAGATCCAGCGATATTTGACAATATCGACTTTCACTTTGTAGTCTTGCTCGTTAGTGCTCACACTGCCTCCTTCTGCTTAGGCTTTTGAATGGTTGAAGTTTTTGAGTCGAACTTTTGTCCAAACAACCCAAAGCTGCGTGGTATCAAATGCAGCATCGTACGCGAGGCGGTGATAGCGGTGAACATTGAGACCGCCACCCCGATGGCTAGCGTAACGGCAAATCCTTTAACGATAGATGTGCCAAACATCATTAGCACAGCACATGCTATCAAACTGTTGGCGTTAGAGTCGAAGATTGCCGAAAATGCTCGACCAAAACCAGCTTCAATAGCCGAATAAAGTGCTTTGCCATTTTTCAATTCTTCTTTCGTTCGCTCAAAAATTAGGATATTGGCGTCGACCGCCATCCCTATTGAAAGAATAAAACCGGCTATGCCAGCCAATGTCAACGTGACCGACATAGAGATGAAAATTGCAAGAGTAGCAAGTGTATACAAAATGAGGGCAATATCTGCGACAAGTCCAGCCCAACCGTAAACTATGAGCATGAAGACCATGACTGTAGCGATACCAATGCAGCCAGCCACCAGACTCTTTTTGATCGAGTCCTGACCAAGTGTCGCTCCAACGGTTCTCTCCTCTAAAATCTTAACTGGAACAGGAAGAGCACCAGCATTGAGTTTGACTGACAAATCTACTGCTTGGTCTTGAGTGAAACTACCTGTGATTTCACCAGTTCCTGTAAGAATGGGCTCGCGTACAGTTACGCCGCGATACTCTTGCAATGAAAGCGGGCGTCCATCAGGAGCACGCTCGGTTGGTACGCCATCAAGAAAAATACCTATTTGTTGATTAACTAGTCTTTTGGTTAATTCAGCAAATTTTTTGGCGCCTTCAGGCTTGAATTCAAAGCCAACCTTGTAAGTGGACCCAGCCATCAAAGCAGTGGCTTGGGCTCGTTTAAAATCAGCACCAGTAAGTCCGCAATCTTTCCAAACGGCAGTGCCATCTGGAGCAATTGCAAGCTCTCTAAATTCAAGCAAGGCTGTTGTGCCAATTCTGTCTTTAGCTTGTTGAGGATCTTTGATACCAGGCATTTCGACGATCAATCTGTCTTTGCCTGCCCGTTGAACTAGAGTTTCAGAAACGCCAAGACTGTTAATACGATTATTGATGACAGTTTCTACACCACCCATTACATTGGGAGTGATTTCAGGCACATGCGGTGGTGCTGGCATTGCTTGAAGCAAAAGTTGCGAGCCACCGCGCAAATCGAGACCCAATTTTAAATTGGTAAAAAGCACATAGCGTCTTGGAATTTTCTTGTCCAAATTGATGGAATCAGCCAGATTTGCAATACCGATTCTTTTCAAAATTTGAATGTTATTTGCTAATTGAGCCTTTTCAAGCTCGTCCTTGACCACATGTTCTTTCTCGTAGATGTTCATTTTCTGCCAGCGAGGCATTTCGGTGCATCGTTTTTGGACTTCCAGATTGAGTTCGTCAGCACTCAAATTAGAAAGATCAATCCAGTGATTGACAGTGGTCTCAGGCTCGATGCGAAACAAAGTGGTAAGAGACCAGAAAAAAACGACGATGACCGCCCACGGTTTCCAGTCTCTGAAGATAGCCGAGGAGACTATCTTCGAAAGCAATGATTTACTTGCCATATTCTGGTTTTATCCTTGATTGACTGCTTGCGCCAGGGAAACTCTGTCTCCTCCAGCGTTTAGTGCTTGTTCTAAAGCTTCGATGCCGCGTTGCAGCAATTCATCATGCTCTCTTGCATGGGTAGGAAAAGCAGCCAAGCCCACGCTTGCTGTCACTTTCAAGTTATTGAAGTTAGCACTTAGTGACTGATTAGCGACTCTTTGTCTTATGCGCTCTGCCACCACTGTGGCGCCCTGTACACCAGTCTCAGGAAATATAAGTGCAAATTCTTCAGACGAATAACGAGCCGCTATATCAACGTCGCGTGTTGCGCCTTTTAAAATTTCGCCTACATATTTGACTACACCATCGGAAGTTAGTGCTCCGTATTGACGAGTCAATTCTTTGAAATTATCTACTGACACCATGCATAGTGATACTGGTCTTTTGTATCTTTTGGAGCGCTTTAGCTCGTCTTTCAGCTCTTTCAAGAAAGTGCGCGAGTTATAGAGTCCAGTGAGCATATCTAAAAGTGCGAGACGCTCTATTTCTTCACCTTTGCTAGTGGGTGGAGCGACCTCCGAACCGGTTAAAAGTGAGCGCTGCTCAAGCTCTTTCACACGCTCAATAACCTGGCTGTCCATGTAGGATCTCGCTCCGGTTTGTTTGACGCCGGCTGGGTTTTCCAACACCCGGCAAAACATGCATGTGCGTCCGCTGCAAATGTGGTCGGTTTTTCCTGTAGACATTTAAATTGAACCTTTAGACTTTGATGTCGATGAAAGTAAATTATGACGCCTACAGTTATAAACCTATAGATAAATATATTTTCAGCAGTAAATAAAGTCTACAATGTTATGTCCGGCTCAGGCTTACAAAGCCTCTACCTGGACCAAATCGCCCTTACTTACAACCTTGTTTCCATCAACAAAAAGATCTTCGACCAAAGCATCACAAGACAGTGCCATGTCGAACACATTTGTATATGCACTCACGTCTTTAGGCAATTTCAAAATTAAAATGTCGGCACTCTTGCCCGTCTCTATCGAACCTAGATATTTATTTTTACCAAGAGCACAAGCCGCCTTTATGGTAAGCAGTGAAAGCAACTGTTTACTAGTTAATCGATTATCCTTGTGCGTTTCATTTTGATTTTCCAGAACGAAACGTGCTTGCTCTCTTAAGTCGAGGCTATACGACGAAGCAAGACTATCGGTACCCAGTCCCATTTTCAGGTTACTTGAAATAAATTTTTCTATTGGTGCCCTACCATTTTCAAGAAGAAAATTACTCACAGGACACAGTGCAATTGAAGCAGAGTTAAGCCGCATTGATTCTATGTCTTCGTCATTCGCCATTACACAGTGCGTTGCTAATAAATTTGAATCAAGCAAGCTATGTCTCTTCAAGTGATCTATAGGGGAATGACCACCGCCCCTCCATTCAAGCGACCGGACCATTTTGGTTACTTGCTCGACAATGCCAGCTTGATTGCGAAAACGAGTAAATGCTTGAGTAAGAAATCGATCAATTTCCTGGTCTTCATCAAGGTTTTCATTGACAAACCAATGATGTTCGATATTTGATTCAGCTACATGAGCCAATACTTTTGTATTACGCTCCAAGGCAAAATCGGCAGCCAAACGCCATAATTGAGGCGACACTGTATATGGTGCATGAGGAGAAACAGTCAATTCAACAAAACCTTGGCATTTGGAAACTCCTGAACACGCCTTTTCAAAGCGCTCTTGCCACATAGCAAACTGATTATTTGCCTGCTCCGGGTCCACTCCAAACAACTCAAGACCAACGAGCCCTTTTAGCTTGAGACGAGCTAAAGCACTCAGTCCAGTAATTGCTTGAAAAGAATTATCCACCACAAAGCTTGTGCCGGCTTTTGCTGCAAGCGAGGCACCAAGAAGCGCAGAGTCGAAATAATCGTTTTCACTCCAGCTTGATGTTTTAGCGATAAGTGACGGGATCCAGGAAAACAAAATAGATTTAGAATCAATACCAACGCTCTTTGAGCGGTCTGGCAGGTCTTTGACACTCAGTCTTGAGTAATCGAGATGACAGTGCAAATTAATCAGCCCTGGCATCGCAATAGCAAAACCATAGTCGACTAGCTTACTTCCCTCAAGGGGTGCCTTTTCTGAAACTTGCTTGATAAGCCCATCTTCAATAGTTATAAATTGGTCTTCGAGCGCACACAATTCGCCTTGCTCATCGCAAGCCAGTGTCCATTTGGTTTTAATCACCTGTGATAAAATTTAGAAGTCTCCAGGAGCAATCGTTGTGAAACTAAATATAGTCGAGATTGCATCAACTAAGCATAAACGCCTTACCTTCGACTTTTGCGAAGATATGGACATTGCCGAGCTAGAAGACCCAGGCACCGTGAGCGGCTCAATCACTGTTTCAATTAATGACGGTGGAGTGAAAATGCTGGGAACACTTGCGACAGTGCTCGAATTAAACTGCGATGTTTGCCTCCAGCCTTATATTTTGCCTCTTGAAATTGACTTGCAAGAACAGTTTGTTTATTCACGTGCTTATGTGAGCAGTGTTTATGATTGCGACGAGTCTGATGCCTATACAAAAGAAAAAGAACTTAATCCAGAAGACTTTTATGAAGTTTTACCAGATGACAAGAATCTCGACGTAAGCGATATCGTTTATCAGGCAGTTGTTGTGAGCCTCCCGGCTTTCGCCCACTGTGGTGAGGCTTGCCGGGGTATTCCTTTGAAAGTTCAAGCTACTGACGAGCCCAAATCAGACGACAAAATCGACCCTCGCTGGGAAAGTTTGAAGAGTCTGTTTCAAAATAAAGAAAATTGATGTCCGCTCGATGTACTAATAGGCATATTTAGTAGATAATTACTAATCTGCTTATATCGCCCGCCCGAATTTTTTCGAGCGTCTCACTTTTAGAAAGGAACGCACAAATGGCTTGTCCTAAGAAGAAAACTTCTCACCAAAAACAACACTCCAGAAGAGCTAACTGGAAAGCACTCAAAACTACAGTATCGAAATGCTCGAACTGCAGCGCACCAACTAAATCACACATGGTTTGCCCAGAATGCGATTACTATCGCGGTCGTCCAGCCTTCAGAAGCAACTCAGTATTTTAACTTTTAAAAGCTGTCGTTTTTCTTCTTGAAAGCCTGAGGCAAGGATCTGAGCACACTATGATAAGAATTGCCATTGACGCCATGGGCGGCGACCACGCGCCCAGAGAGGTAGTCCTTGGGGCGGTAATCGCGGCAAAGGAGTACGGAATCGCGATTCAACTCGTGGGACCTCCTGACGTCATTAGCGCCGAACTTAAACGCAATTCTGTAAAGGAAGTGCTTGGCGGTCGCAGCCCCGAATCGATGAATATAAGCATCGTTGCTGCCACCGAAGTAGTGGAAATGGGCGAAAAACCTAGCCGAGCAGTTCTAAAGAAAAAAGATAGTTCTATATTAGTAGCCACCAAACAAGTAGCAAAAGGCGAAGCAGATGGAGTTGTAGCTGCAGGCTCGACTGGAGCAGCAGCGGTGGCAGCACAAATTGCACTTGGCAAGCTGCAAGGCGCAGACAAAGCCGCAATTTGCGTAGGCATGCCCACTATCAATAACGAGCCCTGTCTTCTGCTCGATGGAGGAGCAAGCGTAGATTGCAGCCCCGAAGAACTATTTCACTTTGGTGTTATGGGTTCCGTTCTATTTAAAGGACTGTATAACACTCCTCAACCAAGAGTCGGTTTACTAAATATAGGTACAGAAGAAACCAAGGGCAACGACTTGGTTCGCGACGCATACAAGATTTTTTCAGAGACTAATAAACTCAATTTCATCGGATTCGTTGAAGGACGCGATTATCCACTTGGGAAGGTAGATGTCGTTGTGACAGACGGCTTCACAGGCAATGTTTCGCTTAAAACCGCCGAAGGCATCGCTCGAATGATGAGCCAAATTTTGCGCCAAGAACTAATGAGTTCGATACGCGGCAAAGTAGCAGGCATCATGGCTGAACCCTATTTAAAAGCACTAAAAGCCAGAGTCGACCACAATGAATTGGGCGGAGCTTTACTGCTTGGCGTAAAAGGCGTTTATGTAATTGCTCATGGTGGCTCGAAACACACAGCTATTAAAAACGCAATTCGCGTAGCCAAAGATATGGTCATGGCAAATGTAATTAAGAAAATGGAACAGGCGCTTAAAGCAGAAAGCACATCAAACGGCAATGGTAGCGGTCATAGCAATCACGACGACCATGGTGCAAATAATGACTCAAGCAATGACCCCGACGGTAAAAAAAAAGTTAGCGCCGCTGAGAGCAGATAGCTAGCACTAAATGTAGTGGCACAAAACGCACTTATAGAATGCACTTATAGAAGGATAAAGAATATGGCTAAGTTGGCATGCTTGTTCCCCGGACAAGGTTCGCAATCTGTCGGCATGGGAAAAGACTTGTACGAGAATTTCACCTCAGCCAAAAACATTCTCGAGCAATTCGATGTCACCAAGTTATGTTTTGAAGGTCCAGACACCGAACTAAAACGAACCATAAATACTCAACCGACCATTCTTGCAGTATCACTTGCAGCCTGGGCCTGTTATCTTGAAAGTGGCGGACCCAAGCCACAATTTGTAGCGGGACATAGTCTTGGTGAAATTTCAGCTCTTGCTTGTGCAGGTACCTTGAGCAATGAAGATGCTTTCAAATTAGTTTTAAAACGCGCATCACTGATGGAAAACTGTCCAAAAGGCGCTATGGCTGCAGTTCTTAAATTGAGCGCAAATGTGCTCAAAGAAATTGTTGAGTCTGTTTCGACACAAGAAAAACAAGTTGTGATTGCCAATTTAAATACACACGAACAACTGGTGATTTCTGGCAATCCCGACGCAGTTAGCGTGGCATGTGCCAAAGTAAAAGAAAAAGGCGGCAAAGCAATTCCACTTCCAGTTGGTGGCGCATTTCACTCACCACTTATGCATGAGGCCTCAGTAAGTTTTTCAGAGCTATTAAAAGAGACTAAATTCCAAGACGCAAATTATCAAGTCGTACAAAACTTCGATGCCAATGCTCATCAAAAGGGCGACGAGCTCAAAGCCAACCTTGACAAACAAATGGAAAACGCTGTGCGCTTTTATGAGTCAATCGAATACATGGTTAACCAGGGTGTCGATACATTTGTAGAAATTGGACCCGGAGCAGTTCTAACTGGGCTGGTCAAAAAAATCAATCCAAATGTACAAAATATACGCGTGTTCAACATCAATGACACAGCCAGTCTCAATGCCACGCTTGAAAATCTAAAACTGGAAAGCGCGCTGACCTAAGCTCACAAATTCTAGTCCTGATTTTGATTTTGGCTCTGGTTCTGATTCTGGTTTTGATTTTGATTCTTGTTCTGATTAGTTTGTTTTTGATTCGAACTAGAACTCGAGTCGGCATCTGCATATGTAATAGCACCGCCTGAATTGTATTGCAGTGCACCACTTGCTCCGCGTTGAATGGCGGCATTTGTATTTTGTCCAGGGTAATAGACATTGCCTTGTGGTCTATTTTGGTTTTGTCCGCCCTGCTGATTGCGTCCCTGATTATTGACTCTGTAATAGACCTTTTGAGGAATTTGAGGTCTCACTTTTTCTGGAGCATTACCATAATAAAAATTGTCGCCTGCAGTTTTGACGTTGCGACCAAGCGAAACAGAAGGCAAATTAGGATTTAGTCCGTATCCGCGATTCACTCCACGAGCTGAATCGGACATGGTGCCGGGAGAAATGTAAGACGAGTCGTGATTGTTCAACCCGATAGAACCCTGATTAGTTACTCGCGAACTTCCATAGTTATAAGTATAGCCCTGGCTCAATGCCGGACATACTGATAGCCCAATTGCCAGTCCCACTACAAAGGGTAAAACTTGCAACTCTTTTAAGATATTCATACCGGCAAGACCTGTGGCGAAATAAGTTAGTAACAATATGCCCAAATTCGCATTATCTGAATAGATAAGCAGGGCAGGAGACAAAAAAATGCTCGAAAATAGCGAAAGCTAGTAAGTTACCTGAATGTATTCAGGATATCACGTTGCCAAGAGAAAACAAGTAAAAAATCTATGCCAATGATTAAATCACTACTTTTACTTTTCATCCTCGCTTTGAGTACCCAGGCGGCTCAAGCAAAAGTGAAAATTCCGGCTGTATTTGGATCAAATGCCATCTTGCAACGAGGAGTGCCGGTCAAAGTATGGGGCTGGAGCGAACCAAATGCCAATATCGAAGGCGTGTTGCAGGGCAATAACACATCTAAACACGAGCATGAAAAAATAATCGCTCGCGCTGACAAGTTAGGCAAATTCCATCTTGTATTCAAGCCCAAAGAAGCTGGTGGTCCTTATACTCTTTCAATAAGCGATGAGCACGATAAAGCACAATCGCAGAATCTATATTTCGGCGAAGTTTGGCTTTGCTCGGGACAGTCAAATTTTCTGACATCACTAAGTGAAGAAAAATTATTAGCTGATGCTACCAAAGAAGGCTTTTCGCCCACAATTCGTTTTTTCGCACCAGAACCGCATCTAAACACCACGCCAGAATACGACAACGATACTCAGTGGCAAGTGATGGATGAAAAAACGGCTCCTGATGTGTCTGCACTTGCTTATTACTTTTCTAACAAACTGCAGAAAACTTTAAACGTGCCCGTAGGGCTTCTGCTTTGTGCCGCTCCTGGAGCCAAGGTTCAGTCATTATCGCGTATGCAGGGTCTGCGCGCTTTTCGTGAGGGTCGCGCTGCCCTTGCAGACTTCAATATTAACTTTCCCGAAGCCGGAGCCAGCCCAGAGAAACTCGATTTTCCACACGAAGTGCACCGTATCTTGATTGAAAAAGGCGGCGAAAAAAATAAAGAAGACATGGAAAAAGTGAAAAGCAGAAGCTTCCTTCTTTTTAAGTCTGCCACTTCTATTTACAACACAATGATTGCTCCTGTGGCCGGATACCCAATCAAAGGTGTGCTCTGGTATCAAGGCGAGACCAATATGCGTGAACCAGCTACCTATCTCAGTTTTTTCACCGGACTTGTGCAAGACTGGCGCAATGTCTGGGAAATTCCCAAAATGCCTTTTCTCTTTGTACAAATGCCACCATTTGGAGAGCGCGGACCCGCGCCCAACTTATTTAGTGTAGGGGCCATTTTCCGCAACATCCAAAGCAAAGCAAGTCTTTATCCTTACACATTCATGGTTCCGGCTATAGATAGTTGCAACAACGAAAAAAATCCAAATTTCCATGCTTCCAATAAAAAATTATTAGGCGCACGTTTGTGCAATGCAGCACTTGCTACTCAATACGGTAAACCAGCAATCTATCGTGCCCCAAAAGTAGAAGAGTGCCAACTTGAAGGCAACAAGGTGCGAGTCACTTTCAAATATATAGGTAAGGGTCTCAAAGTAAATGGAACAGCACCCAAAGGCTTTGCCATTGCCGGTGGTGACAAGAAATTACACTGGGCCCAAGCCAGGCTTGATGGTGACAGCGTTCTTGTATGGTCACCCGAGGTAGATAAGCCCAAAATTATCACTTATGCCTGGGACAACAATCCTGAAGTCAACCTCTTTTCTCTTGATTCACTTCCTGTAGATCCGTTTAGAGAAGAGCTTACAGTTCAAAAGAGATAAACCAAGATCTGATAATTTGATTTTGGGCACCATATTTATGTCCACTTGATTACAAAACCCCGAGATCCCTTGACATAAAGAGGTTCCGGCTCCGACTCAAGATATATTTGGGGTAGTCAAAAGGGATATAAACGCTTAAAGTATTAGCTTTATTTAATACTCGCCATAGCCGCAACTGGAGCCGATTCTATGACCGATTCTAGTAATACGTAAAAAAAGCGCGCAAAGTTTAGGGTTAAGTACTTCATTCAGCTGGAATATTTAAGCTATGATTCCACCATCGATTAACTATGGATTTAGTCGATATTTTCAAGATTAGGTCAATGCGAGGGAGTATTTACTATATGAAAAAGGGGTTGGTCTTACTTACCGCAGCCGCTGCCGTAAGTCTAAGCACCTTAATAGGAACGCCAGCTAACGCTCAAGGCGCAAACGATGTCAGCGAGCTTACCGACGTCGTCGGTAACGAATGGGCTTACAACGCTCTCAAAGAGCTCGTCAACAACCCATGCCACATCCTCGTCGGTTATCCCGACAGAACATTCCGTGGTCAAAAGTCCGCGACACGTTTCGAACTTGCTGCCGCTTTGTACAAATACGAGCAGTGCATCGTCGAGCGTTTGAATCAGAAAGCTGATAAGGCAGACCTAGAAAAGTTTGCAGCATTATTGGAAGAGTTCAGAGGCGAGCTTGCTAAGCTCAAAGCCAGAGTAGACGACTTAGAAAGACGTATGAAATTGGTCGAGGACAAAAACCTCGAGCAAGACATGCGCCTTGCTTATGCTGAGCGTCAGAAAGGCTTCCTCTGGGAGCGCGTAGTGAAAGGTACATTCATCGACGTTCGTGATATCGGAGTCGGTGTTGGTCGCGGCGCTCGCGCTGTGTACGAGTACTTGTTCTAAACTCGCAACAAGCTCACAAATCGAACAAATTAAGAACTTGGACCTGACCTAGTCTATAGTTTGGACTCCCGCTAGTTTTCTGGCGGGAGTTCTTGCTGCCTGTACTAATAAGAGGCTGAGAAAAAATGACCAAATCTCTCTTGAAGGAACTTGCATTCGTCAAAGATCTCTGTGGCACCACAGGCGGCATCGCCATGCGTTACTTCAACCAGGGCGACAATGTTTCTCAAGTCAAAGACAAAGCAGACGGCACCCCGGTTACTCGGGCAGACAAAGAAATCGAACGCTATATAAGAGACGCCCTTGCACGAGAGTTCCCTCTCGACATCATCCTGGGAGAAGAAGAGTCCAGAGCAGAAGAGCTTCAGGTCAAAAGTTCGAAGCGTCGCTGGATTATCGACCCCATCGACGGCACTTTCAACTATGCACGTGGCATCCCTATCTTTTCAACTCTGATTGCACTAGAAGAAAACGACGATATTATCCTTGGTGTTATTCACAACCCCGCTTTAAGTGATCTTTATTGGGCCTCCAAAGGTGATGGCGCTTTCAAAAACGGACAAAAGATAGAGGTATCAGAGGTAAGCGACTTATCTAAATCGATGCTTAATTACGGCAGCCCAAAACGTTTGCTAGAACTTGGTTATTGGCCAAAACTAACTGATCTTATTGGTCGCACCGCTCGTCAAGGGGGATTTGGTGATTATCTCAGTTTTGCATTTGTACTTGAAGGCAAAGCCGAGGCATCTATAGAAGTAGGTCTAAAGCCCTGGGATCTTGCCCCAATGAAAATTTTGGTAGAAGAGGCAGGTGGCGTATTTTTTGATTTTACAGGTGGCAAGTCCGTTTTCCAGGGCAGTTGCGTCATCGCAAACCAGGCCATAGGCAAGACCCTGAGAGAGTTTTTGCTTTCCTGAATCTAGTTATAAAGTAAAATTGCGCAAGATTCGAGGAATTCCTATTTGGATAAAGCCGGCTGGTCCAAAACCCTGCAATTTCGTATGACGCTGGCTATGACTTTGTCGGGCTTAGTGCCTATCTTCGGCTGCCACATAATAATGTTTGGTGCATCGCACGACATTATTCCTACCTTCATGTCGCTCTTGCCATGGTATTTTCCACTTGCCGTACTCCTGATATTGGTCAACTGGTTTTTAGCCAAGCTTATTTTGAAACCAATTAACAGACTGATAGAGGCTGCGACCAAGCTTGCCTCTATGGACATCAGGACTCGTCTTGAAACAGATGCCGATGAATCAACTGAAACTCTAGAGCTCAGAAAATCATTCAATAAGTTACTCAATCGTCTTGAAGAGTCACTCAACAGTCAATGTCAGTTCGTCGCTGACGCAAGTCATGAACTTCGAACACCTCTCACCTCGATACAAGGCTATACCAAATTGCTGATGAGAAGGGGCGATAACATAGACGCTTCATTATTGTCCGAAGCACTTCAAACAGTTACTGACGAATCTGGTCGTCTAATTCGGCTTGTATCCGACCTTTTGCAGTTAGCACGAGCCGATGCCGGTCAGTCTATTATCGCTCAAAAAGAAATCATCGATTTGCGCGATGTTGTGAGAAGCGTCGAAGACACAGTGACAATGGTCGCTCCCGAACAAGTCGAAGTGCAGTTCATCGTACCGAAATCACCAGTCTGGATGGATGCAGACATGGACAAACTGAAACAAGTATTCTTGAATCTATCAAACAACGCTGTCAAAGCCACACAAGCTGGTGGAAAAGTCACAGTCACTTTGCGCGCAAGCAACGACACTGCAATTGTTCGGGTGATCGATACTGGTATTGGTATCGCTCCTGCCGATCAACAGCGCATCTTCGACCGCTTTTACAGAGTAGAGCGCTCACGCACCAGAAGCAAAACCTATGGCGGCGGAACCGGTCTTGGACTTGCCATTGCCCTCACCATCATAAAAGCGCATGGCGGCAGCATTGAGCTGGAGTCGGAACTGAATAAAGGTTCGACTTTCACCGTCAAATTACCAATGGCTAAAGTCGAAACTGACGACGACGATAAAGATGCTACGCCGTTTTCAGAAACAGAAAAAGAGGCCAAAATACACGATTGAAATCAGACACGGATCAACTGCTAAAGATCGTCAAAGCTTTTGGCTTTTCTTTGATAATTTGCATCTGTGTGTGGTTTCTGTTCAATCTGGGTTTGAACAAAACCTTCGCGAATTTAGGATCTATGATTTTTTGCGGTGCCGATAAAGGTATCGCTGAAACAAATGAATTGGTTGAAAAACTGCGCCAGAGCGGAAAACCGTCAGAATTTAGTATTTTCAAAACAGTCTGGCCAGCATTTCTTTTCCTTTTCATAGCCGAAGCTTTGATCATGCACAAAAAGCTAGCGGGTTCTTTCGCGAACAAGAGTTCAAACGTTTTAAACCAAGTGAAGTTCATTGCTCTTGTTCTGTTTACAGCAACAACAGCGTTTTTTATTTCTGCACTTCTAGAATACAACTGCCTGCTTCAAGCCGCACGCACGTCATAATTCATTTCAAACTTTGAAAACAAGAATTTATTTCTTCTCGTCTTTCTTATCAGCAGCGCCGCTCGATTTTGGAGCCACTGTTTTGATCACGATACCATCGAGTGGGTTCAAAATTTTGACTGAAGCAGGTACTTTCAAATCGCTGAAGTGAATTGAATCTTCGACTTGTTCGAGCATGGTCAAATCAACTTCGATGAAGTCAGGAATGTCACCTGGCAAGCATTCGATGTCTATTGAAGAAGTCATTTCTTGCAACTGACCACCAAGAACCACGGCTTGAGAGTGACCAACATGTTTGGTCGGAACTGTAACTGTTAGTTTTTTGTCTGTGCTCACTCTATAGAATTCGACGTTCTGAACCAGGTCAGAAGTAGATTTTCTTTGCACGTGTCTGATTAGAGCAGCAACTGGTTTGCCACCTTCCATCTTCAAATCGATAACGTGTGAGAAAGCTTCAGCAGGCAATCTGGAGAAGTCGTAAGCAGAAAATTGCAGACTTTCAGGCTCCGTTCCCGGTCCATACAATGTGGCAGGCACATTGCCCTCGCGTCTAACCAGGTTAGGAGTTTTTGATTCACGTTTAGTGACGGTTAAGGAAAGCTTTTCCATTTTTCTTCTCTCAAAAGGTATTACTGATAGCACTGGGGTGCAAGGATTCGAACCTCGGAATGGCTGGACCAAAACCAGCTGCCTTACCGCTTGGCGACACCCCATCGTGCGGTCACTCACATGACCCAGCGCCGTACTCATTAAAGAACGGGCTGAAACATGAATTTTAGTAAGGATACAGCTTACATGTCAACGAGATCTAACCTGATTTGAAGCACTAATAAGACAATTAAATATGTCCCATGCTGCTTTTGATATTCTTGGCTTCATTCATTAGGGACTGAGCGAACGCCATAGCACTATCCTTTTGGCTTCCGCTTGCCATTGTGGCGAGGGCTTTGAGCTTATCTTGACCGCTCAGATTCTGGAAGTTGACCTGTGTCGAATTGTCGCTTTGAACTTTATGAACCATTACATGGTTGTCAGCTACAGACGCGATAAGCGGTTGATGTGTAATGCACAAAATTTGATGAGAGCTGGCTAATTGGCAAAGTTTGTCTCGAATTCTCTGCAAAACCGAGCCACTTGTACCTGCGTCTATTTCGTCAAAAATAATAGTTCCTACCTGATCGAACCTGGCAAAAACAACTTTGAGAGCCAGAATTACTCGTGATAGCTCTCCACCCGATGCGACTTTAGCCAGTGGTTGAAGAGGCTGTCCTGGATTGGCGCTGAAATAAAAATCGACTTTATCAAGTCCATTTGCACTCAAATCTTCTAAAGACTCAACTTCCATTTTGAATTGAGATTTTTCCATTCCTAATTCTTTTAGCTCGTGACTTACTTGTTTGCTCAATTCGGCTGCAAGTACTTTTCTTGTCAAAGTTATTTTACAAGCTAACTGCATGCACTCTTGCAATAAATCTGCTGTCTGTTTTTTCAAGTCAGAGACAAGATCGGTGTTCTTTTCCAACTGATCAACTTCTTCACTCAATTTATCTCTTCGTTCCACAGCGTCAAAAAGAGTGGGACCGTATTTCTTCTTAATGGTGGACAACAAATGCAAACGATCTTCAATTTGATCAAGTCGCTGTGGATCAGCATCGAGACTCTCTCTTGTGCGACGCAAAATTTTAGCTGCATCGTCTAACTGAGCTAAAACAGTTTGCAAAATCTGGGTGCATTCTTCCACACTTTCATCGAATCTGGTGGCTCGCTCTAATTCTTTCAGTGCTTCGCAAACCGAGTCATATGCAGCCTTCTCATCGCCAGAAGATTCGGGACTGTCGAAGAGTAAGGACATTGATGTAAATACAGCTCGTTCTATAGATGCTAAATTGGCAAGACGGATTTTTTCTTTTTCAAGCTCGTCCCATTCGCTTTCGTCTGTCAAATCAGCTTGAACTAATTCGTTTAGTTGAAAACGAGAAAAATCGAGCCGACGAAGCCGCTCTTCTTCATCTATTTCAAGCTCGCGCGCTGAGCGTTTTACCGACTGGTAGCGAGTAAAAACAGTGGCAAATTTTTCAACGGATTGTTGATGTTTTTTATCTCCAATAGCATCGAGCATCGAAAGTTTTGTATTGCCTGCAAATAAAGTTCTAATTTCGTGCTGGACATGAAAAGTAAGAAGTAGGTTGCGCAATTCTTGTATGGTAGCCACATTAACCATGGTTCCATTAATTCTAGATCGTGAACCACTGGTGGTGATTTCACGAGTTACTACAATTTCCTTGTCACTTACGTCTTGCTCAATCAATTCGTTTTGCTTGAGCCATGCCCATACAACGCTTTGTGGCTCAAATACTGCTTCTATGGAAGCTTTACTCGAACCATGTCTTATATTCGAGCTTGCGCATTTAGCACCAAGCACAATATTGATTGCATCAAATACTATCGATTTTCCTGCTCCGGTTTCACCGGTTAAAACATTTAATCCAGAATGCCAATCTAGGCTGACGTTCTCAATTAAAGCGAAATCTCTTATGCAAATGCTTTTGAGCATATTTTATATATAGAAGTGGTGTCAAAGGTGATACTAGTACCGAACTTAGCACCAGTATAATGCCTTGCTGCCATTTGTGAACCCTTTGGTGCGCTGAAAATAGCACGATCAGACAAGGGGGGCCTTGCCGTGCGATCTTGAATACTAATTTCAAAACCATATCCGTTAACGGATATGGTTTTAAATCACGATATGAAAGACTCTTCTATTTGGCTGAAGCGGCAGCCGGGGTGGGCATTAGCGCATGTACACTGATTTGGTGCGCCACTTGTTTGGCAATATTTAAAAAGGCCTGTGCTGTAGCACTGTCAGGATCGCTATTTGAAATTGGATCTCCTAAATCTCCCCCAACACGCACTTTGGGATCAAGTGGAATCTCACCCAAAAATGGAACGTTTGAATCTTCAGCTAATTTTTTGCCGCCGCCGCGACCAAAAATTTCGTATTGCTCACTTGAACCTGGCGGCTGGAAATAACTCATATTCTCGACAAATCCAAGTATCGGCACTGACATTTGATTGAACATCGCAAGACCGCGTCTGCCGTCAAGTAATGCCACTTCCTGAGGTGTGGTTACAATAATTCCGCCAGAAAGTTTGGTGGCTTGAGCCATTGTCAGTTGCGCATCACCAGTACCAGGCGGCATATCAACAATTAGATAATCTAATTCGCCCCAGTCTACATCGGACAAAAATTGCTTGATCGCTCTATCAAGCATTGGTCCACGCCAAATAATTGGCGTATCTTTGGCAACAAAAAATGCCATCGACACACATTTAATTCCGTAATTTTCAGCCGGAACAATGCGATTGTTTTTGCCCAATGGCTCATAATCTTGAACGCCCAACATGATGGGACAATTGGGACCAGTGATATCGGCATCGAGTAAGCCGACTTTAGCACCCAAGCGTGAAAGAGCAACGGCTAAATTGACTGATACAGTAGTTTTGCCGACGCCGCCTTTGCCTGAGGTGACGGCAATAATGTGTTGAACTCCGTCAATCGATTTTTTTTCATTAAGGGGAGCACGAACCTGAGCATCGGTTTCAATTGTTATTTCCTCTGCGCCAGGTAAAGCCTGAAGAGCTGCTCGCGCATCTCCTTCAATCTTTTCCTTGAGAGGGCAAGCCGGGGTTGTCAGTGTAAGCTTAAAAGCTATTTTGCCGCCATCAATTTTGATTTGAGAGACCATGCCAAGACTTACTATGTCCTTGTGCAAGTCCGGATCCATTACCGTTGAGAGGGCTTCCTCTACCTGCTTTTGCGTTATTTTTTTCGAACCGAACATGCCAAACCTGCCTTGTTGATGCAATGGCGCCTGAAAGTGCCTGATAACTCTCTATAAATGATACATTTTATTGGCAAGCACCACCGAGATCCTAATCAAATATTCCTTTTACGTGAAATCAATTACTAAACTGTCGACAAACCTCTATATTCCAACCATTTCAATCACACTTATACTGTCGGCTGCGCTGATGTTTGTGATTGAGCCTGTCGCGGCCAAAATGATTTTGCCTTTGCTTGGGGGCTCGAGCTATGTTTGGAACACTTGCGTGGTCTTTTTTCAAAGCGTTTTGCTTTCGGCTTACGTGTATGTTTTTCTTTTAAATGAGTTTAGTTTCAAGCTCAAAGTCAAACTGTACACTCAAGTAATCATCGTCTGGTTGCCAATCCTTACCCTTCCGCTGCGTCCACCACTAGAAGAACCATGGCTAAATCATCCCTATCTCTGGCTGATGTATTCTCTAGTTTCTCTACTGGGCCCGATTTTCTTTGCCATTTCAACTACCGCACCTATGGTACAAAAATGGCTATCATCCTCATTTTTACCTCAAGCAAAAGACCCTTATTTCCTTTATGCCATAAGCAATTTGGGTGGGCTCATTTTCTTGATTTCCTATCCGTTTGCAATCGAACCAAACTGTTCACTTCCTTTTCAATTGAACGCAATTGGTATCGCCTACACAATTTTTGCAGTACTAACCACTATTTGCGCCTGGTTAACTTATAAGTTCGCCGCACCGGATGTAATATCAGATGAAATTGATGAACAGATTGAAAATGAAATATTAGAACAAGAACCGGGTAATTCAAAGTACGCCCTCTGGCTTTTGCTCACCGCGCTACCATCCAGCTTGATGCTTGGTCTAACCAATTATGTTACAAGCGATCTAGCCTCACTACCTTTGTTTTTTGTAGTACCGCTTGCAATCTATATGCTGACCTTCACTCTTGCCTTTGCCATAGACTTCAGTCGAGTTCTAAAAGCGATGGTTATTATGAGTGCAATTTCTGCCATAGGAATCTTTTTCTTTCTGTTCAACGAAACAAGAATAACTAATAGCGAGACAGTGATGACAGGTTATGTCACATCTGGAATATCTCTGCATCTCATCTGCCTTTTCATTACGTCGCTCACATGCCACGCCAAGGTAGCAGCAAGCCGCCCTGTGCCTGCTTTTCTCACTTCATATTATTTGGCTATCGCACTTGGTGGCATACTTGGAAGTTCGTTCAACAGTTTTATAGCTCCACTTATTTTCACTGATTTTTTCGAATACCAAATAGCTCTTGCCACTGCAGCAGCCGTTCTTGTATGCACTATCCAACTAGAAAAGAGCAACCGACTTTTGCCCGCCTCGACTGCAATAGTAATGCTCGCATCTGGATTAGCACTGCTTGCTTGCAACCTCAACAAAGACGCCAAAGAAATAGTTTCCAAACGAAACTTTTTTGGTGTGCTAAAAATCAAAACAGACAAAAAGAATACCTCAAGCCAAATATGGAATGGTGTCACTTTACACGGTGGCGAGTTACTGGATAAAGAAAAACGCAATACGCCTATCTTCTATTATGGAGAGTCCAGCCCCAGTGACGACGTGTTCAGCATTCTTGAAGCGAGTAAGAAAAATTTTGCGTATGCCATGCTTGGCATGGGCGCAGGCAGTCTTGCCAGTTACGCTAAATCAGGCCAAGAAGTGCTCATTTATGAGCTTAATCCAAACGTCATAGATATTGCATCGAATCCGTTTTATTTTAGTTATATAACCGAAGCAAAAAAACGAGACGCCAAACTCGACATTCAATGCGGTGATGCGCGGGTCAATATTAGAAAAGCACCAGATAAGTTTTTGCAATTAATTGTGATGGACACGTTCAGTTCGGATTCGATTCCACTTCACTTAATTACCAGAGAAGCGCTCTCTTTGTATCAAACTAAATTGACTGAAGATGGCTGTATTTTATTTCACGTCACAAACAACTATTACGATCTCAAAAAACCAATTGCTAAAGTGGCACAGTCACTGGGATATGAGGCTATTGCGCGCAATTCCTATTTTAGTCAACGCCAGGCCTGGCAAGAGCCAACTGATTGGATTTTGATTTCAAAAAACAAGAAATTGCTTGAACAATTGAAAGACCAATATCACTGGCTCGAAGTTGTGCCAGATCCCAAAATGCGCCTCTGGACCGACGATTACTGCGATCCGCTAAGCGTACTCAATCTGCATTTTTCTTAGCTAGAGAATACCAAGATCCATCAGTGCTTCTTCTGAAGCCATTTTCTTTGGATCCCATCGTGGCGTCCAGACCAGGTCTATTTTTACTTCTTTAACCCAGGGCAATTTTTTCACTGCCTGGTGAGCTTGAGCCTGAATTACTGCACCAAGTGGACAAGCAGGACTGGTCAGGGTCAATTTCACCACCACGTCGTTTTCATTCACCTCAACGCCATAAATAAGACCAAGGTCGACTATGTTCACCCCAAGCTCGGGGTCAACAACTGTTCTCAGACTTTCTCTCACTACGTCTTCTTGTAGGCTGGACATGATAGTTATTCGCTCCTATGAGGCACTTACTTGCTCTTCAATCCTTCATCAAGTGTATTCCAGGGTAAAAGGGCGCATTTGATACGCACTGGATATTTTTTCACGCCTTGCAAAGCTTCTAATTCTTCTAAATCTTCTGACAATGTGATGTCCTCACCTTTTGTGAGCATCATATTTTTGAATTCGGATATAACAGCTTGAGCTTCTTCTAAAGACTTACCTAACACAAGTTCGCTCATCATCGAGCCAGAGGCTGTGTTTATCGAGCAGCCGCGCGATTCTAATTTGATATCGCAAACCACACCATTTTCAATTTTCAAAAACAAACGCAGTTCGTCACCACAAAGCGGATTGACCCCTTCGGTCGTAACAGTGGCATCAGATATGGTGCCTCGGTTTCTGGGGTTGTGATAGTGATCTAGAATAGTCTCGCGATAAAGATCATCTACAAGCGACATAATTGAGCACCTTTTCTGCCTTAATTAGAGCTTCGACAAAGAAGTCTATTTCTTCTTTTGTGTTATAGATATAAAAACTGGCACGCGCTGTTCCCATTACGCCAAGCGTTTTCATTAGGGGCTGGCAGCAATGATGCCCGGCCCTTATGGCAATACCCGACTCATTTAGAATTTGACCCATATCATGCGGGTGTACACCTTCATAATTAAATGAAATCACTCCACCTTTGAGTTCTGGATTTTGCGGTCCATAGATTTTTATCGAGGGTAATTTGAGCATCAAATCCATTGCATGTCTGGTCAAATCAAGCTCGTGAGCACGAACATTTTCCATTCCAAGCTCTTGCAAATAATCTATGGCAACGCCGCTTGCAATGACGTCAGCAATATTTGGTGTTCCCGCTTCAAATTTCCAGGGCAGCTCATTTACAGTAGTTTTTTCACGCGTGACTGAGCTTATCATGTCGCCGCCATAAAGCATGGGCGGCATCAAGTCGAGCAATTCTTCTTTGCCATAAAGTACTCCCACACCTGTTGGTCCAAGCATTTTGTGCAATGAAAAAACGAGAAAATCGCAGTCAATTTCTCTGACCGAGGTAGGTAAATGAGGCACACCTTGTGCTCCGTCTACTAAAAACTTAGCTCCATTTAAACGAGCAAGCGAACACAGTTTTTGCAGATCCACAACAGTGCCCATAACATTGGACATTTGTGTCACTGCCACAATTTTGGTTCTATTTGTAATTAAGCGCTCGGCCATTTGATAATCAAGATTGCCATCTTCGGCAAGTTCGATATAAACGAGCTTGGCGCCCTTATCTTCGCAAAGTTTTTGCCAGGGTACGAAGTTGGAGTGGTGCTCCATTGCCGTTATGACTATTTCATCGCCTGCTTGAACATTATGTTTGCCCCAAGATTCCACCACTATGTTGACGGCTTCTGTTGCGTTTCTAGTAAAAATAACTTCGCGCTCACTTGCAGCATCTATAAAACGTGCAATTCTTTCGCGGGCGCCTTCATAAGCAAGAGTGGCTTCTTCACTCATTGTATGCAGTCCACGATGAATGTTTGAGTTATAGTTCTCGTAGTAATTTGTGAGCGCGTTTATAACTTGCAATGGCTTTTGCGAAGTGGCAGCATTATCAAGATAAATAAGTGGTTTGCCGTCTATCTTTCGCTCTAGGATAGGAAAGTCAGCTCTTACTTGTTTCCAGTTTTTCATTTTTTTGCCAGCCAGAGCTCGTCTCCGCGCTGCTCCAAAGTGTAGGTCTTCACAGGCATGACAGCGGGAAGACACATCGCTTTTCCAGTTTTCACATCAAAACGCGCTCCATGCAGAGGGCATTTTATTTGCGATTCATTTACAAGCAAACCAGCCTCAAGCGGGCTTCGAGCATGTGAGCACATATTTTCAAGAGCAAAATAATTTCCCTGTGTATGACAAATCGCCACTTCACCGCCATCAAATGGATACATGCGGGCTTCGCCTTCGGGAATTTCGCTTGCGATTGCTACCTTTTGAAAAGAAGTCTGTGCTGTATCTGACTCTGACATACTTGCTGCTCTACTTATTGCTGCTTTGGACTTTGCTAGCAACGAGCTCTTGAATGAAAGCATCCACTCCAGCTATGGGATTGGTGGCAAGCACTGTATTAAAGAATCCGGTGATTACAAGTTCTTCGGCAGTGGTTTTGTCCAGACCGCGGCTATTCAAATAAAAGATCTGCTCTTTATCCACAGGGCCAACTGTTGCTCCGTGAGAACATTTCACATCATTTGCCAAAATCTCAAGATTGGGAACCGCTTCAGCTCTAGCATCTTCACCTAGTAGCAAATTTTTGCTCGATTGATAGGCGTCAGTTTGTTGAGCCTCTTTGGCGATTCTGATATTGCCGTGATAACAAGAAACAGAATGATTCCTCAAGGCAATACGAAAATCTATATTTGATGTCGTATGTGGTGCCTGGTGGTCTTGAATTGTGTTGTAATGAATCGACTGATCGCTTGAAGCAAGAGCCACACCCATTACCGAAGCAGAAGAACCCGAATGAGACAAGTGAGTATAAATGTCCGCTCTGATTTGTTTGCCGCCAAGACCTACATTAAGAGAATAAATACGAGCATCTTTTTGCAAATTATTGAATTGTCTGTTCAGTGAAAAAACGTTATCGGCATAGTTTTGCACTTCTACATAAGATACATATGCACCTGAATCAGCTTGAATCTCGGTCAATGCGTTTGAAAAAACAATCTGGTTCGACACTGCAGACCCAGACGAGGTGAAGTGGTTCACTACTCTAATGCGCGAATGCTTACCCACTTTTACAATTACACGAGGGAAGAGAGCACCATCAACGCAGTCTGAGGCAAGATTAGTAATGAACACAAAGGGGTCATCGATTTCCACATTGTCTGGTACGCTCAAAACACCGCCGCAATTAAACAGCGCGCGCGACATCAACATGAATTTATCGTCTTCAGCTTCAGGAGCATTTTTCTCAAACTGTTTGAGAATTTCAGGAGCTTCTTTAGACGCCTGCGGTATTGCGACTAGTTTCACACCTTTTGCTTTGGCTTCAGCCGAAAGTTCGACCTGACAAAATGAGTTTTCTTGACTTTGATATGAAAAAACAAGACCGCCCATTTTAGCAACATGATCAATCAGATTGTCAGTCAAGCCAGAGTCTGTCTGCTTCTCACTTAGAGAAGTAAACGATTTAGCGCTCAGGCGTGAAAAATCCAAAAGTGCAAGTCTGGTTTTTTTCCAGGCAGGATCATTTTCTGAGGGAAACGGTTTTTTTAAATATGATTCCCAGGCTCTGGTGCGCAATTCTTTGGACCAGGCTGGTTCTCCTTGTTGGGTGGCCAGAATGTCTACTCCTTCTTTAGTGATTGAGTTTAAAATTAGAGACTTTGACATTGTTATCCTACAGATCCTTCCATTTCCAACTGTATCAGCCGGTTTAGCTCAACTGCATATTCAAGCGGCAACTCTTTGGTGAATGGTTCAAAGAAACCGTTAATAATCATTGTGGTTGCTTCATCCTGGGTTAAACCACGACTCATCAGATAGAAGAGTTGTTCTTCTCCCACTTTGGATACTGTGGCTTCATGCTCGATTGAGCAATCTGTTTCATCAATTTCCATTGTTGGATATGTATCAGAGCGCGAAGCTTCATCCAGCAAAAGCGCGTCGCACTTAACTGATGTTTTGCAATTTTTGGCGCCGGGATAGACTTTAACCAATCCTCTATATGAAGATCTGCCGCCACCTTTCGAAATTGATTTTGATACCACTTGCGATGTGGTGTCTGAAGCAGCATGAATTATTTTGGCGCCAGCGTCCTGGTGTTGCTCTTCGCCTGAGAAAGCGACAGAAAGTACTTCACCATGAGCACGCGGTCCCATTAAGTAGATAGCCGGATATTTCATCGTTAGCTTAGAGCCAAGATTTCCGTCCACCCATTCCACTTTCGAATCTTCAAAAGCCATGGCACGCTTGGTCACAAGGTTATAAACGTTTTTGGACCAGTTTTGAATAGTCGTATAACGAATATGAGCACCAGGCAAAGCGATAAGCTCGACCACGGCGGAGTGCAGCGAATCGGAAGAATAAACTGGAGCAGTACATCCTTCTATATAGTGCACAAAACTGCCAGGTTCAGCCACGATTAGAGTGCGCTCAAACTGACCCATGTTTTCGGCGTTAATTCTAAAATATGCTTGCAGTGGAATTTCCACTTTCACATCTTTGGGCACCCAAACAAAGCTTCCACCCGACCATACTGCCGAGTTTAGAGCAGCAAATTTATTGTCTTCTGGTGGAATAATGGTGGCAAAATATTCTTTTACTTTGTCGCCGTATTCGCGCAAACCAGTGTCCATGTCGGTGAAGACAACACCCAGTTTTTCCAGATCTTCGCGAATAGAGTGATAAACCACTTCAGATTCATATTGAGCGGTCACACCAGCCAAGAATTTGCGTTCAGCTTCAGGAATTCCCAGACGGTCAAAAGTATTTTTGATACCTTCGGGAACTTCATCCCAGTTCTTGCCCTGTTTTTCAGAGGGTCTGATGTAATAGTGAATGTTTTCAAAATCAATCGAATTGAGCAACTCAGTGTTGCCCCACTTTGGCATTGGCTTTGAATAAAAGGTTTCAAGCGCCTTTAGACGGAAAGCAAGCATCCATTCGGGCTCATTTTTCATTTCCGAAATCTTTTTGACTATCTCGGGAGTCAGTCCACGTCCCGATTTGAAGAAGTAGTTTTCTTCGTCATGAAAGCCATACTGATAATCTTTGCCAAAATCATCCAGATTCTGGGGCTTGGGCTGCGGATTTAAGTTAATAATAGATTCAGTCACCGTGCGCCTCCTGATTAGGTAGATGTTGCTTGCGACAAGTCGAGATTTCTCGACGACATGCCCGGTACCCAATCGTAACCTTCTTCTTCGAGCTTTTTAGACAACTCACTGCCACCAGTTTTGATGATTTTGCCATCTTCAAAAATATGGACGTAATGTGGTTTTACATAGTTGAGGATACGCTGATAGTGCGTAATAAGCAGAATGCCAGACTCAGATTCAGGCGTCACTAAACGATTTACACCTTCCGACACTGTTTTAAGAGCGTCGATATCGAGCCCCGAGTCTGTTTCATCGAGAACAGCCAGACTTGGCTTGAGCATCTCTAATTGCATAATTTCAAGACGTTTCTTTTCACCACCCGAAAATCCATCATTGATATATCGTGATAGAAACTCATTTGGCACGCCTAACTCGCCCATAACCTTTTTAAGTTCGGCACGAAATTCCTTGACCGGCACGTCTTTGCCACGCTTTGCCTTGACTGCTGCGCGCAAGAAATTGGAAACCGACACGCCGGGGATTGCGACTGGATATTGAAAAGCCAATGAAAGACCCAAACGGGCCCGCTCATCAGGAGACATTTCAGTGATATCTTGTCCCAGGAAAATTATTTTTCCTTGCGTGATTGTGTATTTGGGATGACCCATCAATGCGTAGGAAAGGGTGGATTTGCCTGATCCGTTTCTTCCCATCAAAGCATGTACTTCGCCTGAATTGATGGTCAGGTTGACGCCTTTGAGAATGGATTTGCCATCCACTTCAACATGCAGATTTTCTACACGAAGTATTTCTTTTGCAGGTGTTTTTGCAGCCATTTCTTAGTCCTAAAGTCCTTGTTGAATAAACTCGCTTAGAATGTTACTCGAAACCCCCTGAATTCCTTTGATTGAAATGCGAAGATTACCGAGTTGTATCCTTAAAAGGGTTTTATAGATATAATAGTATCAAAAATATATTATGGTTATCCGGTAATTAATAGAACCTTATATATTTGATTTCTTGCCAGCCAGGCAAAAAGAGCCATGATCAACCACCCGCTCAGTCATACAGCAGATCAGACCAACACCACTCAGGACTTAATTGTTCTCTTTATAAAGAAGAACAAAGAGGTCACGGTGACTGAACTTTGCGATTATTTGAAAATCACTTCGATGGCCGTGCGTCGCCATTTAAATGTATTGCAAACTGATGGCTTAGTAGACGCCGAGCTGGTCAGGCACGGTCGCGGCAGACCATTTTATAAGTATCGCTTAACCTCGAAAGCCGAAAATCTATTTCCGTCCGGCTTTCAAAACCTGGCTATGGACTTGCTTGACGCAGTTTATGAGCAATCGGGACATGAAGGCGTCTTAAATCTTCTCAGCATACGCAATAAAAAACGTCTAAGCACCCTTGCTCCACGAATCGAAGACAAAAATTTGGACGAGCGCGTGCGTGAGGTTTCTAAAATCTTCTCAGAAGATGGCTATATGACCGAATGGGAAATACTTCCAGACGGCAATTACTTCATCTTTCAACGTCATTGCGCTGTGCACGATGTGGCCAAAAAATACAGACAAGTTTGCGCTCTTGAACCACAACTGATGGAAAGTCTTTTAGGTGTCAAAGTAACGCGTGAAAAATATATGCTCAAAAATGACCCTGTATGCGGCTATTTGGTTCATAAAAGATAAATCTATTTTACGCCGGGAATATCAAATGTAATTTGATAGAGGTGGCAAATAGATGTCGTCGACCGAGCAGAACGAATCTAGCGAAAAAGCCGGGATCGAACCGAAAGAAAAGCCTGAAATCAAGGCGCCTGATGCACAAGAAGCACGCTTGTCTGCAAAATCTGATATCGAACTTGCACTAAATCTTAACCCCAATAAGCACAGCGGCAGCGCAGGGGGAAACGATATGGAAAGTATCCAGATAGTAGCGCTGGATCCAAAAGGCAAAGAACAAGTTATCGCTGAACGTCCCAAAAATGAAACCAAAACTCTAACTCTTCATGGGCGAGTCGAAAAAACAGATTCGATTGAAAGTGGATTGCAAGCTTTTCGTGAACTTGCAAATGTCCCCCTGGAAAAACAAATCGCAATAATTGGTCTTGCCCTTAGTGCAGGAGTTGATCAATACCTGCTCGAACAAAGACAACGAGCCTTGGGTAGTTTGGTCGGGACAGTTGAAGGCGTCGGTCATATTGCCGAAGGCTTTGCAAAGATTGCAGATTTTGGTGCTGCCCTGATTCTTGGTGATAACGAGCGCGCAGGACAAATGGGAGCTGAATTTGGACAGTCAGTCGGCGAAACCATAGTCAGTGGAGTACGACTATTCCAGGCAAGTGAAGTCTATTTGAATGAACTTGGCGCAAGTGGTGATTATTCAAAACCGTTTCGCGATCTCGCAGTAGTAGGAAGTGTTCTAAACGAGCGCTGGAGCAATTTGCCACCATTCGAACAAGAAAGACTAAAATCTCAAATAGCAACTGAACTGATTGGAAATAGTTTGTTTGGAATGGGTGCAAAAGGTGCTATTTCCAAAGCAAAAACTTTTACCGAAGTGCTCGAAACGGTTAGCGAGCAAGCCCTTAAGCATGGCATCAAAAAAGGCGAGACTGTAAAAAAAGCAATCAAAACCATTGCCACCACAATTGATGGCATGCTCCAACCAGAATACGCTTTACCTGGTGGTGGCAAAATCAAATTTGCAAGCGAATTGTCTGATTCAGCCAAGAAATCAGAACATTTCTTGAAAATGATAGGCAGATCCGGAGAATACACTCCAACAAAGAAGCCTCTCTTCCTAGCTCCAGGTAAGAATAAAATTTTGAACGACGCTGAAATGGAGGCCTTTGGAGGCGTTGAGAAACTAAAAAATTTGACTGATGGAGAACTTGCTTCAATTGGTCTTAAACGTTTTGAACTACCCAAAATGAAGCTCGACAAAGATGAGTTTTCAATCAAAGCTTCAATTCCAGGTGACAGTAAAGCCTGGTTTCACGCTGAACCGTCTTCAGATGGCACCCTTCTAATCAGGCAGGTAGTCAGAGGAAATTTGCCTGAAGGCGCTGGCGCGCACTTTGTAGCTGAAGCGTTGAAGGGTCATGATGTAAAAAACATCAAGAAGGTAATTCTCCACAACGTTATCAATCCAGAGAGCTTCGATGCATATAAAGCCGGGGCTCTAGCTGAAGATACACTGGTCGCAAGGCATGCTGCAAAAGCTTTAAAACAGCTTGGCATTAAAGCCACGACTTACAGGTACGAAGAAGTGGGAAGCGCAGTAAACATTATAATAGACACAGGAAGGTAGTCGATGCCGCAGATTGCTCCATTATTTATAGAAAAAGATCGAGTCTTAATTGAGGGTCTCAAACACGATCCGTCTCTCGAACCCGGATTTAATGCATTAAGCGGCGTTCTAGTGTGGCAGGATGAGCTGCCTTCAAATATTACTCCCAAAGGGCACGATGTCTTAGATACACTTTGGACTGGCCGTTCGTTGTTACACCGAGGATTGAATCTTTCAGACGTTCCCATCAACCCAGCATTTTGTATCGACGTTTGGGAGCGAGCGCTGATAGAAATTCCAAATTGGCCCGGATTTAAACGCTTAGCTTTAAATGAAACGGACAAAGAATTCCTAAACAAAAATCTAAGTCGCAAAGGTGGTTTTGATTAGATCAGTCCCAACTCAAACACGTAATAAAGAAGTTCGCTCGTGACTCAAAATGAACCATTATTTTCAGAAAGAGATAAAGAACTCGTCGACGCTTTGGTCTTTGATGATTCGCTTGAACCAATGTTCAATAGCTTAGCCGATTATTTCATCTGGTTCGATGAACGTCCCGACAACATCACACCTGATGGTTCAGATAAACTACAAACACTATGGGTTGGTCGCTCTTTATTGCACAAGAGATTGACCTTTGCAGATCACGAGATAAATCCAGAATATTGCGCCAAAGTATGGAACCAGGCTCTTGAAGAAATACCAAACTGGCCTGGATTCAAACGACTTAAGCTCAACGAGAAAGACAATGAGCTTTTTCAGAAATGTCTAGCTAATGAAAATCGCTGGTGATTCCACGAAGAATTCACTTGCTTGACAACTTCTTTTGCGCTTATAGTGTTTGAGGCGTTCAACACAATTGGCGAAATAATATAAATAGGAGGTTGCCAGAAATGACAACCAGTCTTAGCTTTGGCGCAAAAGCCGGCAAAAGAGACATGAGCAAGTGGCACGCTTGGGCGGCTGGATATCTTGGCGAATGTTTCGATGCGATGGATGCAACCATCTTTTTTATAGTGCTTTATCCGGCAATTTCAGAATTGATCAATTCAAAAAATGATGCCGCTATCGGTTGGTACGGCTCATTGATACTGGCATCTTTCATGCTGGGCTGGGCAATTGGTGGCACCATATTTGGTGTGGTAGCAGACAGGATAGGTCGTGCTAAAACGATGGCATTCACCATTCTTGTTTATGCAATATTCACTGGACTTTGCGCGACAAGCCACAGTTGGTGGGAAATGGCCATATATAGATTTTTTGTAGGAATGGGTGTCGGAGGTGAAATCAGCCTCGGAACCGTAATTGTAAGTGAATACTGGAAACAAAAGAAACAGCGCATCTGGGCAACTGCCTGGCTGGACACATCTTTCAGTGTTGGTCTGGTGCTTGCTTCCTGCGCCAATTTGATGGTTGGAGGTCACGGCTGGCGCTGGTTGTTTGTAATAGGAATGTTGCCGGCACTGGCCACACTCTATATAAGATACACGCTCAAAGAGCCTGATTCTTTCGAAGCTATGCGCAATCACAAAGAATTGCTCAAAAACAAGAATCCAAAAGACCTCACCGAATCAGAATCGCGCTATTTACAGTCGCCATTCAAACAACTATTTTCGTCTGAATACCGGACCACTATCATCTCACTATTTTGCATTGCAAGTTCCGCCATAATCGGCTACTGGTCTTGCGTTTCGTGGATATCGCCGTGGATTAATCAGCTCACTGGTGAGCTTGCCATAGGCGAGCGAAGCATGGCCACTAATGTGCTGAGTATAGGCAGCATCATTGGCGCAATCTCCACACCGCTCTGGCTAAACTGGCTTGGAAGACGCAATACAATTCGATTTGCATTTGGTGCTTGCATGCTTGCAGTGATAGCTATGTTCGTCATGATCAAATCTTTCTGTTTGCCCTTGCTGGCTCTTATAGCCCTTATTGGTCTCACGGTAGGGTTGCAATTCACCTTTTTATGCATTTATATTCCGGAAGCATTTGCCACCAATGTACTTGGTACCGCATCTGGTTTTACATTCTCAGCCGGTCGTATTTTTGCAGCATTGATTGCAGTTGGAGGAGGACAACTTATTGCCATGTATCATGGCTCTTACGCCATGGCAAGCGCAACGGTTGCAATTGTCTACGCCATCGGTTTCATAGCGGCCAATTACTTGCCAGAAACCAATGGTGAAGTAAAAGGCACTGGAATCAATGAATCAAATTGCAAGACTGCTTCTGGGCCGTCCACTAGATTTTGAGAATTCTTGAATTTTGACCGGCTCCGACTGCACAAAACCTGCGACTTTTTTCTAATTTCTCAACCAACTCAAGAATAGTTCTATAACCACGCATAATCAAGGTCTCGTCTTGTTTCAGCGCAGCGATTTCAAGGGCAAGTGATGCATCTTCCATACTCTTACATGCCATCACTCCAGCGTATCCTTTTAATTCATGCGCAAGGCGAGGCAGATCGGCTCGCTCGTTTTCATAAATTGAATCCGACAGACGCGACACAATTTCTCGCAAACCTTCATTGAGCATGAAAACGAGCTGGTCGAGTGGCTGATTGCCATGAATCTCTTCTAGTTTTTCAAGATCAATCAAATTACTAACAGAACTTCTAATTTCTTGTTTATAAGCCTTTTCGTCTGCATCCTGGTCAAACCAGTAAGAAAGAATTTTGCGCAACTCATCGAGTGCAACTGGTTTTTCAAGATAACCATCCATTCCCGATGCCAAACAGCGCTCTTTATCACCCGCCATAACACGAGCCGTAAGTGCTATGACAGGGATGTGACAAAGCGTTCCTGCTTCAGTGTTGCGCAATGCCATGGTGGCCTCAAAGCCGTCCATCACAGGCATCAAGCAGTCCATTAAGACAAGACCAAATTTCTCTTGTGATAATCGAACCAGAGCATCTTTGCCATTTTCACTGGCTGAAGCATCGAATCCAAGTATTTTTAGCTGGCGAAGTGTGACATCGCGCAAAGTAGGGTTATCTTCAACCACAAGCACCCGCCGTACTCTAGTTGACTCTATAGAATCTTGTTTGATAGCACTTTCTTTGGTTGGAGCAATTCCGATGATATGATCCGAAGTTGATTGTGCTCGATGTGCCACATAAGGATTTTCGTCGTTTATCAAAAAGTCGAGAACCGTCTGCGAGATGTTATAACTTCCCGCAACGGCAAAGCGCACATCTGGATGCTCATCAAAAGCCAAACGAGTCATGACCGAATCAGGTGTAACTGGATTTTCAGCAATTGCAATTCGAACTTCATGATGTCTGTGATTTGAAAGTGCCGATAGCGTAAACGGCAAACAACCTAGATTATTCACTACTCCTATCATGAGACTGGCAGGCAACTGATGCTCATTTTTATGATTGCGAAAGAGCTTGCCTATTAAGGAAAAACGCATTTGGCGTAGCGAAAGGCGTTGAAAAAATTCTAGTCTACAAGACTGACTACATTCGATTTGTCTTTGTCGATCTCCTTGTCTTTGCTGGGATTTCAGACGCTGCAAAAGCGCGCGATAGTCGGCGCGCTTTTCTAGAAATTCAGAAATGTATGTCATCGCCTTTGCAAACATGCAAGTTTCTCCGACAAAAAGACCTCTTATTCCATATTAGCGCAACCTAATAAAACTAAAGTCTAGTAAAACCCATAAAGAGATAAGGGTTTCTAAATAGATAGATATATCTATCTGTTCTTCTTACTTAAGCTTATATTCCGCGCAACTCCCACTCTGCTGTGGGCAGTTTGGGAGTTATGGTCGAGAGTTTGACAAAGTTGGCTGGACCGCGCGCAGCCAGAGGCAGACCACCTGTGATTACAATATTGTCCTTGATTGCAACAAGCTCTTTTCTCAATAGAATTTGCTCAACCATTTTGAGCGTAGAAATAGAGTCAGACACTTCAGTTAACATGATTGGCGTTGTTCCCCAAAGCACCGATAGCTGATTGTACACGTGATGATGCTGGGTGAGAGCAATAATGGGTGTGCGTGGGCGGAACTGAGAAATAAGTCTGGCCGTGGCACCACTCTTGGTGAATGTTACGATGAAACGTGCTTTAGTATCACGAGCCATTTCGCAGGCAGCATGCGCTATTGCATAAGCTGGTGTATCGAGAGCATGCTCGTGTAGTTGTTTGTCTTCCATCGCAGCTTCTGCAGAATTGGCGATGCGCTCCATCATTTCTACTGCTTGCAGAGGATATTTACCTGTAGCTGTTTCTTCGGAAAGCATCACTGCATCAGTACCATCAAAAATGGCATTGGCTACGTCTGAGGCTTCGGCTCTTGTTGGACGCGGATTGCCGACCATTGAATCAAGCATTTGAGTAGCAGTGATAACAGGCTTGCCCTTGACGTTGGCTTTGCGAGTAATTAGTTTTTGAATTGGTGGAACACGCTCAGGTGGCAATTCAACACCAAGGTCACCACGAGCAATCATGACGCCATCAGCTACATCCATGATTTCATCAAGATGATCTATCGCTTCTGGTTTTTCCAGTTTGGCAATAATGACCGGCTGAGGCCAATGGTCCGCGGTGAGTGCTTTTAGTTCTGTAATATCTTTTGCATCACGCACAAATGATAGAGCGACAAAATCAACTCCTGCTTCAAGACCTACTATGAGATCTTCTTTGTCTTTCTCAGTTAATGCGGGGATGGATAGTCGAACGCCAGGAATATTAAGACCTTGATGATCTTTCAAGATACCACCGGTAATGACCTTGCATATGGTATCGGTTTCGTTTACCTCCATCACACGCAATTCGAGCAAACCATCATCTAACAAAAGCGTATCGCCAGGGTTCACTTCACGCGAGAGTGGTTCATAACTGGTACTGACGATGGTGTCGTCTCCATCGATTTTTCGACTGGTCAAAATGAATTGACTGCCTTCAATTAGATTTACAGGTTCACTATTTTTCAATCTGCGTGTGCGCAGTTTAGGACCAGATAAATCGAGTAATATTCCGACTGGCTGATTGAGCTTTTCTCCAAGTTCGCGAATATCTTTGACCACATCGCGGATAAATCCATGCCCAGCATGCGAACAATTAATTCGAGCAATATCCATGCCCTTCAAAATCATTTTTTCCATGATGTCCATATCCCGACAGGATGGACCGATAGTCGCCACAATTTTTGTACGGGCCACGTTTATTGGCTCCCCATAGATGTAATTACTTTACTTTGCTAATCTCGCCAACAACTGCCGGCTCTTTAAAATTATCCAGATTCAATTCGCTGAAACAAACATCTATGGCTTCTATTTCTTCCAAAGCTTTAACATCGATTTTCACACCATGCTCAAGCATCGAGGCCAAGGTGTCAAATCTCTGGCAGTGCTCGGTAAAGCGCTCAACGGCGTAAACTTTAGCTTGTCCGGTTGTAACAAGGAATGGCCAATCAGACGATTGCAACAAGAATTGCTCACGACCAAGCTGTTTCATAACCCGGACTATAAGCGGATCTTTGCTGTCAGCGTACTGCTCAACTAGCTTATGCATGAGCAATTCGCGATTATTGATATCGGGCCACATCCATTTAGTGTCTTCGTTCAACCAGACTTGATAATGACCACCCGATCCCCATGATGATTCAGGCAATTCAATTGTGTGTTTTGGAGGACGAACTTCCAAATAGTCGCTTGCGGTGCGTACTTTTACTTTGGTGTATTTGTTCAATTTTTGCAAAACTTGCTTGATGAAAGTTATGCCTTCAAACCACCAGTGTCCAAAAAGTTCGGTGTCGAAGCTGACCATTACTAGCCCTTGCTCGCCGGTTTTTTTAAAATAACTGTGCAGAACTTGCTGAACTACGCCAACATAATGATCAGAGTTCTCGTTGATGCGATGCATCGCTGCCTCTGGGTTATAAATTTGCTTGTCACCAAGATCGGTGTTTTTGGAAGTCAGTTTCCAATAGTGCAAGCCTGACACATCATCTTTCTTGTGAAATTCTCTGTAATTGGGATCACCTGGATAACCATGATCAGCAGACCAGACCGAATAACCGGCTTGTTCATGACGCCCCATCACAGCCACCGGGTAATCTTTGAGCCAGTAAGCTTCGTAGGTGTCGTAATCAGTTTTTGGATAATCTGGAGTTGGCAGATATTCTATGGTTCCATAAGGACCAAAAACGCGCCGAATACCAGAGCGCTCGCCACCTTCAATCACCGTAGACTCGGTAAAGAAAAATCCCAGTCCTGCGTCGTGCAACCATTTCTCGATGCTGGGACGACCATCTTCAGCCGGTCTGTATGCGCATTCCGGCAACCAGACGCCTTTTGCTCTGCGACCGAAATGTTTCTCATAATTGTCTGCACCAGAGCGAAACTGAGCTTGCAATGAAGCGTCGTCAGCCAGCAGTGGCGAAAAGCAGTGGGTAGCTGCAGAGGTTGTAATCTCGATTGTGCCTAAATCTTGATACTTTTTAAACCCACCAATGATGTCTTGATTCCAACGTTTAACGAATGAATCGCGTGTAAAGCGGAACCAATGCACATAAAATTTTGCCAAACGCAAATACTCGGGATTAGGTGTGGCACCCCTAAGCGAAAAGCGCTGTTCGTCACCTTCAGCCGCCTTCAAGCGAGCATCAAGATAAGTAAGAAAACCTTTCTTGAAGTGCTCGTCACTCAATTGCTCCGCCAGAACTGGAGTGATGCCAACAGTAAGATTGCAAGGTGTTCCTTCATCATGCAAATCGGCAATCATATTGAGCAGGGGAATATAAGTCTCACCCATGCACTCATAGACGCTTTCTTCGCCAAAGGGCCACATACCGGCTTTGCGGTAATACGGCAAATGGCTGTGGAGCATAAATACAAAAGAACCAATGCTCACTTACTTGACCTCTTTGAAATACGGGAATTGAGTGCGCTCGTCGGAATATAGCAACTATATATTTTGATTGGAAGGTTCTGACTTGCATCTTTTACTATTCTTGAGGTTTTATGCGGTATCCTTAGTGAAAGAGCGCACTTGAAGGGATTTGATGACAACTAATATTGAAGAGACGTCAGATAGCCAAGAAGAAACCGATAAAGCAGATAACTCAGGCGAAAATTCGGTTGAAAACAAGCTCGCCGATCCCGAAATTCAGGCGAAAATTCAAAAAGCCAAAGCTAAAATAGCCACCGATGCTGCTAAGGCTGAAGAAAACAAAGTAGTAAAGCTGTTAGAGAAAAATACTCTTGGAATGACCCTTCCCGAAATGGCAGGTGGTATTCGCAAGCAGAAAAGAATCAAACAATTGCGCCCAATATTGGCTGAAGCAATCAAGAAGGGCATCGTCATGCCTGTCAGTCAGCGCTCTGGTCATACTGTCTATAAACTGGTGCGCAACCTCAATCGCTAGAAAATTAGGTCGGAATAATTTAGCCTTCAGGGGTTGTGATAACTTATACCCTAATATGCAATTTTGCTGGGGTGAGGAAAAAATATGGACGTCAAAGAAGTCAAAGTTGGAACACTTCAGGTTGGCAAAGGCAAGCCATTTTTCATCATCGCCGGACCCTGCGTTATCGAAAGCTGGGATACGACCATAAATACTGCGCGTGAACTGGTGAAGCTTTCTAAAAAGCTTGGCTTTTCGCTCGTTTTCAAATCTTCATATGACAAAGCTAATCGCACATCAATAAATGGATTTCGCGGACCAGGCCTTGAAAAAGGGCTGGCAATGCTCGCTGACGTAAAAAAAGAATTGGGTGTAGAGCTTCTTAGTGACGTGCACGAGATCGATCATTGCAAGAAAGCAGGCGAAGTATTAGACATTTTACAAATTCCAGCCTTCCTCTGTCGCCAGACCGATTTATTGATAGAAGCAGCCCACACCAATAAGTGCGTCAATATCAAGAAAGGGCAATTCCTGGCACCAACAGACATGGTCAACGCCGTAAAAAAAGTGTCCGATGCTGGCAATAACAATATTTTGCTTACCGAGCGCGGCACCACATTTGGTTACAACAATCTTGTAGTAGACATGCGCTCACTACCTATTATGAAACGCACCGGTTACCCTGTTATCTTTGACGCTACTCACAGTGTGCAATTGCCTGGAGCAGGGTCAGGTGGCTCAAGCACCGCTGGGCAACGCGAATTTGTTCCCCATCTTGCTCGTGCAGCCTGTGCCGTTGGAATCGACGGCATGTTTATGGAAGTACACCCCAATCCCGACGAAGCAAAAAGCGACGGTCCCAATCAAGTGGCGTTGTCTCAAGTAGAAGACTTAATTGTTCAGTGCTTGAAAGTGCACGACGCCGTAAAATCGATGCCGGAGCTTGAGCTAGGTTCGCACCATTCGCAGTGTCAGTCTGTGGCTTTAAGCAAGTGAAGATTTTTATTGCACTAGCTTCTGCTCTTGCACTCTTTGCGCAACCAATATCTCATGCCGGTTCAATTTCTATCGCCCAAGCTGGTGCTGAGGCCGAACTGGATGAAATAATGCTCAAAGCACTGAATGCATACGGCGGTGCTTCGGCTTTAGAAAAAGTGGAAAATTCGTCTGTTACTTATGGCAAATTTTATCCCTCCAGATCAGGCGCCACATCCGGCGAGAAGCGCAATGAAGAGGACGCCCTTCAATATAGAAAATACAGACAATCGAGCAAATGGCGCGTAGATTTAGATGGTGGCGCAGTTGATGCCCGTGCCAAACGAGTGCTTGCCTACAACGGCTATAGCGGCTGGCGCTTGAACGACAACCAAGCTCAAGACATGCAAAGCACAAGGCTCACCGCACTTAACGATGACAACGAACGACAGCCGACCATAATTTGTCACTGGAAACAATCCGGTTACGATTTTAGTCTGGATGGTCGCACCACTTTCCATCAAATTCCAGTTTTTGCAATCAAGCTTTCTTACGGCAAAGAAGGCAAAGAGCGTCCTACTACTATTTATCTAGATCAGCGCAATTTTCTTATAGTCGGAATTACATATGACAGCGACACTTCAGAATCTATAAGTACTGAATATTCTGAGTATCGCCCGGTGGCAGGAACTCTTCTACCTTTTCAACAAAGCAAATTCATCAATCAAAAACCAGCCTCAGAAATTATCGTAAGCAATATAAATGTCGGTGAAGCAATAGACGACGCCCTCTTCGATCGCCCTCAAGTAGCTGGCGCTCTGCGTCTCGACCGAGACATTACCGTCAAATTCGACTACGCTCAAAAAGAAATTCTAGTTAAGTGTCGCATCGATAACGGTAGTGAAGACTTGTGGTTCTTGTTCGATACCGGAGCTAGCGATACCATTATCGATCGTCGTACAGCAGCCGACTACTATTTATTCAAAGACGGCAAATCATCGATGCTCTCCGCCTCTGGAACAGTTAACGTCGAAAACAGCGCCATCAAGCGACTCGAAATAGGCTCTCTTATTTTGAACAATATTGATGCACGCATTCATTCACTTGCAGGACAATCTCAACAACTTGGACGTCCGCTTGCTGGAATCATCGGCACCAACGTCATTGAAAAGTTCGTCACAAGAATAGACTATGGCAAGTGCACACTTACCTTTATAGATTCTGATAAATTCAAAGCGCCAGCAAATTCTACTGTAATACCGCTGACAGAACACAATATTCCAGTTGTAAGAGCCAAGCTCAATGGAGTGATAGACCAGCTTATGCTGGCTGATACTGGAGCTGCTTTTAATAATTTACCTTCGTCTGTGGCAAAACGATTACTAGCCTCCACCGGACAAGACAAAGAAAAACCAAGTCACATGACCGAAGGCACAGGTCTTGATGGCAAGCCTATTAAACTGGCAAACATGATCGTAAAAAAAGTGAGCTTACAGTCACAACTTTTGAGCAATGTTCCTTTCACCTATATATATGATGCCAATTCCAAATCAAATGCCAACTCTGAGCGCGTGGAAAAACAAGGTGGCTTTTTCCGCAGCACAGGACTTGGAATTTTAGGCAATCCTTTTTGGCAAAACTACATTACTTATGTAGATTACAAATTCCAACGCATGCTTCTGGAGCCAAATCCCATTGTTCGCATCCGCGAACAAGTAAATGCTCAAGTCGATATTGGCGATAAAAAACTTCTGATTTATCGCGATTACAGACTAGCCGAAGCGGCTTATCAAAAAGCATTGGGTATTGCCACCACAAATAAAGATCAGCGCTCAGAAGCAATGCTCTGGGGAAGACTTGCAAACGCAAGAAGACTCATGGCCAAAGAGTTAAGCCGCCCTGAGCACGCAAAGATTGCTTATGCTAATTTTGTCAAAGCGCAGGAACTGGCAAAAGAAGTTGGTGCCAAAGATGTTGAGGGAAGAATTCTTTCCGATTGGAGTTTGCTTTACAGTGACAATGGACAACCAAACGAAGCAAACAGAACCATAAACACAGCTCTGCAACTTGCACCTCAAGATGCGCAGGTCAACGTCAATTACGCTGTGCATCAATATAGAAATAATCAATTTTCTGGGATGCAAAAATACATCGAGAAAGCACTATTTCTCGAACCCTCCAACTGGCAAGGATTGTGGTATCAGTTTAAATTACAGGAAAAATTTCTCGATTATCCCCGCGCTGTAAAAACGCTCAAAGAAATAATCAGATTTTATCCCTGGTCCACTCTTGCCACAAAAAAACTAGCCGAAATTGAAGAGACCATGAAGCCCAATGCAAGCCTGACACCAAAGTCGGGATCTGGCACTGCCACGCCTCTTCCAGGCAATTAAAAAAGGACATTGTTCTTGATGAACTTTCTAATTCCGGTTCTTTATCCGTTTGCGATGTGGCTTGCATTGAAAGCCGATGAAGATGTTGCGGACCCAGACACCGACACAACAAAGATGTAGACATGCCTTTTTGGTCAGGAAGAAATGGTTGACTTAATCAAATAAAATGGTTGATTAAGTCAAGTAATTTCAGTTCCATTTTCAGACACATTGCATAGTTCGTGAGATTTTTGGTTGAAGCGCAAACTTATTTGCCCAGATTTTTCTTAAGCTGAGCCAGCTCGTCATCAACTTCAGCCTCGCGCTGCTTGTACTCTTCGTCTTTTATTTGCTGACGCAGAGCCTCTCTTTTAGCTTCTTCTTTAGCCAGCCGCTCAGTTTCCGCACGCATAGCCTTTTCGTCTTCTTCGTCTTTGAAAAGAGCAAGACACTCGCCACATTGCATCACCTTTTGTTGGCTGCCAAAGAGCGTGACCACGCCGTAAAGCTTGACGCCCTTATCTACTTCGCATTGATAAAAAGTTGCCGTCTTGCCGCACGAAGAACACTTGTGCGTTTCTTTGCGACCGTCTTGAAGGCGATTGACTTTATTCTTGGTGGACCAGAATATCAACATGATTGGACCTCGCTCTGCTTAATACCCTTCCCAAAATGTATGTGGAATAGCACAGCGCAAAAACAGCGCCTGTGAGTCAAACTGGACTTCGTGTGGAAAGGTTCGCTGCCCAAGTTTATTATGAAATATATTTAATACGGGATTTTTGAACCTTTTCGCCACTTATATCGTTAATAAGAGTGGAGGCCGATTTCAAAAGGGTCGGCTTGGAGAAAAAAGTGGATATCAGCGACGAAGCGCTTGTCGAAAAATATCGGCAGACCAAGGACTTCAAGTACTTTGGTGCCCTAACGCGCCGATATCAAAATAGATTGTTCAACGCGACTCATCGCATTATGGGCAATCAAGAAGAGGCAGAAGAAGTGGTTCAAGACACTCTACTCAAATCACATGCAAATCTGAATCAATTTAAGAGGCAGTCCTCTTTTGCTTCGTGGATTTTTGCCATCGCAAACAATATTTGCTTGGACCGCCTGCGCGTGCGCAAACGCAAAAGTGTCATGCAGGTTTTTTCGTTCAATTCAAAACCGCTCTACGACCAGGAAAATGACTCTAATCATTTTGATGGAATAGGTCAGATTGCCGATGATAGTCTAAATCCATTGCAGGAATTAGACGTAGAAGAAGAAGGCAAGATGGTTTTAAAAGCACTTGCAGACTTGCCAGAAGCACAGCGCACTGTTTTAGTCTTACACGATATTGAAGGATTCGTTTATCAAGATATCGCCCAAATAACGGGGGCAAGCATTGGCACCGTACGCTCTCGATTGCATTATGGTCGCTTGAAATTGAGAGAACTTCTTAACCCTTATTTTTCGTCTAGTTCGGCTATAAAAACCGGCTCAAAGCCAGGAGATCGACATGTCACTCAATAATGATTGTGAAAAAATTCAAGATTCACTAAGCGCTTACATCGACAATGAAGATGTAGATAAAGCTCTGGTAGAAGGTCATTTGAGCGCATGCCCTCATTGCAATGAAGTCTTGCAAAAATTGAACGATTCCAAAAACTTGCTATTGAGTCTTGCTCCAAGTGTCCCTCAAAAAGATTTTACAAGCGAACTTGAAAAGCATCTTTCAAAAACTAGTGGTAACAATTTAGTTCGAGGCTCATTTTCTAGAACGGCTATAGCAGCTATTTTCATTGCCTTAATGGGTCTGGTTGGGTTTTATGCCATTTCAAATTCGCACCAGAATGAACCTATAAAGACTATTGCGGTGACTCCTGCTTTCAGTCCTGATATGAATAAGGATAAAATAGTTAGCCAACCAGCAATTAAGGTGGCACAAAAAGAAATTGTTAACCACAAGCCAGCTCTGAAAAAAGATAAAGAAGTAAAAGTGCAAATATCTAAGATGAACATAGAGCATTCACTTAGTGTTCAAATTCAACACCAATCTCAAAGTCAAACTCAGGCTGCGGCTGAGGCTCCAGTGATTGCTTTGAATACAAGTGATTTGAGCAATGAAAATGGTTTGTTTGATGAAATGGGATTTGGAAGCGACGAGGACGGACTTTATGCAATCAAACTTTAACCATAAAAACGGACTGCATAATTTGCTGGCCATGGCATTTTGTCTTTCGCTAAGCTTTGCTCAAGCTGTTTTTGCTCAACCAATGGAAGAAGACGGCGCACAAATGCAAGGCGGCATGAGAGGCGGACAAAGATGGCGTGAGAAGATGATGAACATGCCACCAGAAAAACGCGAGATGTTTATGCAACGTATTCGCGAGCACAGAGGTCAAGATTTTCAACCCGGTCAACCAAATCAACCTGGAGAATTTGCTCAACCGGGACAATTTGCTCAGCCTGGTCAAGATAATCCAGAAAGACGGTTCGCACCAGGTCGTCGCGGTGGCTTGAGAAAGCAGGGTGGGGGCGGCGGAGGAAGGCAAGGATTTGGTTTTGGTGGAAGAGCCCTTGATCTAACTCAACTAAATTTAAGTGAAAAGCAGAAGAGCGATATCCTCGCATTAAGAGCCAAACATTCCGAGCAAGCCAAATCGATTCAAAAAAATCTTCGCAGCAAAAGAATGGAGCTGCGCAATATGCTTTTCAGTCCGAATCTGAATCGCAAAGCTCTTCAAGACAAAAGGACCGAATTGCGCGGACTACAAAATCAAATGGACGACATTATGATCGAAGACTTTCTTGGTGTTCGCTCAGTCTTGAGCGAAGAACAAATCAAGAAACTGGCTGAGACCAATATGCCTAATGCCAAACGAAGAACGGCAGAAAACCAGCCCTAATCTTCTTTGCTTTCTTTGGGCGGCGCTTTGCCTTTGTTCTTTTTCTTGACCGAGGCCCACTCTAAAATAAATTCTGGATCTTCTGAGTTTGCTGGAGCTTCGCTAGCTTGCTCTTCCTGAGCCTTCGCCTTGACTTTGCGCTTGGGAGGGTCATCTTGCAATTTTGCTTTGGTTTCTAGTCGAGGCTGCATCATACTCGGATACATAGTGGGCATAGCGCCTGAATATGACGGTATCATTGGTGGTGGCGGAGGCACCATTCCTCCAGATTTCTTGCCTTTCTTACCCACCGGTACCATCTGCATTGGCATAGTCGGCATCATCATCGACATGTCCATTCCAGTTGCAACTGGGGCTATTGCCTGAGCTTTTGCTTGTTTTGCCGGAGTAACTTTAGCTGGCTTTGCCACCGCTACTACTGGCGGTTGCACTCTTGGCTTCGGCTTTTCTTTCTTGGGCGGCTTGGGCACAGGTTTAACAACCTTTTGAACCACGACAGGAGGAGGTGGTGCTTTTTTCTCTTCCACCTTTTTAGGTTGCTGAAAAACTCTAGATTTCAAACTCAAAGCAGATTCGACCGGATTATCTTTCACTTGCTCTTGTGGCTGTGGTGGCGGTGATTCCACTTTTACAGGGGGTGGTGCAACTGGTTCTTTCACTTTTGCAAACGGCGGTTTTTCAGAAACAGGTGAGGCAAAGCGAGAAAGACCTTCGCTCATAGAAGATTTATGCGGTTGAGAAGTCTGATGCGCAGCCGCTCTAGGTTTTGAAGTAGCGACGTTAGAATTATGCGGCACTGATACTTTGGCTTCGACTAGCTTGTGCAAATAGTAGGAACCGCTCACAGAAGCCATCGCAAGCATCTGTTCTTTCTGAGGATTACCTTCTTCTTTTCGCGCCTTTTTCGATTCCTTAATCATCCATTTGACTACGGCAGCTTGCACTTCAGGCGACTTTGGGTGTGCTTTTTGAGCAGCATCAAGTTGGGCGCGAGCATCTTCTTCCCTGCCAGTTAACATATCCAACTCGACCAATTTCAATCTTGCCTGCAAACTGTTTGGCTTCTTCTCCACTGCTAAAGGCAAGTAATGAGATGCGACTGTGAACTTACTCAGCTCAAGCGAAATACTTCCAAGCTCGAAATACAGGTCGGCTAGAAAAGGCGAATTGGGTCCATAACTCTTTTGTGTCTGGTCCATCGCCTGCTCGTAATAGACTTTGGCTTTGTCATAATTGCCTTGCAAATAAGACTCAAAAGCAGACTGCCTGAGACTCTTTGGATCGCTCAGCGAGATAGGTTTATCTATCGCCACTGCCGGAAGCCCGGAAATGACCATCAAATTAATCATGATGGCAGACAGAAGCCGCTTGGACAGCATTAACAGTCTCGCTTACTAAGGGAATGTGAGCTATATTTCATATCTTAAGCTTAAATTGCCCAAAATGCACATAAATAAGTAAAAAAGTCTAGAATATGTTTTTCCCCGCTAGAGGCAAAACAATGCGTCGTTCAAGACAGCAAAAAGGTCGCGGTCACAGAACACAGTCAAGCAATGGTTCTGGCTCACATGGAGCGAACGACTCTTCCGCCCGTCTGTACATGCAGCACGGTATCGATATCAACACCAATCTGGGTGAGGGATTTGGACCATTTCGCATTGATGGCGAAGACGCCGTACTGCCTTTCGTCACATCGGCAAACATCGCTTGCGGAGCCCATGCCGGTGATCCAATAATTATGGAAGAAGCACTGGAAATGGTCCGATATTATGGACTGTCTCTTGGCGCTCACATTGGCTATCCAGATTTGGCCGGCTTTGGTCGTCGCGAGATTCGCATTCCTAGCAATGAGCTTCGTGCAAGCATTTTGTTCCAGCTTGGCGCCCTCACTGGAATGGCAAAAACATTTGGTTTTGAAATTACTCAAGTGCGTCCGCACGGTTACTTATACAGACAGTTATCAAACGACCAACGCATTGCCAGTATAGTTGCAAAAGCAATTGCCGAATTCGATCAGTGGCTGGTTTTGATTGGACCTGCCAGTCCCACATTATTGCAAGCTGGAGAGCGCGCAGGACTTAGAGTGGCTCTAGAAGCTTGGGTTGACCGCACTTACGACAACAACGGCAACTTGTTGCCACACACACATAGTCGTGCCATCATCAAAAATCCAAATGAGATTCTCAGACAAGCCCGCAACCTAATCCAAAAAGGTCAGGTCATTGCTGTTGATGGAACACCATTAGCGATAGATTTTCAAACTTTGCACATGCACGCTAAAATTCCAAACGCGGCATACATCGCTGAAGAAATCAGAAAAATGATTCCATACGCATGCTGCTTGACCTCAGAGCCCTTCTCCGTTGATCAAGAAGAGTCTAGATTCAATTCAGCATTTGCAATTAACTAAAGGCACAAGAGCCTAAGGTAAACGTTTTGCTTGCGGAACAATTTCGTCGTACCAACTGCCGTAATAGTCTGGATAATCTTCACCAGTGGTAGAGGTTATAGTGCTTTGCAAAGCGCGCTTAACTGATTTGCGTCCACCGCGACGATAGCGTCTAAGCCACTCCAGCTCAAGCGGGTCTATTTTCACTCCAGCTTCAAGCAATTCTTTCACGATTAGAATTTCATGCACAATCGCTTCTGTTTCTTCTTCAAGACAACGGTCGACAAATTCTTGGCGTCCAGTTTTTCCTGGAACAGGATCGATAGTTGGCCGCATAATTGCATGTACAAATTCATGCGCGATACTGATGAGCTTGTAGTTGCGAGGGCACCATTTGCCAATGTAAATTGTGCGTTTAGCGCGGTCATAATAGGCTCGACAAGGTCCATTAACAAGACGAATTTTGACCCCGTCTTCGCGAATTTTTCTGATGTCCTCAACCAAAGTAGGACATTTCAAAGCCGTTTCGACAAACTTTTTACCAAACTGGCGGCGTAAATTTTTTACTACTTTGGATTCCAAAATCATGCTCTTCACTACTGGACCATATACATTAAATTTATACCACTATATTTAGAGGTCGAATCAGTCGAAATTCCCAATATTTGGCTCTTATGGCAACTTGCCAAGCGAATTGCCGCTTTACCGAATCATTAAAATTTATTAACATCCAGCAGATGGGTCAGAGTCTGGCTCTGGCTTTCACATCAAGATAAGTCTGAATCACTTTTTCTGATAGCTCCTGAGGCGGGCAGTCGAGCACCAAACATCCTTTTTTTTGTAGCACACTGAGTGCAATTTCACGCTGGTGCAAAAGATCTGTTGCCACCGCTCGCTTAAAAGTCTGGTGCAACTGTTCAACCTTGTCTGGCAGTTGCTCACCGCCTTGAGCGACTTGAATTACCTGACGGTCTTTGAGAGTAACGCAAAAAGGCAAATGCTTGGTACTCATTCGTCCAAGACCGGCTAGCAGAGCCTTCGAACCTGACGGATCGGTCAAGTCGGAAAAGACCACAATCAAGGAGCGACCGCCTGCCTGCTTGGAAAAATGTGCCAACATGCCGGGATAATCAGGCTCGACCATCACAGGCTCGGCTTTGAATGTAGCTTCAAGTATCCTGGTCAAATGAGCTTTACCGCGTCTGGGCGGAACATAGACCAAAGGCTTGTCGGCAAAGATGCCCAAGCCTACTTGATCATTACTGGACAAGCCGGTTAAAACGAGACACAGAGCAGCGTTTAGTGCATGGTCGAATCTCTTTAGTCCTTCTAGATCAGAAACCATCATGCGTCCTGCATCAAGCAGAATTAGCAATTTTTGTTCTTGCTCAGCCTCATATGCACGAACAACGGGTCGGTCACGGCGAGCAGTGGCTTTCCAGTCAATCGCTTTAGTATCGTCTCCTATTGTGTATTCACGCAGAGTGGCAAAATCAGTTCCTTGTCCGCGTTTTCGTCTATTGATTTCACCAAATTCGGTGGAGTGCGCCAGACGAATTGACAATTCATACAAAGCTTTTAGGTCACTATAAACTTTAACTGCCGCTTGAGCGCCGAAAGTTTTCTGCCGCCAAAACAAACCAAAGAAGCTCAGGTAGCGGATTGTAATATTACCAAATTGATAATTCCCCCGGCGTCGTGGACGAAGAGTGTAAGCAAGCGATTGAGTTGAGCTTGGCTCGAGATCGATTTTGAAATAATCGATACTCTTAGCCAAGCCAGGCGGTGAGTCATCTTTCACTAGCATGTGTAATTTGTTAGCACCACTATTGGTGACTGACAGGTCAACGTCGTTATCGCGACCGATTGAAAATCGCTCCGCAAAATTTCGAGTTGTACTTACCAAATGCGGCGACTGAGTCAAATTCCAATCTACAATCAAAAGCACAAACAATGCGCAGTTCAAAGCAATTCCTACCAAAGAGAGCACAGGAAAAAATCCACTCAAAACAAACGGTAAGAGGACTAGTGCCAAAGCCAAGTATAATTTTTTGCTGGCTATCATTGCTTTGTTTAATTATCGAGGAACTGTTACTTGCTTCATAAGCTTGGCAATCACTTGCTCGATTGTGATTCCCTCAAGCTCCGCCTCTGGTGTGAGAGCCAATCTATGACGCAAAACAGGTTCTGCCACGAATTTTATATTGTCTGGAGTGACAAAATCTTTTCCTTCAATTGCCGCATGAGCTTTAGCTGAGCCAAGCCAAAGAAGCGCTGAGCGTGGGCTAGCACCAAGCGAAAGATCAGACATTTTGCGCGATTTATCCACAAGCTCTTGCAAGTAATTAATTACACTATCTTCAACTTTGACCGACTTGAGCGCTTCTCGACAAGCCAAGATTTCGGATACCTCAATAACAGGATCGGGCTTAGGAGAATATCTTCGATAATGTCCTTCCTGCCAGTTCTTGAGCATGGTGCGCTCGGCATCAGCACTGGGATAACCCATCTGAATTTTAAACATAAATCTATCCAGTTGAGCTTCTGGTAATGGATATGTCCCTTCAAATTCGATAGGGTTTTGCGTTGCCACCACTAAGAATAACTCTGGCAAACTCTGAGTTTCACCCTCCAGACTGACTTGACGCTCTTCCATAGCCTCAAGCAGCGCCGATTGTGTTTTGGGAGGAGTTCTATTTATTTCATCGGCTAATAGAAAACTTGTAAAGATTGGACCACGTTTAAGAGCGAATGTCTTAGTGGTCAAATCGTAAATACTCGTGCCCAAAATATCGGAGGGCAGCATATCTGGCGTCAACTGAATTCGTCCAAACTGAGTGCCTATCAAACTGGCGACAGTTTTGACCACAAGCGTTTTGGCTGTTCCCGGTACCCCCTCAAGCAACACGTGACCATCGGCTAAAATCGCCACAAGCATTTGGTCAATTACCATTTCTTGTCCGACGATTATCTCATTCAGACGTTCTTTCAAACGGCTGAAAACTTTGGTGATTATGGTCACATCTTCTCTTTCGGCTACTTGCTCTTGCATATATTTTCTCTTTTTGTTATTTGACTTTGTTTAAACCCAAATCTGCGCCTATCTTATCGCATGAAGATACGATGGCGTTCACTTGCTCATCTTTTAGCGAGTCGCTGCTCAAAGCCTCTTGATATGCCACAAAAACATCGGCATTCGCATCACTCTTGGTTTGCGATAACTTCTCTTTGAGCGCTGCTTGAAATTTCTCATCACCTTCAAAGACTGCCAACCCCAGCACTTTTGCCAACCGAGTCCTAAAAGAGGCGAACAATATTTCTAATATCAGCTTATTTGCTCTTGCTCGCGACCACGAGTTAGCAAGCCCGTTTATGTATTCAAGATTAGAAATTCGCCTGGACGAATCAATAGCAACGGCTTTACCAAAACGTTGAAATCCACTAGCAATCCCAATAAACAAAATTAGTGCTAGTTGAGCTGTAACAAGTCCAACAGGACCTCGCGACAATCGAATAAATACATTGGTGCCACCAGTGTGACCATGCGCTCGCTCATCAAAAAAAATAGTACCGCCTGTGGTGCTCATCCAATTTTCAAAAAATTGAAAATTGCTCCAATACTCAATTTTTGCCACTGTTCTATTTTCGCAAATACTTACCAGTCCACCAACAATTACTTTTCCTTTTTCAAGTGGAACAAAGCTTACGATTCTACCCAGGGTATCTTCAACAATCGGCTCGCCGCCATTTAAACGGCACGTAGGCTCGAGCTTCATACCACCTACGTCTTTGTTTTCAGAATATTTTTCAATGGGGTGAACATACACCATCTCAGGAGCTAAATCGAGTTGTTCTAAACTCGATTGTTTGTCTATCGTCTTGTCTATTTTTTTACTTATGCCAGTCGTTTTAGCAGACATCTTGAACTTAGACAAAATGTCTGAAGCCGAATAAAAGCTAAAGTCGTCCAGATAAATCCAAGTATTACCTTTTTTCACCCATTTAATTATCTGCTCCACTTCGAATTCTTTCAGCGTGTCTGGAGGTGCTACTGTAACCAATGTTTGCCCTTGTCCCGACAATTGTCTATAGGGCAGTTCCCAGCGAGCAACTTTATACCCCAGACGCTGGGTCAACTCAAATAAGCCTGACAAGCCGCTTGCCTTCTCATTGAAGGTCGATGAAGATCTTTTATCTGGCATAATTTTGTCCAATTCTTTTTTGAACACAACACCAGTAATAACAGACAAGGCGCTTGCAGCAAGCAACACACCAAGCTGAATAGAAAGTTGACGCCGCTCTTTCGATTCAAACATCAGAGCCCTTCTCTTTTAGCTTGAGGGCAATTTCGTTTTCGATTTTGGTTAGATCTTCAACACAATTTTCATATTCGGCTTTAGTAGCAGTATCGTTGCCAAACCAGATGCCTTCAACAATATTGACCAGATTACGAAATGGTTGACGTAATTTTTTAAATGAAGAAAGCGCATAATAATACTCATAATTGGTTCTAGTAGCGACGAATTTGAGTATGCCATTCTCGTCCATCAAATAAAGCGAACTCATATAAACGGCACGGCAAGCCTCTCTCCAATCCAGACTATCGGCATGTTCTTTGGCTTTTATTTTCCAGGCTTTGCTATCGAGAATTTCAAGTCCAGTGGTCAATCCAACTTTTGCTAATTGAGCTTGACGCTGTAAGTCATTTAAGCGCTTATACAAAGTAAATAAAACAAGCAGAATCACTACAACCATTGCGCAAATAATAAGCACTTGCATGATGTCACCGACAGACTTCGTGTCTGCGACATCTGGAAGATCAATTTTAAATTGACGCAAAAAATCAATGATATTTCTCAGTATTTTGGCCAGAAAATCCTGAGCCGAGACCAATATTTGAGGCGGCTCTTTAAATTGATAATCACCCGACATTTGACTCAAGGGTTTTGATACATCGTGATACTTCATGCAGTACTACCCAAACCGGCGCCAGGTGTATTCTCCTCTTCGTAATTAACTTTAAGAATAGCCAACTCATCGACCATATCTTGACCTTCTTGTCTAATTTTCATATCCGTATAATAGAGCCCATAAAAAATAAAACAAACAGGCCAAATAACCATATCCACGATCGATTCCCAGGCAGCACCGATGATTTGCCAATGAAGAGGAAGATTTCCCCCAGAGGCATCGTATCCGATTCTAAAAGCATCAACAGCATAATATATGAGCACCGGCAACCAGAGCGGCGGACCAAGCACTGTGAGCGTCGCTGTAATTAAAAATCCACCTAAAAGTGTGCGAGCAAAAGACCTGGCAGTAAGTTTGAGTCCCTTGCCAATTACTTGCGAGACTGGAATTTTTTCGCAAACGGCTGCGCACGAAATCAAAAAAGCGGCAGTGTAAACAAATCCCATCGAAACTAACCAAGAAAAGAAGCTGGCATAAACCATAATTATCGGCACAAAAGCAAGAGGCGAGCCTTTTCGAAAGAGGAAAGCACTTACAACTACGGTTAGTCCACATGCAGCAGAAACGACAACGACAAGCAACCCCACCAGAAATCCAACGGCAAGAAGAGCGCCCTGGCGATTCACGACCACTTTGAAGGCGTCAACTAAATCACTGGATAGTCCGTTTACTATTCGCACAAGCGCAAGTTGTCGCAGGTACAAAAACCATCTGGCACCAAGTGCCAAAAGCGACGCTATGCCAAAAAGCAAGAGCAAGAACTCTTTACTTCCCTCGCCAGCTTTTCCTGCTGCCATTCCAGCAGTTGAAACCTGAAATAAGACCCTGCCAATAAGAACAAAAATGGTGGGAACCAATAAAAATTTGAACCAAACAGCAATATTCGCCCGATAAATTTGGAAGGCTTGTCCGACCAAATCACCTACGGATTGTGCGTCTGGGTGGGAGCCTTTAGTCGTTGGTGAATTCAAGAAGTTTACCGATTCTACTTATTGGGTTTTATGTAATTGGCGTATTGTATTAGAAGTGAACTTTCAAATTTAAACATGCCCAATTCCTTAGCTCAAAAACTCAGCGGCGTAAGAGACCTCAAACGGATACTTGAAATCACAGTCAACGAACTGGGAGATTCTTATTCTTTAGAGTCGTGTCAGGTCATGCTCTCAAGTCCGCTTGACCCCAATTTCACCTCTATTTGCGAGTACCGCGACAAAGCAGGTCCTGATTTTCAGGAAGCCATTAGCTCAGTGGTGACCCCGCTTACTATTCCGCTTGTGTTGCAGGGCCGAACATTTGGTTCGGTCAGTTTCAGTCGCCAGCCGGAACTTAACAATGATGAATTGACCGAGTTGCGTGTCACCGCCGGAGAAGTTCAAGAAGTTATCCGCCTGGCTCAAGTGAATGACATCGTCCAACGCGATTCAAGTCGTGAGGCTCTGCTTCTTGAAATCGGCAACGTAATGAATTATTCGCCTGCCATTGGCGACGCTTTGTTTGTAGTGGTCAACATTTTAGGTAAAGCATTAAATGTAAGCCGCTGCCTTTTCATATGTACAGATGACCACCAGGCTGGCTGGAAATGCTACGAATTCTGGTTACAAGACAAAATCAAAAGCTGCCGGGAACTATTTTGGCCCTCGTCAGACTCGGCCATTGTGGCGCAAACTCTTTTAGCCAAACAGCCCCTAATAGTTTATGAAGGTCAGGAAAATTCATACGTTTCACCTGTCCAGGAAGAATTGCAATTTATTGGGGCCAAATCCTTCCTTGGCATTCCGCTCAAGAGTAGCCAGAGCACCCACGGCTGCGTCATCGTGCAGCAATGCGACTACAGAAGAGCCTGGACACGCACTGAAGTAGACATGCTGCAAAATTGCGCAGACAAATTAGCTGAAGCTCTACTTAAATTACCTGCCGAAAAAATGGCACGCGAACCAATTATGCAATTGCACCAACGTGTTGTTGCCTTAAGCGAAAACGAATCCACCGCCGAGCGCTCAATTCTAGAAGTACGTCGCGCTCTCAAAGGGGCAGTTGGCAACCAAGCAATTCCCACAGCTCGCAAGAGTAACGACCCTCCACCACCGCCTCCGCCACCGGTGCCTAAAGTTACTATCAAACCTGTTGTCTCAGCTCCTGCCACACTGCCTTCACCCTCAAGCGTCAAGAATGAACTTGCAGCCAAAGTAGAAGCTGAAGCGGCTGCGGCGAAAGCGACTGATGCAGTGGATCTGGGTGAAATATCAGCGAAATCTGAAAGCGGAAAGACTATTGGTGGCGTTCTTGGCGGATTGAGTAAAACCAAAACTGCTGCCGAAGCACTTGCCCCTGCCCTTTTTGAACCAAAAGCAGAAGCTCCAAAAGAAGAGGCTCCAAAACCTGCTGAACCTAAAGTTGCAGATCCGTATGCCGATCTCGATTTTGGTGACTTCGGCGATTTGGATGATACCGGAACTGGTTCCGCCACAACAGATGTCGAACCAATAAAAATCGAACCAAAAGTTGAAGCTCCTGCCACAGCAGAAGCTGCTGTAGCTGAGTTAGTCAAAAAGCCAAGCGATTCTGGAAGCTTTGATGCAAGCCCAGCAACCACTGCAGAAGCAACTCCGCCAGCAACTTCTAGCACCACATCTGGTGAGTGGGCGGTGGCATCGGCCGAAGTCGATGCGGTGCCCGAAAAAACGACTGCTGCCAAAGAATCTTTCAATGACCTGGCTGCCAAAGCCAAGGCTGCTCTTGCGAAAATGTCGAGCACCAAGCTTCCGTCAATAGCACCCGAGCCTAAAGTCGAAGAAAAAGCAGAAGCTCCTGCAATAGAAGAATCTCCAAAGGTAGCTGAGCCAAAAGTAGAAGCAACCAAAGTAGAAGTCGCAGCCACACCAGAAGCCGCAGCCACACCAGAAGTAGCAGCCACACCAGAAGCCGCATCCACCACAATAGATGCAAGCCCCACAGCCGATGCCGATGCCGGAGCCGGCGGCTCAAAATGGGGTAATCTCGACGATATTCCATCACCAACAAAATCTTCACCCACCACAGCGCCAACTGGAGGATGGGGCAATTTAGACGATATTCCCTCACCAAGCAAAGCTGGTGGCGGTCTGGGCGGAGGCGGCGGACTGGGCGGCGGTCTTCGCGGCTCAATGATGGGCAAAGCAAAAGCTACATCTGCTGCAAGTCCACTCATGTCCAGCTTGCGCAAGAAAGATGCCGGTGGAGCACCGGGAGCTTCCTCATCCGAGCCACTTGACGAAGGTGCAGCAAAACAAAAACTGGATAAAATACTTTCGTCTTCGAGCAATGAAACATCTGACTACGTCTTTGCCACACCTGGACTCGATATGCGTGTGGCAGGTAGAATCGATGGCTGGATTGCTCAAATCGAAAAGAAAGACCGCTACAAAAATGGTCACGCCAGACACGTGGCCCAGTACTCTGTCGCTATCGCCAAAGAAATGGGTCTGAGCGAAGAAGAAACCAACACTGTTCGACTGGCTTCTTTGTTACACGACCTAGGCAAATTACCGATCCCAGGACCAATTTTGCAAAAGTCTGAAGAAGAGCTAGCTGACGAAGAATTCGTAGCAAAAATGGGTCACACCGCTGCTGGTGCCCAAGTTCTTGAAAGTTTCCCAGACCTTGCTAGTCTTGCACCAATTGTAGTATCTCACCACGAAGAATATGATGGAGAGGGCTTCCCGCAAGGTCTCAAAGGCGATGAAATACCGCTACTTGCTCGTATTATCTGCGTAGCCAACCGCTATCACGAGCTGGTTGCAACTAAAACTTATGGTCCCGGTATGGATGAAGCCGAAGCACAAAAAGTGATTAAAGACGGCTCCGGAGCACAATTCGATCCCAAAGTAGTAGACGCTTTTAATAAGCTAGTCGCGTCTGGCACCCTGCCCAAAGCTTAGCAATCTATTTTTTAGTTGAAGAAACTAATTTGATTTGTTTCGCCAATTACGCCAGCGTCGTATTTGGAAATCTGTGAGAGCTTCATTGCGAAGTTATAAACTCTTGGCGATGAAACCGAGGTAACGTCTTGAACTGGAAGGTTATGTTGCTTGCCTTGCGTAGTCAAGAACACGAATTTTTCGCGACAGACAGAAATAATTTTTCCTTTGTACTCTTTGCCCAGACGGGTTTTAATTACTTCGACGTTTTCGTTTGTTGGCGCAATATCGCTGATTTTGGAGCCAGCATTAAACAAGCACTTGCCTTCCACTACAACACCTGCATCAGTGGAGCTTTGCTTGCAATTAAAAAGGACACCGCTCAGTAAATAATCTGCGGTGCCCTTTCTGAAATCTTTTGCATCGGCGTAAACATGGTTAGGAAGAAGATCCACACGGTTGTTTGCAATGATGACTTCGGCCTGACTTGTATTAATAGGTCCGATTTTCTTTGTACGTGTGAAACCGCTCAGCTCTGTAACGCGGCTTTCGTTGCCGGTTTTGCAATGCACCTGAGCAGCATCAGCAGGACTTGCACTGCTGAAATACAGTGTGGCAAGGACAACTAATAAACTCGATAAGCGACGCATAACCTCTCCCTTGGGCTTTCTATGATGCGCCTATCGTACAACGTTGGCGTATATACGCAAGCGTAACGCCCATTCACATTCTAAACATATTGTTGAGACAAACCGGAAAACCTTCTATTCATAAGCACTTCTGGATTGTTAACATGTAAACAACACTGCTTAATGAACTTAAAACTCGATATTGAACGGATTTCTCAATCTTAAGGAATAATGAAGACGGGCTATTCATGCGCATCTAAATCGATATGTCTTAAGGTTGCCTTTATAATTTAAAATTGGTTTTGACGATCTCAATTCCATCTGCATCCAATATATAAACGCTTCCATCTGCATTTACTGCGCAATCCAAGACTTCGCGCGGTCTTTGCCAAAACTTGCCGATTCTTTTTATGCTGCTTTTGTCTAAATAGAACAGCCCCTCATCTTGTGTGACAAAGACAAGCTGACCTTTAGC
>CAZSHS010000001.1:0-211468 GCA_964606665.1 uncultured Candidatus Obscuribacterales bacterium | reverse complement strand
ATGTTTCTTCATTCACACTTTCATTGATTGACTTAGCGGTTTCAATAATTTGATGGATCTCAGTTGCACCATAATTCCAATTTTTGCTTCCAATCTTGTTAAATGCATAACGATTTTGCGGCACGTTTTCTTGTCGGGGAGCTATTTCACCCTCAACTGCACTAATTAGTTTAGGGCGACCTGCCTCCATTACGAATATCTCTGAATTCAACAAGCTGCCATGGCTCAAAGCCGTCGTGAAGCAGAGCTTTCCTTGTTGATCAATTCTCATATCGGTAATTGGAAAGCCAAAATTCTTAAGTCGAGAATGCCCGTTTATCGCATTAAATTCAATGAGCGCTCCACCGAATTCTCCTGCGTGATAGCCTAAATAAAGCAATTTATTGCCAATCGCGATTTTGTGAGGATATAGGCTGTTTGAGTTGGGTCGGCTTTCAATTTGTCCGGAATCTTCTTCTATACTCGGACACTTTTTCAAACTCCATTTATTGCCATCGAAAATATGTAACTTGCCTTCCTGTTCGATTACAATCTGATTATTTCGAACAGCAATTGGAAGCAAAGTTAAATCCTTGAGCGAAAATCTTTTTGGAAGTCTATATTGTTTCCATTTAGACCCGTCTAGGATCATAAAATCAAGAATTTTGTGGTGTTTACGAATTGCCCAGAGTCTGTTGTCCTGACTGAGACCCATCCTCACAAATCCTTGAGGTATGGCTCGAACAGGACGTAGTCTCATTTGGCGAGTATCAATTTCGCTTATACCGACTGCGTCATAACAAAATGATTTGCCGTTCTTTATATAGAGAAAACTATTTTCTACAAACCGGTGTTTTATTTTTGTTGTAGCCGAACCACCAAAAGCGGCATCAACACAAGTGAGTAAAGCGCACAACAAAAATAAAATTGCCAGTCTTTTCATCTACCTAGATAAAAGCTTCTAAGCGCAACCTGAATCGCTCAGATAGTTTTTTTGACTGTTCGACGCTGAGATTGCGCGAACCTTTTAAGAATTCAGAAACTCGGCTAGCCGAGCCTAATTGCGGGATCAAATCTTTTTGAGCCAAATTATTGTGCTTCATCAGATCTTTAACCAGTTCTGCTGGAGTCATTTTAAAACCATCGTCCCATTTCAATTCATACTTATAAATAAGGTCTGACAGAACATCCAAATAGTCTTTCTCAGCTAGACTGAGATCATCGAACCGTTTTACTAACGCAATGCAAATGTCGCCAGCTCGGTCATTCATTTCATCGCTTTTGATAGGACGCAGCGGAAAGACTCCACACAGTTTTTCGTACTCGATTCTATCGTCCTTTATTTTTTCGAGCTTACTATTAGTTTTTCTTTTTCCAAGAACCGTGGTTGTATTCTTCATGAATTAATACCTGTTCTATATAGACCGTTTTTTCTGCGAACAAAACTGTTGCAATAATTCTATATTTGTTGCCAGAAACGTTAGAAACGATCTGTCCATTGACCCAATCTGCTGAGGAGAAGGTATTTCTAACCTCAACGAAATTATTCCATTCCGCATTTTGAACTTCATTTCTCCACCTCTTCAGAGAAGAATTGGAGAATCTATGCTTCAGAATAAATTTTTGAGCCACGCTCCAGCGAAGCAAAATCATTTATACCTCACGTTCATCTTCCCGTTTTGGTAACTAAAAAGCAACCATAATTTTCCCAAATCGGGAAGAAGTAAGTTTGTTGACCAGCTCTTAATCTTAACCCTAAAAAGAGCTGATTGGACCATTAAGCCAAATCAAACCAGCAAGGCCTTGCCAATTGAAATTTAAGTTCGAGGTGGTCGCAAAATAAAGCGCATCATCCCGCCTCCGAAGACCTTCTGCAAATTGTCTTCCACCCATTGCTGACGCCCTGAACTATTGTGATAGACCTTTCCATTTTCTCCCACTATTCCTATGTGAGATCCACCTCCTCCGTTCTCCCAACCGGATCTACGAACCACCACCACCACATCGCCGGGTTGAGCATTTTGGATTCCCTCGTGCTTGGTCCATCCGTTGCGCTGCAAAATCTGGCTCAAACCTCCTACTCCTGCGTGCCTTGCATAGTCAAAGCCAGCTTTGTTTAAAGCCGCGGAAACAGAGGCTGCACAACCTAAACGTCCTGGTGTGCCCGGAATAAATTTGAAGAGTTGCTGCCCAACTGAATCTTTAGCAGCATTGACAATATTGCCTAGACGTCCAGACTCAGGCGCTCGATTTGGTCTTTCTGGTTGCTCCGTTGGGTCTGACCTATTTGGTCTTTCGCGTCTGTGTGGTCTATCTTGAGTATGCGGGTGATCAAATCTTTCATATCGATGCGGTCGCTCGAATGGAGCTGGCGTATCCCTCTCAAAATATCGGTTGTCGCCTTCGAACTGTGGACGCTGGTCGAATCTTGGACCGTGAAATGAATCGGCACGTCTATAATAATCTTGCCAATAATTCTTCCAATATCCATCCCAATATTTATATTGATTAGATTGCACCATATGCGGTTGCATTATCAAATTCATATCAAAAACGGGACTTGGTCTGCATTCGATGCCCAAATTTGGCAACAAGTTCACAGTCCTTGGATCATATTGTTGATTGTCGAAAACAGAAGTTCTATTGTTCGTCCTGTAAGCAGACCAATCAGTGTGAATATAAGGATTGAAAGTCGACTGACCTTCATTGCTTTCCGGCGATAAATACGCGCCATTGCTTTCCATGCCCGAATTCATAACAAATTTCTCCTTTCATTTTTGTGTGAAAAATGGCGCACCAAGACCACCCGAAACCAATTCGAGCACCAAATACAGTGGCAAGCAAACGAACAAGAGACTGCGACACAATCAAAGTGTCGTAGCCTTATACAGACGCATTGTCCTGCTGAACGCCTAAATATTTAAAATAACGACTTCAAAAGACCCGCCAACGCCTAAATTGATTCTATTTTTAGCGAGTATTCAAAAACTCTAAGTAACCAAGCTTTTGCTTCTTTTGAAACAGTGTATAAAAAGGGCAGAAATTAGACAATAGGCATTTTTCAAGACTATAAGGGAAACTACGTAGTTGTTTGCTATCCTATTCAAATGCCCGAAACATCCTCTACAACCAATTATAAAAACAAATGCACCACCGCAGCAGATGCGGTATCGACTATAAAGTCGGGCGATAAGATATTTATACACGCAAACGCATCCAATCCCTTTCCTCTTGTAGACGCGCTTGTAGAGCGAGCCCCGCAATTAAAAAATGTAGACGTTTTTCAGCTACTGAGCTTGGGTGATGCAAAACACGCCGAAGAAAAGTATCGCGATTCGTTTCGTGTGCAGTCGCTTTTCATCGGACACAATACGCGTGAGGCTGTGAATAGCGGACGTGGCGATTACATTCCAATATTCATGAGTGAAATTCCAGAATTATTTCAATCGAAAACAATCGATCTAGATGTTGCAGTCATTCAAGTTGCACCACCCGACAAAAATGGAGACTGTAGCTTAGGCTTGGCTGTAGAAGCAACACTTGCAGCCGCAATGAACGCAAGATATGTCATTGCCGAAGTGAATGCGCAAATGCCTCGAACCCTGGGCAACTGCATGGTTCCGCTTGACAAAATAAACAAGATAGTTGAAACAAATCGTCCCATTCCCGAATTGATTTCAAGACCCTCGACCGACATAGACAAAGCTATCGCACAAAATATCGCTACTCTTGTTGAAGATCAATCGACTGTGCAATTGGGTATCGGTTCAATTCCAAATGCTGTTATAGGTTTTCTCAAAAACAAAAAAGACCTGGGCATCCACACTGAGATGTTTTCAGATGGATTGCTCGAACTAATCGAAGCCGGTGTAATAACCAACAAATACAAAACTGTCTTGCCTGGCAAAATTGCAGTCTCGTTTGTTTTAGGCACCAAGCGAGTTTACGACTTCGTGCACGAAAATCAAAGTGTGGAGTTTCATCCTTGTGACTATATAAATGATCCGTATATCATTTGCCAGAATAGAAAAATGGTCGCAATCAATTCAGCCATAGAAGTTGATCTCACCGGGCAAGTAGCCGCCGACTGTATCGGTTCTAGGTTATACTCGGGCTTTGGTGGACAAGTCGATTTCATGCGAGGCACTGCTCGCTCGAAGGGCGGCAAGCCAATTATTGCTTTGCCATCGACTGCAAAAAATGGAAGCATTTCAAAGATAGTCGCAAGTCTTACACAAGGTGCCGGCGTAGTCACTGGACGCGCAGACGTGCACTATGTCATTACCGAATACGGTATCGCTCAGCTACACGGCAAGAGCTTGCGCGAGCGCGCCAAAGCATTGATTGAAATAGCCCATCCTAAGTTTAGAGCCGACCTGGAAAGAAGTACTTTCAAAGTCGGCTCTTAAGTTGTCTTGTTTGCTTTATCTAAGAACTAGACCGAAGCTACTTCGTTGTTGAGAAGGTCGCTTACATCGGTTCCTTTTAAGCTCAAGCTGATTTTGTGCTCTTTGGGAGCAAATTTCTTGATTACAGCTTTCACTTCTTGACCAACTTGGACTACTTCTTCAGGACGGATGTTTGTTTGATCCGACATTTCTACTGTAGGGAGCAATGCATCTACACCAGGATAAATTTGAACGAAGGCGCCGAAGCTCTGAATCTTTCTGACAGTTCCTGTGACCATTTGGCCTTCCTGGAATTTGTCTTCGATTTCTTGCCATGGATCAGGCTGCATCTGCTTGAGACTCAAGCTGATATGACCTTTCTCTTGGTCGACTTTCAATACTTTGGTTGTGATTACTTGACCAACTTTCAGCACGTCTGACGGGTGCGATACGCGCTCCCACGAGATTTCTGAAATTGGCAGCAATCCGTCCAATCCACCAAGATCGATGAAAGCACCGAAGTCGGCGATTCTGACTACTTCGCCCGATACGATTTGACCGGATTGAAGTGTGCCCAAGATTTTTTCGCGTTGTGCTGCTTTCTCTTCTTGAATAGCAAGACGTTGGCTCAAAATTAGTTTGTTGCGCTTGATGTCTGTTTCCAAAATCTTCATCGGGATTTCCATTCCGATTAATTCCTCTGGAGTAGTGCCTTTCACGCGCAGTTGGCTTGCGGGAACGAATCCGCGCAATCCATATACATCAACAACCACGCCGCCTTTGACCACATTGGAGATTTTGGCTTTGATTGTCTCGTCGTTTTTCTTATGGTCTTCCAGAAGAACCCAGCCGCGGGCTTGTGCCACACGTTTGAGTGAAAGGGTCAACTGACCGTTTTCATTCTCTTCCTTCAATATGTAGAATTCGAGCTTGTCGCCCACTTTTACGACGTCATCCAGTTTGTCTACTGGAACGTTTGAAACTTCTTTCTGAGGTACGAATCCTTCAGACTTGGCTCCAACGTCGACCAGAACTCCATCGCGCTCAACACGAACCACATCACCTTTGACGATGTCGCCTTGCTCGTATTTTTGCTGAAGCGTTTCTTCTAATAAACGTTCAAACTCCTCTTTGAGTTGATTCTGTTGGTCTGACACTGAGTTAGCTTCTCCTTTAGCCTGAAGAACTTGGGGCATATCTATCTACTGTAACCTCTCTTGGCCTAAAATTCCGCTACATGCCAATCGAAAGGCTCCGATGGTTTTGACTGCAGCGCAAGAATGCGCAGAAGTCACGTAGCGAAGCTACCAAATATAGAGTAAATGTTCTAAAGACTTCAAGAGTTATGTCTAAATCATTTACCGAAAATCTCTTTTTTGTTGCAAGATCGTTGCCAAACTAATGAGAAGCACTTTTGAAATTAGACTTTTGTCATTTGCGATGTCCTTAGATTCCTGACAAGTGATTTGTGCTGGAAGCCCTACAAAAACTCAATATATACAAACTCGCATTTACGCATCGACACTCCATACTCTTCGAAAACCCTTTATATAAGCCACTCTTGTAAGGTTTTTCATAAATGAAAATAAGACTCTTGAGTTGCCTATAATTTTGTTTTCCGGTCCAAATCTACAAGACAAGACGAGACGAGGCAGACGACATGAAATTGAGAAACAAAGCTTTGATAATGGCATTAGCCCTGTCGATGCCCTTGATGAGCGTATCCGCGACTAAGGCACAGGCAGAAGGTGTAGACACCCCAGGCAACTTCCAAGTCGAAGATGCCAAAGAGCGCCTGAAACGCGCCAAAGCAAGATTGGATATCTCCAAAGAGCAAGTAGGCGCAGCCAAAATCAGAATGAAAGCCGCTGAAGCTGAATTCAAAGCCGCTAAAGCAAACTTTGAAGCAAGAACCCTGGACACACAAGCTCAGAAGCTTTCCGAAAATTCTGGCTTGCCTGAAATTCCAGAAGCCTTGATCAAACAGAACACTCCAAAATCAATTGCCGCTATTTACCCTGAAGGTAAAACAGCCGAGAAGCAAGAAGCTGCAGTTACACCAGTGGTGACCCCAGTTGAAACTCCGGATCTTTCAAGCACCCGCTTAAAACAAACCGACTTCAACGCACAGGACCTGACACCACAAGGTCCCGCTCCAACAACTGGTCAAGCGCCTTCGCAATCGATGCTTGAGCAACCTTCAATCGTTCCTTAATAAGGCGACTGAAATAAACAGTGAAGACCTCGACATAGTCGGGGTCTTTTTTTGTTTCGCTAACTAAGCGCTAAGCGAAAATTTAAAACTTACTGCTTCAATCTAGACGCACTTAGCTGGTTCGAGAATTTCCAAAGCAGCACGAGCAGCTTCTTGCTCGGCAGATTTTTTGGAAGGACCAGTGCCAAGACCTTTGGGTTCGCCAGATACACTGACTGACACGGTAAAGGAAGGTGAGTGGGCCGGACCGTCGTTAGACAAGACTGTATAAATAGGAAGGCCAAGTCCGCGACCTTGAGTGTACTCTTGCAAGTGCGCTTTGAAATTGTCTTTAGTCTCGCTTCTGTCGATTGCAGTGGCGTGAGCGCTGAACAAACTCACAACCAGATTTTGCACAAGGAACAAGCCCTGATCCTGATAGATAGCGCCAATAAGCGCTTCAAGCGCATTCGCCACTATGGACGGTTTCATCTGAACCTGACGGCCCAACAATATATAACGATCAAGTCCCATAGCTAGGCCAATTTCAGACAAAGTTTTGTCGCTGACAAGAGCAGCTCTGATTTCGGTTAATTGCCCTTCAGAATAGTCACCAAAACGATCTAGTAAATATTCGCTAATAACGAACTTAAGTACAGCGTCACCAAAAAATTCAAGACGCTCGTAATCGACTGCACCTGGATTCTCATTAACATAAGAATTGTGAGTCAGGGCCTCATTTATTAACCCCATACGACCGCAAGTTGCATGCAGCTTGGCGAGCAACTGGTCCAGTTGCGTCATTCGCTTAGGCGTCATTTCGTACACGCTTGTTGTCATATTAGGTCCAGGCACCACACAGGTAGCCACTGATTTCAACGCAACTCCACTCTTCAAGTCTTATAAATCCCACTTTAGAACTGTACCTACAAGCAAGATACCGTAATCAAGCTAGTTTTCACCAATTTGTAAATCAGTATTACACTAGAAATCTTATATACAGAATCTATAACTAGAGCAAAGTTGGCTCATTACCTGTGAATTGACGCGCTGCGCTGCAAAGAGCCTAATCTAAAGTGACTATAATCAAGTCCGCATGACCTATTAGCGGTATCGAGTTAGCCTCGAACTGGTATCCTTTACTGTAACTGAATAGGTAGTTTCTCTTGAAAAGCGCTTAATTGCGCGCTCAGAAAGCAAGGAATTCAAAGGTAATTAGATGTACGAGTTGCAACTTTCTCAGATCTTCATCTTCGTCTTAGTAGGATTCGCACTGCCGGCGCTTGGAATGATCTTGCTGGCGTGGGTTCTTCAACTGGCACTGGGGTATCACACTCCCAACCCAATCAAGAACCAGCCTTACGAATGCGGTATGAAACCCATTCAAGAAGCCATTCTGCAATTCGACATCAGATACTACTTGTACGCCTTACTATTTATATTGTTCGACATCGAAATCATTTTCATCATTCCATGGGCTTTATCCACTGACCGTCTACCTTCAATTTTAGGTAAAGGCGCCTGGTGGCTTGGACCTGCGGAAATTGGCGTATTTATGTTTGTACTTGTTTTCGGTCTAGCGTATGCCTGGAAAAAAGGCGCGCTGGAATGGGATCCATAAAGGAGAATTCAGCACAATGTCCCAAGAGGAAATGCAAGACCCAATCAATTTTCCAGTGGCAGAAGAGCTGAAGGATACAGTCACACTGACCTCAGTCAGCGCTCTTACCTCTACTTTGTCGAAAGTAATTTCGCCAATTGCCAACTGGGCACGCTCAAGAGCTGTGTGGCCGCTCACTTTCGGCACTTCTTGCTGCGCAATCGAAATGATGCACGTCGGCATGTCGAAATACGATATTTCGCGCTTCGGTTCTGAAGTATTTCGTGCCACCCCGCGTCAAGCCGATTTGATTATCACCGCAGGTACTATCACAAGAAAGATGGCACCAGCGCTCATCACTTTGTACGAACAACTGCCCGAGCCAAAATATGTTATTGCTATGGGCGCCTGCACCGTTACTGGTGGCATGTTCAACGATTCATACTCGGTAGTCCAGGGCGTCGATCGTATTATTCCAGTCGACGTATATTTGCCTGGCTGCCCTCCTCGTCCAGAAGCACTGCTAGATGCTCTACTCAAGCTGCAAGAAAAAATTCGTACTGAAACTTACGAAAAACGCGCTGGTCGCCAGTACAAACAAAGATCTATTCGCCAAGTTGATTACGATACCGGATTGCCAGTTGAACTTTTAGTTGCTCAAGCAAAGAGCGAAACAAAAGAAGCTGCCAAAGAAGAATCGCAAGAAGCAAAAGAAACAGATAAAGCAAGCTAACGAGAAAAACAATGACAGACACTGGAAACGATCCGGAAAAGAAAGAAGACGAAGCCAAAGCGGAAGCTAAGGAAGCTCCTAAAGCGGCGGCACCCGAAGGTGCTAAAGCTGCTCCTGCCGCTGCTAAGGCCGCTGCCCCCGCAGGCGCCAAAGCCGCACCTGCCGCTGCTGCAAAACCAGCAGAACCCGCAGCTCCACCAGCTCCACTTGAGCCTGCATTTTTTGGAAAGTTTCTCAAAGAACATGGTTTTGATTCGAAACGTTTGGCTGATCATTCAAACAAATGCGAAGCTCTCGAAATTGCTGCCAAAGATTTGATTGGCATTCTCAAAATTTTGAAGAGCTCAGATGAAACCAAACTCAATTTGCTCATCACCATTTCGGGCGTCGATTCTCCTGATAGTTATGACACTGTCTATCACCTCTGGTCATATGACAATGACAAAGAACTGGTGTTAAAAGTTCTTACTGCTAAGTCTGAAACACCGCCTGATGGCTTGCCTCAAATTCCTAGCATCGCTAGTTTCTGGCCAGCAGCAAACTGGCACGAGCGCGAAACATACGATTTGGTAGGTATTCGTTTTACTGGACATCCCTATTTGCGTCGCCTTCTAAATCCTTGGGATTGGGATGGTCACCCGTTGCGCAGAGATTACAAACAACCGGTTGATGCACTCAACGACAAAAACCCAATTTCAATGAGATAAGTAGTTAAGCAGGAAATTTTATGTCCACCCAAGAAGCCACACAAAATGCACTACCAAAGTTGAAGACCGACGAAATGGTCATCAACATGGGTCCGCAACACCCCGCTACTCACGGTGTTTTGCGTATGGTACTCACACTCGACGGCGAGTGGGTAAGACACGCTGAAGCGGTGCTTGGTCACTTGCACAGAGCGCAAGAATGGCAAGGTCAAAACCGCACCTGGTTTCAATACCAAGCACTAATTGACAGAGTGGACTATTTGTCTGGCATGTTTACTTCATGGGCGCTTTGTCGCACAGCAGAAGTACTGGAAGAGCAAGCAATTCCTGAGCGGGCAGAATGGCTTCGGGTAATGGTTTCAGAAATGAATCGTATCTCCTCTCACTTATTGTGGTTGGGAACTTATCTGATTGACCTTGGTGCCATGTTCGGATTTCCTTTCTATCCTTTTAGAGAAAGAGAAAAACTGCTCGATTTATTTGAAGAAGTTGCCGGTCAGCGCATGATGTTCAACTACATCCGCATTGGTGGCGTACAGCGCGATCCTAAAGCAACCTGGTTCCAGCGCTTGAGAAAATTCACCGAAGAATTCAACGACCGCGTAGACGAATACGAAGCAATCGTGACCGAAAACCCAATCTTCTTGCGCCGTACCAAAGGTGTAGGAATTTTGCCATTGTCTTTAGCCAAAGAATTTGGTGTTACTGGCCCATCTCTTCGTGGCTCTGGAAGCAATTTAGACTTGCGCAAGACCAAGCCTTATTCTGTTTATCCTAAACTCGATTTTGATGTTCAATGGATCGATAAGCCTGAAGGCGGAGATACATGGGATCGTTATATTTTGCGAATTCGCGAAATGCGCGAATCAAACAAAATCATCCAACAATGCCTGGACATGATTCCAGAAGGTCCAGTCATAACTAAAAAACAAATTGCCGGTCTGCGCGTTAAAGCAGGCGAAGGCTTCTCGGCTGTCGAATCACCGCGCGGCATTTTGGGATGCTATGTGACATCGAACGGTTCAGACAAACCCGTTCGTTTCCGCTGGCGCAATCCTTCTTTCTGTAATTTGTCTGTTTGCGGCAAGTTGCTTGAAAATCATCCTATCGCCGACATCATGGCGATTTTCGGATCGATAGACGTTATTCTCCCTGATGTAGACAGATAAAAAGGATAATCAGAACACCGATGAATGCAGCGGAAATATTCAAACTGACAAGATTGACCGGCGTTTGGCTGTGCTTGATCTTCATTCCTGTCTGGGGCGCTTGCTGGGCAGTCGGAATTTTGCTTCCAAATATCCTGACCGAACTTGGCAAAGATAGCTCGTCTCAAAGTCTTTTGATGTTTATTTCCGACTTGTGCAGAATGCTTACACCCATTTTGTCTATTCTTGTTTTTATTCCTATCAACGCAATGTTCATGGTGCTATTCGAGCGCCGCGCACTTGCTTTGTTTACAGTGCGCATGGGTCCAAACCGAACTGGTTTTGATGGTTTGGCTCAAACTGCTGCTGATGCGGTCAAATTGCTATTTAAGGAAGACATCACACCAACTGGTGCTGATGCATTGCTTTTTACTCTAGCTCCAATCATCTTTTTTGCTCCTTCTATCTTTGGCGCACTTCCTCTGCTTGCTGCAATCACAGGCAATCATGAACTGTTCCAAATAGTAAATCTTCCTACCGGAGTGTTCTACATTCTAGCTGCAGCATCACTTCCTGTGGTGGCACTAGTAATGGCGGGCTGGTCCAGCAATAACAAATATTCTTTAGTTGGTGGCTTGCGTGCAGCAGCTCAGGCTGTCAGTTACGAAATTCCATTAGTACTTGCGCTAATTACCATATGCTTGATGGCGGGTTCACTCGATGTAATAAAAATCGCAGACCAACAAGCAGGCGGAATTCTCAACTGGAACATTTTAGGCGGTGGTGCATTAGCCGGATTGGATAAAGCAATTCCAGCTCTAATCTCGGGCAATACTGCTGAGTGGAGTGCTACTCTTGCTAAATATTATCCTCACGGATTTTTGTCGGCACTGGCCTCTGTTGCTCTTACAATCAGCTCAATTATTTTGTGCGGTTTGTATCTCACAAGCGCTTGCGCTGAAATCAATAGAATTCCTTTCGACTTGCCAGAAGCTGAGTCAGAGCTAGTTTCGGGTTATAACACCGAGTATTCTGGTATCAAGTTCGCTATCTTCTTCCTTGCTGAATTCACCAACTTGTTTATAGTTTCTAGCATCGCTACAGTTATGTTCTTTGGCGGTGGTGGAAACCCAATTCCTCAATGGATTCTTGCCATGTTGCCCATGGAGCAAATCTCAGCGATGATGAATTCGCTGCTCGATATTCCAATTAACAAGCTGCAGATTTTAGATCCAAAAACATTCTGGAATGCTTTCTGGGTCATAGTCAAAGTTTATTCAATTGTATTTTTTGCCGTTCTGGTTCGTGGAACCTTACCTAGATTTCGTATAGACCAGCTTATGGACTTTGGTTGGAAGCGTCTGGTTCCTTTAGCTCTAATCACGTTTATGGTTGTTGTGTTCGCAAGAGTCGCGGTGGTATGTCATGCAGGGTAACTTATTAGATCGAGCATACGAAAGCTTCAAGCGCATTGGCGAAGGTCTAAAGACCGTGTTGATGCACTCGCTTAGAGAGCCAATCACTCTGGTTTATCCAGACATCGTCACTGAAATGAAACCTCATTTTCGTGGAAGACTGGCACTAACAGTCAATCCAGATACAGGCGAGCATTTGTGTATTTCGTGCCGTCAGTGCGAGCGCGTCTGCCCAGATAAATGTATAGACATCAACGCACACAAAAGCCCCGAGACCAATAAGCTCGAACTGATCGATTTTAAAATCGACCACGGTCTTTGTATGTTCTGCGGGTTGTGTACTGAAGTTTGCCCCACTCAGTGCATCATCAATACAAACGACTTTGAATTGGCTGACTACTCGCGTGAGTCGCTCATTTATGACATCAAACGTCTAACTCTTACACAAGAAGAGTCTGGCTATTATTTCGATCGCAAAGAAATGCCCAAGCCCAAACCAAAACCGGCTAAACCAGCTCCGGCAGCAGCTCCGGCAGCAGCACCGGCGGGTGCCAAAGCGGCGCCTGCAGCAGCGGCAGAAACTAAAGCTGCACCGGCGGCTGCTGAAGCTAAGACTGAAGCAAAATCTGATGCTAAGCCAGAAGCTAAACCCGAAGAAGCAAAAAAAGAAGAAGCTAAGAAAGAAGACGCTAAGACAGACGAGGAAAAAACATCCTAATGTTCAACGTTCAAGATATAGTCAGCGCCCCACAAACAGAGATGATGTTGCTCTACATCATTGCAATCATCGCCATTCCTTTTGCAGTCGGTGTGATTTTCGACAAAAACGTCATTCGCAGCGGTTTTCTTTTAATCGGTGTATTTGGCGGAATTTCAGCTATCTTCCTTCTTCTTAAAGCACCGTTCTTAGCACTAGCTCAACTGATGATTTACGCAGTCGGCATTACTCTTGTAGTTGTAATTGCCTTGATGTTAACCAGTACCAAACTCAATTCGGAGATTGCTTCAGAAGAGCAAGACATTGAAAACGAACCCGCCATAATGCAACTAATAGACAAGACCAAAAAGGCTTTTCCCTTCGTCGTTGCTTGGCTCAGTTTTCTCACCATTTATCTTTCACTTCGCACCGAAGGCTGGATGCCGCTAAACAAAGCTGCTGAAGGAGCCGACAATTTGGAGACAATTGGTACAGCCTTGACCACATCGTTTTCATTGCCCTTTGAATTTGCCTCAGTGTTACTGCTTGCAGCGTTGATAGGTGCAATCATGCTTGCCAAAGCACAACCATCTATAGATTTAGATCAGTCTGAAGTTCAAAACCAGGAGTAAGTCGTGGAACACAATAGCCCAGCCGAACTTGAAAAAGAAACCGGCACACCGCCAAACATGATTATGACTTACGCTTACTGCGGCATAGTTTTTCTGGCTTGTTGCTTTATTTTCGGCATTTCAACCAATGCCGGCGGCGAGAAGATAATCCAAGATAACAACATGGATGTAATCTTCTTCTTCATCATCACAATTCTTGGTATCACTTTCAGATACATGCTCAACTGCTCAAGTTCATGTTGTTTTGCAGCGGGAGCACTTGGTTCATTTGTTGTTTTGACTGTAGGTCAAGACCCAATCATCAAATATTTGACCCTGGCTGCACTTTTATTCGCTATCGGAATGTACGGCATGGTCGTCTCGCGCAACGCAGTTCGTGTGCTCATGTCGATCGAACTAATGCTCAACGCCGTCAACATAAATCTAATTACCTTCTCGCGTTTCGTTGACCCAGCAGACGTTAAAGGTCAACTCTTTGCTATTTTCATTTTGACCGTAGCAGCGGCTGAAGCAGCAGTGGGTCTAGCTATTGTGCTTTCGCTTTATCGCAACATGTCGACAGTCGACATGCAACGCTTCAACTTGCTTAAGTGGTAATAGAAAAAAGAACGCAAAGCGCGCGGACAGTAGAAATTGGCGCGTTCAACACCAAATAGTAAAAGAGCCTCAAGTAAAAACTCGAGGCTCTTTATTTTTACGACTTTATTGTGGTTATCTTGAACGAACTTTCGGTCTTGATTCATTCACAACTATCTTGCGACCATCGATTGTTTGCCCGTTGAAATGCTGAATGGCATTATCAGCGTCTTCTTTGCTTTCCATTTCTACAAAAGCAAATCCACGTTTGCGGCCAGTTTCGCGGTCGATAGGCATTGCTACCGAAACCACTTTGCCATGCTCAGCAAACATACTTTCCAATTGTTCTTCAGTAAGACTGAAGGGCAGATTCCCTACATATAACTTGTTCATTCAAACCACCTAAACTAATCTCATGCAAAACTTCGCTCGCAGCCAAACAAGGGATTCCTGTGCTTAAATGCACGTTTGGCTCAAACGAAGGCTAATAGTATGACATTAAGATACAAAAATTGGAATGTGCCAAGATTTGCGGCAGACAATTTCCTAAAGAATTCTAATCTAAAAGACTAATCTATAGCTTCAGACAAAAAGTTAAGAGCCCAGTCATGCAATTGATTCCAGCCCAGCGCATGCCTCATGGACCCAATGCGACGTCTTTTCTCTTCGACACTCATAGAAAAACTGAAACTTAGTGCCTTGGCAAACTCTCTAGGGTTGCTTGGGTCGACAATAACCGCTCCCGACTTCAGTTCGTTTGCACAACCGGCTTCTTTACTCAATATGAGTACGCCTTGCTGATCGAGTCTACACGATACAAATTCTTTGGCAATTAAATTGAGCCCGTCTTTGATTGAATTGACTGCCATTACACTTGCGGCTTGATACCAGGCAGCAAGGTCTTCTTGACTCATCAGTCCATCCAGATGCAAAATCGGTTTCCAGCCATCCACTTCAAACTTGCTGTTAATCTCAGCAATTTTGTCTTTCACTGCCTGGCTATAGCTTCTGTATGAAATATCGTCCGATTGCGGACTTTGAGTTACTTGCACATAGTGAAAGCGACGCAAATACTCTTTGTTGTCTTCGAGAAAATATTCAAGACCAAGTAATTTTTCAAGCACACCTTTGCTGTAATCAAGCCTGTCTACGCCAAGCATTATGAAATTGGACAATCTGTGTTGAACGGCAAGAGACTCAGCTTTTGGTCTTGCTTTCATCGCCAGTTTTTGCCAACGATCAAGGTCTAGTCCAAGTGGCAAGACTTTCAATCGAGTGGTGTGACCTTTGTAGCGCACTTGCAATTTCTCACAGTCAAGCTCGGCATCTGGAAATAGAAATGCCACTGTATCCATAAAATTGACTGCGTACTCAAGTGTGTGAAAGCCAAGCAGAGTGTTGGCTAAAAGTGACTGAACAATTTCCACACCAACTCTTGAGTCGGCAATTAGTTTGGCATCGGGCCAGGGAATATGCCAGAACTGACAAACCACCACGCCATGCTCAAAGCTCATTGAAGGAGCACTTAAGGCAAATTGAAAATCATGAATCCAGGATATACTTGGAAAACTTGTTCCAGTTACGCTTTGACTTTGAGCGGCTAATTCCTGACACACTTGTTTGTATGCACGCCAATCTTCAAGATTGAACCTTGCATGTTCTGGCATTGCGTGAAACAACGGCCAAAGATAATTGGTGCAAACGCGCTTATGCTTTTCGATTATGTCTTTGCTCAGCTTTGCACCATGAAATGTAAAACCGGCAGATGCGTTTTTGGTCTCGTAAATTGAAAAGGAGAGATTGCGTAAAGCAGCACTACTGGTAGTGGCTTCTTTCTCTTGTGATTCGACCGAAAACCAGTGCACGTCTGTGCCCAATCGCTTAACCAATACTTCAAGTGTAGATGGCACGCCCTGAACGTCACCTGGACCACCATACGAAAACACCTTGAGCATAGGCAGCGAGAGGTCAGAGGGGATATTCTTTAATTGTGGAAAAGCGAAATTCTTGTTTTCCAGCGCGGCTGACGCAGTAGGAATGAGTGGTAAATTTGGATTTGTGCCAGTAGACATCTAAACTCTTTTGATTGAAAAATTGTTGTAAAAATGGACGCCATAATTGATGCCTGCAGAAGCGTCGTTTTATGACTCGACTGGACTTCTCGGTTGGAATCAAACGAATAAGTTATCTATATAAGGTAAGGTATATACGGGGTAGTATTCAAGTATTCAAGCAAGCATTTTATGATAACTAAAATTAAGATAGCTTGCCGAAAATTTTAGTCCAGCAATCCCTGAATTTCAGTGTTGATTTCAACACGACCAAGACTAGTGTCCACCACAGGGACTATTTCTTTTACAAAGGGAATGAGTGCTGTCTTACCTTCTTTTGCATCCAAACTTATTTCGAGCCACTCGCCTTGCTCGCCAAATACATTCAAGACAGCGCCAAGCTTCTCGCCTGTTTTAGCATAGACAAAAAGACCTATAAGGTCCTTAATCCACCACTCGTCCTGGTTGAGATTTTTTAGCTGCTTCTTTTGCGTGTACACCTGAAAACCAACCAAAGCTTCAGCATCGTTTCTGGAGTTACATTCTGCTAGTTTGACGAAAAACATTTTGCGATCAAAATCAATATTTTGGACACCCATTTTAGTACTTGAATCATTTTTTTGATTCTGTAGAAGTACCGTTTTCAATTCTGAAAATAGACGTGGGTTATTCGAACTCGGGCGAATTTTGACATGACCTTTTATTCCATGGGCCCCTACTATTTGACCGACCTGGAAATCGTAGTTCTTTGATTCTTTATCACTCATAAACAAATTGAGGCGATTCCTCTTTCCATCTTTTGAAGAGTGAGTTATCTAAATCCAATTGATCGAGCACACGACCGACCACGAAGTCAATTTGGTCCATAACCGTTTGTGGACGATGATAAAAGCCCGGAGAAGCGCACGAAACGATAGCTCCGGCTTCACTTAACGCAAGCATATTTTTGAGCTGAATCTGCCCAAAAGGCATTTCTCTCACAACTATTACAAGTGGTCGTCTTTCTTTGAGACAGACACTGGCTGCGCGATGCACTAGATTCTCAGAAAGCCCATGAGCAAGTGCCCCAAGCGTTCCGGCACTGCATGGCAAAATGACCATACCTCGCGTTTTATATGAGCCACTAGATATGGTGGCACCATAATCTAGCAGGTCATGCAGTTTTACTGTCTTGCAATTTGTGTCTATATTCAAAAAATGGAAAATATTTTCCAATGCATTTTTAGACTGATTTATTTTCAAATCGTGCTCTTCTTGCATAACTCGAATTGCCGCTTTGGACAAAACCAGCTCCACAGGCTGCTTGACGCTCACCAAATATTGAAGCATACGCAATCCGTAAATGGCACCACTTGCTCCGGTCATGGCTAATATAATGGGCAGCTCTTTTTTCATGCGCTAAAAATCGTCGCCTCCACCTTTCTGCACAGGCGCACCGCCACCATTTCCATTAGGACTTGCATTTGGATTGGGTCCAACCTGATAGCCTTCACCAGCGGTAATTGGTGGTTCATATTTTTCGTTAAAACTATTTTTTGGTGTACGCAAGAAACGCGGCAAGTGAGCTTCAGGATCAGGTGGTGGAGGTGCTTGTCTTTGCACCGGTGCTTGAGCTTGCTCGGCAGGATTATTACTACTATTCACATTACTTGCCGGAGCGGGGAACCCACTGGAATCTTGATAGCCACCGCCGCCACCACTTGAAACAGGCTTGAAACGCCTGAAATTGCGGTCACGATTAGATTCATCAGGAGTCGGCATCATTTGCGTATAATCGATCGACATACGACCTTGTGCCGGTGCAATTGATATTTTGAGTGGTGAATCAAGTCGAATATTCAAAGGCGAACCCTCTTTGATATAAATATCTTGCTTGATTCGCACAAGAGAACGATAAACAGGTCTTCCCATGCGATTCATGGCGTCTGGTTTCTCAGTTCCCAAAATGGGGTCTTTCATATAAGCTCGACGGTCTGTCACTTTCAGTGGATTAACAGCATTAGATACATTGACGCCTGGATGAACAGCGGCAAAACTGGTCACATCACCCATGTAACCAATGTCGTGTTTGGAAATCTCAGGATTTTGTTGCAATCGTCCCTTACCAGCAGAAATCATTTCGCCCGCAATTGATGCAGTTATTTGATACGAAACACCATCAGGCGTGCGCAAAGTATTTATCTGAGTGCGCAACTTGCCTGTCGGTTTACCTTGCTGGGTGCCCTTACGCCTGTAAATCTTGCTTGCAGGAATGGCTTCCACTACCTCGCCTTCTATTTTGGCTCCAGCAGGAATGACCACATCTGTTCCATTTGCCATACAAGGAGTCGTAATTTCAAGAGTGAACTTCTCGCCCTGATTGCTATCTTTGGAGCTTATGGTCGAATTCATTCGACCTTCAATTACTGTTCCAATGGGAATGACCACAGTCTTTCCTTCCAGTGATTGCGGTGCATTAAAGTATTTCTCCGGGTCACCGCCTCGCGGACGTGCATCAACACCAAAAGAGCCCAGTCCTAAAGCTGTGATGCTTACAGATAATGCCAGTAGAAATGCTTGTCGATTCATATATTTAGTCCGCCGCATCGTCTTTTTTATTCGTTTCTATTTTTGCTCGTACTCTGTGATAGACAAAAACCAGAGCCGAAGCTGCTAATACCATTGTGACAACTAAAAGTATAATTCGCCACAATCCAGACAAATAAGTAATAACGTCGGGCAGCATTATGGCAAAAGCACATGCCACAATTAGTCCCGCACCCAAAAATTTAAGCGTCTTCATCCTCGTAATCGTCTCTGGGGTTGAGGTGGTCTTCAAAACGCACAATGATCATTGGTGCAATGGCACGAGTAGCCACAAACCAGGCAATTACAAGCAAAACTGGAAAAGCAAAAATTCTAATAACCGATGGAATGAATGAGTAGAAAAAATTCAAAAGTACAACAACACAACCAATTGTGAGAACTTGTGAAAGTCGCAATATAAGCTGTTCTTGAGAATCGCGCGAGCGCTTTTGAAAATCGCGCTGCAGCATCTGCACATAGTTTTTCCAGATGTCGGAAAGACCTTTCTTTCCTTGATTCCACATCTCTTTATTGGCTTCATTTTTCGAGCGCTTAGTTGGCGCTGGCAAATCGCTGCTTTCAGCCAATTCTTCTTTTTCATCGTCGTCATTTGCAGCCGAGGCGGATCTGCCACTACGACGAGAGGGCGGTGGCGCACCGGGATTCTTTTTTCTTTTTCTGCCTTTGGGACCTGCCGGGCTCATAGTTTTTTGTCCTTTGATAAGCGCACTTCCATATTACTCTCTTATTTTTCTTTTCGACTCTTTTTAAGCTTAGACAAATTAGTCTCGACTTCCTTGCGCAGAGGGTTTTCCTCGTCTGAGGCCTCTAAAAAACATAGAGCGTAATCTATTGCTTTATCAGTTTCATTCTTCGTCCTATAAAATAAATTGAACAAACCATAGTAAGCCTCTGGATACTGAGGATCGGCAATAAGTGCCTGTTTATAGTGATCTACCGCTACCTCGGGAATGCGAAGGGTAGCATCGCCCAATTTGGTCTGGCGCATTGCTTCATTGCGCTGCGACACAATTTTACTTATGCCTTGCTCGGCACGAGGAGCCACATCAGGCAATTCGCGTGCGTATGTGAAAGCTTGCTCGGCAGACTTCAAATCGCCATCATTAAAGGCTTGCTCTCCAAGGGTCAAAAGCTCGTAGGGCTCTTCTTTATGGGTGTTTATGACTTGAGAAAAAATTTGTCGTGCTTCGCGAAAACGATTCTGTGTAAGCGCTTTTTCTGCCTCGGACAACTGAATTTTCTCTTTTAAGTTCTTAGTTCCTTTTACTACTTCGCCTTTGACAGACTGCTCAGTCATGACATTTTGCAACTGCTCCATTAGATTCTGCCAGCCTTGAGGATATTGTCCCTCTTTGCGAGCAGTCCTAAAATAAACACGAGACAAACCCAGCAAAGCCGAGGCATCGTCTTGCTTTACGGCTAAAATGGTCCGATATTCTTGCTCAGCCACATCTAATTTGTCCTGGCGTAAAGCCAGTTCTGCTAGCCGGCTTCGAAGGTTTAAATCATTTGGCAAAATCTCAAGAGCGTTGTGCATCTCGGCTATGGCAAGCTCTCCATCGCCACGAACAGCATAATACTCTGCCAGTCTTTTATATGGCTCTGCATTGCGGGGGTCCATTCGGTTTGATTCTTTCCAGCTTGCAAGAGCCGAAGGTCCGTCGCCTTGTTTGCGATAAATATCACCTTGCACATTGTGCCATTCAGAACCACGTTGATCACGAGGAATAGACTGCAACTCTACAAATGCGTCTTCGTGCTTGCCGCTATTAGTAAGAATAAAAGCTTTCTGCAAGCGCGCCGACCAGTTTTTGGGATTCATCTCCAGTGCTTGCTCAATCAGCTCGCGGGCTTCTTTGTTCTTGGGATCGGTCTTGAGTAGTGCCTCTGCAAGAAAAGCCAAATTCTGAGGATTGAGTGCAAGTTCGACTGCTCTGCGCAAAGGTCCAATAGCACCCTCTGGATCATCTTGCAAAAGTCTCACTGCACCAAGTGTTTGTTGGGCGATAGAAATATCAGGATTGGTCTTCACAGCACGCTTAGAAAGAGTCTCTGCCGCTTCCAGATACAAATCGCGCTTAGCAGGAGATGCTACAGTCTTTGAATGAATGAATGAAACATATCCAGCCGCTGCCATCATGTTTGGATTGTCTGAGAAATCCTCACGTCCTTTGCGCAAAATTTGTTCCGCTTCAATTACTTTATTTGCATTATTCTGTCTGGCTAACGCTACGGCTAGACCCGCATGAGCATCACCATTCTCGTCTGTATCAAGTAGTGCTCGATACGCTTTTTCAGCATCCCAATATTTATGATTGAGCAATAATTCATCAGCTTCAGCAATACTTTGACTAGGCTTAGCTCCGCTTTTCTTGCGCTTCTTAGAAGCAGATTCACTTTCTGGATCTGCGGCAGTTTCTTCCGATTTTTCTGTTTTATCTTCTGCGGTCTTTTCGTCTTTGGTATTAGCAGTGGTGTCTTTGTTTTCTTTATTGTCAGTAGTTTCGGCTGGCTGATCTGTTTTTTCACTTGCAGCTTCAGGTGCCTTTTCTTCTGCTTTGACGGGCTCTTTAGCGGTTTCGTCTTTAGCAGTCTCGTCTTTGCCTTCTGACTCTGCCGCTTTAGGCAGATCTTCTTGCGTTTCTTTTACTGTTTCTTCTTTATTCTTCTTTTTCGATTTGGAACTACTACCAGACTTGGATTTCTTTTTCTTTTTAGATCCAGAATCTTCTTGCTCAACCACAGTGCCTGGGTCCGCAAGCGGTGTCACCACAGGCTTGTCGTCATCAGCTGCATAAGCTGGCACTAGCGGAAGTGTAGATGAAAGCAAAAGTGCCGATGCCAACATCCAGCTAAAACCTGATCTAAATCCAGCTTGTCTAATTATCTGTTTCATTGATCCTTATTCGATTGATCAGAACTAGTTTTTTTGGGAAACTTTTTGGGATCGAGTTTCAGCTCAAGCGGTTTAGCAACAGCACCTTCTTCCTTTTTTGGTTTTGGTTCTTCTGCTTTTTGAGTAGCTGGTTGAGCAGGTGGAGCAGAACTTCCTTCCAATGATCTCAGAATTCTATCTTCTTTTTCGGCTTCCTCTTTCTCATTGAGCTTTCTCAAAATATTTAGATATTCTCTGTGTCCATCAATATATTTAGGTGCTTTCCTGGTAATTTCTTTCAGTAAATTGCGACCTTCAATTTCTTTTCCGCTACTAATTAGATTTCTTGCTTTTACCAAATCTTCCTGTACTCGCATATTTTCAACTTGAGTGACAAGCTTGTCTACACCTGGTTCTTTCAAGGCGTCAGCAGTTCGATAAGCAACTAAAGCAGCTTCTTTATCACCACTCTTATAATACATATGCGCCAAAAGCAACCACATATGACCGTCTTCTGGATTCTTGTCTACATATTCGTTGGCTTTTTTGATACCGTTTTCAAAATCGTTATTAGCTAAATATCCTTCTAGCTCATCGTATAAAGCTTTATTTTTAGCCACTTTTGGCTTCTCAGGTGCCTTAGGCAAATCTTTCTTTTTTTCTTCGCCAGCAGATGCATCAGCAGTTTTTTCTTCCTCGCCTTCGGCTTCTTCGCCCTCTTCGCCTGCAGCTTTAGCAATCTTTGTTTTAGGCTTCTTCTCTTTTTCTTTGGCTAATTGCTCTTCTACAACTTTGCCAGTGTTTTTGTCATCTTGCAAAATGTACGGATTTATAGCTAAAGCTTTCTTAAAAGCCATCTTAGATGTTTCTTCATCACCAAGCTTCTGCTTGCCATAGGCATAAATAACCAGTAATTCTGGATCATCTGGAGAGACGTCTAATTCTTTCTGGACTTTTGCAAGTGTATCTTGAATTAAAGCTGGAGATGCAATTGGAGACTTGACCACAATCATGTGATAAACGCGGCGGGCCTTGTGTAAAGCAGGAGATTTTGGTTGCAATTGCCAGCAACGAGCATACTCCGCTTTGGCTCGTTGTAAATCACCACCTAACAGATAACCACCAGCAAGCATCATGTGGTTATCAAAAGAGTCTTTGACTGCCACAGCTTCTTTAGCCGCTTCTATTAAGCCGCGAACAGCGTCTGAGTTGTCTCTATTTATGGTGACTGCACGACGATAACATGTGCCTACATTATATAGACGCTTAAGATAAATTTTGCCACGACCATCTTTCTTGGCTGCCTGTGTCACATCCCAGAGAATTTCGCCCATTAGTTGGTGACAAGTAGATAATTCTTTTTTCTCTTCTGGCAATTTCCATTCTTTATTAATAGCGGTGCGAAGCTGCTCATAAGCTTCTACCTGTTTGCCTTGTTTGTACAATGCGCGCGCCAATCGATAATTGCTCATTCCATTATCGCGCATGCGCACGCATTTGCGAAACTCGACGATTGCAACTGGAAATTGCCCAGAAATGTCGGCATCATCAGCCATCGCTTCGCGCACTTTATAATCGGTTGGATTTTTACCCATCGCTTTGATGGCATTATCCAGGTTGTAATCGGCAGGCGCGTTATTAGGATCGCAATAAAGCGCTTCTCTATATTCGCGAATGGCTTCGTACCATTTGTGCTTCCCAGCAAGCAAGTCGCCATAACGTAAGTGAGCACTGGAGAGGTTTTGACGAAAAGTATTATTGTTAGGATCGCCATTCAAGGCTGCTTCGTGTTCGCGAATGGCATCGGGCCAAAGCCCTTTAGAACCCAGTTCTACCCCGCGGTTATTGTGCTCCATCGGGTTTGTAGGATTTGGCGTCTGCAAAACGACGCCAGCTCCACCGCCACCACCTCCGCCACCACCTCCAGAACTTCGTTTGGGGCGAGCATCCGAGGTCTGAAGTGCGCTTAGCGAGACCGTTAGTGCAAGAGCGCTCGATAAGAAGAGCTTGTATACGCGAGTATTCACGGGTCAATGTACCGGTACTAAATTGAGTCTAGATAAAATCCTAATACCCATTTTTATCGAATAATGCATTTTTTTGCTGTGAAATTAGGCATTTTGGCGAAAATATTTTTTCCTATCCAAAACCCTATTGACTTCCACTTAAAAAATAGTTAATAATTGTTCATCCTTCTGTAGACCAGCCCCCACTGCCCTTTTCGGGACTCGACACCCTCATATCTTCTATATGGTCAATACCTATACATATAAGAGTGAGATTAGAACCGCTCCCGGCGGGAAAAATGCTATTGCAGCATTCTTTTAAAAGGTGGCATATACTGCAAATTAGGGTGAATCCCATTTTCGACCTGCTCTTGAGCAGATTTACTACGAGGACCATACAATGAAGCTCTTACCCTGCCTTCTTTTACCTGTAATGGCATTGAGTTTTTCGGTCAGCATTCAAGATGCCCACGCTCAGCTACCTCCCACCACCTGGAGTAAGACGGTTCACACACCTGGTGACAATCAATATGGTGGACAACAGCAGGACATGCGCCATCCCGTCAACAACATTCCTATTAATCCAAACTTGCGCTCATCTGGTCCTGCACCAATGGCAGCTCCGGTCTACCAAAAAGCAGCTTCTGGTCCCAAACCAGATATTTCGTTGCAACCAATTCCGGCCGACGAACCAATCGTTCCCTCCGACTTTCCACCTCTTCCCACAGGTCTTGATCTGCCAGGGGTAATGGCTACCACTGCCGGAACTTTCAGCAGTTCTTATAGTGGTTCTAGTCGTGGTAGTGGTGGCGGCGGCGGTGCTCCATCTTTTCAAGGAAAGAAACAAGGCTATGGTCACTTTGCTCCAGGCGCCTTTGAAAAAGGCGGTGGTGGTGGTGGTGGTGGCGGTGGCGGCGGCTACTCAGATGGAGGCGATGACGAAAGCTGGAAAGACGAAGTAAGAAAACCTTTTGGAAAAAGCGTTGAAATGCAACAAGGTTACGGACGCGTAGCGCCTGGTGCCTATGTACAAAACAAAAGTCCTGGATACTACAAAGCTCGCGAAGCGCCACTTGGCGGCAAAGATATAAGTGGTCGAGGCAGCGATACCTTCGGCGCTAATGACGCACCCAGTGCACCAAGCGCTCCTAACTTCAAAGCCCTAGGCAAAGAGCCTCGCTTGCAAAATGACGATGTCTATGGAAGCACACCAACTCCATCTGCTCCAGTACCAGTTTCGCTTTCGCAAGCATCTACTCAAGATTTGTCTTTGCCGGATGACGATTTTGTTAAACGCAAACCTCCATCCAGAGGCAGTCGTTACGCTGGCCGCATGATGAATCAAGTGATGCGAAAAGGAATGATGCAAGGTATGAAGATGATGCGCTTCTAAACCAAAATTATTACCGTTGGAATTATCTAGTCAAATGAGGATTGAAACCAGATGAAAAAGCTATTACTACTCAACCTGACACTCTGCGCAACCGGGCTATCCCTGCTTGCAAGCAGTGGCGAAGCGGCATTCGCTCAGGGTGGTTTCAAGATTCAAAAAAACAAGCTGGACAAAGTTCAGTATTATCATGCTCCACGCGAGATGCAAATCCTGGACGAACGCCCATTCATCAAAGATTTCCGCGAAGCTCCTTCGGCACCAGAAATGGTACCACTACCTCCGGGACCTAAGGGTGCCGGTGGCGGCTATGGCGGCAACGGTGGCGGGGCGGCAGGCGACATCCCTTCTGGTGGTGGCGGCGGTGCTCCCGTTCAAATGGGCGGCGGCGGACCCGCGTACAGAAACGGCAGTCCACAAAGTGCCGGCGCGATGCCTTTACCCAAATCTGGATTTGGTCGCGAAACAAACATACCTGCAGGCGGAATGGCTCCCAAAAGCGCTTTGCCTGACGGTACCAACACCAATCGCCTGGCTGGTCGTATGATGACCCCCAAACAACAGACCGGACCGTCTGGAGTTGGAGCCGCGCCAGCGCGTTCTATGGCTGCCCCCGCGGCGGCGAAAGGACCTGTTGCGGCTAACTACGGCGAAAACTATGGTGCTGGCAACGCTTATGGTTCTGGCGGTGGCGGTTCACGTACCGACACCTTGGTCAGAGGGTCACTTCTGACTAAAGTCAAAGGTAAGTAGGAGTAATCCCGCTTTTTCTAAATGAACTACACCCGTTTTTTAATTTCTGCAGGTTCCCTCCTATTGCTGACAGGATGCCAAATGCTTGGCGGAAACAACTCCGGCCAGACCAGTGGCGGGTCTCAATCAAGCGTTCTAGGTAAAGTGCGACCGAAAATGGATCCTGAGCTATTAGCTCAGCTCAAGCAAGAACAAATGATGAATCAGCAGCAAATGCAAGATGGTGGATTGCAAGACAATTCTAACGCTCAAGGTCGTTTTCTGCCCAATGTATCAATGGACCCTATTTCGGCTGCACTCTCTGGAGCGCCTCAAAGCGGCGATTCAAGCACAGATAGCGACAGTCAAGTAGTTCCGGCGGCACGGGCAAACACAAAGCCCAGTGAAGCCAACCCTTTTGAAGGAGCAGGAGATTCTTCACCTTCAGAGCCTGCCACCTATGGAGCTTACAATGGTTACCAGGGTGGCGGTTCAGTCCCGGCTCCGCCACCAGGAGCAGTGGCAGGAGGACTGGTTCCACCACCACCAGCAGCAGTATCACTCTCCACTCAGGCCAATATTTCTTACGCAGATCCAAACGCTAATCCCTACATGAATCCTTACGCCAACCCTGCTTTGAACCAGTGGGGAATTCCGCCAATGCCCTTCCAACAAGCGGCACCACCGGCGGAGCAGCAACGACCTAGCGGCTTGTTTGGCTCGGGCTCAGGTTCTAGCAAAAAATCGAGCTCATCCGATTCGGACGACGAAGAAAAAGAGAAAAAAGACAATTTCGTTCCAATCCAGCCAACCGGTATGCCCTCTCGCTCTCAGTACAAACAACGCGACGACCTAAAAGTTCTGTGGAACGGAGCATTGGCCACTCAACAATATCAAAACTTAGTCGATGCTGATGGTGACCTGGAAAATAGACTGAAACAAGTTAACGTCGGGCTGCCTCCAGATTCGACCAAGGGCATTTTCAGTGTCACACCTCGCGTTGTAAATTCAGTCTTCAAGCCACAAGACATGGGCAAGAAGAGCACCGATAAAGTACAAAAGCTTCAGCAAGAATTAGTGCAATCATATTATCGATATTTGTACGAATACAATAAATACTCACTTGCCCAGCAGACAGTGTCGGCGCGAAAGCAAGAAGTTGACGTTGCCAATTCAAAAGCAGAAAAGCAAAGAGCAGCAGCAGACCTTGCTAATGCTCAAAACGAAGCCGAATCTGCCAAAGAAGACATGAATACAGCACAATATGAGCTTGCAGCTAACGCCGGTGCGCGTGCGGCATCCACTATCATTGGAAAAGTATCTGGTGTGACACCACCTGTGGCATCACTAGCATCTGCCGAAAGAACAGCCCAACCCGAAGCCAAGAAGAAAGGCGGCGGAATGTTCAATGCCATCGGCTTAGGCGGCATATTTGGCGGACACAAAGAAAATACAAGCAACGACAATTCAGACGACGATGAAAGTCCCGCCCCTAAAGGCAAAGAGATGATTGTCAAAGAGATCAAAGAAAAACCTGCCAAAGTGGCTAAAGCCGATAAGTCAGAAAAATCCGATAAATCGAACAAGAAGAAATCAAAGTCAGAAGATGACGACGATTTAACACCTTCTTCTGCTCCAGAAAAGCCCAAAATGACAGCAAAGACCAGTGCCCCTGCACCAACTCCCGCGACCCAGACTTCGCGCTCGCCCATAAGTTTTGACCTAAAAGAAATAGACATCACCGCTCGCAAATCGATTTTGACAGTGTCTGTGCGTAATTCCGGCTCGGACGATTTTAAAATCTCACCAGATGAAATTTCATTGGCGGAGGGCAACAAGCGCATTTCAGACGCTTCTCTGCGCTCTGAATTTGATTCACTTACAGTCAAGCCAAATGAAGAAGTAAAAGGCAAAATCACCATCCTGGGTAAGCCCTGGAACGATAGACTGACAATTAATATGAGCGACGGGTCCACCACAGTTTCGCTCAAGAGACACTAGTTATGGCACAAAGTTATCAAGTCATAAACTTAAAACAGCCGGTCAAACTCTTTGGCTTCACTATTCGCCAGCTTATTTTTCTTGCCATAGGTATTGGGCTTGGATTTTTAGCCATTAGCAAGGTTCCTGGCGACTGGAAAATAGGTAATCTGCCTGTAGCCCTTTTTGCCTTTATCTTTTGCGTCAGTATTTCTATCGTGGCTGGCTTTTTCACAGATTTAAAACCAATGGCCTGGTGGCGAAACAGCCTTCTGTACCGTTTGGGGCTGAAACAGACCACATACATGCCTCATCCCGAGCCACGAATCCCTTACCCTTCAAGCGATATCGAAGATGAAGAGTCGCCAGAGGACAATTATTTTATCGGCTCTAGACGCTAGTCGAGTGGCCGGAAATGAGGATTAATTGACCTTCCTCGTTTATCTTGGGTACTATTGAGTTAAGGAGTCTTTTAAAGCGAGAAATTAGTGGCCAGCGGAAGTTACTCAGGTGGAAGAAAACGATCTGGGCGCCAAGGCGCCGGTCGCGGCGTGCCTCCTAAACAGAAAGCCGCTCCAGAGCCTGAAATTTCTGGCAAAACGATGCCTTTGAAACCTGGTGACGCTGGCAATAATTTCGTCGCTGGACTTCACAACTTATTGCCTGCAGCGGTTCGAAATGCCCTGCCTTTCGGGGTGGATCCCGAAGATGGGGAAAGTGGTGCAGAAATTGGACCTCCCAAAGATAAACGCGGAGGCAATAGCTGGCAAGACGTTTGCTTCATTCACTCCATTCCTGGCGAAGATGAAGAAGAGGGCGTAGTCGTTCTGGCTGATGGCAGCTTTAGAAAATACATAGCTATCAAAGGCATTAACGTTCTTTTGTACGACGAAGAAGACCGAGACCAGATGGCGCAGCATTTTTCCAATTTTGCCAATTCTTGTGACACGGACATTCAAGTAATAATTAAGTCGAAACACCTTTCGGTGGATGAGTATCTTTCTCGCTATCAGATTCACATCAAGAGCGACGACAGTTATTTGAAATGGTACGCCGAATACACCGACAAGTGGTTTCGCGGAATCCAGGAGCGCAGCTTCGTTCCTGATCGCTATTTTTATATCGTTATAAGTTATCAACCTCCCGACTGCAAATCAGGTTCCGCCTGGTCTGGACGCAGGTCAATTCAAAAGCACGAAGAATATTTAGATTCGCTCAATCGACTGGTTCGCACCGCTTTCGAACAGCTACGCGTAGGCAACTTGCGTCCCAAAATATTGACTAGACGCGAAGTGCGCAATCTTATTTATTCTGATTTGAATCCCAGTTTGTCTCGTCGCGAGCCTGAAGCTCCAGCCTCGAGTCCGACTCTATCTGAAGCTTCTACGCTTGCCGGTTCGGCACTAAAAGTACACGACGAATATTTGTGGCTGGACGGAAAATACATCGGCTCGCAATATATTTTCGAATTGCCACACGACACGTGGATGGGATGGCTTGTAGACCTGCTTACATTAAGCGTTGAATACACACTATCTGTTTTCATACATCAGTGTAACCAGGACAAAGTTAGAGCGGAACTAAAACGAAAGTATCACATTGGCATGGTGGCAAGCACACAGCTTGCAGCACCCGACTTAGAAGCCATAGAAAATACTAATCGAGCAGGAACTGCAATAAAAGAATTCTTGCGCAGCTCGTCTAAAGCTTTTGACATCAGCATGTATATCACCACTACTGCGGACAGTCGCGATGAGCTTTTAGGTAACTTAGACGAAATTAGACGCGTATTTAAAAATAAGTCTGCCAACTTAGACCGCGGTCAACTATTACAATTAGATAGTTGGCAATCCACTCTGCCTGTGGGTGTAGACAAATTGGCTGTAATACACAGAGTGATGTCACCTATAGTCGGAACAGTCTGGCCATTTTTCACAGCGGCGTGCGGAACGCCTGATGGCGTGCCTTTTGGATTTGCTATTGCATCGCGCGAACCAGTGTTGCTCAATCCATTTTTTAGAGGGGCGGGCAAAGACGCGAACAATATGTTCGTTGTGGGAACGACCGGTGCGGGTAAATCATTCGCTGTATCCATGATGATTTTGCGCCTCTTACCGATGGGTGTGCGCTTTGTTTTAATCGACAAAACTGTAGACAAATTTGGTGCATATCGTTTCATCACCGAATTGCTCGGACCAGATTTGTGCCACTATGTAGACCTTGGTCCAAACTCAGGAAATATTCTAAATCCGTTTGATCTGGGACCTGAAGACACTTTGAAGGGTGAGCCTTCGCACGATAAAGTATCAAGTTTACTTTCGCTTTTAGATTTGATGCTTGCACCTGAAGGTCGCGAAGAATTATCAGTTGAAGAAAAATCTTTGTTAGACGGCTTGATTCGCGTTGCTTATATGGAAGCAAGTATGATGGGTAAAGTGCCTGTCATGTCCGACTTGGCTCGTATAACCGCTCAGGCTGCCGCTTCTGAAAACGATCCTGTGCAAAGGGAACGACTGGCTCAGTTTGCTCGTGGACTTTCACTATTCACCAAAGCTGGTGCCTTCGGCGGACTTGTAGACGGATACACAAACGTAGATACAGAAAAATTGATGCTCGTGTTCGACACACGCGAAGTGAACGAACCGCGCCTAGAGCGTATCGCAGTTTACATCTTGGCAGATTTCATCAGACGAAAAGCAGCAGAATCAAAAGAGCGCGGCGTGCGATTTGCAGCCATCATAGACGAGGCTTCCACTTTGATGCGCTTCAAAGCGGGAGCGAGACTGCTGGACGATTTATCAAGACGTGCTCGTCACTACGGTATGATGCTAGTTTCAATTACACAACAATTAAAGGACTTTTTCCGTCAACAAGAAGAAGCAGATTCTGTAGTCAAAAACTCACACATGAAAATTCTATTGCGCCAAGATCCAAGCGATCTAAAATTGCTCAAAGATGTGCTCCGGCTGCGCAATGCCGAAGTACACGCCATTGAACAATTCTCCAAAGACGAAGAGAAACGCAAAGAATCTCAAGCGCTATTAATTGTTGGTGCTGTCCATGGCACCATCAAACTGATACCAAGTCCGATGGATTATTGGATATGCACATCCGAGCCCATCAAAGATATTCCGCGCCGTTTGAAAAAAATAGAAGAAGTAAAAAGAAAGGATCCAAAACTGCCCCATACCGATGCTTGCAGACAGGCTGTATACTTCCTGGGACTGGGACACGATAATCAGTAAATGGAAAGAATTTTCAGCTTCAATAAATGGTTCATCCTGTTTTGCGCCCTTTTAATTGTGACCTGGGGTACACTAAAAGTGGTTAGCGATATGGCAATTTGCGAAGAAGCAAATTATCTAGCGCGTTCTATTTTCGCCTGGGAGTGGCCTGATTTGAAAGCAAACGCAACTGTTGATTCGGTTCGCACTAAAGTGATACAACACTCTACCAACGACGCGATTGTAGAGGTATCCGGCAATCAAAGTGTTGCCACCAATGGCGCCACCAGTAATGGAACTTTTTTGGCCCATCTATCTTTCTACAAGCAACAAAATAAATGGATCCTTGGCAAAGTCGAGTTGAAATAGCGGAAACAAAAAATGTACTGGCGCCTGAACAAAATTAGCCCCAAGCAATTTCTACAGCATTATGCCGTACATATCGCGCTTGCAGTAAGCCTTTCCATTAATTTGCTTCAGATCGTCACCCGTCCAAAACAAGATAAATTGCCCCAACAAATGCAACAAAGTTTTGTCATTTTCGCCAAACAAGTGACTTCACACTTGCTTGATACCACTTATCTAACTTTTGTCGATTCCACCGCAGCGCTAGATAGCGAGCTTGCCCCAACCGTCAAAAAATATCTCAAAGAGCGCGGTTTGCTCACTCAAGGCGCTGAACTTTCAGCAATGGCCATTCAATTGAAACGCTCAAGGCAAGTTTGCGCAATCAGATTCGACCGGGTGCAAATGTCCGACCCTACCCCGCAAGGGATGATCCCCTGCACAGTGGCAGGCAAAATTGCCATTCACTCGTCTGATGAATCGGGTCCGCAAGAACAAGATTTTTGCTTTCGTTACCTCATAGGTATTTCAAAAGCAACGCAGCAACCAATAGTAGCTGGGTTTGAAGAGCTTTCGGCCGCGCCTCAAGGAGGTGGCTAATGTTTTCGGGAATCATAGAAGAAATCGGATCAATCGCCAAAGTCGTCACTTCAAAAGATGGCAGTCGCTTTTCAATCAAAGCGATAAACGTTTTCAAAGACATCGCCATGGGCGAATCTATTTCAATTAACGGCACATGCCTCACCGTCATTGCCTGGGACGAAAAAGCCTCTACCTTCGACGTGGAAGCCTCACACCAGACGCTCAGTTGCACCAATCTGGGAACACTTAAAGCGGGCGACCTGGTCAATATGGAAAAAGCGCTCAAAGTGTCAGACCGGCTTGGCGGTCATATAGTGAGCGGCCACGTCGACACGACGGCAACTCTCAAATCAATCAAAGAAGACGGCTTCGCACGTTTTCTGGTCTTTAGTCTAGACAAAAAATGGTCGCCGTATTTCATCGAAAAGGGCTCAGTCACAATCAACGGCATTTCTTTGACCGTGGTCGATTTTCCGCCCCAAGATGACGGCAATTTTGCCTTTTCAGTCTGTCTCATTCCCCATACGCTTGAGGTGACCACCATGAAAAATTTGGCACCCGGCGCTATTTGCAATATCGAATGCGACATCATGGCAAAATACCTGGTCCGATTGTTAGCAGAAGGTTATCTTGAAAACCTTAATAAAGTAGGACAAAATCTTCCAGTTTCTTAATTTCAGAGTTAAATTCTATAGAAATTACCTAGAGGTTTTTGGCTATGGAAACTCGTGTCGCGCTTGAGCCACAACTTACACCATATTCTGAGCATCAGGATGACGTGTTCGACTCAGTTGAAGAGGCGCTTGCCGACATTGCCCAGGGTAAATTTGTTGTCGTTTCAGACGACGAAGACCGCGAAAACGAAGGCGACCTCATTTGCGCAGCCGAATTAGTAACGCCAGAAATGCTCAATTTCATGGTCACCCAAGCCCGCGGCTGGGTCTGTCTTGCTATCACCCAGGAAAAGGCTCGTTCCTTAAACCTTCCATTGATGGTCGAAAACAACACTGAATCGCAACAGACTGCTTTTACAATCACTGTTGATGCAGACAAAAAATTTGGTGTCACCACCGGTATCAGCGCTTCTGATCGCGCCACCACAATTCAAGTAGCAGTAGCTTCAGACGCCAAGCCAGAAGACTTGCGTCGCCCAGGACACATATCGCCACTTGTCGCTCGCGATGGCGGAGTGCTGCGTCGCGCCGGTCACACAGAAGCCGCCGTTGACCTGGCTCGTATGGCTGGTCTCACACCAGCGGGTGTCATATGCGAAATCCTAAACGAAGACGGCACAATGGCTCGCGTCCCGCATTTGAAAGAATTTGCTCGTCGCAATAATCTCAAATTTATAAACATTGCCCAATTAATTGCCTACAGACTGAAGCAAGAACGCTTCGTCAAGCGCGAAACAGTTGTGCGCATGCCATCTGCTTTTGGAGACTTCAATCTTTACTGCTATCGCAACACTTTAGACGATAGCTGCCATCTGGCTCTGGTAAAAGGCGACATCACAGGCAAAGAAAATGTCTTGATTCGCGTTCACAGCGAATGTTTGACTGGCGACGTTTTTGCAAGCCTGCGCTGCGATTGCGGACCCCAACTGGAAGGCGCGCTGGCACTGATTCAAAAAGAAGAATCGGGCGTATTAGTTTATTTGCGCCAAGAAGGACGCGGTATTGGACTAATAAACAAACTGAAAGCATACGCATTACAAGAGCAAGGACAAGACACCGTCGAAGCCAATGAGTCCCTGGGCTTTAAACCAGACTTGCGCGACTACGGCGTAGGTGCTCAAATCTTGTGCGATCTTGGCTTGACCTCAGTCAAAATCATCACAAATAATCCACGCAAAATCGTGGGACTGGAAGGATACGGTCTAGAAATTACTGACCGCGTAAGCTTGCCACCGGCCTGCAATAGCCACAACATGGGCTATTTGCTCACCAAGAAAGAAAAAATGGGACACTGGTTGGACGATATCAAACTGACCACACAAGGAGAAAACGAATAATGGCGCAAGACAAACCAAATGTCATCGAAGGCAGCCTGATTGGAACTGGTCTTAAGTTCGCCGTCGTTGTAAGCCGCTTCAATGATTTCATAACAAATAAATTGCTTGAAGGGTGCATAGATTCTCTCAAAAGACATGGCGCAGATTGTCAAAACATAGACGTTATCTGGTGCCCCGGCGCCTTTGAAATTCCACTTGTAGCCAGAGCCGCTGCTGAAACAACTAAATATGATGCAGTAATTTGTCTTGGTGCAGTCATTCGTGGCGCCACTCCCCACTTCGATTATGTCTCTGCTCAAAATGCCTCTGGTATTGCAAGCACAAGCGTCGAAACGGGCGTGCCAACAATCTATGGCGTTTTGACCGTGGACTCAATCGAGCAAGCAATCGAGCGCGCCGGCACCAAAGCTGGCAACAAAGGTTGTGATGCTGCAGTTGCCGCTATTGAAATGGTCAATGTTTTGACCAGCTTGAAACGCACAAATACAGCTAAAGTCTAAAAAACAATGCGTCTGCAAGCCGATAAAAGTTACCTTTCTGCAGAACACATAGAAAAAAGACACTATCTGATCTTAGAGAGATTTATTCACCATTTGTTTGACAAACTTTCCGTCTAACTAATTGGCTTTGCGACGAGCTTTAGCTTTTCGCTCTTTTAAAAGAGAAACTAATTTTTCTTTTTGCTCAGGTGAAAGAAGAGCTCTTATGTCTAGCAATAATTTGATTCGACCATTAGAAATTTCAGAACGCAGACTGTTTATTTGAGTCTGTTTCGCCATAACTTCCGCTTCGGCAGGGTCTGGCTTCAACTGAAATTCTTGCATATCTTCTAAATAGCCAAACAAAGTCTTGAGCCGCACGCGCTGAACGTCTTCGAATTCTTTTGCCATGTGGCGAATTTTCAATTCCTGATCTTTACTAATTCCAGCTTCTCGATAAATATCGAGCGGATCGGCACTAGCAGCCGATGTGAGCGAATCGCGTACTGGTGCATCGTCGTTAGCTTCTTGTGCTTGCAACAAAAGATTCGAGCCCAAAACTAAACATGACAGATTCAAAGAAACAACTGTCGACAAAAATACCTTACGCTTCAAATTACTCACTCCTCTTACATTCGAATTTCGAATCACGAGTTATATTCTATTCCATTCTAGGGCTGAAAAATGCAAAGCCCACGGTATAAAACCGCGGGCTTTTTTGCTGCATCATTTCGCGTTGAGCGCCTCCTAAACGCCTCGTCCGCCTTGACTGAGTATAATTGCTTCCCCAAACCCTTATACTCGTGTGTTTCCGTTTTTTCCCCTGTCAATCCGCGCTTTTCAGCGCTCCCAAAAATCTGTATGTATTGATTGTGCGCGTCCCACTAGTTAGGGAACTGAACGCTACTGTAATATGTTGGATATGTCAGTGCTTTTGCTTTGCCAAAAGATGACGAACTAGAGCATGTAAAATAAGACTCTGACAAAGATGTATGCTTCATCTGGCGTGCACCTGCTTTCTTCTTGAGGCTGCCCTTTTCGTCGCCGCTCACGCGAGCCATTTGGGCGGTGGAAATGAAGCTGGAGCTAGATGTATGCATTTTAAGTGTACCTCTTCTTTGTTGAATAGTGCTCAAAAGACCGGGAACGTGACTTGGTCCTTGCGGAGCGATTTGTGATGATATTGTTTTGCGAGCTGTTGTTTTGTTTAGAACGTCCTTCCAAGTAGTCTCTGGAAGTAAACACAGTGGAAATGGAGGGGGACCAACGCGGTCGTAAAGTGTACCTGAATTTTGTCCCTGTCCTGGCGCTTGAAATTGGACTTGATTGGCTTGCGCTGTTTTCAGCATGCCTTGCTGTAGACATACTTGTTCTGTCAGTTTACTTAGCTCCTCCCTACTTTGTGCCGACAGCCCTAGCGCTGTCTGTGGTGGCATACTAAAATTACGTTTTTGTAAGTCTGGATATTGCGCCATAATTTCTGGCGATACTGCGGGCGATACCGCTTGAGACGTCGCATTAGCGTTTGCATTTGCGTTTGCCATCTGCCTTCTAGCCAGTTCTGCGCGTGTCGGCAGTTTGAGCTCCGGTAATAGTTTGGGGCTCGATGCCGCTACAGATTTGGATGAAAAAGCATCGCTTGAAAGATTAGTCCGTGGCCTTCCTTGGGGGCTCGTTTTCTTAGGGATACCATTTATGTTATTGGGCTGACTTGAAAGCGTATTCAAGCTTTGTTTTAAAAACGATACGGTATCAGATGTGGTTCTATTTGCTCCTTGTGCGTATGCCACATTCCCTGCAAAGAAGGAGGTGGACGCCGCCAAAGACAAGCTTAATAGTGCTACTGGTCTCGATACCATTTCATTCTTTCCCGTCTACGCCATTTGCTCTTTAGGCAAGTTGAAGGTTTAAAAACGCCATGTCCTTCAACACACTCAATGTAACTCAGGTGAAAGGGGTGTGTCACTGGGAAAAGTACGCAGACCAAAAACTTTTTGCAAGACAAAAAAGCCCAATTTCAGGGACTTTCCACACTTCGAGTGGGGAATTTACGAGTAAATTGCTATTGCGCTTGAGCTACTACCGGCTCTATTCGACGCACGATACCCAAAGACCCGTCAACCTCAACCAGGGTGCCGTCTTCCCAGGCTTCAGTGGCTCCAGGAATGCCAGCGACACATGGAAGTCCATATTCGCGTGCAACAAGCGCCCCGTGCTGAAGTACGCCACCAACCTCTAGAATTACGCCAGCCGCATTCACAAATAGCGGCGTCCAACCAGGATCGGTAGCTCGGGCCACAAGAATCTCGCCCTTCTCAAATGGCTTCTCATCAGGGCTTCTAAGGGTCTTCACACGACCACGAACCACACCAGACGATATCGGAATACCAGCCACTTCGCCAGCCCCTACAGGTGGTGCAGGCAAACGCGGAATAAATCCACGCGAATCTATGAGTACTGGAAATTCAGTCACACTCTCAAGTTTCTTGCGTTCTTTGCGATTTGCTTCTACTAGAACTTTCAAATCTACCGACTTGTCTTTGATGCCTCTATCCAATTCAGCTATAGTCAAATCGAAAACATCATCGACTGCACGCAAGCGACCCATATCGACTAGGTCCTCGCCCTCTCGACGCAGGCGCAAACGCAGCAGGTGCAGTGCATATATAAGATAGTACTTGTGTGTTTCTCTAATTCCGCCGATAGATTCCACAATCTTATATAAGGATTTGAATTCTTGTTTAGCAAACCAATTTTTACGACCGACTTCTTCACTTAATTGAACGAAAGTCTCGCGACGCTTACGCTCATTTTCGGCAAAGCGAGCTACCTGGCTGTGCTCTGGATTTTCAATCGATTGTTTACGCATCGATATCATCAAATCAACCAGCATTTGCGCGTCGTCATAATATCTTGGCGCGGCAATATCAACTTCGGCAGGTCCGCGGAAACCATAATTTTCTAAAAATGCCCACCACGCTTTCTTGAACTCGGGCGAAGCGTCAGTTGCAAGCCACGAATTAAAATCGCCAGGCGCATTTTCTGGCAGCAATTGGGATACCTTATATAGATCAAGCGACATCTCGGTAGTTACATTGCCTGGCAAAGCCAGCTCAAGGCGGTCCAACACCTCTTTGGACTGACCTTTTGCCAGTTCTTTCATGCGCGTTAATGCAATGCGCGACGTGACCACAAGTGGCACACAATGCATAAAAACGAGTTCTGCCACCATTTTGAGCAAACGCTTGGTGAACTCGGGCAATGGCTTATTTGAATCAGCCAGTTTTTGCGCATCAAATTCAAATCGCTCAAGCGCCACTTTGAGATCCATCAAAGATTTTTGCGGTTGCAAGCGTGCACGTAATATACGCGGAGCCACAAGTGGAGCCACGGTTGCCAGTCTAACCGGCACGAATCCTAAAAGCGGGTTGTTATCTTTATATGTATCTTCGTCCAGCTCGCTTATTATTTTGCCAGCAAGCGGATCCATGTTGGAGAAAAGCTCGATGAATTTCCTCTTGCCTGCAAGTGCAAGCAAAATAGACACATTTACATAAATGCGTCCATTACCCAAACTGATAATGGCGCCCTTGGAGCCAGCTTTGAAGCGAGCCAGGTGTAAAATATTGCTTACTGCCGAAGGCACATAAGACAAAACAGATGAACCCATGGTCGACATTGGCTTAGGCATTCCTTGCGCAGCAATGGTCAAATCCAAATACAAACGCTTACGCTCACCTGGTCCAGTCATCATATCTGGTGGCAATGGAATAAAAGTGGTGATTGGCCTTGCTTGAAGCAAATACAATTTGTCGTTAGCAAATGCCCACTCAATGTCTATGGGCTTCTTGTAAATGCGCTCGACTTGTTTGACCAGCAATGCAAGCTTGCCTACGTGTCTGTTATCGAGCGTAAATTCGCTTGTTCGATGATTGTCTTTTATCTCTGTACCTGAATCGGTGAGCCAAATAGAGGACTCTTTGGGGCCGAGTGTTTTCTCGAGAATGCTCATCGAGACTTTGTTTACTCGATAGTAATCTGGCGTCACAAGCCCGGCTACAACCGACTCACCCAATCCCCAATTAGCATTGAATACAGCTTCGTCCAAATTGTTGTTCATCGGATTCATTGAGAATCCAACACCTGAAACTTCGCTTGCAATTTGCTCTTGAACGACAACAGCGATTTTAGGATCAGTTATATCGAACCCATGTTGGCGCTTGTACACAACGATGCGCAAATCGAGACAACTGGCGAAAGCACGAGCAATGGCGTCTTCCATTGAGGTGTACGTGACACCAAGGATGGTTTCATAGCCACCGGCAAAAGACGAGCCCTCTAAATCTTCTTCAGGCGATGAAGAGCGCACGGCGTACTGCTTTCCTCTAAATGAGCCATCGAATTGAATTTGCGAAAACGCTTTTTCTAAAGTCTCTTTCTGCGCTTCATTTAATTTCAGTTTGGTCGCAAGCTTCTTGAGCTTTGCACATTTCTTGTCAAGATCGCCATTATTGGCATTTGCCGATTGCAAAAATTGTTTCCACTCTTCGGACTTTTTCAACTCCTCTAGCCAAGAGCTGAAGAATGAAACTGTCAGTACAAACCCGGGCGGGACTGGCAATCCAGATGCAGAACCGGCAATGAGTGAATATCCCTTACCGCCTACCTGGCTTAACTCTGCAGTTTTTAAGATGGTTCCCGGAAACAAATAGAAGTCCATTGCGGCTCCCCTTATAGTGTGCCTGCACGTGTTACCTGTGAGCAAAAGATAGCACTAAATGGGCGTCCTGATAGAATCCAAGAGTATTTTTTGCAAGGAATCTTGAGCTGTTTATAATTGGATTATGAAAGACGCCCAGGATCTAATCGAACTCACCTGTAAGAAATACGCCGAGTGTAAAAGCTACAGCGACATGGGTGTTGCATGCACTGATAACGCACCAGCCGTGAGAGACATCCGCTTTAAAACGGCTTTTGAGCGCGATGATCGGTTTCGATTTGAATTCAGACAATATCACCCACACCTGGGCAAATCAGGTCCCGACCTCATCTCTGTCGTTTGGTCAAATGGAACTCGACACACTCTTGCGGGCGCACCAATTGGACAAAAAGATTATGGCCACTTGAGCGGTCCGGTGAGCGGCGCAACCGGCATTTCAGCAGCATCGGTCATACACATCCCCTCTTTGTTGATGCCGGATTTATTTGCTATCCGTCCGATTTGGATCGAACTAGAAGGAGCGCGCATTCAAAGAGAGGAGATGCTTGGTGATACAAAATGCCTGGTGTTAAACGGCTTTCGAAGAATAACCGAGTATTCAGTTTGGATCGATTCGAAAGAATTTTGCATAAGAAAAATAGTTTCAACAATGCGAAACACTGCATCTGGAAGCGAAGAGATGAGTCAGGACTTAAGCGACATGGTCACTACCTACAACTACTCGCAAATTAATTTCGATCAGACTATCGCAGAGTCAGATCTAGAGCCGAATTTTCCTGAGGAATAGCATTGAGCTACCCGACAAAACTTTTGCGTCTGGGCGTATCCAAATAATCGACGCGCTCACTGGGAACCTCGAAGAAAAGCTTCTCGAGCTCGAAAGAGCCTACTTCAGATTGAAAGTCGAATTCAGCTTCTGTAATTGGCACCACCCAAAGGCACTGCACAAATAAATCCTCCAACTCCATCATTTCTAACTTTGGTCCGTCCAGATATGGATAAGTGATTAGTCCGTAAGTGCACTCGGATTCATCCATCCACGGTCGTTCGAATGGAATGCAGTGAGAGAGCGCGATTCGCTCATTGGTTCTATGATAATGCGCAAGATATTGAAGTAACTCCACATGATTGCCAGGTCCACTTTTGTAGGTCGAGCGCTCCGGCGAAAACAAATGCAGCTCGATAAGCTCGTTTTGGTGCCGACCTTTTGGAACGGCAGGAGTCATGTCGCTCTTTTCCCACATGCGACAAGTTGTATAAGTCCACACGTTGCGCGGCTCTCTGGGCTCGAACTCGAAGATTCTGAAATCGCTCGGCAAGTCTTTCAGCGTGTCATCAAGCCACTTGTGCACTTTTGGTTCGATACCAAAAGTTTGTTGATAATGCTGACGAATTTGAGTTGGATAGTCGGGTGAGGTCAAACTGTGATTTCCACTCCAGATTAGCTTTTAAGACTATACCTGCAAGACCGCGATTTCAATAGAAATTTCTGTACTGATTATTACTTAATCCGTACAGAATATTATTTCAATGCTAAATTAGGAAGGTGAGCATGTGGAGAGTTCGCAATGAATAAGAAGGCGATTGAATCAACTGCGCTATGCTGCTTCGACGACGTTGAAAAAACTTACGTGGTCAAATCCTCGTTGTCCGACCGCGTAATCGGCGTGGCTAGAACAGAGCTCGAGGCATGGAAAATTTTCAAGGAAATCCTTCAGGAAACATACGTGGCTTACCTTGAGGGGACGTTGGTTGAATACCAGAAGCCGGGCAGACCTGCAAAAGGAAATGTGCAGCTTCATGCCGAGATTCGCCCCGAGGTCAAGGAAAAAATCGAGAAGAGGGCTAAAGAGCTTGGAATTTCTCAAGGCGATGTAATTGGTTACCTTTCCGCGGTTGAAGACGCAAAGACCGACCTTGAAAAAAGATATAAAAAGCTCCAGGTTAAAATGCAACGTCAACGTAAGTAGCTCAACGGGAAAACCAAAAATCTGCTAAGTTATATTTTGGGCTTGTTTTAGGAAACCTTTGGCATAATCCGGGCTGAGGATTTTTCATGATATTAAAACGTCTGTGTCTAGGCAATGGTATTGCCCTGTTAGTCACTTTTTTAACTTTTGCAACACCAGCAAGTACGCACAACAACGGCGTGAGCATGGGCTATATCGCCGAAATGAAATCAAAATACTTTCTGCTCGATCCGAATGGAAAAGTCTTGAAGGAGTTGAATTGCATTTATGCTGCACCATTTTCAGAGGGACTTGCCTTAATTCGAAAACCCAGCGCTCCAAATACTCTAGGAGCGATGATGAACATTCCGACGGGCGATGAAAACTCAGTGTTCATCGACGTAAACGGAAATGAACTCAAGACTCCTGAGTTCAAGAGAGCCAATCCATTCCACGAAGGTATCACCTGGGCTGAAGCCAGCACTTTCAATCATTTCTTGATGGACAAGACAGGAAAACTGCTAACCAAAGTTAACGACGATTGGATTGTCGATGATTTTTCGGAGGGATTAGCGCCGGTATGGCTCCAGCGGGAAGAGATGCGGAATTTATATATCGACCCGACTCTTCTATCTAATCGATGGGGATTTATAAATACAGCAGGTAAAGTGGTAATTCCGTTCGAATTATCATACGCAAATGGTTTTCATGAAGGCGCCGCCTCAGTAAGAGATAAGAAAGGTCTCTGGTTTCTTATAGATAAAACTGGAAAACAGCTTGGAGACAAGTATGACGATGTCGATAGCGTAAGCGACGGTATGGCAAAATTTAAAAGTGGCACCAAATATGGTTACTTAAATTATCTTGGAAACCGAGTTTTACAAGCTCAATATATAGAAGCCAGGGATTTCGCAGAAGGGCTGGCAGCAGTTAGAGTTAGTGACAAATTTGGCTTCATAGATAAAAGCGGCAAAGAGAAAATCTCACCTCAATTTCTAGATTCATTGAAGTTCAGTGATGGCTTGTGTCCTGTCCAAACCTCTGAAAAAAAATGGGGGTTTATAGACCAGAACGGAAAACTGGTTATTCAAGCCACTTTCGACGAAGCTCTTCCTTTCTCCGGTGGCCGAGCTCTCGTGCAAGTAGCAGAAAGTATTGCGTTTATTGACAAGACCGGAAAATTCATAATTGCGCCTAAATATGACACGGCATCTTCTTTCAGGAATGCTAGAACAATAGTCACATTAGGCTCGCCAGAAGAAAGAAATAAGACAAAAGCGAGAATGGAGGAATGGAAGAGGGAAGAGGAAGCAAAAAAAGCCAAAGGCAATTCAGCAGAAATAGCAACTCCACCCAAAGCCACCTTCTTAGAACTAAGTAACGGAAAAGGCACCCAGACCACGTTAGCGCGCGGGCTGTCGCCCGACGAAAAATATTTCCTGGAAAAAATCTCTGTTATATTTACGCAAACGGATCATCCTACAGAAAAATTGATTCTTTCAAGACGGTCAGATGAAGAACGTCTTCAAGAATACTCGGCAGATTTCGATACCACCCCCGTAGAAAACTCTTACACCAATAGCACCTATATAAACGATTATTGCTGGGCACCGGATTCAAAGAATTTCGTTTATGCCGCAGCTGACAATTTGTTTTTTTGCAACGTTGAAACCAAAGAGAGAATTAAATGGCAAGACAGACATTTGAAGTCTTACAATTTGTGCCAATATTCGCCAGATGGTCGCTTCATAGCAGTCGGAGGTGCTCAAGGCGATAAGTGGAACTCCATTCATGAGTTGATGATTCTCGATGCGAAAACCAGAAAAATTGTTTTCCATCCAGATATTTACTCTGTAGCTTGTATCGCATGGACACCGGATAGCTCGAAGATTGCAGTGAGATTTGGTCCTCAATGTTTAAAAATTCTGGACGCTAAAAATAATTTTGCGCCTTTGAATCTCATTCAAAAAGAGTTCGGAGAAATCGTTTATTCGCCAGATGCAAAATATATTGCATCGAGCAGATTCAACCAGATAGACATTTTTGACACAAATGGAAATCTGATTGAGGAACATCCTTTAAACCAAGTTGGTAACATTACATGGACAGCTGACTCAAAGCAGATTCTATACACAACAGATCTTTTATGGAACAAAACCTGCGCAACACTAAAACTAAATCTACAGCCAATTGCACAAACTGCACCGTTAGCCTCGAAGCCTTCAACCTCTAGCAACGAGCAATTCATAACGACTTTGCCCAAATTCGGAGTGATGGATCTGAAGCAGCATGTGCTTATTCCATTCGAGTACTTCTCGATACAACCAACTACAAATAGTGACTTTAGAGCTGGTTCATTCGACAAAGCCAATCCTGGAATGTCTCCGTCATCAATTGCACTTATAGACAAATCAGGTAACATCAAAAATTTTACGACACCGAAAGGCCTATTAGCAGTTCAACCGGCTGGACAAGTACTCGTTGTTAAAAAGGACGAAAACGTCTATCCCGAGATCAAGGGCAAAGAAATTTTCGGATTATGCGATTTGCATGGAAATATAATTGTTGAGCCTAACTATGAAGATATAGCCTACACTGATGAAAAGTGCATCTTACTGACCAGTCGAAACCAGACAGTCGACATCTTCAATTGTAAAGGCGTCAAAACAGGTTCAGTTCCAAAAGAATTTTACTTAGCGTATTCTCCAACCAGATCAAAAAACCTTCAACTCAGCGAAGGCTTGATTCCGGTTAGATCCACTGATTTTCAGTCAAATGGGTTTTGCGATATGCAAGGTAAGGTAGTTGGAAAAAATAGTAGACACACAACCAATTTTTCAGAAGGACTTGCGTCTCTATCTTTTTACAAAAAGCCAACTCAGTTTATGGATAAATCAGGAAAAATATTGTTTGAAACTGACTTAGAATGCTGGTCTGGATTCCGTAGTGGATTTTGCGTCGGTTGCAACTCTCAACGCAAATTTGGAGTTATAGATAAGACAGGCAAAATCATTTTAGAACCTCAATTCGATTGGCTGAATAATTTGAAAGAGAATCTTTTTGCCAAATACACCGCCAATGGAAAGGATTGGGATAGCCTCGAGATAATTGATTCAATCGGAAATGTAGCGTTTAAACTACCTGCTGGAACCTCGTACATAAGTGAATTTAACGAAGGGCTTGCACCTTTCTGCATAAATGGACCGACCAGAAGAAGCGCTCCAGACAGAGGAAGCGGTGTACTATGGGGGTATATAGATAAGACGGGAAAGGTTGTCGTAGAGCCCAAATATATGGAGGCATCACCTTTCGAAAATGGTTACGCGCAAGTGAAATTGCAGCAGAATAACAAATCAGCTCGGGCTGGACTTATCGATAAACAAGGAAAATTAGTTATCCAACCTGAATACGATTCGCTCAAAGCACTTCCCGACGGAATTGTGATTGCAGCGAAGCCCTCGACTGTAAATTTCAGTCCACTTGACTGGAAATCAGCAACTAGAAATTTCGGAACAGATAAGAAGCAACTATTTTACGGACTCTTGAAAGATTACGATCTGATTGGAATGCCTAAGACCAAGTTGGTAGAGCTGCTTGGGATGCCCAAACATCCCAATGATTCAGTTGAAGAAGATTTTCTTGCATACTCATTAAAAGCTACAGGCTGTATTAATGAGCATGTCTGGTTTGCAGTCAAATTCGAAAATGGTAAAGTCAAAAGCTGGCGTGTTTCACAAGGAATGTTCGGCACGAATGACGGATGGATTACCGAAAATGTTGTCTATGAAGATTTTCCTTCTGAAGCGAACGAGCACAAAAATATTTTGTCACCAACCAACGGTCGAAAAGCAATTCCAAAAAACAGCGAAAAAACAATACGAAATGGAAACTAAAAAGCCAGACCCCAACAATCACTTCATTCCTGCTCGTCCGTCAGACTTCGTTATCAAAGCGGCACAGGCGGTCATTCGCGCGCAATTGGCGATGACCAACAAAGTAATAATTGACGAAGAAGATATAGACAGACTACGTGCGCTGCCTAAAGATGCTGGACTCGTGCTGGTTTCTAATCACGCAGACGAAATGGACCCACGCGTTTGTCTTGATCTTGCGCGTCGATGCGGAAAACGATTCATGATCATGTGTAATCGTGAGGCTTTCAATGAAAATTTCGGTCTTGCTGGCAAAGCACTGCAAAGCCTTGGTTACTTCTCGGTTAATCGTGGCGCACACGATATCACCGCAAAAGACTACGCTGTTGACCTCGTCAAAGCTGGCAAGGATGTCCTTGTCATGTTTCCCGAAGGCGAAATATTTTACTTGAACGAAGTGATACAGCGCTTTCACGCAGGCGCAATTTCAATTGCAATGGATGCAGTGGTGTCGCAAAGAAAAGCGAATCCCAACTGGTCAGCATATTTAATTCCGATGGCGATTAAGTATCACTATCCAGAATCAATTGAAGATATTTTGAGTCGTCGCATGACTCGTATGGAAACGCGGCTCTCGCTGCCAAAAATGGACGGTACGCTAATCGAGCGATTGCGTCGAATTCAACAAACCCTTTTGCATCGCGAACAAAAAACATATGGTATCAATCTTGACCATTCATCTGAGTCCGACCTGGGACAAGAGATTTCGCAGACTCAAGAAGCGCTTCTTCAGATGATTGAAGAGAAACATCAGAAAAAGCTTTTGTCGCAAAAAAACCTGATCGATCAATCGTGGCAATTAGGTGCTGAACTGCGCGAAATGAACTTCCCGCAAAAGATGAAAGAGTTAGACGACTTAAAGATTGTCGAGCACATGGTGAGCTGGCGACCTGGATACTATGGCACTGGCAATTCGCAAGACCGCATAGCGGAGGCGCTTTTAAAACAAGAGCGCGACTTGTATAAAATTAAGCGTCCGCAGCAATTAGCCAATCGCAATGTTTATGTCAAAATCGCTGAACCGACAAATCTAGGTACGTTTGCGGATCAATATCAAACAGATGCGCATGGATTGCTGAGCAATGTGACGTCGACCTTACATGATCAGATTCAATCCATGATTGACGAATTGGTCCGATTAATTGCTAAATGAAATTTTCTTTTGACATTTGCCTTTTTAGCAAAAAAGTTGAACGTAAGTATTACGGGATGTTTTGCTTATGGTTGGCCCCAAGTGACTTTAACCCCACTTCTTCATTTAGGGTGTTTGGGCTTGGTACTCTGTTTTTAAAATCCGAAAAGATTTAAGTCTCTCGAATTTTCGAATTAACCATCCGACGGAAAGACAAAGTGCGCTTTGTAAATCGCATCCATCCAAAGTTTGGCACCTTGCTTGGACCGTGCATCACTCCAGCCAAAGCGGTTTTTGTAATACTGTGCCAGTTGTAATTCAGCTTGTGGATACAACACTTTCAATCTATCGTACTGAGCTTTATAGACTTTGCTACCCTTTGACCATTTCTTTAGTCCGCGCTCAATTCTATCCCTGGTATTATATCCGGTGCCCATAGACCAAGGTCGATAAACAAGATCCATCCACAAATATTTCACATCGGCATGCACGCGCCCAATGGCATTTAGCGTTCCTTGATCTGTTGAAGGAATACCTACAATTGAATCGAGCAAGACTGCAATTTCTCTAAGCGGACCTTTGGGAATTAATATGGTCGTGTCTTTTACATCTGGATGAAAAGCAATTCTTGCAACAGGCTCGGTTTTTCCACTAATTCCAAATACAGCCCAGTCACCTAATGGCGATGCTGGATGATTAGTATCTATGCTACAAGTAATACCGTCTTTTTCGGCTATCCATGGACTGGTCCAAGTATCCAATACTAATTCTTGCGAGCCTTTCTTATCTGCGACTTCACTTCCACCATTGGTGCGCAAGATACCAAAAGTTTCCTCCTGACTCAATTTTTCAGGAACGCGAACAAGTGTGTGCATGTCGCCACGCCAACTGTGAGTGTATTGAGAAACTACAAATCTATTGCCATTGAATTTGTTTTTTTGAATATAGACGAAACTAAATCCATCTTTGTCTGGGATGGTTTCTATCGCACCATCTTTATGCCAAAGTTCGACTTGACTGTTTTGACACAAAATAACGGATTTAACTTTGTCTTTGACCTCATCGCCCGCTTCCCATATACGAGGAGTATTGGCTTTAAATGCGGCTTTTGCAATCTCAAGTGCCATCTTGCCTTCTGGAGTGTTTGCGCCAGAAACCAGACGAGGATAATCGTTTCCTTTGGCAACAGATTTTTTCTCTGCTAGTGCCTCACTCGGATTTATCGACAATAAAAGTGACAACGCCACTAAAGCACCAAGTGCAGTATTGATCAATCGACAGTTATTTTTCAATTGGTTTCTTTGCCACTAAATCAACTACGAAGGCACGACCGTCATGCATTCCTTCATCTAGAACGGCTTTACGCTCTTTAATTAGGCAGATTTTCCAGCCTTCGAAATTATTTTTGAGGAATTTTTTGTCGTACATGCAAGAAAGATCTTTAGGACCAAATCTAGTTTTCAATTTTAAATGCGACTTAGCAAAGCCTTCGACTATTATCGAACCGCCCGGCTTGATGGAGTCTTTCAGTATTGTGAAAAACTTTGACGTCGTTTCATTATCTTGCGGTTGAAAAAATATAACCGCAACAGCATCATAATTGTTGGGTTTTAAATCGACTGTGGATGCGTCACTTACAAAATAATTGATCGAAACTTTTTCTTCCTCGGCAAATTTTAGCGCTTTATTTTTGGCGACATCGCTTACATCAAAGGCATCGACTTGCCATTTTTGCTTGGCGGCGTAAACCGCGTTACGTCCCTCGCCTTCAGCCGGAAGCAATAATTTGCCTGGCGTCAATTTATCTAACTGCGCAGCAAAAAACACGTTGGGCTTTTTGCCAAATAAATACATTTTGCGATCGTACTTTTTATTCCAAACCGCTTTTTCATCACGCGGCGAAACTTTTTCGCCCATTTTTTCTAAAGCGTCTTCTGCACGCAAAGGCGCACCAAGAGCCAGAAATGAAAAGGCTAGTGCGAATGCTTTACGTCCAAACAAGGCGATAGCCCACTCCACGCACGGTGAGAATGTGATTGGGTTGGCTTGGATTTTCTTCCAATTTTTCGCGCAAATATCTTATGTGCACATCTACCGTTCGGCTTTCGCCCAGGAAGTCTGAACCCCAGACTTGCGAAAATAACTGGTCACGCGAAAAAACGCGATTAGGCTGGCGAGCAAGCGCCAACAACAACTCAAACTCTTTAAAAGTAAGATCAATATCGCGCTCTGAAACTTTTACGGTGCGACTTTCTGGATCTATAGATAGTTCGCCAAGCTTAATTCCGCCTGTTGTCACTTGCACTTCTGGCGCTTCGCGCAAATGCGCTTTGACGCGGGCAACAAGCTCGCGCAAACGAACTGGCTTTGCAATATAGTCGTTGGCGCCAAGCTCAAGACCGACAACTGTGTCAATTTCGGATGTGCGAGCGGTCAACATCAATATTGGCGTTTTCTTGTCTGTAGAGCGAATACGTCTGCAGACTTCATAACCGTCGATACCTGGCATCATCAAATCGAGAATAACCAAATCGGGCTTCTCTTTGGTAATGAGGTCCATCGCTTTCAGTCCGTTGTACGCCAGAAAGGTCACAAACCCTTCCTGATTCAGGACGTACTGAATCGAATTGGCAATATCTACTTCGTCATCAACTATGAGTATTTTCTTCATTTGTCCTAATTCTATAAAATTGCTGCTAACAATCACATTCTTTTGGATCTGTCTAATTTAAAATTGAGATCTGACGTCGTTAGTTTGGGTTTATATTTTTCGATTATGCGGCTTTTCGGGCGCTACAACTCTATCACCAAATTTACCTCCATTTTTAGCCTGAGCTTGGCATTAATTACAGGCGTCTTTGCAATGCCCGCGTTTGGCGATGACGAGGAAGAAGACAGCACCGAGGCGGCGCAAGAAGTCGAGACCAAGAAGCCAATCAGAGGTCAAGTGCAACAAGCAACTTACCGAATGGTCGCTCAAAGTTTTTATCCGCCAATGCTCCATCCTATTCGAGTCGGAATTCACAGACAAGTCCCCTGGGCACGTTTTGCCGTTTGGACACCTGGAGCTGTAGTGGTCGACGGCAGACCCGTCTGCGCTCTCAAGCCCCAAACTGTTTACAACATTACCCCTAGCGGAATCACTGAGCTGGCGACCGGTCGCAGCTTTCCATTGGCTCGAGACCGTCGTACTTATATAACAAGTCCCGATTTTCGGGTCTGGACTAATAACGGTTGGTGGAGAGGATGTCTTGAAATCGTCGTGGTCAACGGCAAGCTCAATGTCATTAACTTGCTCGACCTGGAAGATTATCTACTTGGTTGCGTGCCAGCCGAAATGCCACCCAGTTGGCACTTAGAAGCACTCAAAGCACAAGCGGTCGCAGCTCGAAGCTATGCTTGGGCGCACATGGGACCTTCCAAGAGCAAATGGTACAAGAGCACCGGTTACGACCTGGTTCCAAACGTGAGCGACCAAATGTACAAGGGCCTTGCCTGCGAACAACCATCAACATTTCGAGCTGTGCGCGAGACTCGCGGCATCGTGCTCAAAAACTCGGGCATCGTCAAAGCCGGATTTTATCGAGCCACTATAGGTGGAAGCAACAAAACAAGCGACGAGAATTTAAATATCAAAAAGCACGTTGTGTCCAACCAGAAATTGGAAACTATCACAGGCGTCTCGGACATTCTTGGTGTAACTGTAAAACAATGGCATCCAAACGGATTTGCAACAGCCATTCAAATTATGGGACGAAACGGCTCCAAAGACGTAAACGGTCTAGTCTTATCCAAAATGCTCGGTCTCACTACAGCAGGAATTCTCGATGTTAGCGAAGCTGGAGAGAGCTGGGTCTTCACTTGTCGGGGCAAGGGAAATGGTGCACGCGGTCTGAGCCAACACGGCGCAAACCTGCTCGCCAAGCGCGGATGGCGCTTCGATCAAATACTTTTACAGTACTATCAAGATTCAAGCGGCAAATTGCAGCTCGACTATCTAGATAGATATAGAGCCGAATCTTATGCAATGCCAGGTAACTAAATGAAAATGACCGACCAAAATCAGAATCAAGAAGACCAAGTAAAGATCGAGACAGATTTCTACGAACGCACTGCAAGCTCAAACACATCGTCTGGCTTGACAAAATGGTTGAAGCGCGGACTACTTACACTAGTTCTGGGTAGCATCATATTTGGTATCGTGCAAGCGGTCTCATTCTTTGTCAATTTCAAAACGAATCAATATTTGCGCAACGTATCCATTGTGTTTCAAAAGCCTTCTATGAGCGGCACTCAAGCACTAGTCGATGTTGAAGTGGCGAACTACAACGCAGTCGATGTCAAAAATCCCACTTTCGATTATGTGTTAACCGGTGCCGATGGCAGCGAATTTGGCAAAGGTGAATTACAAGTTCAAGGCGTGATTCCCGCAGGCGACATGCGCGTCTTCAATCAAGTTGCTCTAGCCAAAGTTGTTGGCAAACCATCACGCATGAAAGCAGATTTGAAGAATGTCGAAGTGATTGAAAACAAAAATCTTCCAGGCGGAATGCAAGCACAATTCTCGCAAGCGCTTGAAGGCGAGGGTGACAACCAAATTCAAAATCTAGAAGCTCTCAAAAAAGAAATCCAGAACCAAAACAAAGACGACAAAGTCGGTGTCGCTCTGATTGTTTTAGCTCAAGCAATTGCTTACGAAAAGGCTGGCTCATGGGCTCAAGCGCTGCCTTATTACCAGGAAGCGGTCAAACTGGATCCAAGCAACGCGAACGCTCACTATCACTTAGGTCTGGCTCTTGCTCACGAGAAGCAAATGGCAGAAGCCACCAAAGAATTGAAGCAGGCAAGCGAGATGAATCCCCAAGATAATTTCGCAGCCAAGGCTCTGATTGATTTGAGCACGCCTGCAAAAGTTGATGCCAACGCCGAAGAGCTTCAATAATTTTGCGCGCTTTGTGCGCTCTGCAAGTTCTGTGAATAACTCGTCGAAAATCTTACGCCATTTGCATAGGTCTTTTTTGCGTTTGTTCATCAAGTATTAAAAACGCATGGTTTTTCTCACAAGCTGCAAAACGGACGCTAGCCCAGTCAGCGTTTCCAGACGCGATTTTTTTGGCGTTATAGGCAAATCAAATTCCATTCAATTTGTTGTCCTGCAACTTGCGCGACGAAGTTAATTCTGGCACGCTGGAGTTACTTACTATTCGAGCATGTTGTTGTGAAAGCGAAATCTATCGTTTTAGGAATAATGCTTTTTTCAAGCTCCACTTTTGCTTTGGCCGATACTCAAAAGGTAGACGCAGAGCACCTTCGTGCTCATAGAATTTACGAAGAAAAGAATCTGACGCGACAGCGGTTTAAATTGGAGCCTCAACTAGGGGAATCCATATACCCCAAAAACTATTTAGCTCCAGGTGAACTTCCAACGCCTGAAAAAAATAGTAATTCGCGGCCGCCTTTTAATTTCGACGAATATAAAGGCACCTACTTTTTTGGACAATATCAACTCAATCAAAGTGGTATACCTCTTCAACCAAGCAACTATGGCATTTTCAAATGTAAGCCGTCCCTTTCCAAATCATGGAAAGAATACAAATCAAATGGAGTGAAAGAAGGAATCGATGGAGACGAAGGAGGCTATGAAGCCACACCAGTTTTTGATTTAAATGATCCCCTTGCAAAGGAGGAACCGAATAAATTGCACCACGCTTACAGCGGGATGATCAACCCTAAGCGAACAAAAAGGGTTTTGAAAAAGAAAAATCTCAAGCAACCAGAAATCAGCTTAAAAACAGAATCTCTAATAGTATTAGGTCCATACTATCGAGAGCAAACGCCCCGCTCGAACGTGTCAGGCTGCTATCAAAATCAAGAATGGGATGTTTTTCCTAAGTTCGGTGATGAGAAAAATAACAGCCTACCCTATTTGGACTTTGATCATTCCAGCGCGAAACCACCGCCACCACCAATGTTGAAGACAATCTCAAAAGAGAGACGTTCTGGTGACTCGCCATGAAAGTCTTTTCAATTCTGCTTTCAATCACACTTGTTTCCTTGTCGCTGCCTGCTACAGCCACAAAACAGAATGAATCGCACAAAATACATTCAAAAAAATCCTCACGCCCAACGAAAAAAAATGCAATAAAAAGTCATTCGAAAGAAGTTGCGTCAATTAAACCCAAACAACGCAAACGATTACATCAAGCTGGATTCGGAAAACTCGAACCTAAAAACTATCAAGCCAATGATCGAAATGGATTGCCCAATTTAAAGCTGGATAGTTTTGTTTTGAATTCAGGCGGCTTATCGGAGGCTATTTACGGAGATGAAGGATCTTCAGGACCGCCTCCTTTTTTTGGTTTTGGTCAACAGCACCGAATTCAATCGGGCGTTTATATTCGTGGTCTTTCTACCGAAAATCCTCGACAATACATTTATGATGCCGCCCCCTCGTTCTGGAGCGATTGGAGGCTACAAACCGGCGACCTTGACTACAATCTTCGTCATTGGATAGAACGGGATCCGCCTGAAGAGTAGGGCATTTCATTGCATTCGCTCATCAGGTATTAAAAACGCATGGTTTTTCTCACAAGCTGCAAAACGGACGCTAGCCCAGTCAGCGTTTCCAGACGCGATTTTTTTGGCGTTATAGGCAAATCAAATTCCATTCAATTTGTTGTCCTGCAACTTGCGCGACGAAGGCCTTTTTAACTCACCTATAATTGGTTGACTTAATCAAGTATTTTTTCCGCCCCAAAACGCTTACTCTGTGGCACATCGCAATATTAAAATTAGTTGCCTAAAGCAACTAAAAAAGCACGACAAAAAAGTGGGTTACGATCTTAGACGCTACGAAGCAAAATTCTATCTGGCGCCAGCGGCTTGAATAGCCGGAATCTGCACGTCAGGAGTGGTATCAACTGGACGAGTGGCAGCAGGAGGCGTAATGGCAGCCCACTTGCGGCATTGTTCTTGCTCGACTGGTTTGTCGGCACTCTTCTTTGAGATTGGAGTAACAGTAGGAGCATTAGCAGGAAATTCGCCGGTTTTAGTACGAGCAAGTCCCATGAATTCTTCTTTGGAACGCGCGGTCTTATAGATTTCAACAACTCTTCTGTACAGGGGCTCTGCTTGCATTACCATATTCACCTTCGACAATAATTCAGCTAATTTCAAAACACAGGTAGCGACTTCTAAAGAATCGGCGCCGTAAATACCTTCGTAGATATGAATCTTTCTCTCTAACGCTTCTGCCGTCTTGTCGAATTTTTCTTGCTTCAAATAGACTTCAGCAAGGTCTTCAAGCGTGGTTGTTACTTCTAGTGAGAAGCGTCCATAATTTGTCTCTTCTATTTCGCGGCACTTAAGAAGCATAGTTTCAGCCGCTTCCCAGTTACCTTGATCGCGATAGCAATAAGACAAACGCGACATAGTTCCTATCAAAGATACGGAGCCTGAGCCCAGCTTGTCAGATTGTCTTGAGAGCATAAATTTGTAGAGAGTTACTGCATCGCCAACACGATTCGTTGCTTTATAGATTTCTGCAAGCTTGTCTACAGAAGCCATCAATAAAGAATCATCGGCTTGTGATATGCGGGCTCTAATTGAAACGAGTCTAGAAACAAGCGGCTCGGCATCTTCTAATTGACGGCACGATACATAAAATCCGCTCAAGTCCTCAAGGCAGGTAATGAGTGCAGGAGTATCTTTGCCACCCGATTGCTCAGCGATTTGCAAAGCTTGTTTGTAGAGAGCTTCTGCTTCTCTGGTGCGACCTTGCTGGTAATACTGCGAGGCTTGTCTTGAATATCCTAGCGCTTCGGAATCTTCATAGGCTGGACGGTTGAATGGGGTATCCCATTCAGTGATTGCTTGTTGCTCTATATGTGGTGTCACTCTATTTGTATTAGACTGCGACATATCCTGACCTGTGCGCCCTTTTCTGTTTCAATCCTATATCAAGCGTCGACGCGAGGATATTGAAATAAATCCCATAATTCTGTAGCACTGTGACAACTTGGCAATTCCTGATCACATCGCTTATAGATTACACGGAGCTAAGCTATGGGCGTGTACGAAAAAGCTTATTACAAGCCATTCTTCAAACTGTAGGGACTTTCACCGTCAGCTTTTTAGTGCAGTTTTCATGAGACACATTTTAAGCAAAGAAGCTCAATGAAGTTGGCTCAACAATTTATTGGCAGATCTATTTTAGGTCTTGAACAATGTCGAATTGGTTTGCCCATGCAGGCGGGCGCAATAGATTGTATTCGAGCTTGCGTGTCCAGTGAGCCGGTTTGACCACACCGCCAAATTGCTCGTAATAAGTGTAGACGCCCCCGCGACACAAAGTGGCACCTTGAGTGGTGTTGGCGATCATAAACAAACGACCTGCATCACCAAGCCCGATGGTCACGCCGCGCCCTTTGCTGTCTTTATCGTTTTGGGTACCTAAATAAACACATCCCGGCAAGGGATTGTCTATTTGCGACAGAACCTGATCTATGTTTGCCAAAATCGAAAAGTCGTTTTTAGTAACTGGCTGACCTTTGTTCTCTTGCGTTGCCACGGTGGACAAGCGACCAAAGAGTTTGATGAAGTCTTCACTTCTTTTTTTATAACTCTGGGTGAAATATCCGATTTTGTTCAATTCATTGGCAAGATTTGCGCAGTCGTCCGCCATTCTTTTATATACGCTTGCGCGCGGCTCCAAATAATGAAATGAGGGTGGCACTATTTTTCGAGGAGATGCGGAATTTGCAGAATTCACACTGGATGTCCCAGGCGTTGATGGTGGCGTAGGCGCTTTGTGTGGTTCTGGCGGTTCTAGCGCCTTCAAATCAGCGCAGGCAACATGACTGTCCAGCCAGGCACCAAGCGCCGTTTCCATTTGACGATTTCTCCAGGTACCAGTTCTCATTACTCCTTGGGCAGCGGGGTCTTGCGGGTCCAATAGCGGAGAAATGATTTTCCACGTTGACGACTCGTTTGATTCGCTCAATTCATAAAGGGTCGAAAGCCCCTTGAGTAGCTCAGGATCAAGAGAGTCTTGATGTTCGCTCAAATAATTTGTAGCAGACTGAAAGCCATGTGCGTGCAAAATGAGCAGTCCAAGCGGGACCAATTTATCGTCGCCCTCTTCGGTCTTGGCGCCTTCTTTGAAGAAGAGTCCAGCCGCCTTGAGCCAAGTGAATTCAGGTGGGTCTATGCGAGGAAAGAAGCGCAGTACATGAAGATTTTTTTGAGTCTTGCCAGAACCAATATCTTTGAAGGACTCCGCACGAAGCGATGAAGCGTATTTGTTTTTGACCATCAAAAGCATTTTCGTTTGTGACAAAGGTCTAGATATGTCTTTCAATAGTTTGCCCAGATCAATTTCTGAAGATTCAAAAACGACAGACAAATCAACAGGTAAAATGGTGTTTTTTGCCTCTGGACCGTTTATATCCTTGAGCGACATTACTTTGCAAATGCGGCTCCAGATTTCCATTGCAGACACTGCACCATCTGGTGTGGTCACTTTTCCAAGAGCAAGTGCCCTATATAAAAGTACTGAACGTCTAAAACTATTGCCGCCACCTTCAGCGGCGCCTTCACTGACGTTACTGAGCGGAAAATACATGCACGAAAGCCAAAGATAGGCTTTGCAAAACTGCTCCAGCTTTGGCGATTTGAGCATCCAACCATACGGCTGGCACAAACCAAAATCAAGAATATTGTTTCCTATTGCAGTGCGAGCATTCTTTGCAAAATTGATGCGCTTTATTTCTTCTCTGGCTAAGTCGCTTGCACCACCCAGGTCTATAGTCAAGTATTTGGCGTCAAAATAACTGAGTGCCACCAATATAAATGCCATATTGCGCTGAATATCGTCTTGAACTTCTTCGTCATCTGTAGCTTTATAGTCAAGAATAGACTGCTTGAGAGTGGCTTCCAGCATAACTTTCAACTCTTCGGAAAGTCTTGATTCAATAATGTCCGCGATCAATCCATTGCGATACGCAAAATAGGGATGCATCATCGAATCAACTGTCACTACCGATGGTTTGCCCAGAGTTCTGTTTTCTTTAAATAAAGTGGTCATGTTTCTAAAACCAGTGTCATTGACCACCACAAAATGGTTGAAGCCCAATTTCTCTGCACCTTTTGCACTCAAACCAGGAATTTGCATTGAGGACATATTCACTGGTGTGAGTGCTTGGGCTTCAAGATCCTTGGCCTTGAAAAACGAACTAAAGCTAAGTGGCGTTGCAGCCCCTTCATTCTTCTTTTCTTTGGCAAGATTCAACTGCTTGACAGATATAGGACTCAAATCTGCATCCGAGTTCATTCCACCAAATTGCGCATAGGCAGCGCCTGTTGTTGTGGCTAAGATCAGAAACGATAACGCTTTGCAAAGAGTCGGTCGAAAATAGGACATAACCCCTCTTAGTGCACTAAAGCAGCGCTACCTACGCTTAGCGAAATAAATCTGGCTAGGTGAATACCATCTTGTTGTTGCAACGCTTCCACTACTGCATTCTCAATTGGGTCATCTAAAGTAAGAACCATGATGGCGTGCTGACGGATATCGACGCGTCCGACACTCATTGTGCTTATGTTAATGTCTTTGTCGCCAAGAATAGTGGCAACTTTTGCCACCATGCCGGGTCTGTCCTGATGCATGGTGAAGAGCATAAACTTGGATGGTGTCAGGTTAATTGGGTGGTCGTTAATCTTGGTTATTATCGCTTCGTTATGAGCAAGCACGGTGCCGGTCATTGACACAATGCCTTCATCAGACGAAATAATAAGTCCCAACTCTTCGCGATAATTGCCTGCACCACTGTCCTCAAGACGGCTTTCACGCACGCTTATGCCATGAGATTTAGCAATAATCTGAGCGTTAACATAAGTTACACTTTCAATTCGGCTACGAAAGAGACCTGTTAATGCTGCCACCGTAAGTGGTGTGGTGTCTTTTACCGCTAGAGCGCCATAGTTCAAAATCTCAACCCCGCGAACGGAGCCCGTGATCAGTCCTCCAGCGATTGCACCCATAGCTTCTGCCAGACCAAAATATTTGCCTAGATTTTTCAAAATATCTGGACGCATGAATGGAAGGTTAACCGGACTTCTGCAAACGCCGTCTATCAGATAGTCGCGAATTTGCTCAGCAAGGTCGATAGCGACGTTGTATTGCGCCTCTACGGTAGATGCACCAAGATGCGGCGTCATTATAATTTTGTCTTTCACTGCAAGCAGGGGTGAGTCTTTAGGTGGTTCAGAATCGAATACGTCTAGTGCAGCACCTGCAACTCGCCCATCGGCAATAGCGCGAGCAAGCGCCGCTTCGTCTATAACTCCACCGCGTGAGGCGTTAATGATGCGCACTCCTGGCTTGATACGAGAAAGAACGGTGCCGCTTATAAGATTTGTGGTCTCGTTTGTTTTTGGTATGTGCAAAGTAATGAAGTCAGCCTGACGCCAGATTTCTTCTAGACCAACTGTTCTTAGATCCAGCTCTTCGGCTCTTTGTTTGCTTATAAATGGATCGTACACAAGTACTTTCATGCCGATTGCTTTTGCCACCTGAGCAACTCGCGATCCAATCTTGCCCAGCCCGATGATTCCTAATACTTTATTGAATAATTCAACTCCAATAAATTTATTACGTTGCCATTTTCCCTCTTTCATCGATGAGTCAGCCTGAGGAACCATGCGTGCAAGAGCAAACATCAATGCCAGTGTATGTTCAGCCGCTGAGGCGGTATTACCCTCGGGTGAATTTACTACTAGTACACCAGATTCGGTGGCTACTTTTAAATCAATGTTGTCGACACCGACCCCTGCCCGTCCAATTACTTTTAGTTTCTTGCCAGCAGTAATCACATCGGGAGTGACTTGAGTACGGCTTCTAACTAGTATGGCGTCGAAGTCGCCAATTATTTTTAAAATCTCTTCTTGAGTAATTTTGGGATCGTATGTAACATCCAAATCCTTGGATAAAACATTTATACCTTCGTCGCTAATCTCGTCAGCGACCAGTACTTTTTTCAAGGATGCCATTTTAGATCTCCCGTGCAAAAATCAGTTTATGCTTATACTTATCTATTTGTTGCTCGGAAAATGACACCGGCAAAGGCTTTTGCGTTAGCCAGGCTTTAAGTTGGTCGAGCCTATTGCTAGAAAGTAAATGCCCCGACTGTCCCAGAGGCTGAGTTTCATAATACTTATCCAAGTCGGACATATCGATTAGTAAGCGCTGCACCGGACCAACAGTGCAGTTATATTCGCCTTTGGCACTATAAGTCACATTGCAGGCATTGAGCGCATCGCCATCACCCGGCACACCGACTGGTGCGATATTAATTAGTTTGCCCAATTGATTTTGCCATTCAGGAAGTCCATTTAAGACAACACTCTGAAAATGAATTTGATGCAAATTTTTCCAGCCCCAGGCCTCTGGATTTTCATTTTCAGTTACTACTCTGATCTCTTTTAATGCTTGTGAAAAAGTACTGACCATAAACGTGTCGAAAGTGCGCTCTTCTGGCGGCAACCAGGCAGTATCTTTGCGCCGTAATACCCCCTCAAGGAAATGAGTCCAACGCGGATATTTATTGATGTATTCGTTTGTCAGTACTTCACCAATCTTGGGAATCAGAATTCGTCTTGCTGCCATGCGCATAAACGCTTCATAGGCAGTGGCGGGAACACTATCTGAAGAAAGCATTCCATCCCATTCTTCAAACTTGTCCAGTAACACGAGTTGAGTCTTGTCAATATTTTCAAGCTTAGTGACAGACTCTTTAAGCATGTCTTTGACTAGTTTAGACAGCGCACCATAGTCGTCTGCCTGGAAGGCGGCCATCTCTGGCAAACCAGGACGGCGAGTAGAGGCGATACTTGCATCAAGCAATGCTTGAACTCTTTGCTGAGGATATGGTGTGACATCAAGGGTAGTGCCAATTAAGTTATCTGTCTTGCCGATTAGATAACCATTGGGCGGGTTCAACACACTTGGCAGTTCATTAAAATTAAGACGCGCAATCCAATCACAGTTACCCGTCCAGCCAGGAAGAATTTGACCAGCATTGAGTTTGTGCGAATAGGCAGATGGACTTCGCACCGGAATATTGCCTGCCACTTGCATCGCAATATTGCCGTTCTTGTCGGCGAAAAGAAAATTCTGAGGCTCGCCTTTATAACTTTGAAGAGCAGTTTGGAACTCTGACCAATTCTTAGCCTTGTTTATTTTCAAGTATGAATCCAGAGACGGAACTACATTGTCGTGTCCACTCCAGGCAAGCACCACAGCAGAATCACCCGACTGCGTGAGCACAGGGCCATGTCTTGTGAGTAAAACTTTCTGCTGGAACATTTTATTGCCCACAGGACCACGACATCCCACTTCTTCCACTATCTCTTGGACGGGAGCCCAGCCAGTCGGAGTCTTATACTTATTGGCAATATTCTGCGAGAACGACTCTATAAAAAGGTCTTGGGTATCAGCCTTGAGTGCCGTTGCGCCCCAGCTAATATAATCGTTGCGACCAAATAAGATGCCTGGCACTCCAGGAATGCTCATACCCGATACTTTGCCCGACGGCGTTATAAGTGTTGCTACATACCAGAGATTTGGATCGGTAAAAACGTTGTGTCTATCGAGTGCCAACAAACAGCCTTTAGTGTCCGTCATTTTACCCGATACCACCCAAGCGTTGCTGCCGATACCTGGAAGCCCTGCCACAAGATGGCGCACCGTATTTGGTACTGCATTAAAATCAAAAATAGGCAACTGCGCTTTGGTATCTTTAACTTCTTTGACTTCCTCTTTGCCCCCAAATAAAGGCTGTTCAAAAATTTCTGACGCAGCTTTTGCACCCGCAGTATTCACTGCACGTTGGCGCAAGTCATCGAGACTCCAGGATTCGCCTTGAAGATATTCCAGATATTTCATCACAGCAAGACTGTCTTCAGCAGTCCACGGAGCAGGGTCATCCATCATTACCCAAAACTCTAATTGTCTCTTGCTGCGACTGAGGCGCATATAAGAATTGACGCCATCGCTATAAGCTTGCAATGCCGCTTTAACTTCAGGAGAGGCAATCTTCAATTGCGCTTTTGCTGCGCGAGTAATGCCAATCTGGCGCATCAGTTTATCTTGCGCAAGCGTGCCCGAGCCAAAGACTTCAGAAAGAGTACCTTTAGCGGCACGACGCAACATGTCCATCTGGAAGAAGCGCTCCGAGGCGACCCACCAGCCTTGGGCAGCGTATACGTCAACATCGCTAGATGCTTGAATGGCAGGAATGCCGCGATCGTCTTGAACGAGCGAGACTTCTTTTTGCAAAGTGGAAATAGCGATAATGCCTTCCTGGTCAGGCAGCGCTCTTTGGGCTATGAGCCAGCCAGTAATTGGCAGTGCCACTAGGCTGAGCAAGAGTACCAGAATACAAATTAAGACAATATTTGACTTCGATTTCAACGTCCGCGCCTACCACCAAATCGTCCACCACCACCAGCATTTCCAAATCGTCCGCCTTGAGCCTCCGGCTGAACAGATCCACCTCTATTGAATCTGCCACCACCATTGGTTGCAGCTCCGGGATTGGCTTCGCCGCCACCACGATTGAACAATCCGTGTCGGCCACCCTGTTCACCCGCGTTACCCTGAGCAGCGTTTCGACGGTCGGCAAAACCACCGCCCTGTGAGTCACCTCTGTTTACAAATGGGTTTTCGCCTGAAGCACTCTTCTGCCAGTTCTGAAACTGGGAAGGATTTTGTTTTTGCTGATTGGCATACCAGTCTTGTTGTTTCTTAAAGTCATTTGCGTGAACACTGTTGATATCACCATTATTGATATTGGCAGTATTGTTTCCACCGTTATAAGTACGGTCTACATTTACTGTACTGCCGCCAGCTCCACGGTAATACGGATTGCCACCGTGAGGATAATAAAGCGGAGTGCCGTATGGCACGCCATGATAATAACCATTGTTGTAATACGAATTAGTCATAGCCGAGCCTGCCATAGCACCAAGTCCCGCTGCTGTTGCAGTGACAAGAGTTGAGCCGACTCCACTACCTGATGATGAATTAGATGGCGCCTGTTCGTTATAAACATTAACTGGAGGAGCAGCGGCATACTGCGGCACTTGTGCTTGATTCATTTGATTAGGCATATTGCCCTGTCCAGTCATTTGTCTGAAACGCTCGACTGCCGCGGTAAGGTCTACGTTTTGACCGTTGCGGTCCACATACCAATAACCGCCTTGCGAACCCATAAAAATCTGAACCGAATTGGCATTGACCCCAGGACCTGGCAATGGAACAACCATTCCTCTGGGAGTCACAACTGATTGCGCGCCACCTTGACCAGGTACCACCTGCAAAGTCACAGCTGAAATATCAGAGTTGCCATTTTGCGCAAACGCCGGACCGGCAAGCGAGAGTGTTGTCAAAGCTGTCATTATTACTAGCTTTTTGAAGTGCATGACTTTTGCCCCCAGAAGATTATTTCAGTGCATTTTACCGTAAGAAGCACCTTATTAGATTGAGCTTTTGCAAATGAATAATAACTAGTTATGAATGAAGTAAAGAGCTTAAAATAGATCTATTTTGTCGCGGATATGAGGACTTTATGACTTCCGAATTGAAGGAAACACCAGCTTCCACGGGCTTTCTGGGCAAGCTGGAGCGTGAACTAATACTAATAAGTTTACTTAGCCTCTTTTGCGAATTGATGATTATTCGCTGGTTGGCGACAGAAATGCGCATCTTTGCTTATTTCAAAAATCTTCCACTAATGGCAGCGTTCCTGGGCTTGGGACTAGGTTTCGTCTGGGCCAATCGCAAGAAAGATTATATGAAACTATCCGCATATGTTTTTCTATATCTGTGTGGACTACTTATATGCGCTCTGGGACTGCATCTAACATTCTTGACTTTTGTCGACCCGTTTAAGTTCATGCTCTTTGGTGTGGGTTCAGCCGGCGTAAACGGCGCGGCTCCTGGCTCACAATTACTTACTACATTTTTGTCGCTTGCGGTGATGCTTGGCGCATTCACACTTGGCGTTTTGACTTTCGTTGGTTACGGTCAGCGCATTGGACAGCTTTTCGAAGAAATGTCACCACTCAAAGCTTACTCACTCAATGTGTTTGGGGCGCTAGCAGGCACCATTTTGTTTTCTGCTTTATGCTGGTTCAATTGCTCGCCTGGAATCTGGATGGCGGTGGTGGGTGTCGGTCTGTTTATCTGGAAAAAGCGACTCATTCACGTTTTGATCATTGTGCTTGCTCTAGTTTATACATTTGCCTTAGCACCATTCATGGCGCGCAGTTTTTACGGCCCAGACTATGTTGAAACCGTCTGGTCGCCATATTATCGAATCGACTTAGTGAAAGAGCGTGTGCCAAATACAGACCCTAAAGAAAACAAATTCTGGGGCTATGCGATTTATGTAAACTACGATAACTTCCAGCAAATCGTAGACTGCTCGCCTGAAAATCTGGCTAAATTTCCAGAAAAAATTCAAAAGGAAATGCGTTTCGCTTTTGAAAGACCATTTCAATTTCCAACTAAAACTCCAGAAGACGTGCTCATTTTGGGCGCCGGAAACGGCTCAGACGTAGCTGCCGCAATTAGAACTGGTGCTTCGCACATCGATGCCATTGAAATCGATCCCGGAATTATCGAACTTGGAAAACGCAAACATCCTGAGCAACCCTACGCAAACAGTAAAGTGAATTTACTTAATATGGACGCTCGCACTTTCTTAAAAACAACAGACAAAAAATACGACGTGATTCTATTTGCATACGTCGATAGTCACGCCGCATTCTCGTCCTTGTCTAGCTTGCGTATGGACAACTATTTGTTCACTCAAGAATCGTTGAATGATGCTGCGCGCCACCTAAAGAAAGACGGCATGATAGTAATAGGATTTCTATCTTTCACAGATTGGCTCTACGACAGACATAGCAAAGCACTTGGCAGTGCCACCAAAATGGAGCCGCTAGGGTATTGCGTAAATAATGAGCGAGTCAATGTTGGATTTCTGGTAAGTGGTCCTGGCGCAGTTGGTCGCAAGGGCACCCTCATAACCGAAATGAAAGAGCGTCCAGTTAATTTGAATTCGAGCACACCAGTATCCACCGACGATTGGCCATTTTTATTCTTACCCAAGAAAGAAGTTCCGGCTGTTTACATGCTGCCGATTATTTCGGTTCTACTGCTTGGATTTGGGCTTGTAGCGCGCGAATTCAAACAGGGTTTAAACCAGTCCATGAACTGGCAAATGTTCTTGACTGGTATGGGATTTATGCTGCTTGAAGTAAGAGCGATGTCGGTTCTATCTTTGTTATACGGCTCTACCTGGCTTGTGAACGGCACCGTTATAGCAGGGGTGATGCTGGTAATTCTGATAGCAAACTATTCAGTAGCAAAGCTCAAGCTCAACAACTTGTATTTCGTGGGAGCTGGACTGGTTTTAGCTTTACTTGGCACCACATTCACCGAAGTTAGCGCACTTACCTCGCTTGGCGAAATTCCAGCCCAGATTGCCGGAACAGCGATATTCTTGCTTCCCATGGTTTTTGCCTCAATCATGTTTGCCATACTTTTCAAAGAAACAAAATCTGCAAGTACAAGCCTTGCATTTAATATACTTGGAGGCCTGGTGGGAGTTTGTGTCGAATATCTATCAATGCTCATTGGACTGAGAGCACTGGGTGCGGTGGCAATTTTAATTTATACTGGCGTTCTGATTTTAGAGAAAATCAAAAAATCAAAGGGACCCAATCAGATAGAACCTCCTGCTGAGCCTGCCTCAACTGTTTAAACTATTTGCAGACTGGAAACGCCTAATTCTTTAGTAACCTGGATTTGCACGGGGAACATTTCGCGCACGTCTTGTATGTGGGTAATAACAAGAATTTTGGCAAAATCAGTCTGAATTGCTTTTATCGATTTGACCAGTTTGTCACGTGAATTCTCGTCCTGCGAACCAAAACCTTCATCTATAATCAAAGTCTCAAGCCGCGCTCCAGCACGCCTTGCAAGCAGCCTAGATAGAGCAATTCGCAGTGCAAAATTGACTTTGAAAGCTTCTCCACCGCTATATAACTCATAATTACGCGTACCAACTTCGTCACCAATCAAAATTTCAAGCGTCTCTAGATTATTGCCAGACTTCGTTTTAGCTTGAGTAATAAGCCCCACATGCATTTTGTTATCGCTAAGTCTTGCAAGTACGCGATTGGCTTCTGCCTCAATTTCCGGAATGGCAGTCTCGATTATGAGCGCTTGAATGCCTTTCTTGCCGAACGCCTCAGACAATAATAAATAATCTTCGCGCTCATGTAAAAGCTCTTTTTGTGCGTCTTTTTTCTTGTTCAGCTCTTTAAGGTCTTTGCCAATCTCAATGGCCGAGTTTTCAAACACAGCACAAGCATTAGATTTTTCGTCTTTGAGCAATTCAAGCTCCTTGATCTGGCGCTCCAATTCAACTAATTCAAGCGTCTGAGTGCGCTCGTCCGCCTGGTCTATTTTGGATAAGTCTTCAAGCTCGCTTTTTATTTCGTCTAGTCTATTTTGTTTTGTGGCCAGTCTCGTTTCATTTTCTTGCATCACCTGTCTTATTTTTGGAAGCTCAAGATTGGCTCTAGATAACTCTTGCGCTTTCTGCTCATAAATCATAAGTTCGGCAAGATTGGTTTTCAGTTTTAAGTGATTTTCTCTATCATAATTTAGATCTTCTATTTTCTTAGTATTTTCAATCAGCTTTTGGCGCCACTCTTGACCATATGACTCTACTTCTAATTCTTCTTTGATGGCCGACTCGCGCTCCTGCAATTGCGGAAATTTTTCTTCATTTGCTTTGAGCGCAGCAAGGTCTTTTTCTAATTTCTGATGCTTAGCCTCTATGTGTCGTCTTTGTCTTAACTCTGATTGCAAATTAGTAAATACAAACGGATCAAAATCAAGCTCTTGCAATTGCACTTGTATGCCGGCAAGACTGGAGCGCTCAACTTGTGCAAAATTACCAGACTCGAATTTTTTTTCAAGAATGACTATATCTGCTTCAAGCTTACTGAGCGATTGTCTGGACTCGCCAATAGCTTTTTCTTTTTGATTGAACGCACCAATTCTAGTATCAAATTCTTTGCGCCCAGCAAGACTTGCTTTTAAATCTTTGTATTTGTTTCGCATGTTGTCGCGCTGGTCGACCAACTCTTGCTGGCGAATCACAAGCAAGTCGCGTTGTGAATGCATATTTTTGATGTCATTCTTGTATTTGTCTATTACTTTCACTTTGTCCACAATTGGACCCGAACACAAAGGACAGATGCTAGTTTCGATGTTTTTTTCAAGCTCGTCTATTTTTCGCTGACATTCTGATTGGTGGCGAGCGAACTCAGCCGATTGCAGCTCAATGGTCTCGATTTGCGATTTAAGCGAAATTCCCTCCTGCTCAACTAGCTCGAATTCCGCTTCTAGCTTATCCAGTGCTTGGGCTTCTTCTTCAAGTGATAGTCTTTCTTGATCGAATGTCTGGGCAGACTCGACTACTTTTTTGAGCTCTTCAAGAGCATTTTTCTTCTGCTCGATTTCAGCCTGCAGTTTCAGCTTGGCTTCAAGAAGAACAGACTGCAATTCTTTTTCGCGACCTGACAATTGCATATATTCATCTTGCTTGATTGCCAGGGCAAGCTCTTGTTCAAGCAACAGTTTATACTCGTTATATGCAGCTTGAGTCTTTTCTTTGCCCGCAGTGTCTTGCTTCAGAAGCGACTGTTTGGCGTTAAACTCACTTATTTCCTGCTGGATATGCTTGAGTTCGTACTCAAGATTATTGCGCAAGCTCACTAACTTGGATTGTAACTCAATCTTCTCTTCTTTGAGACCTTGATACAAAATCGATTTCTGGTCAAGCTCTTCGACCGACTTTCTGGTCTCGATAAACAAACGTGCCTGTTCTTCAATAAAGTTAGACTGACTCAAAGTCTCCTGCCAGTGACTTTCTTCTTTTCGATTTTTCTCAACTTGCATTTTGAGATCCAGAACATCAATTTCGATTTCTTCAAATTGTTGAGCCAACAAGCGCGAGCGCTCAGCTTTGAATCGTTGCTGCTCCATCTTACTTTTGATGTCGCTTCTCGCCTGATCGAATTGTTGCCAATTTTTCAGAGTGGTTTCAAGCTCCTCATGTGCCACCACTTTCTGCTCTTCTATTTCTTTGAGACGCTCTTCAAGCTCGTCTATTTTTAAAAGTTCACCTTCCATAAACTCAAGGCGCATCTTGAGTTCTTTAGCCTTTTGACGCGACGCTTCCTGCATCCGGTCAAAATAAGACAACCCTAAAATTTCAGACAGAACTTGCTTACGCTCTGCTGGTTGTCGGGTTGTGAACTCGTCGCCCCGTCCTTGCTTTAGATAAGCGCTATTTACAAAAGTATCAAAGTCCATGCGCAGTAGCTGACTAATAGCCTGTTGCGTGTGTCGCATGCTAGCCCCGGTCAAACTTCGCCAGGTTCGCTTCTGTCCTGCATCCAGAACATTTACTTCTTTTTCGACTTCTAATTCGGCTTCACCAACACCTCCCGCTCCAACCAGTGCAGGTACAGCACTTGTACTCGATTCAAGCACTTGGAATTCAAGATTGCCTTTAGAAGTGCCAGCGCCACCGCTTCTAGACATACGTCTTTGTCTTGAGCGAATGATTTTGAAAGTTCGACCTTCATAATCAAAAATTACTTCCACCCACATTTCGCTCTCGCCTATGCGAATTAGCTCATCCGAGCCCGAGCGCGCAGCTTCCCAGATAGCCCAGGTCACAGCATCCAAAAGGGCAGATTTACCCGACCCATTAGCTCCAGAAAGACAAGCGACAGCAACTGAATCGAGGTCCAGCTTGGTGTGAGCATAGCTCATAAAGTTGTGGAGAGTAAGCGTCCTCAGAATCAAGAGGCGTCTCCCTTGTCAGTAAGACAAATTATGCCAGGCGCATTAAGATATAGCCTAATGCCTAATATGTTAGATCAGTCCAGCCTATTACATAAGCCTTTTCTTTTAAGCGCTTTATTTTTCTCTGGATTTGCTGCGCTAATTTACGAAATTGTCTGGCAGCGCATTCTAGTGCGGTTTCTTGGCGGAAATTTCTCGTCTGTATCATTGATTGTATGCGTTTTTCTTGGCGGAATGGCAATAGGTGCCATGCTCGTCTCAATTGCTCAAAGTAAGAACAAAATCAAGAATCCAGGCAAGGTCTGGGCGCTACTTGAAGGAGTTCTTGGCGCATGCGGGATCACGTCGATGGCTCTTTCCTGGCTCATTGCTTCACCTATTGCGGACCCGACTCTCACTGCGGCCATTTCAATATTCTTATTATTAATTCCGACCATTTGTATGGGCGCTTCTTTGCCCGTTGCCATTGAGCTGCTTAGTAGAAACGGCAACACAAAGGCTGTTTTGGCAAGCTATGCGCTGAATACTACAGGAGCTCTTGGCGGTGTGATTTGCACGAGCTTTCTGTTTCTTCCTAACTTTGGAATCTCGACAACTCTGTTCTTTGCAGCAGCAATAAATTTGTTCATTGGCGCGGCACTATTTTGGTCCAGAAACAAAATCCAATCCAATACACAGACAGATTTAGAATCAGAATCTTCCCATCGGCTTTTACCTTCTATTGCTTTTATTTCCGGCTGGATAATAATGATGCTAGAAGTCTGCTGGACTCGATATTTCAGTTTAATCGCCGGAACCAATACTTACACATTTGGTTTAGTTGTCGCCTTTTGTCTTGGCGGTTTAAGCATGGGCGCCTGGATAACTTCTGCAGTCAACTCGCGCAGACAAATACAGTCAACCAACTTCTTGCAAGCTTTAGCTGTAGTTTTTACCATTGCTGCACTTTGCTTGATGGCAAGCATTTTTGGATTGTCCGTACTTCCAGATTATTTTCCAAGATTGCTTGAACAGTCTCTTGCGTCCTTTGGACAAGCCAATTATTTTCTTGTCAAAATGGTGCTATTAGCTATCTGCATGAATTTACTAGTACTCACGCCCTGCACCATATGCGGCACCATATTTCCACTGGTACTTTCATTGTCAAAACAAACAGCAAAATTACTTGCATACAACACTGCCGGATGCGTTTTTGGATATTTTTCGCTGCGGGTCTTATTCGAAATCTACAATTTAAAAATTGGAATCACTACAACCGAGATGTGTTTTCTTATCATTCTCGCCATCTTGTACTTATGTGCTCTTATACTAATCCATCATATCAGCAGAGAGAAAATCACATTAATAAGCAGCATCTGCCTGACACTTGCAGTGCTCTCAGCGCCAGTAATTTTACTGAGACCTCAGTGGTCGAAAGAAGCATTAACCAGCAGTTCTCCAAACAGCCTTCGCTTTTTCAAAGAAGGACAGAATGCTGTAGTGAGCGTCGAAAATGTGAATGGCTTATTTGCGCTCAAAACAAATGGAAAGACCGAGGGCTCACTTCCCGATCCAGTTCCATCTGACATTCAACCATTGATGTCAGACATGCCTACTCAAGTATTGCTAGGTCTGTTGCCCCAAGCGCTTAACGCAACCAAGCACAGCTCTGGTCTAGTAATTGGCATGGGAACAGGCATGACATGCGGTACTGCAATTGGACTGAACAACGTCAAAGAATGTACTGTGGTCGAAATCGAGAAAACAGTTCTTGAAGCAGCCAAAGAGTTCGCAGCGTATAACCACACGCCATGGGATTCTCCAAAATGTAAAATCAAAATCGCCGACGCCAGACAATTTTTAAGTAACAGCGACGAAAAATACGACTGGATCATATCTCAGCCAGGAGAACCATCTAACTCCGGCTCGGCCAATTTATATACGTCTGAATTTTTCAAATTGACAAAAAGTAAACTTAAACACAATGGAACTTTTGTTCAGTGGGTTCAGCTTTACGGATTGAATGAAGGGGATTTACGTAGTCTTATAGATGCCTTCTCAATAGCATTTGAAGATAATGGACCTGAACGATGCGTTGCATTTCAACCAAGGGGAGCAGGCGAGATTATTCTGATTTCCCGCCAAAATCCAGAACTCTTAGTGACGAGATTAAAAAATATCTTTCACTCTGCTGATTTCAAAAACAAATTGTATTCAATCGGTATCAATACTCCCTCAGACCTTCTAGCTGATTTGGTAGGCGAAACAAAAGCCAAAAAATTTGCTTTTCCTAACACAGACGATAATTTAAAAGTCGAGATGAATTCTGCTCGAAACAAACCAGCAAACGAAAAACAAATAAAAGAATTAGAAAGCGCACTTCGCTCACTTTTATCTCAACCTTTGCGCGAACTTGAAGATCAATTGAAATACGCGCGTGTCGCTCACACCATGCCACTTTACACCTGTGCATCTGATTACTATTTACTTTCTAAAACTGAGCCAGAAACTTTGAGCGAAGTTTATCCACAATCTTTAAACACCAATCTCTTTGGCTCCTCAGATTCGCCAGCATCGATCACATACAAAGCTTTTAACGATTTTCGTAACGGACAAGCAGTGACTGATTGTCTTACTCAATTTGAAAAATCGCTTGAAATAAACCCACTTCAGTACATCGCCAATTATTATGCTGCACACTGTCATCTCAATCTTGGTGACACTCAAAATGCACTGTGGAGAATGAAGACTGCAAGCCAGATTTATCCAGTTAGTAATCGTCCACACTTCTTTGTTTGTGCAGCTTTGATTCGCGACGGACAATTCGACCTAGCCAAACAAAATATTGCCAAATTGAGCAATCGAAAACTTAAAACAATAAAAGAAAAAGCATGGCTCGACGGACTAAACAAGACAATTTCGAGCGGCAAAGAAGATCTTTGTATCGATCAAATTCTATCGCCTTAATCGTATTCCTTGTCGTCTTTATCTTCGCCTGATTCTTCCACTCGATCCCATTCATTGGTTATTGGAAGGGTTGAAAACTGGCTTGGCGTAACGAATACATTCACATCGTCAAGCTTTGGTGCCAAGTTGCCCATATCAGCCTCGTCATCCTCATCAGCAGACATAAGCGCGTCGGCAAGAGAGCCAGATATTTTATAAACTAGCTGCCACTCAGAGGTGTCTTCGTTACCTGATGGCTTTGTAGAAGCGTGCATTTCAACTGGTTCTTTTACTATCTCGGGCTTGTCGTTTTCCTTTGTGATAACTATTGGCTCCAAATCTTCTACAGTACTGTCTTCATCTGCCTGTACAAAATGCACGCTGAATTCTGATTCAAGCTCGGGAGCAGGTTCAGATTTGAAGTTCAACTCAGCTTCTTGTCTAGCTTTCATCTCAACTTCAGCCACAGCGCGTCTTGCTAAATCAGCCGAGATTGCTCCGGTTTCTTCCATGTTCACACTGCGCTCTTTGGTTGTTTCAAGGTCCTCTTTAGGTGTAACGACTGGACCTTTAAACGGCTCTATGGCCCAACCGCTCATGGTGCCTATCTGAGCAAGCAATGCTTCATCTGCCAATTCGATTTCAAATTCTCTGGTTTTTGCACCAGTCGGATCCCTATCGTCTTCTGTTTCTGATTCAACTACAACTTCCACTTCCACCATTTCTTCGACTTCGGCGTCTTCCTCGACGATTTCAAGCAAGTGGTCTTCTGCTTGCTCAGCTCCTGGAGTGTTTTGGGACTGATGACTGGGCTCTTCTACATACTCCCAAATTTCGTCTTGCTCTTGAGGAAATTCCGTTTCCTGCGGCGCCACCACATCTGGTGAGGGAGTGAGACCGTAAGCGGCATCGAGATCTTCTATATGATCAAAAGGATTATCAATGTCTTCGCTGGTTGGCGAATCATCGTTTGGTCGCACAGGCGCCACCGGTTCTTCTTCTTCGTTGTTTCGGTCAAAATCAAACCCAAACTCGATATCTTCTTCTTCGTCGTAGCTACCTTCATCAAATCCAAACTCAAGGCCTGATTCTTCATCCATCCAAGTGCGAATCGCTACCGGCGGGTTAGCCATCTCAGGAAGAGGCTTGTCGGCGGTAATATCCGAGTACTTCTCTGCTTGTGGTGGCATTGGTCGCTTGAGCGACTCAGATGTGTCGCTCATTGCATCTTTAATTCGTACCACGTCATTTGCAATAGCGGTATCGATTGATTCTAGCGCTTCCATCACTTGCAATTCTTCAGGCTTGAGCAACTGAGACAAGTTAGATATATCATCTACATTTGTTGGTTTGCTCAAATCTTCATCAACAAGTGGTCCCATCAAATCGGCAATAGTCTTGCGCGTTTTTGTTTTAGGAGCTTCGGAAAGTTCGGGCGCGTGAATTCCATCCATCAAAGAACGCAACGACTTCTTGCCACTCTTCTGTGATACTCCACCCGAGCCAATATCCTCAATATCTGGTTTGGCGTATTCTTTTTCTTGCCTGACCGCATGTTCGAATTTGGCTATTTCTTCCTCTTCAGGTTGACTCCAGTCGAGCTGATCCTTCCATCCGGGAATAGCATGTCCTTTGCTTATCATTCGCTTCGCCGCTTCTTCTGTATTAATCATAGGTCCAGAAGATATTAATTGAATTCGGCTTGCCATGCCTGTTCGTGCTGGCGGTTGAGACTGTTCCACTTTTTGTACTTGAATTTCTTGCAAATTCTTAGCGATAATACGCTCAATATCGTCTTTAGAAATGATGTTTTCGTTCACCAAATAATCTTTGATTGGTGTTTGCGAGGTAAGCCATCCGCTCATTGCCTGTTTAAAGACATCAAGCTTTATAAGATTGTCTTTTACCAGTTCTTGGCCAAGTACTGCCTGATCTAAATCGCCTTCCGTGATGAATCCTTGCTTAACAAGAAATGTTCCAAACAACATTTCTGGCATAGCCTTGTGCATGTCGGCTGCGATTTCAAGTTCGGTTGGCTCAAGCAAACCTGCCGATTCAAGCAGTTCGCCAACTTTGAAAAGGACGCCACCACTTTCAGTGACACCTTCAGTGGTGCCCGAAACCGGTGCTTTCAATCCCAAAAAGCGAATGTCATAATCTGTGCGAGTAAGTGGATCGCTTAAAATATCGTGTGCAATCCAAATTTGTTGCAGCTCTTTAATCATGCCGCGTTTTTTCTTTTTGGGTGCTTGATTGAAATCAAACAAAAGTCTGCGCACTAATCGCAAAAAAGAGATATGAATTTCGCGAAAACTGGCTCCAGCTTCCACATTCAACAGCACATACGAGTTAGTTTTGGGCAGTTCCTGGTCTTGAGTAGTGGCACGTTCGCTTGCTTGCCCAACCGTGGGCTGAGCTGGAAGTTTTGACGCTGTAGCACTTGCCCCTGCAGCAATTGCTACATTTTCTTTTGTAAGCTTGGCTTTTGCTTTGGCGGAAAGCTTTTCCATTGCGTCAACTTCAAGCTTGGCATATTCGACGCCGCCAAGATTTATTTCTCTCGTGCCGGCTCTGTCTTCTACCGGTGCCTCTTGAGATGCTCCATTATCGGGCGCTTCCGCTTCCGCGTTCGCCTCGGCTGCGCTATCATTCTCGCCCGCCTTGAGAAGCAGATAAATTTGCTTATGCGCCAAATTGGCGCCCTCGGTATCCCCGCGCTGAAAACTTTGCTTGAATGCCGCAGCTAAGACCCGGCTTTCAAGATCTTTTCTCTCTTTTGGCGCCATTGGAGCTACGAGCACAGTTTGGAATGCGCGCGGACTCATGGATTCGACATTTCACCTGCGGGAAAGGAAAATACTAAGTACAACAACTTTATAGACATAATTACATGAACACTAACACTTTTAATTTATTAAACACTCAATTGTTGAAGATAAACTTTTCGCTTTCACCCGAACAGTTGGCGCAATTCGCCACCTACGCAAGTGAGCTTCTAAGTTATAACGCTCATACCAACTTGATTTCGCGTGAGATCAAAACAGAAGAAGACCTTTTGAACCGCCATATTCTCGATTCACTCAGCCTGTTAGAGTTTTTCGACGAGCTTCCGCAAAGCGAACCTAAAAGCCTGGCGGATCTTGGATCTGGCGGCGGTTTTCCTGGTCTTTGCTTGGCCATTGCCCGTCCTGAGCTGGAAGTGGTACTGATCGACTCTGTCGGCAAAAAGACCGAATTTCTAAAATCAGTCGTAAAAACTCTTGGTCTTGCCAATCGGGTACAAGTGGAGCTTGGTCGCATAGAAGAAATCGCACACGAGCGCGACTTTCGCGAGACGTTTGACATCGTAACAAGCCGTGCCGTGAGCGCTATGCCAACAGTGAGCGAACTTGGTTTGCCACTTCTTGAAAAAAACGGTTGCCTGGTTTCGTACAAAAGTAAAAATGGACTGAAAGAAGAAATTGAATCGGCTCAAGCCCTAATAGGACAACTAGGCGGCGGCAAAGCGACAATTCACATCCCCACCCTTGGAAATGATGAAAAAAATCATTGTCTTGTTTTCATAACCAAAATAAAACAGACCCCTCCTACATTTCCAAGGGTCTGGTCTAAAATCAAAGGCAAAAAATAAGTCAGGAAGCCACGTCGGCAGTTTCTTCCTCGACCTCTTCTACCAGCCAACCTTCAGCACTGGCTTTGCGTCTTGCTTTTGCTGGTTCATTTTCGACCGACAATTCAAGCAAATGGCGCTTACTCTCAAAAACGTAGCTTGTGCGGTTTATCAAAGCCGAAACGTCTAGATGCTCATGGGCAAAAATCATATTGTCCAGATGTCTGTACCAACTATCTGATACTGGAAAAACGATGTCGGCCACGAGTTTGCCAAGGTCAATTTTCTCGTTGTGCATTTTATGTGCACGCGCAGGCCAGTGCACAATATTTTCAGTGGTGTCGAAATTAAGACACTCTACTTTGCCGAAATAAGGGATTGAGCGAGTTTCGATTCGAAAACCAAGCTCAAAATAAGCGCGCAATTCTTTGTACCAGCAATCAAGAATTACTTCCTGAATGGTTTCTAGATGCGGCTCCAGTTTCCATATTTGGCTCGTAGGCAAATATGAGCGCGAAGGCACAAAGCTCCATTTATTGTCACTATAGTTCAGTTGATACTGGTGAGTGTGCGCCCAGGCGGTCATGAGCACACTTGTCCAGATATTGTTTTCGCGATAAACCTGTTTGTATGAGTCTTTGAACCAGGTTTGCCAGGCGTCAAAATTGTCATAATTGCTCGAGCGTTTAACAAGACCTTCGCGCCAGTCCTTTTCGTCGGCAAGCGGGTCCTCTGCGTGGAAAAATTCTTCCCAGTAATTGGTCGCTACTGCAATTTCAAGCAAACTCTCGTCAAAGTCGCCAAGCTTGTCTTTAGCCAATCCAGTTGCAGCTTGAACAGCCTCTTCACAACGCGAATATGGATTGGAGTCGCTCAGCGCCTTCGAATGACGGACATAATCAATAGCGGCTCGGATTAAAAAAGCTGGAATCATGATTACTCACTTTACTAAAGCAAAGCGTTTTTCACCACTACTATTTAGAGCCAACCAATTGAAAACGACCACTTTTCTCGATCAATTTGGAAAAATCAGAAATTTTATCTTTAAAAGCTGAATCTTTTTCCAAGTCGCAAAGAGGGGCTTGCAATCTTTTTGACCAACAGCCCTTTCCGCTCAGACCCGGTTGGTTAAAACGCTCTTCTGAGCCGAGCAAATCAGAAATCATCATCACGATTAGCCAGCATGGGCTATCTGCAAGGGTTTTCTCAAATGCAAATTGCACTTCATCTGTGTATTCAACCGGCGGGTTGTCAGGGTCCAAATTTATAAGACCCATCAATCGTCGCATCTCAAGCCAACTTTCATGACCGTTTGGTCCGTGCCAACGCTCAACTAACTCGCGATAGTACTGTGCGATAGTCTGATGATCGTGAGTGGCATAAGTCGCAAGCGACAACGGATGGAGCGTTGAAACAGGTTTGAAGTCTTGTGTGTCTTTGATATGCTCGAAAATCGGAATTGCAAATCCAGCCATTCCAAGCTCATGAATTGTTTCTCTTACATAGTCTGGAACAACAAGTCCTAGATCCTCAGCCACAATAAAAGCACCAGATTTGGAGGCGGCATCTGCAATTACTTTTAAAATTTCTTTGCCTTCAACATGATTTAGCTCGGCATTCTCTTCCGGCTCATCTGGGCGAGGAAGAAATCCAGGCAATTTTCCACCGGTCAATTCTTTGGCTTGATCTTGTGTCAATTCAACAAATTCATGATTGCGCTCTGGAATCCAGGGAAAGGCATAAATACGGAAAAATCCAAGAATATGATCAATTCTAAAATCGTGGAAGTGAGCGGTTAGACGCTTAATTCTATTTTTCCACCAAGTAAAGTTTTCTTTCTTATGCTCAGCCCAATCATAAAGTGGAATTCCCCAATTCTGTCCCCAGTTTTTGGTGAATAAATCATTGAAAAAAAGAGGCTCAGGAGGTGCTCCTCCAGACATTTCGAGATCGAAAAGTTTCTTGTTCTGCCAGACATCTACACTATAACGACTGACACCAAATGGGATATCACCCATTATTCGAACGCCACGCTTATCTGCATATTTGCGCACATCAAGCCATTGCTCGTTGGCTACCCACTGGACATAAGACCAGAACTCGATTTCTTTTGCTTGTCCATTTGTCTCGAGATATTTTTTTGCCGATTCAAAAGTCTGCAATTCCTCAGGCCAACGAGTCCAATTAGTATCACCTGAACGAGTATCGAGCAAAGTACGAAAAACCGCATATGGTGTCAGCCACCAGCCATCCTCTTTTTTGAAAGTTTCAAATTCTTTGGTCGATTTGAAATTTTTGAAAGCAGCCCTGAACAAATCGAGCTTTAGTTTCTTTACTACTTGATAGTCGACATCTTCAGCTTGCAGTGCGGTTTGATCAATCGAATTCTTAAATTTGCCATAATCAGCCGCAGTCAGTCCGGGCACTACATCTGGTGACATTTCTGCATATACTGGATCTAGAGCCATCGCACTTATCGCGTTGTAAGGGCTATTGTCTCCGCCGGTTTCATTGATAGGCAGAGTCTGTAAAACAGTAAGTTTATTATTGCTGCAAAAATCTATTGCATCTTTTACTGCTTTTGTATCTCCAATACCCAGGTCGTTTTTGCGTCTTATGGCAAAAACAGGAAGCAGGATGCCGGCTAGTTTTTTCTCTGGATCAATACTCATTTTATACACCTAAACGCTCGAAGACTTGCTCTAAATTCTGCAAATAGTTCTTAGGACTGAGACATTCTTCTACTTCATGCTTAGACAACTTGTCGCTCACTTTTTTGTCGTTCAATAAAGCGTCTTTGAAACTTTTTCCTTCTTGATTGAATACGCTCATAGCATGTGACTGAACCAGGGCGTATGCGTCTTCTCTGGACATGCCCTTCTCGACCAATTTAAGCAATACAGCCTGAGAAAAAATGATGCCACCAAAAACATCCATATTACGTTTCATATTCTCAGGATAGACAACCAAGCCTCTGACTATGCCTGTAAAACGATTAAGCATATAGTCTAAAAGAATAGTCGAATCTGGCACTATAACACGCTCTACGGAGCTGTGCGAAATATCTCGCTCATGCCAGAGTGGAATATTTTCAAGTGCGGCAAGTGAGTTTGCTCTGAGAATACGTGCTAATCCAGTAATATTTTCGCTGCCGACTGGATTGCGCTTATGCGGCATGGCTGAGCTTCCTTTCTGTCCTTGAGTGAAAGGTTCCTCTGCTTCCAAAACGTCTGTTCTTTGCAAATGTCTAATTTCAGTGGCAAATTTTTCCAGACTGGATCCTATGACAGCAAGGGTCCAGATGAACTGAGCATGCCGGTCTCGCTGCACCACTTGAGTGGAAATAGGAGCAGGAGTGAGCTCTAAAATCTGACAAGCTTTATCTTCTATCGAAGGCGATATGTTAGAAAAAGTGCCAACTGCACCACTCATTTTCCCAACCGAAATCATATCGATTGCGTCTTTGAGACGAACTTGATGACGACGTACTTCTTCCAACCAGATTGAAAGTTTAAAACCAAAAGTGGTAGGTTCCGCATGTATTCCATGGGATCTGCCGATGGTGACAGTGTCTTTGTGCAAGCGCACTTTTTCTAAAATGGCATCGTGTAAATTTTGCAATTCTATTTCTATAAGTTTACCTGCTTTGCGCATATTGAGCGCCAAGGCAGTATCTACTACATCAGAGCTCGTAAGACCTCTGTGGATAAAACGACCAGAATCACCAACAAACTCATTAACGCTTGTCAGAAAAGCAATGACATCATGCTTAACTACGGCTTCAATTTCGTATATCCGATTGATGTCAAACTTGGCCTTAGACTTAATTTCAGCCATAACTTCATCAGGCACTTCGCCCGCTTGGCGTTGGGCTTCGCACACAGCAAGCTCTACTTCTAGCCAAGTTTGGTACTTGGACTCTTCGGTCCAAATGTCTCCCATTTGCGGTCTTGTATATCGCGGGATCACAAAGAATGCCTCCGTGCGGCTCATTAATTAACAGATTTAGGCTAGGATCTTACTGCATCATCGCATCAGAGTTGCGTTGTCAGGGGAAAAGTGAAAACAAATGGTACTTAACTTGAAAAGTTTTTTGGTCTTATCAGCTCTACTTTTACTTCAAGTCCAGCCGAATGCGGCTTTGGCTCAGCTTATCGACGGCGACCTGGCAGAAGAGCAGGCGGCGGAGAAAGAAGAGTTGCACAAAATGCGCAACGAGATGAAAGATATCAATTCAGAAATTGATGATGCCATGAAAAAAATGGGTGAGATTCAGCGTAAAGCAAGTAGCAGCGAACTGAATTGTCGTGAGTTTCATTTATTGGTTAAAGAAAAAGAACTAGATGTAGGTGGAGGTAAAACGGCTCACTCTCTTACTTACAACGAACGTGTTCCCGGTCCTACAATTCGAGTGACGCAGGGAGAGCCAATTCGCATCATATTGCATAATGGCAGTAAAACTGCTACCAGTCTTTATTTACACGGTCTAAAATTACCTCATTCAGTTAGCGGATTGCCACGCAAAGATCAAGGCATAGTGGCTCCTAATGCTGCTTTTGCTTATCAATTTGTGCCCGAAAAAGCAGGAACGTTCTGGTATTATCCACAAATTATTCACTCCAAACAAAAAGACAATGGACTTTATGGCATGCTCATTGTGGATCCGCAACACCCATCAACGCGAGCACCACAACAAGATATCGCTCTTGTGTTTTCACAAACGATAGCCAAAAGTTCAAGTGGCTCTGCAAGTGCATCTAACACTTACTTAGTCAATGGTAAAACAGCACCAGATATTCCACCAATCGAATTGCGCAAAGGCGAGCGTGTTCGCCTTCGTTTGTTGAACGCGAGCAAGGAAGCCATTCCCCTCCATTTAAGCGGGCACCACTTCGAAATAGTTTCAATTAATGGTGGCGATCCGCTAGAACCTCACGTATTTAGAGACACAATCAGTCTTCAACCGGCTGACCGAGTGGATGCTGATTTCATAGCAGACAATCCGGGCGTCTGGTCTTTTGGATCTTTACTTTCGAGCCAATCAAAAGGAGACGGACAAGCACCTGCAGGTTATGCAATGGTCGTGCGCTACGCTGGCAAATAGAAACAAAAGTTAGATAGCTTCGCGAAACTCTTTCAGTCGCAAATCTACTTTATCGCGCGACAGACCTGTGTGCTCGCAGAAGCGCATCCAGCCTATTTCTATGACGTCTTCCCAGAATTCCATATAGACTTTCTGGTTTAAATATCCCAGTCCCTGCTCTAGTGAGTAATCAGCAAGAATTGCTTTTGCCATGTCGTGCTGAATCATGTGAGTTACATCAATCCATTGCTCTTCCAAAGCCAATTCAAATAAGGTCCGAAGAAAAAACTCCTGACTGTATCGTTGTTCGGCTAATTCCTTAAGGCGGACTGGCAGCATAACTATCCTATTATTGAGTCTAGCTTCCTTCCTGTCCAGCACGGCTTAGGAGTTCTTTGCTTTCAAAAGTTATTGGCTGCTTAAAGGGCTTTTTGTAATCTTCGATTTTTCCGCCGATAAGATCAATCATTGCAGGATCAATATTTCCCACAGTTTTACCAGCAAGGATCATGTATGAAAGCTCTTCTACAGGCATTGAAGTAATGCGGGCGCATGTAGCATCAAGTGCAGTGAGATCAGAAGACATAGCTAAAAATCCAGTTTTTATTGCAGTTCCATTTATCGGTCCGTCGCCTTCCATTGATACAACTGCGTCAACAATGGCAAACGCCGGTTTGATCATGTGTTGTAAATCAATGATGGTGGTGGGGATTCCTTTTATATGAATCAAATTTTTTGGCCAACCGTATTTACGACCAGGTACACACCCAAACAAATTTTTCATCGAGCAAGTAACACCAACCCAGTGGTGCATTTTTAGCTTGGGCAGACTAATTACACTGCCGGCATCCATAATCGTTTTAGGTAAATACATTTTTTTCAAACCATTGAAGCAATCTTTATTGTCGACTTTCACCAAGTCATCCAAATTAAGATCGACGAAGCGAACATTCTCCTTGTGACAAACTTCGCCTATCCCCATTGATTCAAGCAAGAATTCTGTATCTCGCATGTGACCTGGACCTTCTGCCACAATAATCTCGCCTGCGCCCATTTCTTTCAGGAGTTGAATAGCCCAGGTCAGTACACGCGGATTGGTATGAATTGGTCTATCTTCTCTGAATTCGACCATGTTGGGTTTAATAACTACCCTTTTGCCTTTCACGTCAGGCAAATTCAATTTGGCGGCATAATCTTTTAGAATCGAAACCATATCGAGGTCGTAAGAATCGCATGGAATCAAGGCAACACTTGAGCGTCCCTGTCTTTTTTTGGCGGCTTGAATGGCTGAAACTTCAGGCACTTTGGTTTCAAGCAGCTCAGTTGATTTGCATCCAGCAGCACCAGCGGCAGCGGTGGTGGCAGCTAATTTTAAAAATTCACGACGCTTCAAATCCCTATCCTTTATATGTAGATTGCATTTGCAATAAATTGTCGCCCAGAATGGCCGAATATGCCAGGTGAGCAATTGCTGTAGTCATTAGATTAGGACCATGCCCCTTGCCCATTGCTTTTGATTGACGCAGTAAAAGAAAATGCAATTCTTTTTGGCAAGGTTTCTGGAATGCATTTAGTGCAAGTACAGACCAGGCAAGGGATAACGTAGAGGAATCGCAATTGGCTTGCGACTCTAAAAAGGCAAGTCCCTGCCCGATTGCTTTGTGCTCTTTGTAGTCTTGCAAAGCAAGCAGGGTCTCTGCAGTAGTAAGTCTATAGGGCGGCAAATAAGTTCCCAGACTCAAATGATTGCCATGATTCCATCCACCATCTTTGCATGCGTGCTCGAGCAAAAAATTGTCTGCGTATTTTGACACTTCCTTATATAGATCTTGAGTCGGCATACCCGGAACTTTCAAAGATAAAAGACAATAAGCAGTAGGCTCAACCCAGTGGTAGCATCCAGGATCCCATGGCCAGCCGCGCGAGTACTGCAATCCCGTTGGACCTTCTATCAAAAAACGGATCAAACGTGCCACCACAGGATAGAAACTAACTCGACTGTCAGCCACTTTGTGCAGGGCACGATACAAGCAATCGCTGAATACTTTTTCCTCTAAAAATTCGGGATGCTCTTTTAGCAAAATTCTGAAACATAGCAGGGCCGGACCGATCGCCCAATCAGACGAGCCTGTGTCAGTTGAAGTTGACCACCCACCATCTTTAAGCTGAGTGGATGCAATAAATTGAGCAGTGGACCTTGCTATATCTTTGTTTTTGCGCAAAGCCAGACCACACCAAGCAGTGGCTTCCGTAGATGATTGACCGTTTGCTTTGTACGGCCAGTAACCTTTCTCACCGTCTTTGTGAAAGTTTTCCTGCAAGTAATTCTCTAAAGAATTCCTCGCCTCTGATATTTGTTTGTTTTCCACCCTTTTTTTATTCCCTCAAATATTTTGCTTGACCTTCCTAATATTTGAGCAACCCAGGGTTATCAAGAAAGATGTACAAAACAATCAAAAAAGGACTAGGCGATTGACAAGCTGCAATATAGAATGGAACTAGAAGCACTTGATTACTAACTGGTTTTTGAACGCATTCCTGAAGGACCAATATTAAAATCCAAAAGATTCTTTACGACTTTTGTTTAAGTGAAAGAATTAGGTTCTAAAGGGGCAAGTTAAGTATATGACGACAGGAGGTGAAGCCGCTCAGAGAGCAGATATTTTTTGATCGCACGCTGTACGCATTTTATTTTTGTTACTAAACTTTACACATTTCATTCCACATATTTGACGCGTTTTCTGTAATTAATAGGCTTGTATTGTTATCCTTAATAACAGGCCTCAGACAGGCGTTAAAAAGGAATTGAAGGAGGAACGTATGAGGGACACTCTTAACAGATTTATCCAGGACGAATCAGGACAAGGTATTACAGAATATGGTGCCATCCTCGCCTTCGTTGCCATCTTGGTAGCCGTTGTATTTGCTATCACACAAGGCGCACTGGCTGGAGCTATTTCGAAAGCATTTTCGTCAGTAGTTACACAGTTGAACAACTTGTCCGGCGCAGCCGCACTAGCATCTGGATCTTAATTTCAGATAAATCGTTCAATTCAGAAAAAAATCTGAGAAGGCAAGGAGGAATCCTTGTCTTCTTGCTTTTGCGGATATTATTCGCAGCCACTATGCATAAACGAGCAAGGTAAAGAAAAGAGAAGGTAGCTTGACGAGATTAGCTGAATTTTATTTATCTCCAGACCATTCATTTGTCTAGGTTTGCGAGCTTGCCAAGAAATGCAATATCGGTCTCTGCAAAAAAATATAAGAAGGTCGGGAACCATCGACTAAAACCCAGTACGCAAGCGGGTTTCAAGCGCATACACGACGCAAAAACTAGTCATGACATGTTCAAGCGGTGCCCCTTTCGACAGCCTATAAAGGTATAAACCATGCCGTTTTGCACCACGTAATCAAGCGCCCGCTCCTAGATATCAAGCCCCATTTAACCCTGTAGAATCTTGCAAGCGTGTGGGAATTCGCGTTCTGGGGTACAAACACTCTGGGCGTGAAGAGGCGATGCTGTTGTCCTTGTATCGCCGATGTGCGTTAATAGTAAATGGTTAATCTTTCTCACTTAGAAAGAAGGGGGAAGCGTAATGAATCCATTACGAGCATTGTTCTTACAACTGTCACGAATGCCTCCAGCATTGATGCTCTTGATCATCATTGGTCTGGCGGTGCTCGTTACCATGATGGTGACTGGCAAGATGACTTCGCAAGAACAAGAATTGGCTGAAAAGAAGAAAGACTTAGAAGCCAAATTACAAGCTAAAGGAAAAGTCGTTTACGCAGTAAAAGACATTTCTGAAGGCCAAACGATACCTTCCGACGCCCTAGAAGAAAAAGAAGTTGAGCAATCCAAGATACCAATGGACGCTCTTACTTCAGCTTCACTGGCTGCCGGTCGTGTTGCAAAATACGGGATCGCTCAAGGACAAATCGTGTCACAACACGACTTAGCTCCTCAAGGCATTTCCCTCGGTTTTGAATCCAGATTGCGTGAAGGCATGCGCGCCATCACATTTGCAATCGATACCAACTCTGGTGTCTCTGGATTCGTAACCCCTGAAAGTCGAGTAGACATCTACGCTATGGTTGGTTCCGGTGCTGAAACTAAAGTCGCACCAGTTCTATCCGACGTAGAAGTGATTGCAGTTGGTCAAATGTACCAGAAGCAACCAGGCGGTACCGCCTCCACTCCGGCTAACTCGGTCACAGTATTGGTGTCTCCCGAAGACGCAGCCAAATTGATGAAAGCGATTTCCGCTTCCAAACTTTATTTGACATTGCGTAACGAGAAAGACCATACACCGGTGGCTACAGTTGACGTCATTTCTTTGTTTGCGAAACCGCCAGACAAGAATGCCGACGATTTGGCTTCATTGCCTCCACCGTCCGCACTACCCCCACCGCCAGTTCCTGGCGCTCCGGATGGCGATTTACCGCCTCTACCGGGTGGTGGTGGCGCACCTGGCGAAATGGGTTCAGCAGAATCACCACCGCCTCCGTTACATGAAATAGAAATCTGGTCTGGTAGTAAAAAGGATGTTCTTTCAGTTCCAAAAAACTAAGAGAACGTATCTCTAATGTGGGTACAACCATATTAGGCTGTCGGCGAAAGGGAGAGATAGCAATAGGTTATGAAACTAACTACACTTCTAGTTTGTGATGCCGGTTTAGACAAGCGTCAAACAATTGAAGACTTAATTCACAGTCAACCATCGTTAGCGCTGGTCAGCACTGTATCTGGCTCTATGGCCAGAGAACAGATAGGAAGCTTGCATCCCAAGTTGGTCTGGATTGAACTTAGTCCAGCTCCAGTTCGCGGATTGTCGCTGCTAGCAGAATTGAGGGAAACATTCCCTCAAATCTACTTCTTTGTAAGCTACGAAGTTCCGGACCCTGAGTTGATACGTACTGCGTATCGACTCGGGGCATCGGACTTCCTCGATGCAGAACGCTGGAGAACTGACCTTCCAGCCGCAGTGCAGAGTATTCAACTCAAGCACCAGTCGGAGTCAGTATCAACAGCAGCCGGTAAAGTTATCGGCATATTTAGCCCCACCGGCGGTATCGGCGCCACCACATTGGTGACCAACCTCGGAGGCTATCTAGGTAAGTACGGCGAAACTTGTATCATCGACTTGGATCTCCAGTTCGGTATGGTTTCGCACTATCTCAACCTGGAACCATCTTTCAGTTTAAGTACGATCGACTTTTCACACACAAACTTCGACGCCACTTATCTGCGTAACTTGATGACACGTTACGACGATAAACTGAGCATCCTTGCAGCACCGCCCGAGCTTGAAGATATCGGCGACATTTATGCTGCGCAGGTTCAAGAAATCCTTTATACAGCTAAGCAAGAATTCCGTTATACGGTGGTTGACCTACCGAAAAACTTGCTTGACGAGCGCGCCATTGCTACTCTCGACTTAGCCGATCATGTGCTTGTCATCACAGAGTACAACTGGGCAGCAATCTTGAACGCTAGAAAGTGCCTGGATACTTTCAAAGCTCACTACAACCAGGAAAAACTTTTACTTACCGTAAATAAATCTGAATGGTTGCCGCAAGACGTTCTTTCAGAATGTCGCGCCAACCTGAATTACCCAGTATTCCACGAAATTCCAAACGATACCAAGACAGCTAAATGGGTGAACAACCAGGGTCAAATCGCCCCCGGCCATACAGCTTTTGGTAAGTCGTTAGATTCCCTCGCTCGAAGACTGGCAGGCGGCGAACAGCTCCTCCTTACTGAAACCAAAGACAAGAAGGGCATGTTCAATCTTCCTGCAATGTTTGGTGGCAAGAAAGGCTAGCGCTTTACAGTGAATCTAGCGACATATCAAAGGAGTTGAGCCTTAAATGTCCGACGATAAAAAAGATAATCTACCAGCTCGTCCAAGTTCGTCCCTCATGGGGCAATTGGTCAGACAAAGACAAGCGGCGGAAGTAGTTCCTGCCCAGCCAAAACAGGCTGGCGTAGCTGCTCCCCAGCAACAAACAGGCGTTGGTGGCGCAAGACCCGGCGGCGGTCCAGCTCCCGGTCAATCAGGCGTTGCACGTCCAGGTGGCGGTGCTCCACAGACAGGTGTCGGTGGACAACGTGGTCCAGGCGGAACCATGCCAGCACAAGAAGGACCGTCACGTTCAGATTTTGAACGAGTCGATTCTAAAGATGAATACGGCGGTTACCATGGCGGAGAGGGCGGTGGCGAGGACTCTAGCGGCGACAGCGGCAAATTTTCAGCCAACCAGCAACTGATTCGCGAACGCGAAAAATTCATCATCGATCAGCTCAGACGAGAACTTGATACTTCTCGCCTAACCAATATTTCAGAAGACACACAAGCACAAGTCCGTGCTCGTATCAGAGAAATCGTAAACTCCGACCCTGCTCCTCTAACCATGATGGAAAAGGGTATTTTGCTTCAGAACGTTCTCGATGAAGTATTCGGGTTTGGTCCTCTGGGTCCACTTCTTCGTGACCCATCCGTCGGTGACATATGCGTCAACGGTGTTGCATCGGTATATGTAGAACGTCACGGTCGTCTTGAAAAAACAAACGTTGCTTTTGAAAACGACAGACACTTAAGACAGACAATCGACAAGATTATTCAACCACTAGGAAGAAGACTTGACGATAACTCACCCATGGTGGATGCCCGTCTTCCAAACGGTTCACGTGTAAATGCCACCATTCCACCAGTCACAATCGACGGACCCACAGTAACAATCCGATGTTTCGGTACATCAATCTTGTCACTAGGTCAGTTAGCTGAAAAAGGCTCTATGTCTATTCAGATGGCTGAAGTTATGAAGGCTTGCGTTAAAGGCAGAATCAATTGCATCATCTCTGGTGGTACAGGTTCTGGTAAAACGACACTTCTAAACGCTTTGTCCGCACACATCAACCCGCGCGAACGCATCATCACCATCGAGGACGCCGCCGAGTTGCGCTTACAACACGAGCACTGGGTGCGAATGGAAACGAGACCGCCCAACACGGAAGGTCGAGGACAAATCACACAGCGCATGCTTGTTATCAACACACTTCGTATGCGACCCGACCGAATCATCCTTGGAGAGTGTCGTGGTGAAGAAGCATTCGACATGTTGCAGGCGATGAACACAGGTCACGATGGATCAATGACCACCATTCACGCCAACAATCCAAGAGACTGTACCAAGCGTCTTGAGAACATGATCTTGATGTCCGGTACAGAAATGCCTCAGAAAGCCGCTCGCGAACTAATCGCCTCCGCTATTCAGGTCATCATTCAGATTCGACGTCTGGAAGACGGTACCAGAAGAGTTACCGAGATTGCTGAAATCAACGGAATGGAAGGTGAAACTATCGCTATCTCCACACTCTTCAACTTAGAGCGTGAAGGTCGTGACCCTAGAGGCTTCTTCAAATGTAAGCACGTTGGATCCGGCTTGCCACCTAAGTTCCTTGAGAAATTAGAGCAAGAAGCAGTACCATTCAAACTCGATTGGTTGAGATAATAGTCTTGAGAGTTAGGGCTTTGAACGTTCTTAAGAGGGGCAGTTAGATGGATGTCTCAGTAATTATTTTCGCCACAGTGACCGTAATTGGTCTACTGGGGATGGCAGCGCTCAAAGGCGGACACGCCGATGAGCTCACTCGCCTGGATAAGCATCGCAAGAGAATGCAAGAAAAGTTTCTTGAAAAAACCGCTGGCAGCGAAGATATCTTCGTAACCAAACGCGAAGGTTATCTTGCTCGCATCCTCGGCATGGCGGGTATGGAAGCCAAATACGACCAGATGAAACAGAACTGGATTATGGTCTCCATCGGCGGTGGCGTTGTAGGCGGTGTTGGGATGTTTTTCATGGTACCAGAACTGGTGCCGGTCGGATTCATTCTCGGTATCCCAGCAGGTGCGGCAGGATTTATCTTCTATCTGAACCAAGTAGCTAAAATGCGTCAGGCTAAGATGACTGAGCAATTGCCGCAAGTATTAGAAACGATGGTATCAGCACTACGAGCCGGTTCTCCGGTACTGGAGTGTTTTAAAGTTATTTCTGAAGTATCTCCAGATCCGATTCGCAGTGAGTTCAAGCGCGGTCTAGTCTCGCTCCAGCTTGGAAAACCGTTTCGTGACACATTGAAAGAGATGAGCACCAGAATTAAGGCTCCCGACTTCAAACTGTTGACCCAGGCTGTATTCATCAGTCAAGACGTAGGGGGCAACTTGGCAGATGTAGTATCAGTTATTGCGGCTGCTATTCGTGAACGATTCAAATTAAGAGACTTTTTGGCGGCGTTAACCTCACAAGGTAAGGCTACCGCTATGTTCATTGGCTGCTTGCCTTACGGCATCACACTTATCACCTACTGCGCCACCCCTGGGTACATTATTCCGTTCTTGAACAATCCCGTCGCTAGAATTGTTCTGATTATGCTTATCCTCTGGGAAGCGCTAGGGTTCTGGATCCTAATGAAAATGACGACGTTCGAGGTATAGACGCAAAATGAGTAACACGGTAATTGCTATTTTGACGTTTGCTGTTTGCTTGGGAGCTGGGCTCTTAATCTTGAGACCAGTGCTCGGCATCTACGTCGACTCTTACGCTGTACGCGTCAAACCGAAAAAAGAATCTGACGAAACAGCCGCAGAAAAACCAAAAGATTCTGCTTTACTTGGAATTTGTAAAACGGTAGGCGAACTTGTATTGAGCGTTATGCCTGCAGTGGCAGACAAACGTACAGTCGAACTTCTTATTCAAGCCAATTATCGAACTCCCGACCACTTAGCCATATATATGGGTATCAGGTCTATGCTTTGCGCATGCGTTCTGGGACTTGGTTTTCTTGCTGGCACTACTAACCCAATCAACCTTGTACTGTCACTTCCAGCCGCAGTTCTTGCCTGGTTAATTCCAAACTTTTTCCTTGCTGGTCGCGCAAAAAAACGTCAAGCAGATATTTTGAGAGAGCTGCCGGTAGTTATCGACTTGATGCTTGTATGTGCTCAAGCCGGTCTTGGTTTGCTCATGTCTATCGACAAAGTATCAAAAGAAACTGAAGAGTCATGCCCGCTTCTTGCAGTTGAGTTGAGACAGTTAATCAACGACGTTAAGGTGTTTGCTAAATCAGTTCCTTACGCTTTGCGCGAGATGGGAGAGCGATGCGGCGTTGACGAATTAATCAACATGGCATCTGCTCTAATTGCTGCTGAACAAAAGGGTTCTGACATAAGCTATCCTTTGCAACAACAAGCAGAAGCTCTTCGTGACCGCTTGAAGAGAAAGAAAGAAGAAGAAGCTGGTAAGGTTCCAGTTAAAATGGTTCCTGTAATCATGATCTTCATCATGCCTTTGATCTTGGCTCCAATGCTTGGTCCTGCCGTTGTCACCATCGTCACAGCGATTGGTCCTATCATGCAAGGTATTAAATAAATTTGTTTGCGCGCATTTAACCAAACAAAAAATGTTCTGGTAGCAGGACAGGTTAGACCTGCCACCACTTTTTTAACACGCTTGAAAGGTTTACTCGGTACTCGCCAATTGGCTCGCGATGAGGGTTTGTACATCAAACCTTGCGGCGCTATTCATATGATTGGTATGAGTTACCCTATAGACGCCATCTTTTTTGACGATCAATTAAGCGTGGTTGGGACAGAATCAAATATTCCACCGGGCAAACTTTTGGTCCAATTCAAAGGTGCAACTTCTGTGCTTGAACTAAAAGCAGGCACCATCGAAGATTGCAAAACTCAAGTGGGTGATAAGTTTTTAGTGGAAGCCCAAAAATGAAATTGTTTGTTTCTGAAAGAAAACGCAGCAATAAGTGCCAAGCGCAATAAGCGGACCAAGGGCAATTTTGGATTTCATCATAGTCAAAATCTTCTCTGTGTCTATGTCGTTTGCAATAACTGCAACATTGCCACCAAATTTGAAAAATACGTTGAAAAATTGTTTCCATGGAATTACGCTAGCAACGCGCCAGATCGCGACCATTCCATAGAAAATAGAAAAATACAAAAGAGTCACAAGCAGTCCAACTGGACCAAGAAATGCACCAATTGCTGCCATCATTTTTGCATCACCAAAACCCAGTTTATTTTTTGGATGAGGATAGACCATAATGATCGCGCCTAAAAACCAGGCGAAAATAGACCATAAGCAACCAGACAGTCCGCCGGTAATGGTATTTGAAATAATGCCAACAACAGCAGCAGGAAAAGTGATTACATTCAATATTTTTTTTGTTTTAAAGTCGATGACGGCAGCTACTGTCACTATCAGTAGTATCGCAATTTGATTAAAATCAAGTCCTAACATATGCAGACTGCGTCTATCTCCACACTCACATCTTTGGGGAGTCTCGCTACTTGAACACAGGCTCTAGCTGGTTTGTGCTTAGTAAAATATTCACCATATACATTGTTTACCACGTCGAAATCATTCATGTCTTTCAAGTAGATATTGCATTTAAGAACCTTATCAATGCTCGATCCAGATTTCTCGATGATGGCTTTGAGATTTTTCATAACCTGGCGTACTTCATCTTCAATACCGCTTTTTACAAGCTCGCTAGTTTTGGGATCGATTGGAATTTGACCCGAAATATAAACCACGCCATTAGCTTTCACAGCCTGACTATAAGGACCAATTGCTTTGGGTGCATCTTGTGTAAAAATAATTTCGGGCGCCATTTCACTCTCACTTGTTCTGTTTGGAATCGTTTGTAAATTCAAACAGTCTACAGGCAAGATGTAGAGACTTAAAGACCTTGATAGCCGCCCGAACCAGGTGTGTTATCTATTTCTCCACGCTCGTTGTCGTAGTCGCCATTTTCGGGCGTATTATTCTGGAAACCTTCATGCGCTTTTTCTTCGCCACCCAGTTTGCCTGGGTCGCCTTCCATATCTCCACGCATGGTTCCGTCTAGATACAAGTTGGGTGCGAAGTTGGCTCCAGTTCCACCATTGAATCCACCTGAATGACTAAACTCACCATCGTGTCCCCAGGCAGAGGGCATCACACTTGCGTGCCCAGTAGAAAGTCCACGACTATAAATACCAGTTCCAATACGATGAACCTGGTCAAACCCAAAATAAGGAGGCGGTCCTGAAGATCCTTCATCACCATAAATAGCTTCGGACAATCCGCCAGCATTTAAAACAAAACTATCAAGACGTGTGTTTGGAAGCCCGTTTCGACCACCACCGCCTGGTGCCTGTGGGGTCAAATTACCAAATCCAGCCTGGCGCAAACGAATTCTTTGCGAGGCGGTTTGTAGTGCATTGCCTCGCGTCAGGTTGGCTGTTTGAAAAGACTTGCGTCCAGTTGTGCCTGGATTTCCCGCCGACGCCTGGGGATTTGCAAAAGCAGGCGATGTCAAAGAGACAATTAGTAAGGAAGCTAGCACAGAATAAAGTTTCATAGTAAGTTTTGCCTCTCTAGAACATGGAGTCATCAGGATTGGAATCATGGTTCAATTGGAATTTTTTTGAAGAATCTGAGTTGCCTTGGTGCGAACTTGGCTTTGGAGAACGAGTAGGGGAGCCAAACAAATCATCGTCCTTTTTGTTTTGAAATTTGCTGTCAATCTTTGAGAATTTGTCATCGAAGCGCTTATTGGTTTCATAACTAGACGAATAGCTTTTTTGCACTTCTGGCTTGTTGTAAGCTTCATCAAAATAAGCATCGTCGTCCGAAACATTTTCAAGATTGTCTTTTAGAGTTTCTGGATGCAAATAATCAAACGCATTAGGATTGAATGCTGGGCTTTGACCGTTAACTCCAAGCCCAATGCTCGAGGTTCCGAATTTACTTTTGAGCAATGCGCGTTTATAACTATGCTTTGAAAAATCATCTGCCTTCAGTGAAAAATCCATTGCCGACTGAGTCTTTGGTTTTTCTTTAAAAGTAGTCAGGTCGTAATTCACAGTCGGCTGGGCTTGAGCTGCAAAAGAGAAAGAGCAGAGTGCCACACAAAGAATTGATGATGCAAAAGCAAATCTCATCGATCAAACCTCAGGGACTAACGATATTCAAATCAACCGAGCCAGTTGATGTTTTAGGCAGATACCAACCGTTGCCAACATATTTAGCTCCCATCTGACTTGGAGCACCAGAGCCGTTGAAGCCAAAGCTGAAACTTCCCGAAGGTACAGCCGAGTTGTCGAAACTGTAGTTGGAGAGCAAGTTTATGTCGTTATATTCTTTTACTACAGCATCGCCTTTTGTACTTTGATACTGAGGAGATGTGGTTTGCGTGTTGCCGTAATACTTGCCGCGAGTAAAGTCTGTGGTGCGACCGACATCGCCTTCTTTGCCTTGCGAAGCAGTGGCTGGACTTCCTTCGTCAAAACCAAAACTGCTGCCTTCATTTTGCGTACCGCCGCTGCCATCATTAAGTACGCTCGTGCTGTGCGAACCTGTGTCACCACCTAGGTTGGCGGTGGCACCATTGGCTCCCATGTCTATTCCGTCGGCAAACGCCGCTTTGCTAGACAAGGAGAATGCAGTAATAGCTGCAAGCGCTATAAGACTCAGTTTTGTATTCTTCTTCATAACACCTTATACCCTTTTTCCTGGCACGGGCAGCAAACAAAAGCTCGCACCCGCTTGGCGTCTAATCTATGAATTTTGTAGTAAGTGGATTGAAAAGGCAGTTTGTCTGCCGCGGACAATATATAACTTAGAGAAATATTAAAGGAAATAAATCCACTTGTCAAGCCAAATTTATGGGTCGACTGTATTGCCGTCGTCAGACGAGGTGCTGACTGTGGGCAAATTTGGGTCTTGATTGGAACTGTCTGGATTTGGATCAAAACCAAGGCTACTACTTCCAGATGGAAGCGCTTCTGCATCCACGCTATTAGTGGACAAATTGTTAACTTGGGTCGTCGTCGTAATAGTTGACTCCACCTTGGTTTCATCAGCAAGTGCAGCTTGTACAAATGCAAAAGCAATTGCGTAAAAAAGCGCTACCGTTATCGGTTTAAGTTTCGCCTGCATGTTATCGTTCATATATCGATTATGACACTAATTCTTGGACTCGAAACTAGTTGCGACGAAACCGCTTGCGCCATCGTGCAGGACGGCAGAAAGATTGTGGCTCAAAGTGTCAAAACTCAAGCAATGATTCATCAAACTTTTGGCGGTGTCATCCCGGAAGTGGCGGCCCGACATCATCTTGAAGCCATAAACGAAGTCATAGACGATGTTTTGCAAGAATCGAAAATCGACAAAAACGACCTCACCGCTATAGCCTGCACAAACGGTCCCGGCTTTGTGGGTGCGCTTCTAGTCGGACTCTCTGCTGCAAAAGCAATTTCCTGGTCGTGGTCTAAGCCATTGATTGCAGTTGATCATCTCTTTGCTCACGTGTGCGCCAATTACATCGATACCGATTTGGAGCCACCCTTCCTTTGTTTGTTAGTTAGTGGCGGACACACTCAGTTAGTGCACTTCTCAGATTATCAAACGGCCACGATTTTAGGACAAACTCTAGACGATGCAGTGGGTGAGGCGTATGACAAAGTGGCTCGGATGCTTGGTCTTGGTTATCCAGGCGGACCAGCAATCGATAAGTTAGCCCGAAGCGGCAATCCAGAGACTTTTGCACTGCCAGAAGGAAATGTGGACGAATTTGATTTTAGTTATAGCGGCTTAAAAACAGCCGTACTGCGCACTATCGAAAAGCTTGAAAAAAACAGTGACCAGGAAAATCTTCCTGTGGCTGATCTGGCTGCATCTTTTCAAAAAGCAGCAAATCAGATATTGGTCAAAAAGACGCTTCAAGCAGCAAAGCAACTTGGTCTTTCAACTGTGGTATTGGCGGGAGGAGTTGCCGCCAATAGTGATTTGAGAAAAAGATTTTCTGAATTGAGCGAAGTCAAAGTCTTTATGCCACCACTCAGATACTGCACAGATAATGCCGTAATGGTGGCTGCCTGCGCTCATTTTATGAACGTTAACGCACAAATGGACGTAAGCGTTTATTCGCGACAAAAGCGAAAAAAATGATGGTTACTTCTCTGATACTAGGACGCCTGTAGGCTACCGTCGCATGATATTATGATAAGGAAAAATCCTTGCATATTGCGTTATCCGGGATTTTTTTGCGGGCATTGCATTTATTAGAACGAAAGGAAATTCCATAGCAGTATGACTTTTGAAGACATCGATTTGGCTTGTCGCGACTGTGGGAATACTTTTGTTTTTTCTGCTGGTGAACAAGAGTTTTTTGCACAAAAAGAGCTTTACAACCGACCGCGCCGATGCCCCAATTGCAGAATTTTAGTTAGGGTTAAGCGTAGCGGCGAAAATCCCGAAAAAACCGCAGAAGTTATGTGCGCCGAATGCGGGACGCCGACACGCGTTCCTTTTCAACCTAAAGGATACAGACCGGTTTATTGCAGTTATTGCTTCAGAACCAAAAAAATAGAAATCCAGGCCAATGAAGCCTGCTCCAACGAGGCGCCATTGGCAAGCCCTGACAATTCGGATAAAGAAGCTGCCAACGGCTAATATTTTGAAAGCTTTCTGTAGCAAAAGTAAACTAAGTCAATTTATCCATCGTGTTTACGTATAATTAGTCTCGGTTTTTATTCAGGGAATCTCAATCTCAGCAATGTCTGAAAGCTCAAATAGCGAACCTTGCCCCAGTTGCGGACGTCCAAAGCCAGAAGGACAACGTTGCGTCTATTGCGCCACGGTTACCGACCTGGACATGAAAAGTCTTCAAACCGACTACCTAAAATCGGAGTCGGACAAAACCGACGGCACTAATTTGCCTGGCTCGGTAAATGTTTTCGTACAGAAAACGGGTCAAAAAATCCCCCTGAAAAACTCCAAAGTCAAAATCGGTCGGGATCCTTCCAACCAAGTTGTTGTTGCAGATGATACATTTGCTTCAAGACATCATGCCTGGATTACTTTTGAAGAGGGTATGTTCTGGATAGAAGATCTGGGATCAACAAACGGCACCCTGTTAAATGGACACCCTGTTGTGAAGCGCCAGATTCTTTCATCGGGAGACAAGATTCGCGTTGGACACACCGAATTAAGTTTTGAAGTCGGGAAGAACTAGGGAGGCATAAGCAACAGTGGCGAATACGGGCGGAGCCAACCGTATCGAACTGGAGAGCCAGATTCTCTGTGCTGCCCTTCGTGCTAGTTGGGCTGCAACAGATACCGAAGGCATGATTAAATCGTGCCAGGAACTCTATCAACTTTTTCCGGACCTTTTGCCCCCGCCTAAAGCGGAAGAGCAAATGCAGCCGGACAATTATTACGACCTTTTGCAAATTGAATGCGACGTCAATCCAAGCATGGTTTTGGCTGCTTATTTTAAAGCGGTCAAACGTTTTTTACGCGTCCACCCCGATGCAAAGCAAGACCTGCGCAACTATTACAAAATACTCAATGCTGGATTCATTCTGCGAAAACCACGTCTGCGCTTGAGCCACGACCTTATTGCTGCACGCGGTCAACTGATTAAGGAAGGATCTATTCCTCCCGATGGAACTCTTGATATGGTGGGAGCAGCCCCTGAAGGCTCTGCAGATCGACCAGCAGCACAGATGGTCACCACTCAACCGATGACTGATGTCATGCCCAAAATCATCGAATTGATGAAAGCGGCTCAAATCATTGGCGTTGCTGAGGTGCATGCTCTTCGCAACCAGATGGCACTCTATCCCAATATCTCGGTTATAGATTTAATCTCGCAAGCTGGTTACGTAAACGATGCTGAGGTCCAGTCCCTTCAATTGGCTGAAGACCTGCTCAGCCAGGGCAAAATCAACATTGGTCAGTTCTGCGTAGCTATGTATGATGAACGTACAAGAGGCATACGAATGGCAGAATCTTTGCAAGTCAGAGGTTGGCTCTCGACCGAAGTTTCAAGATATCGAGACGCATAATAAATTCTGTAAAAGTGGTAGAATTCTTCACTTGTTCGCGTACTTCTGGTACTTACAGTAATTTCACAGCAGGTTCATATGTACTTGGAACTGGGGCATTTGCCGAGACATAAACTCGCGCGCTTTTCCAATGAACAAAAGACAGCCGTTTCAAGCGCCTGCAATTCGCGTTTGAAAACATCCAAAGAACTTGAGCAAGAACGATTTCTTGATTATTTAGCTAGGAATACAGCCCAAAAGCAGAGCACCCTTTATCAAGATAATTCACAAGGTCTAAGCGGTTATCAAAAAACTGCTAATACTCCCGCTCAATCAACAGCGCACCCGGTTACCGCTAACGACCAACTTTTGAGCAGTGCGCTCAAAGAAATTTTGACTGACGAAATTAATCAAACAGGGCCCAATTCAGTTTATAACTTTTCGCCACCGCCACTGACTACGCGTCGCCCCAAAAGACTATCCGAAGACACGCTCAATTGTGCCCCACCTCGCTCTGACTTCAGATATGAAGACACCTCGCAAGGTGCTCGCATAATCAAAGATGCTCTTGGTCGCGTGCTTTACGTTAAATCGCCGCGTGATGTAGCTCTTAGTTACACTTATGATCACGCCGGTCGTCTGGTCTATTGGATGAAGACCGACGGCGCAGGTCATGTGCATTCTATTGGCGAATGCGTGTACGATAACTTGATTGAAAATAAAGATCGCATTGTCACCGTCCGCGATGGCATGGGAAGAATCATTTCTCAAGGACACTCAGCCTCCGTTGCACCCGATGGCACACTCACAGTGCGTCGCTTAGATGGGCAGTACTGGAGCATTGATATTATTCGCGAACTGGCAGTCGAGCGACGAGCAATTGAGCGCAGCGATGTGAATTGGAATTTCGTCACTGCACTTATGGCGGATGATGGATTTCGGTTGTCTAGCAAATTCCAGGCTTTGCACACAAACGACACTACCAAGTTTCGTTTTTATGGTCGTGATGGATCAGTAGTTCAATTCGACAGCGAAGACGCGCTCCTTGCTAGAAAGCCAGATAACACATATCCTGCAGGATCGCGTGACATACATGAACAATTCTTGTATTGCGAAGGCAAGAAAGCAAGAACCGCTTGGGATGCGGTTTACGAATATTTTCCTCTATTTACCTCAGGCATAAATTCTAAAATTTAGTTCGTGGAGAACCCGTATTAATGAGCAAAGCGACCCACCACAACATCGTATTCGGTACCGACGGATGGCGCGCCATCATCGCCGAAGACTTCACTTTCGCCAATGTGGAAAAAGTGGCTTACGCAGTAGGACTTTATCTCAAAGATAAACACAAAACCTCACTAGATAAAAGCACTCCAATGCTTATTGGTTATGACACCAGATTCTTAGCCGACAAGTTCGCAGAGCGCTGCGCTCTAGTCTTGATGGCCATGGGCATCCCGGTTAAGGTGGCAAGCCGCGACGTTCCTACTCCCTGCATAGCTTGGGCAACCCAACACGAAAAAACACATGGCGCGCTACAAATCACAGCCAGCCACAACCCACCAGAATATTGTGGAATTAAATATATACCTGAATATGCAGGTCCTGCCACAGACGACATTACAGCATCAATCGTCACTCAACTGGAGAACGTCCCCGACCAAATTCCACTGAGCAAAGACGAAATCAAACACTTTGATCCTCAGCCACCATATTTGGCAGCAGTCTCGCAGCTAATAGACTTGAAGCGCATCGGCAATGCCGGACTAAAAGTTGGTTATGACGCGCTTTACAGCACTAGTCGCGGCTATTTAGATCACACTCTCAAACAATGGGGAGTTTCGGTCCGAGTTTTGCACGACTGGCGCGACCCACTCTTTGGTGGCGGTATGCCCGAGCCTAAAAGAGAATATCTTCGAGACCTTTCCACTATGGTCAAGAACGAAAAATTAGACGTTGGTCTTGCCACCGATGGTGATGCCGACCGCTTTGCCGTTATTGATGAACAAGGCAATTATTTGTCGCCAAATCAGCTCTTGTGCCTGCTTACAATGCACCTGACCAAGAACCGTGGCAAGAAAGGCAAAATCATTCGCACCGTTGCCACCACTCACCTGCTTGACAGACTGGCAGACAAATACGGTCTGGAAGTAGTGGAGACACCAGTTGGATTCAAATTCATTGGTGAAGAGATGCGCAAAGGCGATGTTCTTATCGGCGGAGAAGAGTCAGGCGGACTTTCCTTCATCGGGCATATTCCAGAAAAAGATGGCATCATGGCTAACTTACTTTTGGTCGAAATGATTGCTTTTGAAAAGAAACCGCTTTCTCAAATCTGGCTCGATTTGCAAAAAGAAGTGGGCTTTGAATTCACTTATATGCGTGCCGACTTGCGTCTCAACAATCACACCCAGAAAGGTCTTATGGACGCTCTTACAAGCGGTGAGAACATCAAGAAACTGGGCGGACAAACAATCACAAAAGCTGGACGTAAAGACGGACTGAAGCTTTATATCGACGAAAACACCTGGCTGCTTATAAGACCTTCAGGCACCGAACCATTAATTCGGCTTTATTTTGAAGGTCCATCCAAGGAAATGCTCGAAAAAATCGCTGCAGACTTCAACGCTCAAGTTCAAGAAATCATTGCCAAAATCGAGAAATCAGTGTCCAATAGTTCTACGAGATCTAAAGATGCTGTCATAGGCGCCACCCACTAAAAGGGTTCAAGCTTGAATATACCTAACTTCCAATCGAATCTTCAGGCTAAGGCAAGCAAAGTCGCGCGTGCTGTTGATCTTAAGCAGGTGCTAATTCTTGTTGTTACAATCTTTGCCATTTGGCAGGTTGGGCGCTCAATTCAGACCAGCGTTCACAGACAGCTCTTCTTACAAAAACAATCTCAGCATTTAAAAACGGCACAAAAGCAAGCCGAAGATGTGAACAAAGAACTACGCGACGGTTTGACTAATTATCGCTCTTCAACCGGACTTGAGCGCCTGGCACGAGAACGCCTGAATTTGGCTGGCGCCGATGAAGTTATAATCAGGCTCAGCAAATAACAAGTAGATAGAATTCTACTAAATGCAAAATAAAAGCTTTCTGTGTCTTTTGATATCTTGTTTTCTGCTGTATTTCATTGGTCTGGGTTCATTCCCATCCATTGACCCAGCAGAAGCATATTATGTCGAAGCAGCTCGCGAAATGGTCGAGCTTAACGACTGGATAGTTCCATATCTGAATTATCAGGTTTACTTCTCCAAACCAATTGTTACTTTCTGGCTTATAGCTGCGTCATACAAAATACTTGGCGTAACAGAACTGGCATCTCGTCTACCTTTTGCCATTCTGTCGACCGGCATGGTGTTTGCCATTTATCATTGCATAGGAAAATTATTCACTAAAAGAGCAGGTCTATTTTCTGCCCTTTGTCTTGCCACAACACCTCTATTTTTGCTTGTGTCACGCATCTCGCCAGTCGATATAGCTTTTGGTTTTTGCCTTGAACTATCAATTTTGGCAACTGCAATGACGCTTGAGTCAAAAGGAAAACTTTGGTCGTATGTGATTTGGGCCGCTCTAGCTCTAGGTTTACTTACAAAAGGTCCTGCCACGCTTATACTTTATGGTGCTGCTATAGTGCTATTTCTAATCTGGCGCAGACCAAGCTTGTATCAAAGTGAAGAGTGGCTTAAGAAACTAAATGTGATACCAGGAATTTTATTGTTTCTAGCCATTGGAATACCGTGGCATTGGGCTGTTCATCAGGCTAGCAATGGTTTATTTCTGAAAGTATTTTTCTTATACGAAAATTTTGCTCGCTTTTCTGGACACACTAATATGGGCAAAATGTCTTGGTGGTTTTATATCCCAGTGGTGCTGGCAGGATTTCTGCCTTGGGTTGTTTGCACGCCTTTTTGTTTTGTTGATTATTTCCGCAAGAAAGAGGTGCCTATGCAGCTTTTCTTGTCTTTCATCACTACCACCTTTGTCATTTTCAGTTTGTCTGGGACCAAACTCATTACTTATATTTTGCCTGTGATACCAATGCTTGCAATAATCGTCGGAGTATATTTAGATCGCTTTTTAGTTAAACCGCAAGACTATGGCAAAAATGTCGCAGTAATATTGCTAGCGCTTGGATTTGCAAGCATAGCTTGTTTCACAGGGGTCTATTATGCAATTCCAAAAGTAGCCGTTCCTGATTTATGGAAATGGATTGTTGTTTTAGCTAGTATCGCCAGTGGTGGTACGTTCGCACTGACTCTTTGGTATTTTTTGAATCGTTCTATAAATCTAGAAAAATTTATCAAGACCTATTTTCTAGCTCAAGTCCTATACCTAGCCGTTCTCTGTCCAGTGTCTTTTTATATTTTCGGCAACAAAATGCAACTCGACTTAAAAAATGTAGCCCTCAAAGCAACCTCGATAACAGATAGAATCTCGCTCTTTGGCGAGTTTATGCCTTCTGCCATATTTTATGCAAGAAAACCGGTCAACTGCTTTTTCAATCTTGATCAAATCAAACCGGTGGATTCTTCACCTGATGCTCAAACTCAGTTACTTATCGTTAAGGATAAAGACCTCAAGCGCCTGGCAGAGATACCGGGTCTAAAGCTCGAAACGGTCATGGATTCGGGCAAATGGCATCTTTACAAGACCCCTGGATACATGGTAACTTGTGTGCCAACCCTTGAAGATGTGTTCAAGGACCCCGTAGTGTTCAACGATTTGATTACAAAGGGATCACCAGTAGGTCCGCTAACAGTTCCAGCATCAGCCGGCAGAGCATACAATTCAAAAAGAATAGAATGAAACAGGGTCAAAGAATCTCTTTAATAGCTCTCATAAGCCTTATTTCAATGGCTCAGATTTCGCCTGCTTTAGCGCAAACGCCTAAGTACACAGATCTGCCTAACTTTCACAAAGTGAAGCCCTACCTGTACAGAGGCGCAATGCCCAGTCCCGATGGTATCAAAGCTCTAAACACAATTGGCGTCGATACCATAGTAGATTTTCGCAACGACCCTTTGGGAGTCGCTCTGGAAGCTCATGTGGCTCGCACTCTGAATATGAGATACATCAATATACCGACTGGAAATGCACCTCCCAGCGAAAAGAAAATCAAAGCATTTTTGAGTGCCGTACAAGAGACCAAAGAACGAAGAGAAAAAACTGGTGATGGTGCCGTTTTTGTACATTGCCACGCCGGCTGCGACCGCACCGGATTTTATGTAAGCATGTGGCGTTTGTTTTCTGATAAATGGACTCCACCTGTGGCATTTTTAGAAATGCTACGCTACGGTTTTGTAATTCATCGCTGGAAATTTCCAGTCCAATCAGACTTACAGTACTTTTCCAGTGCCGCACTAGCATCCAAACAAACGGATATTTAAATGACCAGCCAAAGCAAAAGAATCTTTCAATTAGCTGCTTTCATCGCTATTTTCGGGCTCTCGTCTACTGCATCATTGGCACAAGACAATGATAGTGAAGACTGGACGAAGTTCTCGCCGCCCACCGCCGAATTTAGCATTATGATGCCCAAAGGAGTGAGCGAAGCGACTACGTTTAACGACAAGAACATTCGCTTTCTTGAATATTACAGCGACGAAGATAACGAGCACTACAAGATAAGCCAGGGCATTCACCTGACAGAAGAAGAAAAAAAAGCAGACACTTATTCGCGCATATCAAAAGGACTAGAGCGCACCGCAGAAAAGAAAGTACTTTCATTCAAAATCAATAAACCAGTGAAAGTATCTGGCAAAGGCTGGACCGGCGAGCGAATTGATTCAACCATAGGCGATACCAATAGCACTATTGTAAAAGCTGTTAGCACCAATGGTGATGTTGGATACACTTTGGATTTTACCGGCCGTCAAGGCGCAGTGATGTCCGACAATTTTTTAAACTCGTTTGAGGTCAAACCCGATATTGCGTCCAAAGCTCATCCAGTCGCCATGTCTGCCCAAGAAGCCTATGCTCAGGGCAATAAATTTGGTGCTTGGGTTTTTGGTGCACTTGTATTGATTACGCTCATCGCAATTGTTGTGATTAAGCTCTATCTGGAAACCGGTATGAGCAAAATGCTCAAAAAGTAGATATTTATTCGACACCTCTTGCATATACATACATTTGTATGTATATTGAGCGAATGGAAATTATTGAAGTCGAAGCAAAATCAATACTTACGCCCCAGCACGCAGGCTCTCTGTCCGACCATTATGACTACTCGCTCAATCCTTATGCGGGTTGTGCCTTTGCCTGTAGTTATTGCTATGTGCCTAAGTTTCCCAATAAAAAAGATCGCCTACCCAAAGAATGGGGAGGCTGGTTAGAAGTCAAAACAAACGCGCCGCAGTTAATTAGAAAAGACCGAGTCAAAATTTTTGCAAGCTCAATTTTCTTCAGCTCTGCCACAGATCCCTATCAGTATGCAGAACTTAAATACAGGTTGACCAGGCAGTGCTTGAGCGAAATCTTGAACTATCATCCAGCCAAGTTGACTTTACACACTCGCAGCCATTTAATTCTTCAAGACATTGAGCTTCTAAAAAAGTTCGACCGAAACGTCCTTTCGGTAGGAGTTAGTTTTACCACCAATGACGATACCGTAAGAAAGGAGTTCGAGCCTAAGGCCCCAAGCGTGCAACGGCGCTTACAGTTGATAAAAGCTTTGCACAAAGCAGGTATTAATGTCACAGCTTCCATCGCGCCACTACTTCCCTGCCAACCAGAAGAAATGGTCAAAATGCTCAAGCCTTATGTAAGCAAACTCTGGGTGGGCAGTATTAACTATCCTGAAATCAATAACAAACCAGAATTACTGGATAAGTACAGAGATTTCTTTTCTCCATCAATCCAGAATAGAGTCACTTCGTTTATCAAACAAGAATTTAGCGCTTAGCCATCGTTCGATTTTTTCTTGGTGTCTTCAACTTTTGCAGGTGAAGCTGAAGGTTTGGCTTTTTCTAAATTGGCTAAAGCTTGCTTATAAACAGCCACATCAGTATCAGGCGGGCTGCTTGCCAAAGCAGTGTTTATCACCTTTTTGGCATCTTCTTTGCGCCCTTGTCTAAACATCATTTCAGACAAATTTTGCACGGCTCTAAAGTTAATTGGTTGTACGCGAAGAATCTTGCGATACAGTTCTTCAGCCCCTTTGGGATCTTTATCGGCGTCTTTGACCAAGGCCATCACATGCATCGTACCTACATTTTTTGGCTCGAGCTCAAGAGCTTTTTTGAGTAATTCTCTTGCTTCTTCACGATCTTTGCCATCATTTGCATTGCGGTCCCAGAGACACTGAGCCAGGTTATTATAAGTAGAAACAAACTTGGGGTCAGCCGCGAGCGCATCTCGATACTCTGGAATAGCCATGCTCGTCATATTCTGACTCTGCAACATGAACGCATTGTCGAAATGAGCTGGATTCTTTTGTTTGTCAGCAAGTTTTTGCAGTTCTGATTTTTCTTTTGTCGGTTTTTGCACGCCAGTCTTAGCCTGATTTGTTTGAGGCTTCGAAACCTTCTGCTCGCCACAGACTGCAGTATTTACACAATATGTTAGACAAAGAGAAAATGCCGTCAGGGTTCCCCACAAAATCAATCGCATTCGCTTTACATCTCCCGAAAATAATCATGGCGCCTGTTTTGAAGGGTACAATAGTACCATTATCGTCCAGAGTTTTTCTGACACTCTTTCAATAATGCCAGACTTAGCATCAACAACCAAACGGCAACCCACCTCGTTTTTGACCCGACTGACGGACAATTTCAAGTGGCAGTCCTATCTTCCAAAACCCACAGACTTACCCGGTCTGAGGAAAAGTTTAAGTGAGGACCTTGCCAGCGTCCCGGTTATGTGCGACTCCGGCGAAGTTCGCAACGTTTACGAAAAAATAGACCGCGACAAAACCCTTTCGCGTGAAGACAAAGAACTAATCTGGAACTGCCTAGCAATCGTGCGCGATATGTACTGGCGTCTTGAGCAAGCCGATCAGCTTAACACCGGCTACCAGTGGAATATGAACTGGAAACATACACGCGCCGAACTCGACCAAGTTTACGATGCTGCCAATATTCTCAAGCTCAATGCCCTCGAAAAGCGCGATGCGCTTCTAGCGTCTATTTTTTCTGACGCAATTAAGTCGCGTGGCAATTTTATTATTCACAACGTGCATGGAGCTGAAGCTGCGGCTCTCGCCATGTCTTACTTCCTGGATCCAAGCAAGGAGCAAAACAAAAAAAGCATGGAGCGTGTATCTCGCGCCTGCAAAGAGCACCAAATTGCGCCACCTAAATTCATGGCTACCATCGTTTCAATTATGCTGCACAACAAATTGAAACTGGGCAAATTCGACCCCGTCATCCCGGCGGAAGCAACAAGCAAAGCTCAAGCCAAGACGCGCGCCACAGTGCAGAGTATCTATAACAAAATCTCGGCTCCTTTTGACGAAACTCATCTCAATGACGATTTGAGCTTGATTATGTTCACCCCTGCCGAACGGGAATTATTGAGCAAACTTGGTATCAACGAATGGTACGTTCCCCATCCAAGTAACCCCAAATCCAAGATTGCAAGCGCCGTTATAGCAGGCGACCACAGCATCAACTACAATCATCCAGAAGGTTTTGCTAAAATTGCTCTGCTTCGAGGTCCCGATACTGAGTCTATCTTCGAGGATCCAACCATCCATCATTCGCTCGATTCTGCGGTAGCAAGTTTCAACGATTCTTTCTCAGTGATTAGACCTGAAGTGCGCGGCATGTCGGTAAAAGGTCTTAGACGCACCACCAAAGCGGTTCAACGCGTAACCATGGTGATGACCGAATTATTTAATTCAATGGCTTCAGGACCAAGAAAAAGTTTTGGCACCGTATGTGGTTACGAAGAAATTGAAAGCGCTATTGCTCGCGCCCACAAACGCCACCCCGAATTGTATTCACTAGAAAACTGCGCAGTCTCATCTGAAGGCAGCCAATATGTAGAAGAAGCTCTTGAACGTGTTGGCAAAATAATGGCTGACTGGTATCGCAAATACAGCGAGATACCATTTAGTCCCAAAGATAACTTCAATGACCGCCCAGGTTGCGGACCTCTGCCATTCTGGAATTCGCCCTTAATTTATCCAGAGCGCGATCTTGAAGGCAAATTAGTATTCGAATCACTAAACGAATTGCAAAGTCAACAGTTTTTGTTTGCTGATAGAATTCGCGAAATCACTGTTGAGCTGCTGCGCGCGGAGCAATGGATTTTTAGTATAGAAGCCGATTAAGCCTCGAACGTTATTTGTATTTTGAAAGCTCTTTGATTGCCTGGTCGATTGAAATTTGATTGAGTCGCAACTTCTCTTGCAACTCAAGACCTACCTTCAACTGCTCATCGCTAACAAAGCCAGACATAACTAGCACTCTACCGATGAGCTGCCCACTTTCAATGGCGATTTCCAGCGCCTCTGCCAGATCCGCCCCCGACAAAAGCCCCGCGCCAAGCAGAAGCTGACCAATCTTTATTGTGCCGACTTGAGTTTCGCCCATTTTTCCACGCCTAGATTAGAAATGCCTATAAGGTTCTATGCCTCACTTGACACCCACTTATAACGATCCATTCTAAATTTTGATCTTAGCGATCATGCCTTTGAGCACTTCAATAAGCTTAACTATTATAATGAGTGCGTTCATCTCGTGGGTGCTCGACTTGCTAAAAACTCTTATTCGAACTACATCGACTTTCTGCACTCTATTTTTGCTTGGCAGCCAAGCCATAGCACAACCATCCAACCCCAGCACAAATCGCCCTATTCGCGATAAATGGGCATTAATTGTCGGCATCAGCAAATTCAACGATAGCGATGTTCCCAAGCTAAAATACTCAGTTAAGGACGCAATTGATTTCTACAAATTTCTAGTCAAAGATGCAGGCTTCGAGCCAGATCATGTGCGCATCCTACTTGATGAAAAAGCAACTCAAAGACGAGTGATGTCAGAACTGGGACAAAAATTTCTTGCTCAAGTCGCAAAGCCGGATGACCTTGTGGTCTTATTCTTTTCTACTCACGGAAGCCCCGCACAAATGGATTTGCGTGGCGACAATTATCTGGTGGCGTATGATTCAGATCCAGAAGATCTGTTTGCCACAGGCATCGAAATGAAGCGAGTTCTCGACGCTACCAACTCCCGCGTTCTGACAGACAGAGTAGTAATAGTGCTTGACGCATGTCATAGCGGCTCGCTCAAACCAGGCTCCAAAGGTCTAAGTCGTGAAGTCGGCAATTTTGATTCAAGTGTCCTGGCACAAGGTGCTGGACAATTAGTTATTTGCTCCAGTCAAACAGATGAGCAATCGTGGGAGTCGCGACGCTACAAAAACGGTGTATTCACGCGCCATCTCATCGATTCAATGAGTCGCAGTAAATCGCCACGAGAGCTTAGCGAAGCGTTTGACGAAATGAAATCACAGGTTCAAGCTGAAGTACTGGAAGACAGACAAGCCAAACAAAGTCCCGTGCTGAATAGCAAATGGGATGGTCGCGCACTTTTGCTTGCAGCAGCCGCAGCCAATCCGCAAAAACTATTACCGCATATCAAAGAATCGCTTGAAGCCGACAGTGTCAACGACTTTGCCGCAAAACTTACAATAAAAGACGATGAATCATCTGAGCAAACCGCCAGAGAATCCCAAAACAAGCTCGTTTTGACCACCAGCTATTTTCAAGAAGAGGGCAGCGCCAAAGAGTTATTGCAGTCATACAACAAAACAATTCGCGAGAATCCACGTGACGCCATGATGTTCTACAAGCGCGCTTGTGCCTATATACAGCTAAAACAATGGATTTATGCTCACAACGATTTAGCCCACGCACAAAGAGTAGATCCAAATTGTGCACAAATATACTTGGCACTGGCATATGTTTTCCACAAGATGAATGATCCGGTTTCAGCCGCTCGCAGCTTCGAACAGGCTAAATTTCTCAATCCGACATTACCCGCGAGCAAACAATTACCCGCCAGTATCGAATTTGGTGACTGAATCTGCGCACCAAATCACTCTGGACTGTAATTATTTTCCACGCAGTTCTCGATATCTGGGGTTTAACCATATTTTACTTATTTCCATAAGAAGATGAAGACCAACTACTTCATATACTCAATAATTTTTGCAATTGCTCTTTCAGTCAGACTTTGCTTCGTTTTTGCAGATGGACATCTTGCAATTGCAGCCATTGGTGATTCGTCTGAATATCTCAAAGACGCGCATGAATTCTACAAAGTACTAACTAACCAAGCACAACCAGATTCTCTTGCTTTAATGATGAAACAAGCAGGATGCGTCTTTCCTCTGTTTTTGATATTTGGATATTTTGTCAGTGGACATATTCCAGACGGTTATTCGGTTATCGGTCCCCTTCTTGGACAGTGTTTGATATCGGCTCTGAGTTGCGTCCTAATTGCTATGACGGCAAAGCGATGTTGGAGCCCTCCAGTCGGCTTTGTATCTGCTGCTCTGGCAATTTTCTATCCCGGTTTTATCGTTAATACTGATCGTGTGCTGAGCGAAAATCTAGCTGTTTTTTTTGTCACCGCAGTCAGCTATTTAACAGTGTCTCTCATTCAAGAAACCAATGACAAGAACAACGTTAGATGGGCTCTGGGTCTTGGAATTACTCTTGCACTATTGCAACAAACACGCTCGGCCCTGGTGCTTTTTATAGTGCCTGTAGCGATCGTTCTTTTGATGCAAATTCGTAGCAAAACTTTTTTAAAAACAGCTATTTCTGCAGTATTTGGCTTCATGCTTGTACTGGCCCCAGTTTTCTTTCTGCAAAATTTAAGTACTGGTAGCATCAGTTTTATGCCTGACCGCAAACAGAATTACAATTTGTGCGTGGGTCTAGATCCAGTTGGCAGAGGATGGATAACTTATCCGTTCATGAGCTTTGCCGCACTCGAAAACAAGTCTGCTCCGCAAATAATCAAAGAACAGATGCGTCGAAACCCTTCTGAATTCTGGTCATTACTTCTGGATAAACCAGCCCGATTATTCAAATTCCACTGGAACGATTTTAGAACTCCTATTGGTCCAGTGGCAATGTCCGACCAGATTTTCATTCACCAATTGCTTTTATTTTTAGCTTGCATCGGCATTGGATTTGGCTTTTTCGTTAAAAGCGATGATTTAACAGAAGGGCGAAATAAATTTCGTTCTCGCTGTTTTCTGACTGGAATCGTGGCAGTTCATGCAGTTTATGTTCTATTTTCAACATTACCCCGTTATGGCATCACTGCCATGCCCCAAATTTTGATGTTTGCTGCATTTGGTTTATACGCAGTGGCTGAACTATTGAAGAACAAAGCCACACGCAAAGACGGATTATTAGTGGCAGGAACCGGTCTTGCACTTTTGATATTACTTAGACTAAATATTATTGCGGTACTACGCGCGGTACCTGGTGTAACCCATTTCAACACTGCATTTTATTTAGAATTAGCTATCAAAGCCATTGCATACATATTGTTTACAGCTTTGCTATTTCATCTGGCACGCACTTGTCACAATTTTTCTAAACGCTCAGGTTGGTCGGTCACTGCTATTGCAATTTTGTTTATGCCATTTACAGTCACACATCTAGCTGTCCACGGGCGTGCGCACGAATGGAAAACCGAACTTGTTTCATCTGGCAAATCAATAAAACAAAGTATTTTAATTCCCAAAGACAAGATAACCGACCTCTTATCGCGTGACTGCTACGTATTAATAGACTGTCAAAACTGGCATGCGCTAGGACAAAATGCCGAGGTACTGGTTAACGGTCAAAAGCTAAATAGTCCTGTTTTTCCATTGATGCCGCTCGTTCAAAATCTTTCCAAAGATCAAGAAATGGAAGCTTTATTTTCGTCTCTTTTAATTGGAGGCGGCGGAACTCTGCACGATTTGCGTCAATGGTACGCAATTGCGCTTTCACCAACCATTCTTGCAAATATCGCCAACTCATCAAGCTCAAAACTAAAACCCGAGCTTGAAATCGAAATTGTAAGTGCCAAAAATCAAAATAGATCGCGCAAGAGTCAATTCTTTGGCTCATATGTCCCCAAGCGTAATCAGGTAATTGTTCCAGGCTTACATTATTATTCCTGGGACAAAACTTTTTGCGGTGTTGAGCGAACAGACGAATTTTCAGATCCTCGGTTCGATGAAAAGTTTTTACTTTCAGAATTGAGTGAAGGCAAGTCTGATCTATCCGGTCATACTGGCTTTCAGTCAGGTTCTTACAATATCAGATTGCTTGTCGCACCCAAGAAAGAACCTGCTGTCGAATTATTTAGAACAGTTCAAACCAGCCTCAAACAATCTAGCCCGAAAATAAATCAAAAAATAGAACTACTTCGAACTGCCCAGTACGAGCCGCATTCCACCTGGGTTTTGACATTCAAAGGAAATCTGGTAAGCGAAGAAAAAAAATCTTTTTCTGTTCCAATCAAATGCACAGCATCAATTAATTCATCGAAAAAATCAGCGCTTCAGCATTTCGTTCCATCCAGCATTGAAGTTGACCAGGGCGATAACCCAGTCCACTTCTCATTTTTGACCAGTCCGTCAGCACTTGGGCTACCAGTCACTTCAATTAGTTTAGAGCTCAGCGAAGGCGGTCGCGCCAAAAGCAGACAATATTTTGGAGTCAAAAATTATTTCGAATCGTATTTGCCATCTCTTTCTTGGAAGGAATGCACCCTCACTATAAGTGAGATGCGAGCAAATCCAATTGCTGATGGATTTGAAATATTTTGATCAGGCTTTAGTTGCCAGAACCTGTCTCAAGAAATTTTGTGCTTGCAAAAATGCTTGGCGCTGCCTCTGTAGTTCGGCTTCCATGCGAGCCTTCATGGTTGGGTCAGATGCGTTGTAAGCCTCTAGGGCTGGTGCTCTTCCGTTTGTAAGTGCATCGCGTGTTTGTTCATTTTCACGCACAAAGTGTTTAATCGAACTGAGCTGTTCTGGTGACAGTCCATCGGTATTCATAGCCTGCATTTCATTCCAAAGAGTGTTCACCTCGACTAAGAATGCGTCATGGTCTTGTTCATATCCCATTTGGTTTGACCTCCACAAGCAATAAATGTTCCAGAGCGACAGTTTAAAATGGTATCATACCGAATTGGACGGCTCTCCTTGACGACCCCAACTGCCATCAGAAATTTTTACCTAACTACCTTAACCATTCTAAGTTTAGTCCTTGCATCTTGCGCAGCAGAAAGCAATCCTCTGCGATTTGTTATCGCTAGTACCAAATTTGATGGCTCAGATTTTAAAATAATTTTGAAGGATTCGACTCACAATCTCACTCATCCACGCGTATCTCCCAATGGAAAACTTCTAACTCTTACCAAGTACTATCATAAAAATTTGGATGGGCTCTGCCTGGAGGAGAGTGGCTATTTCAACACTGAAATTTTAGTGGCGAATATCGACGGCAGTAACCTGCGGGCAGTAGTCCCGCATCAAAATGGCGTTATGGCAGCAAATAGCTCCTTTGTTGACGATAAACACATTATCTACATTCATTTCAAACCACCCCAGAAAACAGCGATTCGCCTACTCGATATCGAGACTGGAAACGAGCGTGAGCTGCCAACTCCCCAAAATTTGATGCCGTCAGATCCACATGTGCGCGGAAATGATTTTGTTTTTGGCACTGTGGATCCTGAAAAGAAACATCCAAATACAATCTGGTATAGCAAAATAGACACAAGCTTAGCCAAGCAGCTCACTCACCCAATCTTTGCAAGCTATAAACCCGAATCATTTAATCTAGGAGACTACGATCCTAGAATTTCGCCAGACGGCAAAAAAGTAGTGTTCATGCGTTATTTCGGAAAAGAGGACTGGAGGATTTTCGTTTTAGATTTAACAAATCCAGACGCTAAAGAAGTCCAAATCACAAACACATTTGCATGGGCTACACCAGACTGGACGCCCGATGGCAAACAACTTGTCTGCTTTTACATCAATAGAGCCGATTTAAAAAACTCTGGAATCTGGCTTATGAACCCAGATGGCAGCAATAAAAAACAAGTAAATATTCCGCGAAAATATATCATTCACAATCCAAATACTTTTATAGACAAAGATCTAAACGAACCACGAATTATTTACGGAGCGCATTACAACCCAGGAATTCGCTAGAAGTTTTTGCCGGTTTTTCACGGTATTCTCTTTGACCATTCAGAAGTATAATTCGCAAGAGACTAGCGAGCAGAGACTTTATGCAGATCAGACAACTTATTTTGGCGGTCGTTTTATCTCTATCCTGTAGCAATTCAGCCACAATGGCTGCCGAAAACGCAGGAGTGGTAGCACAACAAGGACTGAAAGCCCTACAAGCAAAAAAATATAAAGAAGCAAATCAATATTTCGCTAAAGCAGCTCTTCTAAACCCAAGAGACGCGAGCTATCAGTATTATGCATCGCTCTCTGCCTTTCAAGCAGGCGATACCAAAACGGGCAGAGCTGCACTCTCCAGGCTCTTTCTCACCCAAACAAGTCATTCGCCTTATATGAATCCAGCCCTGGAATTACAAAAGAGATATGGTGTAAACGCTCATGCTTACTATGCTTTGAAAAATGGAATGCATACCGTTTGGTCGCGCAAGCAGATGCCCCTCAAAATTTATGTAAGCAACGGACTAGCACTTCCTGAAGCATACCGCGGTAAAAATTTAAACGTACCACAATTGAGCGAACTGCAAGATTGGCTCAGAAAACCCGGTGCCGTTCAATCACTTAAACAGTGCCCTGGATATCAAAGCGGTTTTGCTAGTCAAGTTCGCTCTGGACTTGGCGACTGGAACTGGGCGATGCAAGAGCGAATTGTCACTTTTCAATTCGTCAACAGCCCAGTCGGTGCAAACATTCTGATTTTCTGGTCGCCTAGTTTTCCACAACCAAGTCAGGCGGGACAGACCTTATACATGGTCCGCAACACCGAAACACGTCCGATTATAATCGAACTTCGAACAGACTTTTCCCCCTATTCAAGCCAAGTCGCCAGTCAATCTATTCGAAATGCTGCTGCTCACGAATTTGGACACGCAATTGGAATTCAATGCCACAGCCCATTTGGCTCGGATCTTATGACTAATTGGCAGCACTGGTCGGAAGGCGCTTCTTATCATATCTCGGAAAACGACAAAGAAACTCTACGCGCACTTTACAGTGTCGCTCCCCACCAGACTTTTTAATAAAGAAGGAGTCCTAAATGAAAACGCGTACTTTGAGTACTTTAAGCACTCTGGCCTTGTCTGGATTTGTGTGCATCTTAAGCAGCACACAAGCCTTTGCAGCGCCACCGACTCCTACCACTGCTGCCCCAGGTGCTAATGGCGCCAAAACATTTGTGCAAACTTTCTATGACTGGTACGCCGCCACTCAACAGAATTTCAAAAAAACAATGGAACTGGAAACAGTAATGAAAAAAAAGGCGGCAGACTTTACCCCTGAATTAAATAAAAGATTGAATGACGATATAGCAGCACAGAAAAAATCTCCAGACGAATTGATTGGGCTTGATTTCGACCCATTTTTAAGTACAAATAGCGAACCTTATGCCAAATATTTGGCCACCAAAGTAACACAAAAAGGCGACGCTTTTTTAGTCGAAGTTCACGGCGTAGCTAAAGGCAAAACTTTGACCAAAGCCACAGTCACACCCGAAGTCAAACAAATAAAAGGCAAATGGCAGTTCGCCAATTTTCATTACGGGAAATCTGAATATCCCGAAAACGAAAATCTACTTAGCGTCTTGAAAGTGCTTAAGAAAGGTCGCGAAGAAGGCTACGACTAAATAGTCAGCTCGTCCCTAAATTAAGCTCTTAGCAGCAGCCACAATGTGCTTGGCGGTAATACCGGCAAGGTCCATCAACTCTTCTGGAGTTCCAGAGCCAGGCACTTCGCGTACAGCCAATTTCAACAATAGTGGCGCCTGCGGTGCTCTTTCTTTCTCAGTCGATGCAAAGGCTCCAAGTACAGCGTCGCCGATACCGCCTTCTTGAGCGTGATCTTCAACGGTCACGAACTTGCCTGTTTCTTGAGCTGCTTTGCGCAGAGTTTCAACATCTACCGGTTTAATCGAATAAAGGTCAATAACTCTTGCATTGATACCAGCCGACTTGAGCTCTTCATAAGCTTTCAGACATTCATGCAGCGTGATACCAGCACCAATCAATGTTACTTGATCTTCTTTCGATTTCTTCAAGACTTTCGATCCGCCAATTGGAAACTCTTCTTTAGCAGAATACAAAAGTGGTGTTTTGGCTCTTGTGGTGCGGATGTAAGAGACGCCTTTGAGTGCACGCATTGAATTAATCAAATGAGCCGTTGCGTAAGCATCACTTGGATAAAGAACTGTACTGTTAATCACAGCGCGGATGGAAGCCAGATCTTCAAGTGCCATTTGCGATGGTCCGTCTTGTCCAATGGAGCATCCTGCGTGCGATCCGCACAATTTGATATTAGAGCGTGATACTGCACCCATACGAATAAAGTCATAAGCTCTTGCTAAAAACGCTGCGAAGCTTGAAGCATAAGCGGCTTTGCCTCTAGTCGAAAAACCGCATGCCACGCCAACCATAGCTTGCTCAGCTATATAGATTTCAAAAAATCTATCCATATGCGCTTTGCCAAATTTGTCTGCAAATGTCGAGTTAGACGTTTCAGCGTCAAGCACAACAACGTCTTCAAAAGCGTCACCAAGTGCTTTGAGCGCCTCGCCGTAAGCTTCGCGAGTAGCAACTTCGCCTTTGAAATCAGGACAGACAAATTTGTTTGTCACTGCCGGTTTCACTTTGTCCGATTTACCGTTCGATTGTGGCTTGGCAACATCAATACGAATATCGTTTACACCAAGCTCCTTAACAGCCTCGGCACATTCTTCTTTGCTCAATGGCTTACCATGCCAACCGTCTTTGTTTTCAGTAAGTGCCAAACCATGCCCTTTGTCGGTCTTAGCAATAATCATTGTAGGCTTAGTCAAAGTTGCGATAGCTGCTTCGTACGCCTTGGTGATTTCGTCAAAGTTGTGACCGTTAATTTCAATCGTGTTCCAGCCAAATGCACGAGCACGCTGCGCATACACGCCTGAGTTCCAGCCAAGAGCGGTTTCGCCGCGCTGACCAAGTCGATTCATATCGAGGATGGCAACCATGTTATCTAGCTTGTAGTGCGAAGCTAATTGCATTGCTTCCCACACTGAGCCTTCTGCCATTTCACTATCGCCAAGCAAAACCCAGACTTTGTAATTAAGTTTGTCTAGATATTTAGCCGACATCGCCATGCCGACACCCATCGAAAGCCCCTGCCCAAGCGAGCCTGTAGCAACATCTACAAAAGGAAGAATTTCTGGAACGGGGTGACCTTCCAAACGCGAGCCGATTTTACGAAGCGACATAAGCTCCTCGTCAGTGACTGCGCCAGCGGCTTTGTACATGGAGTAAAGAAGCGGTGCGGCGTGACCTTTGGAGAAGATGAGGCGGTCATTGTTTTCGAAGTGAGGATCTTTGAAATCGAATTTCAAGAACTGCGTCATGAGCACAGCCATGAGGTCTGCAGCAGACATGCAAGATGTCGGGTGACCCGAGCCCGCTTCGGTGGTGGATCTAATACTGTCTACTCGCAACTGCTGAGCCAGCTTTTCAACTGTAGTCTTTGAAATTGTCGTAGCTTCTGCCATTTTCTCCACCTTATGTAAGTGACGCGGGATTTATAAAGTCGCACAAGATATAAATTGTAAAAGCTTACAATATATCTCAAATAGTTATTGATTTACTTTTCTATACAAATGGGCTTGCAAACAATAAAAAAGCATGTCCTAAGACACGCTTTGCAAAAAAATTTACCCCCAGGGGAATTCGAATCCCCGTCGCCTCCGTGAAAGGGAGGTGTCCTAGGCCTCTAGACGATGGGGGCCTAAAGAACTAACTAAATTGCAGAATACCAATAAGCCTGAAGGCGTGTCAACTCGCTAGCGCCCAGCCGCATTGACAACCGCCCTATTAGTGGATATCTTTGGGAATTCGCAGTTCATAATCGGCAAAAGAAGGCTGACAAGACCTCATTGGTTCTATGGATAAATTGCCCCCACCATATAAGACATTCAATTCTTACCTGAAGAATCACTTCGGCGAGCGCGTTTATCGCGTGCCAATAGACGCTGGCTTCACCTGCCCAAACCGTGACGGCGTGCGCGCCTTTGGCGGTTGCACTTTCTGCGATGACCGTGGATCTGGTGCTCCAACCATCAATATAGAGTTGAGCGTGCGCGAACAATTGGCATCCGGCATCAAACGAGTCGGTCGCCGTTTCAAAGCCAAGAAGTTTATGGCTTACTTCCAAGCATTCTCTAACACTTACGCTCCAGTAGGCGTGTTGCGCAGTCTCTACGATGTTGCTTTCGAGTTTCCCGAGGTCGAAGGTCTTTGCATAGGCACGCGTCCAGATTGTCTTGATGACGACGTTATAGACTTACTTGCCGAATATAACGAAAAGACTTTTGTCTGGCTAGAAATTGGATTGCAGTCATCCAAGAACAAAACGCTTGATCTTATTAATCGCGGACATTCGTCTGAAGAATTTTTCGATGCTGTGCGTCGCGCTAAGGCACGCGGTCTGCGTGTTGCCACTCACTTGATTTTCGGCTTGCCCGAAGAAACTCGCGAAGACATGATGGAGACAGTTAGATCAATTTCTGATCCAACGCTTGAACTCGATGCAGTCAAGATTCACCAGCTTTGTATTTATCGCGGCACACCAATGGAAAAAGATTATCGCGACGGCACACTTCCTGTGCTGGACGAAGATCTTTATGTCGAAATGGTCGCCGACGCTTTAGAAATACTGCCACCAGATATGGTGATTATGCGCTTAGTTGCAGAAGGCATGGAAGAAGAAATTATTGCTCCTACCTGGTCATTTGAAAAAGAACGCGTGACTAAGCGAATCGATGAAGTGATGCACGCACGCGGAACTCGGCAGGGCAGCAAATTTCAAGGCGCGAAAGAAGCCGCGCTTACGAAATAGCTATGGGAACCTTCGATCCTTTCAAATCAGTTTACGACGATGATATCGCAGCCGACATTGCAGGTAGATTTTTCAAACTGCACGATGAAGGCATGGAGCCAAGTAAAATCGAAAAATTAGTTCGCAAAGAATGGAAAAGCGAATTAGACGATCTGGACAATGGCGTCTTTGCACGACTTGGATTGATGGAAGGCTTGAGAGAATTATGCCTAGACACATCCAAGGTCGAAGCAGAAATCCGAAAACTATTACCAAAAGCAGAGCTAGAAGATGACTTGCGAAAAGAGTTCGTCAAAGTGCTGAACAAACTATGCAAACCAAAAACGCGCCCTCGCAAAAGACAACCAATTGTTGAAGAAGCTATATTCGATTGTGGAGACTGCGTCGCACTCAAGTTTCCGGATAAAACCTGGGGAGCGGCTTTAGTACTTGGTCGAGATGACGATCAGATGCTGAATCTAATTATTCCTCTGAAATACAAAAAAGCTGAATTGCCAACTCAAGTAGTTTTTGAGAAAAAAGACTTCATTGGAAAAGAAAGCAAAAACACTGAAAACCATCCACACGCCTGGTATTCGGCCCAGGAATTTCTTCCTTACCTGAAGAAAGTTTTTTTGCTTGGCTATATCGAACTTACAGAAGATGATTATTACGCTCCGAATAATTATAGTGACTGGCAAAACCTTTGGGACTACGTAACTAATTGGTCCGAGAAGAAAAAATATAAACGCTTAGGCAACGTCAAAACCAAAATCAGTCTAGTGGGCTTCGGAACAGCCTACGAGAAGGCTTTCCCTCGCGACAAGAAGTAAAAAACGACTGTTTACTTTTTGATTTATTGCGACTATATTAGTAGTACAACGTACTACCGAGGGTATATCCATGAAAATATTACCCTCTGCTTTGAAGCACGGGATTTCTAGAAAAGTGATAACTGATTTTATCCAACGTGACGATTATTTGGAATTCGATTTGTTGGGTGGCTTTAATTATGAAAAATACATGCTTGTCGGCTTTACACCTGAAATGGTTTCTCTCATTGAAATAGGAGTAGAGTTCAACTTTGAAGAAAATGAAATGATCATATTTCACGCAGATAAAGCTCGCAATCCATACAAAAGCTATTTCGAGGACATGAAAGATGGCAAAAAAAAGAGATAGTGATTACGCGGACCAGATAGCTCCCGTGCAGCGAGGAATGTCTGCCCGAGCCAAAGAAATCATGCAAAAAGAAGCTATTGAAGCACGCAAAAAAATTATTAAGCGAGGACTGATACAATTTCGCGCAGACGAGAAACTCATTGAAGCTTTACTTAACTCCTCTGAAATAAATCACGTGCCGATAGGCGTTTTCTGTAGAAATGTTATTTGGTCTTATTTGGAAAACCAACCAGCCTTATTCACAAAAGAGAATGCAAAAAAATCTAAGCAATTAAAGTCCTATGACTCTCCTAGCGGTCTAACCGGCAAGGTTTCAGAAGAGCTTGATGCAGAGCAACTTATAGAAGAAGCAATCGAAACTTTGAAGACTGCAAAGAAAAAATTGAAGAATCGTTAAATTACTTATTCGACTCCAACTCAATCGTCTTAGCCTGACCTTCTGAGTGATACCGTATATGGTTCGCATCGATGACTTCAAATGGAGTCGAATCGATTTCTTCAAAATCGTCCACACCGTTCGAGAACATTAACCCAGGAATGATGGGCGTTTCAAGAGCAATATCGTGAGTTACATACTCTTTGCTCATAAAATTGCATTTGTACATCGAAACTGTATTTGGGCCAACCTTCTCTTGCTGAGTCAACTCAATAATTGGACCGTAATTGAAATGACTATAAACAAAAACTCCACCGACCAACGCAAGTAACGCAAAGAATCCGATTCCCACAGCTCGCGTAAGCTTATTGAACGAAAATAGCGCGGCACCTGCAACGCAGATTGGCGTGAAAAATGAAAAAAGCCAGAACGGCGCCGAAATAATGAGCCCGATGGAATAAGGCACACGTTTGCCCAGAAATAGAAAACCTATTGCTAGAAGAGGCGTCAGGCAGTCCATCAATATTTGAGCCTGATACATACGCATATCCGAAAAACAAATCGAGCCACGCACCCATGAAAAGGTGAAAAATGCAGCCACAACCAAAAAAGACTTGAACAAATTCAACCAATTAATCTTGGCAAAATCTACCGAATCCTTCAGGTGACTCAAGCTATGCATATTTCCATTATAGAGATCCCGCAGACTTCTGCCTAATTAAACCGGGCTGTATACTTGGCTCATGCCTCGCTCCAAGAAACGCCAGTTAACAATAGCCATCGTCGGCGCTATCTTTGTGACGCCCATGATTATTGGCATCTACGTTTTCTGTGTCGTCTGGCGCGTTAGCCTCGCAATGCACCAATATTACGGGCGCAGCGACTTAATTCCCTTTTCGATCTCTTATCCCAAATATAAAGACGCGCCAGTGCCCATCTCGTTTGGCAGTCCTACATTCACATTAACACCAAGCGGAATTGTCGTCTGGCGACAGAAAGTGAACGGCTTTCAGCATATGTATGGCTCGGCACTTGCAGCATACGAATTGGGCGATTGGCTTGCAAACAAATTGTTTTGCGCAAACGAATTCGCCGAGTTCACATTCGATTGGAACACGGTTCAAGCAGACGATTTGCTCGATCGCAAAAAAGACTTGTACAACAACTCGCTTGGACGCGCGATCGGTGTAAAAGTAAAAAACTCTGGATTAACTGGCAAATCAGCTGAAGATGAAATTGCCAAACAGTGCTTTATTACATGCGAAACAGATCCAAAATTTCTTGCACACTTTCTCGATCCTCGCGTGAAAGAACTCACCGAAGAACAGCTTGGATGCTATTGTTTGCCAAAAGGAAATTTGTTCAATTGGTTGATTGGAAAGTGAAGGGCTGAGCATAAGCATTATGGGATGTTTTGCTTATGGTTGGCCCCCATCAATTAAACACCTACCAATTCAGTCAACTAGTTTCAATTAAAAATCACAGGTCGATACACGAAAATGTGCCATTCATCGGGACCTTCTTGATGCGTCCAGAATTCAAATCCGCGCGAGGTCCAAATATCAAACAATGGTTGTGGTTCCCATTTATGTTTGATGCCAACGATTTCGCCTTGTCGCGCGCCATTTACTGCGATATTTATTGGTGGCATTGGATCGCCGCCAATTTCATCTATCGGTAAAACATCGACCCACTTAATGTCATCGGAGTTGGCTTTCCATAGCCATTCCGGCGGTTCGACACTAGACTGCGGCAAATCTATTTCTTCAACAATGTCTTCGACTTTGCCTTTGATGCCAGCAATTTTGTGAATCTTAGTCACCAACTCTTTGGCAGGCATTCCAACCATTTTGGCAATACGACCTAGTGTTATCCGCGGTGGCATCACTTTTCGCAAGAGCGGATTACGCAGCCTATTAAAATCATGCGGATTCAAGCCAATAATATATTCGAGCACGTCTGGATGCGCATTCAAAGCCTCTGACAAGCGCGAATTGGCGTTCATTTTTACACTAGCGCACAATCATTACTGTGCAAGGCGCATGACGAACAAGCTTTTCAGCCTGAGTGCCAAGCAATGCGCCAAGAATACTTGAGTGTCCGGTGAAGCCCATCACAAGCACGCCGATGTCATTTTGTTTTACATATTTGACCATGGCTTCCACTGGATTGCCTTTAACAACCGAGTTTTGCACTTTCACGCCTTCGTTCTTCGCAAGCTCTTCAGCCTGCTTTTGAATCTTCTGCAACTTCTCCTTGGAAGTCTCGTGCGCCACAATCATCTCCGACGCGCTAGGAGAAGTGAGTACATCTTCCTGCACAGAGACTACATGCAACATGACTTTCTTTGCTGAGGCAAGCTCCATCGATTGCCTGAAAGCCTTCCAGGAGCTGTCCGAACCATCCAAACCAACTGCAATATGAGTGCCCATAATTAATGCCTCCACAGACATTTTACCGTCCAAGGAATAGGGCTAATCGCATGACTACTGTTTCTTATCTGAAATCTTTTCAGTTACAACATTGGCTATGACCTGGTCACCCTCGCCAACATCCACAGGTGGGTCTTTCAAGATGATTTCACCCTCATTAAGTCCGGTTTGGACTTCGACCTCTTTGCCATAGTCGCGACCCAAAGTAATTTTGCTGAATCTGGCTTTATCACCATCTACTACGACAACCGTGACGTCATCCCCACGGACCACAAGTGCGCTACTTGGAATGATAATGGGCGAATTGTCTCTATGGATAGAGAATTTGACTTGGGCGTACATGCCTGACATCAGTTTGCCATCTTTATTTGGAATGATAACCTCGGCGGTCAATGTACGAGTTTCTTGATTTAGCCCACCAGATACGTGGGTGACAGTGCCTGAGAAAATTTGCCCAGGCAACTCGGATACCGTGATTTGCGTGGGCATACCTGAGTGAATGTAACGATAAAAACTTTGCGGGACATAAGTGTAAACGCGAAGAGTGCTTATGCGAGCCATTTGAATAAGCACGTTGGCATTAGTACTGCTGCCCGAGGTCACAAGAGCCCCGTCGTCGACATTACATGCGGTGATAACACCTTCGCACGGAGCTTTTATAATCTGAAAGGATGCAAGTGACTTGAAACGTTCTTCTTTTGCTTTGGCCGATTCCACCGAGGCACGAGCTGCAGTTATGCGCTCGTCGTAAGCTTCCATCTGTGCTCTTGCGGCGCTTACATTGGCGTTTGCTTGTTCGATTAATGCTTTGCACGCATCGACGTCACGCTGTTTCATGTCTCGTTGTTCGAGGCTTATGGCGCCTTCCTTGGCAAGGTCATCATATCGTTTGACTTGACTTTCAGCTAATGCCAAGTCTGCTTGCGCTTTTTTGACATTTGCTTTTTGCGTAGCAAGAGTCGCTTTAGATTGAGCCAACTCTGCCTGTGCAGATTTAAGTTGAGAGAAAGCTTGCTTCTGCTCTGCTTGAGCTTCTTTCAATTGCTGCATCACTTCGGGCGTTTCCACTTCGAGCAAAATCTGATTTGCTTTTACTTTGTCGCCAATATTGACATATCTTTTTTTGAGAAATCCGTCTGTGCGAGCATAAATCGGTATTTCTTGAATAGGCTCGATATTGGCTGGAAGAGTGAGTTCTTGCACAGGTGGTGCTTTAGTCACTTTTACAGCAGGTAATTTAGGAACAGTTTGAGCAATACGCTTTGCCTCTGCATCGAGCATTTTATTATTCGAAATGCGAGGCAAAATACCCAACGACAAAAGCAACGTGGCTCCTGCAGCCAGAATTACTAGCATGATATAAAACGCCATTGGTGGCTTTTTCAAATTGCCAGTTGATTCTTTATCCGGGGATAACTTATCCATTTGTACCTTTTGTACCTCAGGCATGTGTGTAAGTTACCTCTCTTGTCTTGCGTTCGTGAATTTTTTGAAGAGTATTGTGTATCAAAGCAAATGCGCACGGCACAAATAATAGCGTAGCAAAAGTCGCCATCATCAGACCACCTATTACAGCTCGTCCAAGCGGTGCGTTCTGCGACCCGCCTTCGCCCAGTCCCAGAGCCATTGGAAGCATACCGATGATCATGGCAGATGCTGTCATAAGCACTGGTCTGAAACGAGTAAATGCAGCATCCAATGCCGCTTGAGTGGGAGTGGCACCATCGTGCAAAGCTTCGTTTGCAAATGAAATTAACAAGATACTGTTTGCCGAAGCTACGCCAACACTCATTATGGCGCCCATCAAAGCAGGCACGCTAAAGGTAGTCTGGGTGCAAAACAGCGCCAGAATAATTCCAGCAAAAGCTCCTGGAATTGCGGTCAAAATAATGAACGGGTCCAACCAGGAATGAAAATTGACGACTAGCAATAAATAAACCAAAAACACAGCAAACAAAAGTCCACTAGCCAGCCCAAGAAAGGCAGCGTTCATGCTTTGAGCTTGACCTTTTATATTGAAAAACGAACCGCGCGGTAATTGTGGTTTCATTTCCTCCAATATTTTGTTGATATCAGCCATGACACCACCAAGGTCGCGATCCTGAACATTTACAAACACATCAAACACAGGCTGAATACGTTGGTGCGAAATCACAGCGGCAGTGGTTCCGCGCGAGACTGACGCCATATTGAAAAGCATTTGCGGCTTGCCTGTGGGCGAATTAATAGTGGTACTCATGATGTCGTCTATGTTGGTCATCTTATGCGTAGGGGTCGAAATAGCAACAAGATAGTTGACACCATTTTTGGGATTGACCCAGTACGAAGGAGCGGTCTGAAAGCTCGAACTCAAGCTTATAAGAACAGATTGAGCAATATCGCGTTGAGTCAAACCGAATTGATTTGCCTTAGTTCGATCAATGTCAAACTTGATTTGAGGCGCGTCCATAACCTGGTGCAAAGTGACATCTACAGCACCGCGAACATGTTTGATTCGCTCTTTTAATTCAAGTGCTAATTGATAATTTTTAGCTTTGTCGCGACCTGTAACCTGCACATCAATTGGAGCAGGAAGGCTTGCATTGAGTATTTGGCTGACGATATCCGCAGGTTGGAAAAAGATTGTGCATTCAGGAAATTTATCTGCAAGCATGCGACGAATTTTCTTTTGATAATCGAAAGTCGAGCCTTCATGCTCTTTTTTAAGCGAGATCAAAATCTCACCGTCAAAATTCGAAATAGTTATATTGTCGCCGTATGCCAGGTTAATCCCAGTAGTGGGAAGTCCAATATTGTCGATTATTGATTCTAAGTCTTGTGGCTTAATTACTTGTTTTATTTCGTCAGCGATTCGCTGAAAAACAAGTTCGGTCTGCTCGATTCTTGTGCCTGTAGGTGTACGAACGTGGATTCGAATGGCTCCAGCATCAACGCCTGGAAAGAAGTCCTGTCCGATGAAGGGAAAGAGACAAAACAATCCACTGAATAAAAGCAGAAAACAACACACTGTTGTTTTTGTATGCGTGAGCATAAAGCGCAAAATGCTTTTAAATTGCATGCGCAAGCGCTCGAATTCATAATCGACGCCTTCATATATAGGCGTTATCCATGAGCGTTTAGGATTAGCATGATTTTTCACTTGAGCGCCAAGAAGCGCTTTAGACATGACTGGAACGAGCGTGCGCGAAAGCAAATAAGAGAACATCATGGCAAAAACTACAGCCATAGCCAGTGGCACAAAGAGCGAACGCGCAGGCTCGGTTAAGAATAATACTGGTACAAAGACTATACATATAGAAAGTGTCGACACAAATGCCGGTGCTGCAATTTGTTGTGCGCCATCCAAAATTGCCGTGGTAAGCGGCTTGCCCATATCCAAATTGCGGTGAATATTTTCCACTTCTACAGTGGCATCGTCCACAAGCATACCTACTGCTAGTGCCAATCCACCCAAAGTCATAGTATTCAAAGTCTCGCCAAGAGCGCCAAGACAGGATATTGAAGCCAAAATAGAAAGTGGAATGGAAATAGCGACAATGATTGTACTGCGCCAGCTTGCAAGTAAAAGTAAAATCAAGAGAGCAGTAAGACCAGCAGCCACAGCCGCTTCTTTTATAACGCCATCCACTGCCGATTTGACAAATACACTCTGGTCAGACATCAAAGTAACTTCAAGCTCAGGCGGAAGAGTGGACAACACACGCGGCAGTGCTTCGCGCACTTTCTTAACGACGTCTATGGTTGAGGCGCCACCAGTTTTCAAAATATTTATAAGTGTAGAGCGCACACCATTTTGATGCACTATGTTAGTTTGAACGGCGAATCCATCGTGCACATGCGCCACGTCTTTTAGATAAACAGTCGAACTGCCCGATTGCTTTACAGGCAAATCATTAAAAGCTTCAATTGATTTGGGGCTGGAATTTAACTGAACAGCATATTCCATGCCACCAATTTTGGCTGAACCACTTGGAATAATGACATTTTGCGAAGTGACTGCATTAGCAACATCGGCAGGCGACAAGCCCTTTGCCTGCAATTGCTGTGGATCGAGATCGACTATGACTTGGCGCATTTTGCCACCAAAGGGCAGTGGGATTTGCGCCCCAGGCGTACCCGACAGTCCCGTTCTAATGAAGTTTAGACCAAAATCGAATAACTCAGATTCGGAGAATTTTTTACCACCCACACCTAGCTGCAAAACTGGTACATCAGATGCACTAAACGCAGTTATGAGTGGCGGAGTGATTCCAGGAGGAGCAATTTTGAGCATAGTATTGCAAATAGCAGAAATGGTCGAAACAGCTTTGCCGACGTCAGCGCCTTGATGCAAGAATATTTTGATTACCGAAATTCCGTCTATCGAATTTGACTCGATATGCTCGATATCACCCGTTGTAGTTGTAATAGCACGCTCACAAATGGTGGTGAGTCTGTTCTCCATGTCTTCGGCAGGCAAGCCGTTATAAGACCAGACGACGGTCACGACTGGGACATTTATGTTTGGAAAAATGTCTGTAGGCATGCGAAAAAAACTGAAGACGCCCAGAAAGGCGATCAATATAGACATCACCACAAAGGTGTATGGTCTGCGCAGCGCTAGTTCAACGATCCACATGGTTATAAACAATATTATAGGTTATACGAAATATTCTGACTAGCCGCATTTTATAAAGCTAAGTAGAACAAGCATTTGCAGACTTTTTCTGGCCACTTGACGAGAGAGCTTGTGATAGAATCGTGATCATGTCAAAAACCCAAATTAGTGACGAGCGCAAACGCGAAATCATCAAAACCTATCCGCATTTTTTCACACGCCAATCGCAAGGCTATTTAAATAAGCGCGCCACCGCTTTGCTTACGACAAATTTGAATGAAATTCTTTTGCCCCTTGGACTAACACGCAATCACTGGGTAATTTTAAGTTGTCTCTGGCGACAAGATGGACTGCCCGTCACGTATATTGCCAAACAGGTCCAACAAGTCGGCGGAACATTAACAGGCGTTTTAGACCGCATGGAAAAGCGCAAATTAATCAAACGCAAGCGTGACAAAAATGACCGGCGAATCTGGCGCGTATGGCTCACCGACGAAGGTGTGCATTTTCTAGATATTCTGCCAGAGAAGGTCGAGAGCATCTGGCAAAAAGCGTTCACTGGTGTAAACAAACAAGACCAGGAGCGCTTCTCCACTCTGGTAACTCGCGCCATTTTCAATCTGCGTCCCGAACATAAAGGCGAATTGCCAGAGCGCTCATCTTTGATTCCAGAAAAGTACGCTCACATTTTGCCACCATATTCGCTTGGGTACAGAATGAAATTGCTTTCGTTGCTCATGACGCGCGATTGTACAATTAAATTTGAGCCTTATAACGTCACGACCAGTCACTGGATAGTTTTGTGCCGACTCTGGCAAAACGACGGACTTCTTACAAGCGAAGTCGGTGAATTTCTGGAACAAATCGGAGGCTCGCTCACAGGTGTGTTAGAGCGCATGGAAGAGCGCGGTTTTATAACGCGCAAACAAGACGAGACGGATAAAAGATGCTCGCGAAACTATCTTACTAAAGGCGGTCTTGAGCTAATAGAAGTTTTGCCTCAACTGGCACAATCGTGTCTGGACGATACTTTTAGATCGATATCCGAGGACGACAAAAAGTTTTTCAGATCCTTTCTGAATGAAGTAATCTCCAATTTCGATTAGTGCAGTAATACAAAAAGAGGGACGGTTGAGTCGCCCCTCCTGTGGTTAGGTCAGAAAAAAAATTATTTTTGTTACTTAGATATTGATTCCGCCATCTGCAGCAATTGTCTTGCCTGTAATCCAGCCACCATCTTTGGAGGCTAGAAAAGCAACCACCGAAGCGATGTCTTCTGGTTCGCCAACGCGCTTTAGAGCTGTCTTTTCATTGAATGCAGCTTTTGCTTCTTCAGATAAAGCCTGGTTATACATATCTGTAGCAGTGGTGCCAGGAGCGACACCATTGACTGTAATTTGTCTTGCACCCAATTCTTGCGCCCAGATTTTTGTGAGCGAATCAAGAGCGGCTTTACTTGCCGAATAAATGCTCATGCCAGGCGTGGCGAAAGTCGCTGCTACAGACGAAATATTGATGATTCGTCCGCCGTCTTGCAATACGCTTAGTGCTGCTTTAGTGGTGGCAATAACTCCTCTTACGTTTACGTCAAAGATGCGGTCGAACTGCTCTACGTCCACTTCTTGTAGGGGGCCGCCTTCCCAGACACCGGCGTTGTTAACTAAAATGTCTAATTTGCCGTGATCTCTTTTAATTTGATCTATAAGTAGATTGACTTCTTTGTCCGAGGCTACATCGGCTTTGTATGCATATGCCTTTGATTCATCTTGATTGATCTCTTTTAAAACTTTTTCGGCTGAATTTTTGTTTTTGGAATAAGTGAAAGCGACGGTCGCTCCTTCTTCAGCTAGACGTTTAGCGATTGCAGTGCCAATACCACGCGAGCCGCCTGTGACCAATGCTACTTTTCCAGCTAATCTTTTGTTTGATACTTGTTGTGATTGTTCTTCTAAAACTTTCATTGTTATCTTCCTTCTATAAGAATTTTTCCGCAGCGCTTGCCTTTACTCCTCAATAATAGACCGACCGGTCTACTTTATTCAACTATCCCAAAAATAAAAGAGGTTAATTCGCAAAAAGGCTTTCCCCTTTATCTTTTGGGATGCACAGTAATTGGAACTAAGGCAGGGAGCAATTTTATTTTGCCTATGGGACATTTAGGCCACAAATCAATATTTTGACATCAAGTATAAAATCCCACAAATTCGGCCATTCAAGCAATTTAATCGACTTGAGATGATGCAAGCCGTGCTACGAAAAAAGTGCAGAGGGCTTAAACAATGTCTGGAAACGAATCGACTCATATTCAATCTATTAAAGAACTAGAGTGGTTGGCTCAGTTTTACGCCATGCATGGACGTGCGGACCTGGCTGAAAAAATAAAGCGCGATTTAGACTCCATTGCCAAAACTGCTAAAGACTCCAACTACTTAAAATCATCAAAGAGTCCGAAGAACATCAAGCCAGACTCTTCTGATTTCGCTAGCCCCGGTTAGTCCAGGCTCGATTGGATGTGTTTTCCAATACCAGAAATTATCTTCATTTCCGCACATTGAACCATGACCCATAAAGTGACTGTACACATCAGCCACAATAAAATCGTGATCGATAGCCGAATCGCGCACAAATTGATTGAATCTGGTCAAGAATTTGCAATCGAACTCTGCATACAACTCTCTTGCACAAGGCATAATGCCAGTGTCGTCAGTCGGGTCGTAGAGCGTAGTTACAATAATTTTGCTTTGTGGACAAATTTTCTTGAAAGACGAAAGTAGCTTTTCGAAATTCTTTTCAATTTTCAAAAGACTCTCTTCAAGCGCTTTTATGCGCTTGGTTTCAAATGCATGCAATGCTTCAAGCATGTCATTGCCACCAACTGTAAGAGTAATTAAATTCTTACTGTGCTCATAGTGAGCCAGTTTGGATTGAAATTCATGGTCTAGCAAACTTTTAATAGTGGCACCATCAAAAGACAAATCTGCAAATTTGATTCCTGGATATAGCGAAACCAGGTCTTTACCGTTGAATTCCGGAAAGACTTCTTTATTGTTGGCAAAAAACAATGATGCCGAGCCCACTTGATTTAAGTGTGTATGCCCTTTAGAGTGCGCATCACTAGCGGCATAGAAATCGATTGTCATCGAATCGCCGATTGGGACATAATGTTCAAAGAAAGGGGAATCAGTCATAATTAGCCAGTGCGGCTACCACTGTTTCCATACCGCCTACAACACGCGCAAAACATGGATAATTCAACTTCTCTGGTGTGTCAGCACCTGTATGATAGTAAGGATTTCTATATAAAGCTGTATCGGTAATCATAATAGCCTGAAAATTATTCTTCCAAAAATACATTTGATCTGACCAGTCAATCCCGGTTATCCACTCAGGTGCGGAAATACCTTGCGAGGGAAAATCGGTGCTACTGCGAAAGGCGCTTACGCATTTTTTCAAGAGCTTTTGTGAATTTAGGTTCGAAACGAATCCAATAAAATTGCCTTTGTCCGGATAACCTGGCAAATATGCCAAAGGATAGCGCTGCGAATTTTGATCATCTGTATAATAGCCAAGAGTTTCAAAAATGAGCACCGCGTTCAAATTTTCCTTGCGTTGCTTGCATCTAGTTGCATAGTGATAACTGCCCATCGAATGGCTTCTAAAATAGGGCGGTTCTTCACTTGCAAAGAAAACAAATCTAATTGTTCGTTTACAGCTTTGCTCTGAAAATAATCTTGCCATTTCCAGAACACTTGCTACACCAGAACCATTATCATCCGAGCCTGGACTTGAATAAATCGAGTCATAATGAGCACCAAGAATGATGATTTCATCAGGCTTTTTTGTGCCTCTTTTTTCAGCTTCGATATTTCGCAACTGCATAGTATCAACATTGTATTTCTGTTCTTTTACAACATATCCATAAGACTTGAGCCTGTCTGTGATGTAATTCAAGCTCATTTGCAATGATATTGGATTATTGCGAATACCGAATTTACCACCCAGCTTTTCAACGTGTTCTTTCAACTGGCTCTCTATCTCGACTTCGTGCCCTTTGAGTTCTTCGAATTTGCCATTATATGATTTGCCAGGCATACTTATCATATTGACGATAAGCATCCCCGGCACCGCCAGTAATGCTACTGCTGCCAGGATCAATAAAAGTTTAAATTTGAAATAATTACTTTTCATTGCGATTAACAGCCCATCGCAGCTAAAGCGTACTTACAGCCTCGATTTCGTGCGATGCAAATTTTTCAGGATGAAGTGCGTATTGTTCCACGATCAAAAGTGCACTACCAACAACACCAGCATAATCACCTAATACCGACTTTTCTATAATCAGCTTCGAGCCGGTTATAGGCAAAATGCGCTTGAAAATCTCATTGCGAGCGGTTTCAAAATAATGAGGTACAGACTCAATTAAGCCACCACCCAAAATAAGTTTTTCCGGGTTGAGCAAAGTCAAGGACGAAGTAAGTCCAATGCCCAGATACTCAGCCCCTTGTTTCACCGCGTCTTCTGCCAATTTATCTCCTGCCGCAAGGGCCTGAAAAATAGCCTTGGAGCGTATTATGCCTTTAGATTCGTCTATTTGACTGGCAAGCACTGATTCTTCACCGCGTTGAATTCTTGCCACGATTGCCTTAGCAATTGCAGTGCGCGAAGCATAAGCTTCAAGACAACCATGTCCACCGCATCCGCACAATCTGCCATCGGGAAACAAAGTTGTATGCCCAATCTCTCCCGCTACACCAGTATGTCCGCGCAGTATTGAGCCGTTGACTACCACGCCCGAGCCGACTCCAGTGCCAACGAATACGCACAAGAAATTATCGCAATTAGCTCCAGCGCCAAAACTTTTTTCCGCCAGGGTCGCAACTTCGACGTCATTACCCAATTGGACCGGTACGCCATATTTTTGACTTAATGGCTCGGCTAATTTGACATTAACAGAGCCAATGTTTGCCGCTTTAAGCAGTACACCATTTTCTCTATCTGTCATACCAGCAGCACCAATGCCTATGCCCAGAATTTCGCTAATAGGCACATTGGCTTCTTGCAAAGCTTCGTCTATGGTATTGCAAATCTTACTTACAACTTCGTCTTGCTCTTTGGCTTGTTTTCTTTTTTTCTTTTCAGAGGCAAGGATTTCACCAGTTTCAATATTAACTACAGCCGAAAGTACCTTGGTGCCGCCAAAGTCGACTCCGACTGCATATTTTTTGGTCATTGAGAAATCTCCGACTAACTCTTAGGTCTGCCGAATCTAAAAGGTAAAAGAAACTTACTTTCAACCTTTTGATGCAATTTCAGCATTTTCTTCGAATGCTTCGATGGCTTCAGCTTTAACCGTAAAAGATTAGCATTTTTTTGCTCTTGATCATTGTTTATAGTGATTAGATTCTGCGAAAGTCCCGCCAAGAGTTCGGTTTCAGGCGTATTTGTTTTTAGACCCATTTCCATTGATACAACGTCTTGGCTGAAATTTTCAGATGCGCAAGTAAGGTCGCGCGTGACATCATTTTCGGTTAGAAAAACAGAACGCGCCTTGAATGGCTCCATCGACAATACCGGCTCTTCACCCTGGAAGTCTACGATTTCTTGTTTTGGTACGTAATTGCGAGTAGGGGTTTTCACCAACGCTTGCGCAGCATCTGAGTTCATAACCACAAGACTTGCTGCTACACGTCTTTGCGAGCTTCTATTTTGGGTTACAGTTTTACCCATCACTACCATGGAAGTACTGCCACCACCATCTAAATTCATGGCGTCAACACAACCGAGTTTAAGCATAAGCTTAGCCAGACTATAGATATTATGCTGTCCTTCGACCGTGATAATTATCATTTTCTTGTCAGCAGTCACACCACAGGCGGTGCGACGCGAAATTTTAGCAGATGAAAAACTCTTGCCGAATTTTTCATCTTGCACATCCACAAGAACTTTTCCGTCACGAATAAGAGTCGGTCCGCCACTTACAGACTGAATCACATCAGACCAGTTAGAAGGATTTGTTTTCCAGCTCAAAAACACATGGTCAGAGCGTTTTAGCTTGGCTAGTTTGCTATCTTTTTTATCACAAAGAACAAAGCCGCCAGATGGAATGTACAAGTTACGAGCGTCTGTTCCTATTATTTCGCCAGTATTACTGACTGCAACCAGACAACCATCGTATGGAATTTTTACATGACTGCCCCATCTTTGAGTATATAAAATAAGATGAGCACCAGATCTACGCGGTTGATTAACAGTGTTTACCCACAGCGATGGGACATCCGGATTGGAAGTATTCAGAATTCCATGCACATCTACTCGATCGAATTTGACATCGCGAGACTCTGTAATGCCCATGGCCACACGATTAAAAATAGACCCTGCGATCCATTCGCCATCCATAAGAAGTGTGCCAAGTGGCGTGCCGTCTTTTTTGAAGTAGTTTGCATTTACAGCAACCAGAGCGCCGCTTTCTTTAGCGTGCTCTTCTGTGGTTTTCAATTTATTGAAATAGTCTGAGGCAAGATATGGACGAACAGCGAGATCTTTATTTTTCAAATCGACTTCGACTACATTTACATGTAATTTGCCCCGATACATTTTGTGTACCAGACCAGATTTCAAAGTAGCTGTGCTGAGCGAATCAGAAAGAGACTCAAGCGCTGGTGCGTGTGCAACCACAACTGGAGCGGCTTTTTCTTTCTTGCCACGCTTGCCTTTTTTAGAACCTTTTGCCAGAAGCGCTTTCTCTTTACCTTTTGCCTTTTTCTTAGCGTGACCAACTTGCGCAATATTATGCTTTGAATTTCTGGTCTGCTTTTGTCCGGCAGATTTCTTCTTGGCTTTAAACAACTGATGTCGAAGCGATCCACCAATAGAGCCTGACATTGCTGAAGCCTCTAAAACTGAACCCACAGTAGAGCTTGCGGCAAAGAAACTAAGTGCCAAAAGAGAATATATAAGTTTTTTTGAAATGCTATTTTTAACGGCCATCAAAATACTAAATAGTTACCAAACAAGACTTACCACCACTATACCCAAAAACAGTGATAATAAACGAACAAAGTCAGCACTGGAAGCTTAATTCGCTAGAAATTAGCAGGCATATATGCGATCGCTATGCCTTGGCGGTCAAAAACTTGTCTTTGTACTCTTTTTCAAGAGCTTTGCGGGCACTTTCATCTTTAATAAGCGGAAAACCCATTTCGATTCTTTGCTCTAAATAGGCACGAGCCGCTTTCTCAGCCAAACGTCTAATTCTCAAAATAGTCGCCATGCGCTCATCGCGACCAAGAATACCTCGCGCATCCATAAGATTGAATGTATGCGAGCATTTCAAAATTTGCTCGTAAGCTGGCATCACCAGTTTTTCGCCAAGTAATCTATCCGCTTCGCCTTCGTGCGTTTCGAATAAACCAGGTAGAACCTCGGCGTTGCTATATTCGAAATTGTATTTGGACTGCTCCACTTCATTATTATGGAAGAGCTCGCCATAAAGGACGTTCTCGTTCCATTTTAGGTTGTATACACTGTCCACATTCTGTAAATACATCGACAATCGCTCTAAACCATAAGTAATTTCGGCTGCGACTGGCTTCACATCAAGCCCACCGGCTTGTTGAAAATAAGTGAACTGAGTGATTTCCAGCCCATCAAGCCAGACCTCCCAACCAACACCCCAGGCGCCCAGAGTGGGAGATTCCCAGTTGTCTTCGACAAAGCGAACATCGTGCTCTTCTGGATTAATGCCCAGTACGCGCAGGCTCTCCAGATAGACCTCTTGAACATCATCTGGCGAGGGCTTAAGAATCACCTGATACTGAAAGTAATGCTGTAATCTGTTTGGATTGTCGCCATAGCGACCATCGGTAGGACGTCTACAAGGGTCGGTCACTGCCATTTTCCAGGGTTCAGGACCTAATACACGCAAGAATGTACCGGGATTCATAGTGGAGGCGCCCTTTTCCAGGTCGTATGCCTGCAAAATCAAGCAGCCTTGCTTGTCCCAAAAATCGTTGAGGGCATGAATAGTCTGTTGGAACGTTAGTGGGTCGCGCGCCATTTTGACAACCTTATATCCAATAATAAATTGTCAGTTTAACATACTCCTTCAAGGGTAAATTTCTAGCAGGTTAGGAGAACTAAGCGTGCCAGAAGAAAACGGCGACCAGGGCGATACGCTCAAAATTGCACAAGGACAGACGTCACAAACAAATTTAGACGGACATGGCTCGACCATGATGTCACAAAAAACCATTATGAGTCCGGCTTACCAGAGCCAGCGCGCTCAAGCACTGCTCAACAACATAAACGGTGTGCTGGTTGGACAAACTCAAGCCGCGCGATTGACTGTTTTATGTTTGCTTGCAGGTGGTCACGTTCTGGTGGAAGATGTTCCGGGCGTAGGCAAGACGCTCCTGGCTAAATCGCTTGCTACATCAATAGATTCCAAGTTTACTCGTATCCAGTGTACGCCCGACTTGTTGCCGTCTGATGTTTCAGGTGTAAGCATTTTCGACTCCAAAGAAAGCACGTTCACATTTAGACCAGGTCCTATTTTTACTAATATCCTGCTTGCAGACGAGATTAACCGAGCCACACCAAGAACGCAGTCGGCGTTGCTTGAAGCTATGGAGGAAATGCAGGTCACCACAGATGGTACCACTCGCAAACTGCCCGATTTGTTTTTTGTCATTGCCACAGAAAACCCAATTGAGTATCACGGCACTTTCCCTCTGCCAGAAGCGCAACTTGATCGCTTTATGATTGCTCTGTCGCTTGGTTATCCCAAGCTCCATCAAGAAATTGAAATTCTGGACAAAACATTAAAAGATGGTTCTTTCGAAGCAAAAGCGGTGCTTACCGAAAAGCAGGTGCTTGAAGCAAGACAGGCTGTCAAAGAAGTTTTTGTTGAACCGTCAATTAAAAATTATATTGTTTCAATTGTAGCTGCCACTCGCAGTCATCCAGCTGTGGTGCTTGGCGTCAGTCCACGCGGAAGTCAGCTTTTGATGCGGGCTGCGCAAGCCAATGCTTTCATTGACGGTAGAGATTTCGTCCAGCCAGACGACGTGAAATTTTTGGCTCCATTTGTGCTGGGACACAGAATCATTCCAAAAGTAAGGGAAAGTCGAGTAAGCCATGCTGAACTTATTGAAAGAATACTCGAAGAAATCCCCGTACCAGTATAGATTTCCACTCAAACCACAAGGTGAGAAATTTTCGCTAGAAGGCCTGCGTTTTCGTCTTCCTGCGCTTACTGGATCCTTTTCGCTTGTGGTGCAGAAAAATTTTTATTACTTCCTAATAGCTATTTTGCTCTTATATTTATTTGCTGCAGAAACAGGCAACGACTGGCTTTACTTATTGACTGCAGGCGGTTTTACCACTATTGCGATGTCTGTGATTTTGCCTTTTTTCCAGGTTTTCGATGTATCAGTCAGTGTCTCACTCCCGCACGACCTTGTAGTTGGCGACCAATTAAACGTTCGTATAAAGCTAGACCGAATGCTCGGCTCGATGAAGTTCGCTCATATTTTTCCGGTCAAATGGCTTGTGGTGCGCGTTGATTTAAAAAATATTGACTCACGACAAAAATTCAGCATCCTGGAGCCAGTGTCAATTGACACCATAATTAACGAAGAATGGATCATGGCTCAAAATCCTTCTATTGAACGTGGCGTTTATGAAGTGCAATCGATTCAGACATTTTGTTGTTTTCCATTCAGTCTAGCCTGGTGGTCACGCAGTTTTGATATAAATTCAACGACTGTTTTAGACAACAAAAAATTAGTTGTTTTTCCAAGCTCGACAGGAATACCGGGAAGTTTCTTGTACCGACTGCGCGCATCAGGCAATACCGCCTTAATGTCATCGGCTTCAAGATCGACTGCCACAGCACCTTCTACCTCAGTAAAATCTTTGCGCGAATTTCAAACTGGCGACGGAATACGTTTAATTCACTGGGCGTCATCTGCCAAAGCAGGAAAATTACTTGTGCGTGAATTTGAGCATGAAGGTCTTCCAAGCTACGACGTTTTACTTGATTTAATGGCGCCATGGCGAAATCAGGAACAGTTCGAATTAGCTGTTTCGGTAGCGACATCGCTTTTAAATCTAGGTTTTCGAATGGGCGGCTCGCCTTACTTCTATGTTATTCCAGACCCAGAAGAACCAATAGCGGTGCAGCCAGAATTCTTGCTCGATATGCCGCTCCTCACAGCCGGGATGGCACGGTGGTCTCAGATGCTGGCACGAGTTCAACCCCTTACAAGCAAGGACGACTTTGAAGCACCAGTACCGCATTTTGGTGTTGATAGCAAATTGGCGCTCTTAGCTGTTTTACCTGTTAAAAACGATCCTGAAGGCGATGGCTTAAACGGGGTCGAACTCTGGGTATTGTCTCGCAGATTTAAACAACTGGCTAAAGAAGCGGCCAAAGAAAAAGCGTGGCAAGATTTAGAAGGAGTGAATAAAAATATTCCACTGCACACAGGACTTGGCTCGGCCGATCGCCGAGGAGCAACCTCGGCATCTATAGGACGTGTAATTGCCACTTTGCAAAATTACGATGAGATATCTGCCCTATGAGCACCATCGCCCAAACGTCACTTGAAAAATCAGTTACAGTGCGGGTTTGCACTGCCTTTATGGCTTGCTTAATTATTACTTGCTCGTGCTCCTATATACAGTTGCATCCAGGCATCACTCTTTTATACTTGTGGCTTGCTTTCATTGGCAGTTACACGTCCTATTTATACAGCGATAAGCGACCATTTTGGCTACCAATAATTCCCTTTGCAGGAGCTATTTTTGTAGTTGGAGCATTTGTTTTTCAATGCGTCATGATGTTCATGAACGGTCATTTAAACCTGCTCTCGCCACTTGTACAAGTTTTAGCTGGGCTTCAAGCATTGCACTGTTTTGACTTGAAAACAAGGCAAGAATTTGCTGTCTCTACTCTAATTGGCATAGGACTTCTGACTTGCTCTGCCTGTCTTACTACAAGTGCAGTGTTTGTATTTTGGCTTATAAGCTACATGCTTCTACTATCGTTTTTACTTTATTTTGTGAGCGTTTCGCAAACCAAAACTCTAGGACCGACTTCCCTTGCCAATTTACAATCGGCAAGACCCGGCTCGCTGGCGCAGGATCATAGTACCGAGTATCGCAAAGCGGTATCACTAGTGGTGCTAACACCCATTTTACTTTTACCAGTTTTATCTATTCTGGTTTTCTTTTATTTTCCTAGAAGCGATTCACTCTTAAGTGTAATCACCAAGAATTTCATTGCTCCATATGTGGCAACTGTTCCCGGTCTAGGTGGGAACACAAGTCAATTCAGTCATGGCGATCGTAATTCAGCAAGTGGTAGCGGCGCAAAAAAAGTTATTAACGGTAACACCGGAACAAACTCAATTGCCACCGCTACCGCCAACTCAAATAGCTCATCTGCCAGTGTCACCACATCTGGTACCGGCGCACAAGGCGGGGGCACCATTTCAGGCTCAGGAAGCAACTCCCAGGCAGGCTCTGGTTCTGGCAGCGGATCTAGTTCTGGCTCTGGCTCTGGCTCTGGAAGTGGCTCTGGCACAGGCAAGGGCGGTGATGGAAAACAAAGCACCAATCAAGTTCGCTCTATTGAAGAAGCAAAAAATATAAGCGCCACTCAGGACCAACAAGTACAGTCGTACAATCCCTCTAGCGCCGCCCCCAGTCGAGCAGAGCTAGAAACTGTCGTATTCAAAGTTGCTGCTTCTCGACCCGGCTATACAAGACGCATTACTTATGATAGTTACGACGGTGTCGGTTGGACGCGCAGCGGTCCGGTTCCAGGTATCACATTTAAGTCAGAAAAGTCCGGCTGGTTTGACGTGGGCAATGCAAATTCACTCTTACTTCCTCCTGATTGTCAGACAGTTGAGGTTAAACAAGAAATTACTGTCAGTTCGCAAATGCTTGGCGATATGCTTCCCACTTATTGGATCCCTGAAGCCATCAACGGTAATTTCAATCAACTGACTGCACAAGCTGATGGCTCTATCAAGTCGGATCAGCCCTTAAAAGATGGCATCACCTACACTGTCATTTCACATTTGCCTGTGTATAAAACTGACGTAATGGAGCATTTAGTAAGACGCTCCAGTTCTTATTTTGAAGGACCTAATGCCGAAGAACTGGAAAAGTTAGAAAAAGAATTGGTCAATAAATACACTGCACTTCCACCAGACTTTCCTGATGAAGTGCGAGCCTTGGCTCGCAAAGTGGCAGGCAAGGACGAAAACTGGTTTGTACAGGCAGAGCGTATAAGTGAATATCTGCACAAAAATTGTAAGTATCAAAATTCTGATTTGAAGCGCATGAGCAAAGGCGATTTTGTTTACAACTTCTTGTTTCGAACAAGAGAAGGTAACTGTGTCGACTTTTCATCTGCCTTTGTCACCATGTGCAGAAGTATCGGCATTCCAGCTCGCATGGCAGGCGGTTATTTACCAGGTACACTGAACAAAAATACCGGCTTTTATGAAGTGCGCTTGCGCGACGGACATGCATGGGGTGAGATTTACCTGCCCAACTGGAGCTGGATACCGTTTGATCCCACTCCCAGCCCCAACGCAAGCTACCCTGAAACAGATAAACAGGCAAGTGCCGCCACCAACTGGATTTCTGCCCTGGCAAACAGTGATTTGGTTCGCTCAATAAATAAACAAAAACAAGCAAACAAAAACGGCGCTGGACTTGGGGCCGGAATCAAAGGCAGCAAGCTGGATAAGATACCCCAAAACAATACAGCCCAAAAGAAAGCAAAAGAAAAATCGGAAAATCCCTTTGCTTTTCTCAATGCCAAAAGCGACTGGAGTTGGCTCAATCAATTGACCGAAATTCTAGCCCTCATTTCTTGGGCAGGAATTGGGGTCGCTCTCGTTTTCGTTGCTACCCTTGCTCTTTTCATTTTCCTGATAAAAAAATGGCGTCCGCGCAATCCCTTTGCAACAACCGAAGTTAACAAACAAAGCTCCGAAATTTATTTGCGCGTTATGGAATGGCTAAAGCCTTACAATGTGCAAAGAATGCCTTGTGACACGCCATTGAACATGCTCACTAAAGCCGAGCAGGCATTTGCCGAACTAGAAAAAATGGGTTCTCCAGCCACTCTTGAGCTAAAAGAACTACTGGTCGAATTTACCAATATTTATTGTCTAGACCGATTCGGCGCCTCAGATCGCGCCGTTGAGCTAGAGGGAATGTCCAAGAAAATCCGTACTCTCTTGCCTCCTGTGCCTTCACCAGGTAAAGTGAATCGCTAAAAGTGGTAGATTAGTTATATGTATTTAGCAATATTTGCCGTACAATATCGTCTCAGCCTAGTTCATTTCTACAAGGATCGGTAAGCATTTATGCCTCCACAGGTCAAAACAACAACTGGTTTTCAACAACAACAGGAATTCGTTCCGCCATATCCAAACTCGATTGCTGAAACCGGGTTGAAGGAAGGCTTCCTTGAAGAGTTGGTTCTCAAAGACATTTATATGGTCAACTTCGCCCTGGGTCGCGAAATTGCATCGCGCACCATGTTGCCATTCAAACTAGTGGAAGAAATCCTCGAAGTTCTCAAGAAGCAATTGCTTGTTGAAGTCAAAACTTCAGGCGGTCTAGCCGACTATGAATACACACCAACAGAAAAGGGACGCGACCGCGCCAGAGCCTACTTTGACCACAACGCTTATGTGGGACCGTGTCCTGTTCCATGGAACCGTTATATCGACTCACTCAAGTATCAGACTATCCGCCGCGAATCAGTCACCCCTCGCGACCTTGAAGTTGCGTTCTCTGACATCATGGTGAACAGACGCACGATCAACTCAGTCGGTCCAGCAATCAACTCTGGACGCGGGATGTTCTTGTTTGGTGAGCCAGGAAACGGTAAGACCTCAATTGCTGAGCGCATTGTTCGCTCATTCAAAGGTCACATCTTCATTCCTTACGCCGTAGAGTGCGATGGACAGATTATCCGCGTATTCGACAGTCACAACCACGAATCGGTTTCTGCAGCGAATTATCCGCGCGATTATGACCACCGCTGGGTACGAATTCAACGTCCTTGCGTAGTTGTTGGCGGTGAGTTGACCATCGACATGCTCGAATTGCAATTCGACTACGGTACCAAACTTTACGAAGCGCCCATCCAGCTCAAGTCGAACTGCGGCTTATTGCTCATCGATGACTTCGGTCGTCAAAGAATTGACCACAAGTCACTCTTGAACAGATGGATTGTTCCTCTGGAAAAACGAGTGGACTATTTGACACTGCACACCGGTAAAAAACTAGAAGTACCGTTTGAACAGTTACTTGTTTTCTCAACTAACTTGAACCCTTCGGATCTAGTAGACGAAGCCTTCTTGAGACGTATTCCGTACAAGATTAATATCGCAAGTCCAACAGAAGACGAATTCAAATGGATCTTCTTGCAATACTGTCAGCGCACAGGCGTTCCTTACAACGAAGAAGCGGTCAATTACTTAATCGACTCGCAATATCGTTCTGGCAAACGCTCAATGCGATGCTGTCACCCGCGTGACGTTGTGGATCAGGTAATCAACCTCTGCACATTCTTGCAGACCGACCCACGTCTATCACGCGAGTACCTAGACCACGCTTGCGCAGTTTACTTTGCCGCTATGGGCAAATAGAACTCAACAGCAAAAGCAACAAAGACAAAAAAAATACAAGAGACGCGAATTTGAAGTCGCGCTTTGAGCCTTGCTTTGCATAAACAAAGTAAATGAAGGCAATAGAATATTCGAATACAATCCAGGTCGGCGGCGGCTTGATATTTATTTGCGTAAATTCTACGCGAGCAAAAAAATTTGTCACCCACAACATATATTGAAGCGGATAATAGGCAAGAATATCGAGTACCCATGCCGCATCGCGTCCCACAAGACTGAACCAAGACGAAACAAACCCCAGTATCGTCAGTGGTGCCACAAGCGGATCGAGCATCAAATTCACTACTAAAAACATGGCGTTGATTTGTTTAAAATACAAACATGCCAACGGCAAAACGGCTGCCTGAGCCATTAATACAACTACGCTTGCTGTGCGAAGCCATTTAAAAATGGATTTTAAAATGGAAAACTTTTGCTCTTTTTCATTATCCATTATATTTTCCACTCCGCAGATAATGCTTGCAGTAGCTGCATAAGAAAGCTGCCAACCTATATCTAGAATTGAAAATGGATCAATAACCAGATGCAAAAACATCGAGAAGGCAAGCAAGGCAAATAAATTTATTCGCCTATCTGTGAGTTTAAGTAATAACAAGAGCACTGCCCAGATAGCGGCTCTCACAACAGATGGAGAGGGCCCTGCAAGCAATACAAAACTAATTACTGACAAAATTCCAGCTACAGAAATGATTGTGCTGTAACGAGTAACAAGACGCAAACACAAACACATAGCAGTGACAAAAATAGACAGGTTAAATCCAGAAGCAGCAAGTAAATGCGATACGCCAGAGCGCCTAAAATCGCTCTTGACGCTCGATGGCAAGTCGACTACTTTATCGCCTAAAACAATCGATGCAAGCAATGCACCGTTTACTTTTCCCAGTATTTCCTCATGGCGCTCGACCATACACTTTCGCATTTGCACAAATAGAGGAACTCTCAAAGAACATAACCCAGCATCATCCGTCTCAAGAATGTGTAAGCGACTAAACACACGATTTTTCAAATAACGACCGATGCTGTTCACTGACATAGATTGCAAAGATTCTACTTTTGCTTTGGCCAAAATATGCTTACCTTCACCTATTTTGCTTGGATAAATACTGCTTTTACAATTCAGTACAAGACGATCTATTTTGATTTCGTCTACAAGTGATGTCTTGAGTCCAAGCCCTTCTTCGATATGCGCTTGCACTAATACAGTTTGATTGAGCTTGAAGCAAATATCCGACTTATCTGGAGCTGGCGCTTGCGCGAGTCCAAATGATAATCCATGACTTGCCATTAAATATAAGAACACACCCAACAAGTTTTTTCTGGTTAACATGCCAATTGCTGCACAAATGAAAGCAATTAGGATCTGGAACCAAGCAAAATTTGTCTGGTACCATATATGGTACTGCGGATATAATGAAGGACCTTGTTTACTCCAATAATCGCAAACACAATAAATAGCAATTAGTAAACCGAAAGCCCAAAATAGACAGCCCAGAGCAGTCAAATGCACCGGCCTTAATTTGCCAGTCATAAATCTTCCTCCAGGAGCCTTCACTTAATAAGACGAAGGAAAGTGGAGAATAGTTCAATTGGCCCTTGCCAGTTTGAGTTCTCAAATATTTATGGAGTATTTGGATAAATGGTTGGGAACTTAGCCTTGATTTGAGCATTCAGTCTGATGAACATAGCTCTCAATCTGTTCATGTTCTCAATATCTGCGGGATTGGTATCTGGGAGCTGATTGAAATTAGTTATTGCAGCATTGAGAGCGGTTCTGGCATTCATAGCTGGATCATTGCTACCAGGCAATCCGCGCAATAGTTCAACCGCTTCTCTGCCAGCGTTAACATCCAGAGCACGCTGAGCCAACACCATTATTGCAAAGGCTTTGTCGCTATGAGTTTTGGCGATAAGTCTTCGATCTTCTCTGTAATTTGGATCGTCCCAAACTCCGCGACTTCTCAAACTTTGCTCATCAGCGGCAGCACGATCCGAATTGTACTTTACATAATTAGTGAAGAAATCAGCGGGTTTTTCATTAGCTGCCTTCAAAAATTCTGGCAAGGCTTTTTCATAATCATGCGGTGCATAAATTCTGCCAATCAGACCAGTCAAGCGTTGAGCTTCTTGAGTAAGAGCGGCTACTTCAGTTGCTTTGTTTACTGGTGTGCCATTAATAGTTGCAGGCATGACATTTTCGTTGTATCTGCGTATGAGACGATAGGCTGCATTTCTAGCTTCGACCAAACGAACCAGAGCTTTCGAGTTCAAATCGATATCAGTGCCTTTACCAAGGAAAGTGTTACCCTGTCCGGTTACCTGGGTGCCATTATTCAAATAGTTTTCGCCTACTGCACCGGCAAGAATCAATAACTTGCGATCTGCAATTGACATTTTTTCTGGACTATCTTGGCCAGGTTTCATTGCGTCAGTTTCAGCTTTTACTTTGACATACTCGGCTTGAGCAGCGCTCCACTGAGAATCACTCAAGTTAGAAAATTTTTGCCTTGCTCTTGTCAGTGAGTCAGCAGTGCGGGTTGTTCCGTCATCGGTCATGGCAGACGTAGCATCATTTTTCAAAGATTCTTTGCCGAACATCCAGTTCCAGCCAGATTCAATTACGTTACCGCCAAGGAAAGAACCAGTTAAAATGCCAGCTTTCCACAACAATCCCGGCGCCGTTTTTCCTAAAGCTGCAGGCATGATTCTGGTCAACGCACCAGGGGTAGGAATTTTAGTTGCCGCGTACATTCCGGTAACCATAGAGATATCATCGAAACCAGTGTGGGTGCCAATAGCGGTGTTTTTCATAGCTGGCACTAGTGAATCACCAACATAAGTTGCTCCAAAAGTGCCGGCTGTAACTAATGCTGCAATTCCAGGGCTCTTGGCGTTTGGAGAAAGAGCTCTATAAGCAAGAATACCTGCTGGAATGGTTACGTTTGCTACTCTGGAATTACTATTCCATTCTTGGTTGCCTGTAGCCCAATTCCAGGCACCGGCGGTCCACTGATAAGCATTAACTCCAACGATCGCACCGGCTGGATCACGTAGCTTAGCGCTCCAGTTGATGTTTGGATCAGGCTTCACAGTCCAGTTGTTTTTGGCAGCCCAATTAGCCATGAAAGTGTTATCGCGAGGCAATTTATTTGAGAACGCCCAGGTGAGACCAGCCACAGTAGTAGTGGTACCGCGATAAGTTTCATTTTTGATATTTGACCAGACATCAGTGGCTCGATCTTGGGTCTTTTGATCAATAGGGACAAGCGCATTAGAGACTTGCGGAATATCTGTACTAGATGGAATCTGTGCAATAAGAGTTGGGTCACCGTTGGTTGTTACAGGACGAACTTCAACACCATTTGTAGTTTGAGCTACGGGAAGAACGACATTTTCAGTTGAAGCAACTTTAGTCGGATCAGCCAGGTCGCTTGAAATGGTGTTAACAACTGGATTTACAACTACGCGCTCGGTTTGCTCAGCAACAACGACACCGGTAAGATCGGGACTTACAATTGGATTTGTGATTACTTCATTGCTGACTAAAGGAATTTTTCCTTTGCTATCCAAAGATGGAACAACACCAGGCTCGAACTTATCTGGTACAACTGGCACGGTCTTGACTGGCACAACTTTGACCGGTAGGGTCTTATCACCTTGCGGAACAGTAATAACGGTCGGGCTAACTACTACTCCATCGTTTGCTTTATTGAGTGGAACTCCAAAGAAAGATTGTTGTCCCGGAAATGCAGTATTTATTTTCACTACTGGAATATTGTCGACTCCACTAGGAACAACAGTCATGTTGCCACTAAAAGTGAGTGGCGGACGTTCGCCCACATTGTAAAAGTTATTGGTGAAGTTGAAGCCCATGCCGCTGTAAGCTGGCACACCATTGTTCGAAATGAACTGTGGATTGAATTCAGGACTGTATTGGGGATTAAATTGAGTGTTAGGTGACACAAAACCAGGCACAAATTGTTGGTCTTGGGGCAAATACTGCTGATCTGGAACATAGCTCTGATTGGGAAGAACTTGCGGTCTGAATCTAGGGTCGGTTTGATCGACTGGAGGATTTATGACAGGATCGCCAGGACGACGAAATTGCGTGCCACCGTCTTCAAATGGTTTGGCGCGCCAAGGTCTGCTTGCGTTGGGATTGAAATAAGGGTCGCTGGTTTTGTTGTCTGCCGGTGGAACGAAACTGTTGTTGGGGTTTGCTTTCCAGGGCTGATCGCCGTTGTTGACGTAATACGGGTCGGCAGCAGGTTTGGTTATTGGCTGGTCGGGAGTGACACCGAAATCGGCACGAGCCAGGTTGACCGAAGTGTACTCGTTTTGGAGTGCACTGGTGGTTTCTTCCACCGGCTCGGCTTTCGCTTGGTTGATATCGCCTTCGGGACTCACGGATTCTAGCCTCTCAATGCGCTTTTGACCTTGGGGATTGGTCGCTGCGTATTTAGATACTAGATGCTAGCCATGGGGAAGTGAACTCGTAAAACCCCCATCACCCATGGGAATATTCCCATGAAAGCGAATAAAAAATTTTAGATAGTCGCGCTTGGGTTCATGTAATAACGGCTGTGTGCGGCTGCTGGCTGACCGTTGTATTTGGCCGTTGGTCGCAAGTTGTAGGGCAACTCACAACGAGCGGTGCGAGTGAAGACCATTTGACCTATGGGCATCCCGGCATGAAGGCGAACGGGTCGATTGCCAACGTTCACAATTTCAAGCGTAATTTGAGCTGGCGGATGACTGAAGCCAGCATCGATAAAACCGGCTGTGACGTGAACCATGACTCCAAGGCGCGCCAAGCTCGACTTTCCGGTCAACTGTCCTACAATGTCGTCGGGTAAGCTGAATTTTTCAAGCGTTGCACCCAGCACAAACTCTTTTGGGTTTAAAACGAGACTCGCCCCTTTTACGTGCGTAAGTCCTTCAAGTACGGTAGAAGAATCATAAGGGTCTATAACTGAGCCATTGGTGTCATGCCAGGAAAAGGCGTCAGCCAATCTGACATCGTAGGAGTTTGGTTGAATCAACTTCTCTTCGTAGGGTTCGATTACCAAGCTTCCACTAGCTATTTCAGCTCTTATTTCATGATCTACCAAAATGGACATAGATATAGCTCCTGGATATACGGCAGTTGGCGGGCAGTTCAACACTTAGTATAACCACAGCAGGTGTATAGCTCACAAGCCTCCATTTTCATGAAGGAAGTGCTCTGATCTCCACATTCAGGACACTTTCTGAGCATTGATATACTATCTAAATAAGAGAGATCTAAATTAGAAAGTGCACTATTAGAAGATACTGGCGCACAGTGGTCACACTCGACGAGTGTAAGGTCAAGACATGCAGCAGGCGATTTTACTGGTGCAGGTAGCGAACTTTTCGGGTCGGTTTTCTTAACATTCAAAACTTGCGAACTACGGCTGGTATCACGATAAACTGTGATACCTTTAAGATTAAGATCCCAAGCCAATTTATACGCTGACTCAACATGCTCAATTTTGGCGTCTGCGGGAAAATTGATTGTCTTAGAAACAGCGTTATCTGTAAATTTTTGGAACACCGCTTGCATCTTCACATGCCAATCGTAAGAGATTTCATGCGAACAAATAAAAATCCGTTTGATATCATCGGGGATACCATCAATCTCACCAAGCATGCCAGACTCCGAAATCTGATTCATGACACTGGGTGTATTGATTCCAGCCTCAGCAGCAACTCTCTCAAAGATGGTATTAAACTCGATTAGTTCTTCACCACCCAATACGCGCCTAATGTAACTAACCGCAAAAAGCGGTTCGATACCGGAGCTTGTTCCAGCAATCACAGATATAGTGCCGGTTGGCGCGATAGTGGTCACAGTTGCATTGCGCATTTGTTTTCCTTGCTCGGCCCACCTGGAATATTTCCAATTGGGAAATACACCACGGGTAGTGGCTAACTCGGACGATGCTTGATGCCCTTTTTCCTGAATGAATCGCATAACCGATTCAGCCTTTTCCAGGGCTTCTTGAGAGTTGTATGCTATGTTCATTAAGATCAAGGCTTCAGCAAAACCCATCACGCCTAATCCAATGCGTCTATTATTTTTGGTGGCATCAGCTATGAACTGAAAAGGATAACTGTTCTCTTCTATCACATTATCCAAAAAGCGCACTGATAGCGAAATGCAATTGGATAACTCCTGCCAATTAAAATCATTTGTCTGTTCGTCAACAAACAAAGATAAATTTATCGATCCCAAATTACAGGCATCGCCAGGCCCAAGCGGCTGTTCGCCACATGGATTAGTTGCTTCAATATCTTCTGTTCCCGGAATAAATTCACCGTCACTACCTTTGGTGGCATAAATTGGATCCGATTCGTTTATTCTATCTATGAACACTATTCCGGGTTCGCCCGATTCATGAGCGTTTTCGCTAATCATGTTGAAGATAGCTCTGGCACTTAATTGTTTTACAACTTCCCCTGAGCCTGGGTGAATAAGATCATAATTGCCATCTGATTTAAATGCTTGCATGAACTTATCTGTGATGGCCACTGATATATTAAAGTTGTTGAGCTTGGTACGATCTTTTTTGCAGGTAATAAATTCTTCTATATCAGGATGATCAACGCGCAAAATAGCCATATTAGCACCACGCCTGGTGCCACCCTGCCTGATGGCATGAGTAGCAGCATCATACACATTCATAAAACTAACAGGACCAGAAGCCACCCCAGCATTGCTTGATACAAAATCGTTAGCCGGACGCAATCTACTGAACGAGAAACCTGTGCCTCCGCCTGTTTTATGAATCAAAGCAGCATGTTTGCAAGTCTCAAAAATACCTTCTAAGTTGTCTGGCACTGGCAATACAAAACATGCCGACAATTGACCCTTGGCTTTTCCGGCATTCATCAAAGTGGGTGTATTGGGAATAAATTTACGTTCAATCATCATTTGATAGAACTGGTCTGTATAGTTTTCGACCTCGCTCTTAGAGGCGCCAAAAGTTTTCTCGGCCAAAGCTACGGACCGAGCCACTCTTTTGAAGAGCTCGGCAGGCGTTTCAGTAACTTTGCCTTTCTTGTCACGCATCAAATAGCGCTTTTCCAACACACGTAGGGCATTTTCAGTAAACAAAACACACCTCTCTGTCCGGTACCTATAATATTATACTACATTTGTATGCCCCATATATAGCGTAGCCCAAACCTAGATACACAACATATGGAGGACGAATATCACCACGCCCAAAACTCAGCGGCTAAACACCTACATATATAGATAATTTCGAAAGTGTTAGAACTAAATAGTCAGGTTCAAGTTTGAGCTGTGACCCGGATAAACTTTCGCAGTTGGATTGATATGCACGACGGCAAAGTTCACTGCAGTAGCAGCTTCAGCCGCTCCAGTTGCAATTAGCTTGAGTTTGGCTGTGTGAGCTGCAATGTCTCCTGCAGCGTAAACGCCTGGAAGATTTGTTTCCATTTTCTCGTTTACTGTAATACAGTTCTTATCCATCGAAAGCCCCCAGGCTCTCAAAAAGTCCAGGTTAATAACAAATCCTATGCTTATCACCATCGCGTCAACGTCGAGAGTTTCTTCGTTTCCTGTGCGGTTATCGAAAATGACGGCTTTCTTAAGCTGTCCATCACCAGACAATTCTTTTAATTCATAGAATGTTTTGACGTCAACCTTGTTGTGACGCATCTCTTCCACCGAACTTTGCACCGCACGGAATTGGTCGCGCCTGTGAATCAAAGTCACTTTATTAGCCAAGATTGAAAATTCGTTAGCCCAGTCTACGGCCGAATCTCCGCCACCAACAATGAGCACATTTTTGTTGCGGAATTTTTCTTTGCTTTTGACTGCGTAGAAAAGAGAATCATCTTCCCATACTTCAGGATAGGCAAGGTCAAGACGCTTCGGCATACATGCACCGGCTCCCAGAGCCAACAAAACTGTTTTACTGTAGTGCGATGTATTTTTGTCTGTGGTGATCTTCCAAATATTTTCGCCGCCTTCTTGGATTTGCTCCATGAACTCGACCTTTTCGCCAAGGGCAAAAGCAGGCTTAAAAAGTTGCGATTGAGTGGCTAGATTTTTAGCTAGATCTTTAGCCAGAATCTTAGGATGTCCAGCTACGTCGTACACATATTTTTCCGGATATAGAGCAGTCAGTTGACCACCCAAGTCGGTCAACACATCAATGACCTTGGTCTTGAGTCCTCTCAAACCGGCGTAGAAAGCGCCGAATAGACCAGTGGGTCCGCCGCCAATAATTATTAAATCGAATACTTCCATTTGTTTATGATGGTCTCCGGAATGCGTCTCTAAAGCTGAAGCGAGCCCTAGATATAGTCCGGTATTGTATTATATTGAGCCTTTAATTTGCTTCAAAGTCTGCGTTTCGTGAAGCACTTTATATCATCGATTTACGACAGTTTTCAGGCGGGAATTTTCATGCATCTGATAGACACCGCCCTGGGGTGTTGAAGCCGCGTTGTATCCTTGCTGACTAAGCGCCATTGGCTGCACCATTTGGGGCTGTATTGTGTGTGCTGCATGACTTGGATGCATCGGATGAATAGGATTCAATGACTGTCCTATCAAACTTTGAGGACCTACAAGGTTTTGCGATGGAGCGTGAAAAGGCGTTAATGTCGGTTGTGAAGTGATTATCGGTTCTGGGTTTGTAACTTGAATTTGTTCGCGACCACCTCTTATCACCAAAGAGTGCGCTCCAGTTGCGGCTGGATTCCATGAGCCGGTAGGAGATAGCTCGCCGCGTTGGGTGGCGAGTGATTCTTGAGCGAACGATTGTGCATTGCTCAAAGCTGGCATTTGCTGGTTTTGATCAAATATTCCAAGATTTGGTGCATAGAAGCCGTTATGTCCAGGGGCTGTCTTAATAGGAAGCGCGTTGCGCGAGTTCCCCATCATCATTAGATCTTGTCTTGCTGTTGGTGCGACAGCTCGTGGAGTGCCAAGCACCTGATTGGCAAGTGGCTCGTGACGTCTGATCCAATAAACGACAAATAACCAGGCGGTAAAAGCCAGAAATGCCATTGCTAATAAAAAGTTGGGGGTGATTTTGATACCTTTGGTCAGCTCAGAGAGCTTGATTCCATGAAATCGCTGTGCGATTTTTTTGGCAGCATCCCCCTTACGCTTGTTGTGCTCTGGGCGAGCAGTATTCAATCGCACGTCTTGTTCGACATGCGCTGCCAATTGATCTATAGAACCTTCTGCCACTAAATCGGTCATTGCATCGTCCCTTTTTCTCGGGTACAGCTCGACCTGAACCGTATCTGTTTTCGATTCTATATTGATCTAGATGGTTGTAAATAGTAAAACTACGAAAGTATCTAAGTTTCTACATTTATATTTGCTTAGAATATACGCATTAAGTTTTAGTCAACTTGGCTTCTTTAGCTGATTTCGATACCTTCAAGCTGAGCCACTCTTTGACGAAGGCTCTCAACCAGACGGGGCAATTCGTAAATACTTGGCAGACGCTCTTCAATAGCAGTTACGTGACGAGTCAATTCAAGCGACTTATCCATGAGTGAAATCAAAATTTGCTGAGTGGCAATCAACTGTCTTTGATTGTCCATAATTTGCGAAGCGATTTTACTTGTTTCCACTTTTTGATCTACGCTGATAGTAACTAATTCGGTGAGTTTGTCTAAAAGTACTTTGGCCTGGTTGGCAGTCATGCCAGCAGATTGAGATTCTTGATCGCTTGCTTCGTCAAAGAATACATCGAAGCCGTCTACATAATCGTCTCCGGGTTCGGAATTGGGAACCGGTAAGCGGTTTGGTTGAGCCATTAAGTCCATTACCTCATATGAGTTATGGTGCACCAAATTCAGTGCGCCGGTGAAGAATATATATCTCTGAATCTCCACGCCCCAATAGTGGTGGCGTCCATAAAATTATAACTAATGCGGATAATAAAACAAGTGGTGCATCAATTTTTTTTTGATCAAACTTCGATGCCTTTTTTAAATACACGAAGAATGGGATTCCACACCATTTTATACGGAATCTCTTCAAGTGCACCAAGATCCCAAATGATGATATCAGCCTGATACCCCGAATACAGTCTTCCTATATCCTCCCCTCTACCAATGGCATAAGCCGCGTTCGACGTCAATGCGGTCAAGGCTTCTTCGGCTGTCATTTTCAACTTCATGCAAGCAAGACCAAAAATCATGGGCAAAGAAAAAATATGACACGAGCCAGGATTGAAATCAGAACCTAAAGCAACGCATGCACCTTCATCAATGAGCGTACGAGCTGGAGCATGCTTATCCAGGTTGAGAAAAAAAGAAGTTCCAGGCAAAAGCACTGCCACCGTATTTGATTCGGAGAGACAACGTATATCTTCTTGTTTTATCGCAAGCAAATGATCGACACTATCTGCGCCTAAATCACAAGCAAGACGGACCGCACCCAGACTTTGGAACTCATCGGCGTGAACCCGCAAACTCATACCCAACTCGGCCGAGCGCTCAAAAATTCGTCTGGTATCATCCAGGGTGAAATATCCTTCGTCGCAAAAAACATCTGAGTACGCTTTACGCTCGCCAAGCCACCCATGCTGACGCAAAATCGAAGCCGCGGCGGGCAGCATATCTTTTATAACCACCTCTACATATTCAGACTTGTTCATTTCTTTTGGTACCGCGTGCGCTGGCATGAACGTGGGAGTAAGTTCAAGTGGTTGGTCTTTGTGCAATTTTAAAATAGTCTCAAGCATCATAAGCTCTGACTCGTGGCTCAAACCATAACCGGTTTTAGCCTCAGCACTTGTAGTCCCGTGATGAAGCATCATCAAAAGTCTTTGTAGTCCAAGTTCTTCTAATTCATTTGCACTTGCAGCTCTTGTGGCAGATGTAGAGGCCACTATACCACCACCGGCTTTGGCAATTTCAGCGTAAGTCTTTCCCTGACAGCGCATAAGAAATTCGGCCGCTCTGTTACCAGCAAAAATAAGATGTGTATGCGGATCGATAAGACCGGGTGTGACGAGCTTACCTTCGGCAGAAACCGTTTTCGTTTTCTGACTTTTTGTTATTTGCGCACTTACTTCTTTACGTTCGCCGCATGCCACTATCTTTCCATTGACACAAGCGATGACACCATCCTTGATGCGCGTCAATCGACCCATATCGTCTCCACGATGTGGTCCATGTATAAACGGAGGACTTACCAATTCTCCAATGTTTTCGATTACAAGATCAGGCTCATGCATATTCATGCAGAAATTTTAGCCTATGCGCTCAAACAAAGTCCGCGTGAGTCATTATCATCGTCTTGGCTTTTAATCTCTGAACAATGGATACATCCCGAGCGATTGCATGGAGGAATACCTTGCATATCGCTACTTTCAGAAAAGTTGGGAGATTTCATTTCAATCAAACTATCTACAATTGATTGCCAATTGCTTTCATTATGCAAATTGCTATCTTCGACTTTAATAGACTCTACTTGCATTGTATTTTGTCCCATCAAACACGTTGTCATGACAAGACTCTGAAAATGCATTCTAGACCTAAGCTTATCGGCAAGAAATTGCCTTGCCAAAATATAAGCACTTGCTGATTTGAGATTGGCAATAGATGAAGGTCTCAAACGAAAGTCAACAATTTCGATGGTGCGAGTCTCGGGATACCACAAAACCAAATCGAAAGTGTCTTCCAAATAAACTGTGGCACCAGGCACTTTTGCTCTCAGCTTTTGACCAACCATTGCAACTTGTGCACCCTGTGGCTTGTAAGGCTTGCGCACGTAGGACATAAGCAACTTATATGAATAGAGAAAGAGCCTGGTCGTTTGATCTTGATTGAAGTTTTGATTTTCCATTTGTTCAAGCGGCCAGTACTCGCCTGAAAACGCTTGAACATGGTGGCTTGTTGTCACACGTCCTTTGTTTATTTCGGCAATGCCTTTTTTGACAAATTGCTTGAGCAGAGAAATTCCTTGCGAATTTGTATTGCTTTGACGTTCTGTGCGATTTTGAAAACTCTTCATACTTGCGATGTAGCTTCTGCGGCACAGGCTAAAAGCCTCAATCATTGAAGGTAAAAACAAGGTCTTGTCCATTTTCGTTAGTCTCCAGCCAGAAGTATCACTAACCTTTGTATGCCATATTAATATATGGTATATTTCGGTTTAGCGTCAAATGAAATTCAATAAGAACAATTTGCTACTCTAGTGATACCCGCGACAAGCAAGGGCTCAAAACATGTCAAGAGAAGCGCAAAAGCGCCCACCCGACATAGTTTGCACCACTTTTTAACGGCTCGCCCGATACCAGATCGACATCATTTATATATGGATTAAAAGCAGTTTTGGAAAGTTTCGAGAATTAATCTATGTTCAGTCGCAAGAAGTCCAATAAATTAAAACCGGTCCTCAGCGTATCCGAGCTGACGGACTCTATAAAGGATGTAATTGAAACTGCTTTCGACTCTGTTCTTGTCGTGGGCGAAGTAAGTAACGCCAAAGTTTATCCGTCTGGACACTGGTACTTTTCAATGAAAGACCAGGATGCAACACTGTCTTGTGTTTGCTTCAAACAAGCCAATCAATACATCAAATTCAAGTTAGAAGACGGCCTTCAAATCATTGCCAAAGGCAAACTGAGCGTTTATCCTCCCCGCGGCGGTTATCAGCTAGTCGTGACTGGCATTGAGCCTGTAGGAGTTGGCGAATGGCAATTAGCATTCGAGCAATTACGCCAGAAGTTAGAGAGCGAAGGACTTTTAGCCGCAGAGCGTAAACGCCCTATACCAATGCTCCCACAGAAAGTAGGAGTAGTAACAAGTCCTGCCGGTGCGGCTTTACACGATATTTTAAATACACTAAACAGACGCAATAAATCAGTGGAAGTGATAATTTCTCCAGCCAAAGTACAAGGAGAAGGTAGCGCCGAAAGCGTTGCCAGTGCCATTCTGCTTCTGCAAGCAATCGATGATCTCGATGTAATTATCGTGGCGCGGGGTGGTGGTTCAATTGAAGATTTGTGGTCATTCAACACAGAAATAGTGGCACGGGCCGTCATTTCATCTAGTGTGCCAGTAATCTCTGGCGTCGGTCACGAGACCGATATCACAATATGCGATCTAGTGGCAGACCTGCGCGCACCCACACCCACAGCCGCTGCCGAGTTAGTAGCAAAGGGTTATACCGAATTGCAAGAGCGCTTTAAATCGCTCAAAAAGCATCTTTCCACTTCGCTAGATCAAAGACTGGGTCTAGCTCGAAGACGACTTGATAGACTTAGTGTTATTCCTAAACTTCTGCGCTTTGAAGACAGAATCAAACACAAAATTGCTGCTCTTGCCCACAAGCGCAAAGACGCTTTATCAAGCGTTGAAAAATTATTGACTAAAAGCAAACACAGACATATTGCCGCAAACGAAAAGTTAAACACGCTTGGGCCCAAGAATGTGATGAGTCGAGGCTTTTCCATTCTGCGCAAATTAGAAAACGGGCAAGTGATTCGAAGTTTTGCGCAGGTCAAGCAAGGCGATACTTTAGAGGGACTATTGCTTGACGGAAAACTTTATTTAGAAGTAAAAGAAACCGATAATAACTGGTCGCAGGAAGGAGAAGAAAAATGACTCAAGCAGGCAAAGCGCACGATTTTGAAAAAACACTCGAAGAGCTTGAAGGAGTCGTATCTCAACTAGACGGCGAAGTCAAACTCGAAAAAGCGCTTGAGCTATTCGAGCATGGCGTGCTGCTCTCCAAGCGTTGCGAAGAATTTCTCAAGGGTGCCGAACAGAAAGTAGAAATTCTAAAAAGACTGGCTGATGGCTCTATAGTCGCTCAAAAATTTGAGGATGGTAAGACTGAAACAATCTCCTCAGTCATATCTAATTACGATGTCGATGATGACGAAGACGATGACGAAGAAGACGACGAAGATGACGACGATGACGACGACGACGACGAAGAAGACGAAGATGACGACGAAGACGATGATGATGACGATACAAAATACTCATCAAAGTCAAAAGTAAAAGCTGGCGCAACGACAAAAAAAGCAGCGCGTTCCAAGCAAAAAGAATCGCTTGAAATCGGCATGCAAACAGACACAGCCGATTCAACCAATCAACTTAGAATTAAAATTGAAGAGGCTTAAAAACTAAGCTTTAGCTTCGCTAGACTCTTGAGCGACAGGACGTCCGCCTTCGGGCTCGACTTCCAATTCACATTTAGCTTGCACTTCACTAGTCAGTTTGACAAGCACGCTATACGAACCAATAACATTGATATCACCAGAGATTTTCAAATCTCTTTTGTTAATTGGGGCACCAACTGACTTTTCAATCAGTTCAGCAACTTCTTTGCTTGTGATTTTGCCATAAAGTTTTCCACCGTCACCGGCTTTAGCAGTCATTTTCAAAATAGGAAGATTGGTGATAGATTCTGCCAGTTTGACAGCTTCGTCATGAGCTTTTTGCGCTTTTTTGCGCAGAGCTTCCATATCCTCATCTCTCTTTTTCATCGTGCCTTTGGTGGCCAAGACAGCTAGATGTCTGGGTTCAAGAAAATTGCGGAAATAGCCACGTTTGGCTTCAACCACCTCTCCTGCTTTACCAAGCTTTTGAACCGTTTCCTGAAGAATGACTTTCATGACAACTCCTGTGCCAGCACGAAAAATATACGAAGCATAGAAAATACCATGTTCAATGCCCATACTCAAGGAGTTATTAAGCTAAGTGGACTTTTGTTTGAGACAACCAATCAATCTTTGCCAAGGCTCTCGCGGAACATGCCACGCACGCCAGAGGGGTCCGAAAGAAAGCCGAATTTTCTATAAAAGCCGTCGGTGCCGGGATCTGCGTAAAGTGTTACAAGAGGAATACCGTCATCTTCTAAGTGGCGTAAGATTTCGAACATTACAAGTCGGCCAATTCCTTGCCCTTGATAGCTTGGTCGTACCGCCATGTCCCAAATAGTGGCATTAAAAACCTGGTCGCCAGTAGCTCTTGCAAAGCCCACCATGGAGCCGTTGTGCCAGACCGATATTACAGCCACACTATTTTTGAGCGCTTTGCGAATTAGCTCGGGCTCTCTCCAGCTCCATCCGACTGATTGACAAATATCTTGCACGTCTTCTGGATTAACGCTCTTGTCGCGGCTGACCTGCACTTCATTTAGCAGTGGACCGTTTTTGTCATCGAATTTTTTGAAGATACTGGACAGGACCATTTTCAGGCGTTCCTCTTTAAAATGGCAAGACACTCTACGTGATAAGTCTGGGGAAACATGTCAAAGGGCAAAATTCTTTCGACTTTATACCCAATATTCTCTCCTATTTCTCTATTTTCCGCCCTCTCGACTAGTTTTGACAAGTCTCTTGCCAGAGTGACGGGATTGCAACTCATATAAACAATTTTTTCTGGCGCCAATTTTAAGACAGATTCAAGCACCAAAGGCGAAACACCTTTGCGCGGCGGGTCGAGCACAATACAGTCGGGCTTGAATTGAGCCTCGATTAGTTTGGGCAAAACATTCTCTACATCACCCTCTTCAAACTCGACGTTCGACATTTTATTCAACTCAACATTTATACGACCATCAAGGACAGCTTGGGGGTGCTCTTCGATAGCGACCACTTTTTGCGCACCAGAAGCCAACCATAAAGCGATGGTGCCTACACCTGCATACGCGTCCAAAATAATTTGCGATTTGGCATTAGCACCATTTGCAGTATCGTCGAAAATCTCATCGTAAATACGATCAAGAATAACTTGAGTCTGTCTTGTATTTATTTGAAAGAAACTCGAAGCAGAAAGTGAAAAAACGATATCTTGATTATACTTACCGCTAAGCCTTTCCTCCATTCTTCCCAGTCCTTCAATAGTAACCGTGCTACCGCCCATGATGCGGTTTCCAGCCTTAGAATTGAAATTTAGATTGACGCCTTGAATTGAAGGATAGTCTTTTTTCAAACGCTCAGAAATCCTACCGAAATGATTCTGAAATCCCTCGGAGAGCGCATGAAGACCTGGTGCGAATAACACGAATGTTATCAAAATCTGTCCGGTAGTTTGCGCTTGCCTGATTAAAATATGGCGCAACAACCCCTTTTCGGCATGCTCGTCATATGCCGGAATTCCTGCGTCTTCCAACAGTCTTTTAGCCGAGATCATAAGTAAATCGAGCTCTTCCGGCTGAACCAGACATTCGGTAATGTCGACGATTTCGTGCGAATTTCTCTCGTAATATCCGACCTTCAATCGCCTCTTGCCAGTTTCTTTGATTTTCTGACCTTTCTGTACTGGAAACTGAGACTTATTTCTATACCTGAAATTTGGATCAGCTCCTAGAGTGCGCTCAAGCACTACATCTTGCAAATCAAGCTTGCCCACTCGCACCATCGCCTGGCGCACTATGTCTTGTTTGGCGTCAAGCTGCGCCTGGTAAGTAAGATGCTGCCACTGGCAGCCACCACACCAATCGAAATAAGAGCAAGGCGCTTCCTGTCTCTGTTTTGAAGGCTCTATGAGAGATTCAATTTTGCCTTTAGCAAAATCTTTTCTAACATCATAAAGGCGCACTGTTGCTATGTCGCCCGGCGCTGAGCGCTCGACGAATATGGTACAGTTGTTGAACTTAGCAACACCCTCACCGCCAGGCGCTATGGACTCGATGGTCAAGTCCAGTGTTTGTCCCTTTTTTAGATTATGCCAATTCAACTTGTACACGTCTCCGATATTCATTTTGGCTCCGGCGAAGGTCACGGAAAGATCAATCCATTAACCGGGTTGAACATCCGATTTGAAGACTTCGTCAGTGCATTGAAAAGAGTAGTCGACTATGCCATCGACAATCAAGTCGACGTTTTTCTATTTTCGGGCGACGCATACAGAAATGCTTCTCCTGAGCCGATTTACCAAAAAATGTTCGCAAGAGAACTCAAGAGGCTATCTGAAGCCGGAATTTCAACCATATTGGTAGTTGGAAATCACGATCAAATTTTACGTTCGACTCAAAGTCACTCACTATCAGTTTTTCAGAGCCTGGCAGTGCCAGGAGTATTGACAGTCGACCAACCCACATTTGAAACAATCAAAACGAAAAACGGCGATTTTCAATTTTTGGGACTGCCGCATGTAACGCGCAATAATTTAACTGCACTTGAAAAATACGCAGGCTTTACAAGTGCTCAATTAGATGACGTATTGGTCCGTCATGTAACTGACCTGTTTCATGGTTTTTACGCAAAACTTGATCCCACCATTGCCACTGTTGTCTCTGCACACATGAGTCTTGACAGGGCTCTTGCAGGAATTGAAGAAGAGCTACTGGTGGGCTATACGCTCACTTTTCCAGCAGATATTTTTATCGACGAGCGAGTCGATTATGTAGCAATGGGCCATATTCATAAATATCAAATAATTCGCCCTAAAAATCCAGCCATTGTTTATTCTGGCAGCTTAGAGCGTGTCGACTTTGGAGAAGCCAATGAAGACAAAGGTTTCATCCATGTCAACTTGGAGCGTAACAATACCAATTACACTTTCCATTCTATTAACCCAAGACCTTTTATTACAGTAGATGCCGATTTAAGCGATCTAAATCCAGAAGACGACGCAACTGAAATACTGGGCAAAAAAGTGTCGAAAGCAGTGATACCTGGTTGTGTGCTGCGTATACGCTATCGCATAAAGCAAGACAAAGTGGGTGAAGTAAATGAGCGCAAAATTTTACAGCTTGCACAAGATGCACTTTCTGTTCGTTTGCAACCAGAATTGATACCAGACAAATCTAAAGCTCGATTGCCGCAACTGACCGAGCAATCAGCCACTTCGCCTCTTGCCGCACTTGAACTTTATTTAAGTGAAACATGCTGCGATGACAAGGAAAGACTGTTAAGCAGAGCCAAAGAAATCATGAATGAACTTGATTCGTCTGAGATAATTTAGTGAATCACTTTGGAGAACAGGAATGTTTGCAAACAATAAAACGCAACTGTTATTAGCCACAATAACCTTGTGTGCCACCATGAACTTAGTCGGATGCTCAAACGCCGACATAGCCGACAAAACAAATACTGTCACCAAACAGGGCACCATCGACGTCGAAACCATGACCGTTGGAATTGCTGAACCATCACTGCAAAAAGCGGTTTTCTCCTTTGCTCTTGACGATACCCCAATTGCCCACACTGGCGGCAAAAATCAGTACATGGCACGCAACAGACTCAAAGACGGCGCCGTTGTCCTTGCACAGTGCAAAAATGGTCAGTGCTTCCAATTGCAACGTCTTTACAGAGAAACGCCCATCAGTGCCGAAGAAGGCGAAGCAGCTATGAAAACAATGCTTCCAAAAGATGCACCACCACAATCGCGTGTTGATGATAAACAGCTCTCTGATTCTAAAATCAAAATGCCCGTAGTCGAGTATAGCTTTGGTGATGATTATTACGGCACTATCACCTACACCAACTCGACCGATAAAAAGGTGTTTGCTGTGACAGTAGACAAACCTGCTGTTTTAAAAGAAGCCCCAACCGCAGCCACAACAACCGAAACAAAGCCAGCTCAATAAAAATATTTGCTCAGTTAGTAAATAGAAATTCAAATTTAAAGCCACTTTTTCATAAAAGAAGTGGCTTTTCACTTGGTTTGGATTTTACGATCTTACGCATTTAGCGCGGGTCTTTTTTGTTCTAATTCTGCTGGTATTAAAAGCGAACACAATGCCTAACGGATTCATAAGAAAATCCACCCACATTTAATAGTTGATGGAAGCATTGAAAAAAGACACTTTCTACTGCCGTTATATCAACGGTTGCGAATTCTTTCCATTTCAAGCGAATGCCGCACAGCCTCTTCGCGTGAAAGCGGAGTGAATTCATCGCAGAAGCCAGTGCCAAGCTTGTTTCCAACCACATACGTGGGGCGCGATCTTACTTCATCCAGCACTTTGGCCAGATACACTGCCACCACGCCTAGAACCATTGCTTGAATGCCAGTGAATACAGCCATGGCACAAACAAGTGCAAAATTATCCAGCGCCAAGCCGCTAAAGACCCAGTGGATAAGACAAGCCAGAACACCAATTGCACAGACAGCAAATCCGATTACAGGAATTGCATACAAAGGCAAAATGCTAAAACTCAATAATCCATCAAGTGCAAGCATCAAAAGTTTTTTGGGTGTATAAGCCGTCTCGCCTAATTCGCGAGCATCGCGCTCGAGCATAATGCCGCATTGTTTGAAACCAAGCCATGGAATAAGACCGCGAATGAATCTGGTCTTCTCAGGCATGTGTCTAAGTGCTTCAACCACTTTGCGATCGAGCAGACGAAAATCGCCCGAATCAAGCGGAATATTGATACTAGAAACAGAACCAAGCAATCTATAAAAGAGATAAGCAGTTAAGCGCTTCATTGCTCTGTCGCGTCTTTTGGCTCTGGTAGCGTAGACTACATCAAAACCTTCTCTCCACTTCTGAACCATTGACGGTATCAGCTCTGGAGGGTCTTGCAAATCAGAATCCATATTTACGACTATATCGCCGCTTGCATAGTCCATTCCGGCTGTTATTGCCGCCTGCTGACCAAAATTGCGTGAAAGCTCAATCAGTTTTATATGTGGATATTCGACAGAAATGTGACGCAAAGCGCTAGAAGTCTGATCTTTGCTCCCGTCATTCACGAAGAGCACTTCATAAGACATTTTCAGAGGGTTAATAGCCTTGCTAAGACGCTCTAAAAGAAGCGTCAAATTGCGGGGCTCTTCATTGTATACAGCCACAATGACAGAGATATCTATAGTTTCCGGGCGGCTCGAGATGCTCAACTGATAATCAGCTCCTGAAATAAATTCCAGTCGTCAACAACCTCGTGATTCTCTCCTAGACTTCAAGATTCGGTCAACTTGGCAATTCTAAGATTATAATTCTGCAATCTTTCAAGTTTGACGAAAGTATCAGACCACGCTCAAAGACTTCGCCCAGTTCCAGGCTTTCTCGATTCCTTCTTTGAGGTCAATTTGCGGCTCCCATTTCAAATATTTGCGAGCTGCATCAATATCGAGCACATTAGAAGGAACGTCGAGTGAGCGGGCAGGCGTTCTTTCGACCTTCACAGGCACATCGACTACTTGCTTTATGGTCTCGACAATATTACTTAACGAATACCCCTTGCCAGAACCTATGTTGAACACTCTTGGTTCACCCTTTTTGGCATCGAATTCACCACAAGCAATAATCGCTTTAGCTGCATCACTTATATAGATAAAGTCGCGAACAACTTCTCCGTCACCAAATATCGTAATTGGTTTGTCAGCTTTAATTCTGCCCAGGAAAACGCCAATGGCGCCTTGCTTAGAGTCTGGATTTTGTCTTTCACCATATGGATTGGCGATGCGAGCGACAACATAATCTAGATTGTGCAATTGATGATAAAGACTTAAGTATTTTTCTATAGCAAGCTTAGTGATCCCATACGAACAAATGGGGTCGTTTGGATGCTCTTCTTTAATTGGCACCGACTTGGGCACGCCGTAAACAGTACCGCCAGACGATATGAAAACAAACTTTTTCACGTTGGCAGCTAGGCTCTCTTGCACTAATTGCAGCGTGTCCACAAGATTTGAGCGCACGTCGTAAATGGGATCGTTGTTCGATGTTTCAGGCAAGGTTGTGTACGCAAGATGGAAGACGATATCCATTCCAGCTACTGCCTTTTGCACATCTCCATGATTGCCTAAATCGCCGCCAACCATGTATTCGACGCCATCAATAGGCTCCATGAATCTACTTGGATATTTGTCAAAAACTCTAGTCTGGTAGCCCTTTTCCACAAGGTGTTCAACCAGACTCGTTCCGATAAATCCGTTGCCGCCGATTACCACGGCTTTCATAATCTAGGTATCCTATTTACTTTTGCTTTGCTCGACTCATGTATTTTACAGGATTGAAGCTCATTCTGAGAGAGACTCACCTGGCGACTTTGCTAACACCGCCAACGATTTCAAGTGTTAATGGAAAACTATAAGCCTCTATTGGTTGTCCATCATTACCTAAGATGCGGGCTCTTGCTTGTCTGTAACCTGCAATGTCGAATAGCGATTGGGGGAGTTCAACTGATGCTTTGCCGTCTTTTATCGCAGCTTTGATTCTTACATCGACCATGGATTCTGCGCTTTGAGCTCCGCTTGAATTTTCGAAAAAATAATTGGGCTTGGTAATTTGAACCTCAACCGTTAACGGTTGAGCTTTTTCAATCAACATTGTTTGAACATCGACAAGAACTTGGTACTTGGTATTTTTATTCACAAAATGCGAACCATAATCCGACCAGGCAAGGGGCTTGTCTGTTTGTAATTCTCTTAGTTCAATTAATGGAGCCGCTTGCCCATACGAAAGCAAATCGACTTTGGTTGCATCTACACGATGTAGTGGCAAATGTATGAAAATCTGTTCGATATTGCCGCATGCTTGCCACTGCCAGTATGCAGAAAGAGGAATACGTAACTTATTTTTCAAGCAAACAAAGTCTAAGACTTTTACCTTAACTCGCTCTTGGGCGTTTTTGCCTTTGAAGGCAAGCTCCACAGCACCATTTCCTGGAGCTGCGATCTCCTGGATTTGAGTTGGAGATAACGCTATATCCAAAAAGTCATAACTGAAAGGCACCAGATTCAGTGCGCTCAAAGTAAGCTCCACATCATTATCAGCAGATAGTCCAAGCGTTGCGTTCAAATTGCGAATCGAAGCAGTTTCAACTGGTGCGGCAACTTGAATTGGTTGCCATTTCTTTTTGTTCCAATCCCACTTATAGAAAGGATAGCCTGAGCTGGATGCATATCTGAAGAATCCAAGATCCAGTTTATTGTCATCGCCGTAATATTTAGAACCAAACGAACAAACACGCCCTTCCAGATCTTTTGAGAAAGGCGGTTCCAGATAGAAAAGCAAACTTATCGCATTCAAAATCATATGCGCGCCTTCGCGCTCATTAGGAGTACCCATCACACAAACGCGCTTGCCGGGCTCTACCTTCTCTGCCAGAGCCTTAGTCTCAACACCCACAGCTCTTGTTTGAGCACCTGCATTTATCCAACTTCTATTATTTTTGTAAGTCAATTGACCATAATAAATTGATAGCGTGGTCATTGCAAGAAGCCCAGCTACTGCCACTCTCTTATTAAGCGCTAGCAATTCCTGTTTTGCATTTTGTTCTTTGATGGGAGCAAAAATCAAAATCGGCATAAAAATAGAAAGTGGCACAGTTGCGAAAAACAAAAAACGTGCGCCCTCTAAATCAAAACCTAATCCATAGAGCTGATAGATGGGAACAAGCGCGACACCAAGCCACAGAGCGATAAAGACCATCCATTTTCGTGGCCAATTAAGCAAAAACAATCGCAAGCCACATACAAAGGCAATCAAAATATAAGTCGAGTTTAAAATAGCTCGAATGCCTTCAAGCGAATTTCCATAACTGGTTTTGATAGGAAAAAAAATACGAGACAAAGTGCCTGTGTCTGTCCATTTTGAAATCAAATCTGCTAATTGGTTAGAACCTATACTTCCGGTATAACCACCACCAATGGTGCCCAAAGCTAGATAACGAATAATAAAATACAAAACTGTAAATCCGCCAAATGTAACCAATACTTTCTTGAGTTGATTTTTGTCGCCCCACAAGAAGGTCATAGCTACAGCAAGAACAGGCAAACCAATCGCCATTTCTTTGGTAAAAATTGCAATCCAAAAACAAACACAGCTAATTGTAAAAGTGATAGTTGAAAGCTTTTTATCCCCTGAGGCTTTCAACCAAAAATGCAAGCTCAAAAGACTGGCAAGAAAATAAGCCAGGCAAACTATATCGACTCGACCAACAACCCAGGAAACGCTCTCTGGGTGCAGCGGACTGAGTGCAAAAATCAGAGCAGAAAAAAATGCACAGAGTTTAGACCTGGTTGCACCCCAATAGTCTGTCAGGCGCATCACTAGCCAATATATAAGTCCCACACAAATTAAATAGTGGGCATAGTTCGTTAAATAGTATCCAAATGCGTTTGTGCCCCAAATAAAATAATCGACCACAAGCGTGATCAAAAGCCAGGGTCGATACACCGCCATAGTGTGTATCTGCATAAAGTTGCCAGTGAAATTACTCCAGAAACGGCCCCAATCGCCCTCAGCGATTTTGGCTACGTATCTAATTTCGCCAAAGTCATCGGCAATAAAATACGATCCTAAAGTGCGACCATAGCAGACAAAAATGACGATGAACAGGATTGCCAGATGCAACCATTTGTTCGCCAACACTTTCACAAACTTCTCAGATGCTTTCATTTAAAACACCCGATAATTTGATTTATCAGGAAAAGGTATTGAATCGACGATTTCAATTGCGGTATTTTTCAATGCATCGCTACCAAACTTCAATTTGGAATCTTTTATTTCAATTCGATCTATCTTAACTGGTATGCTCGATGGCTTGAGAGGAAAAGCAAACTCGTATTTATTCACTCCAGGGTCCAAAGTCAGTTGCGATGGAATCCACGGGGAAACATAGTTAAATTCATTGCCTTTATCATCTCTGGCAATTACTGAAGCTGTCAATTCCACTGGTCGCACTTTGGCTTGTTTTCCACCATATTCTATTTCACCACGCCATATAATTATCCAATTCGACGATTTATCATACGAGGGCAAATCTTTCATTATACAGTCGGATGTATTTGAGCTGGCACGCTTAATCGGTGTCAGGGGCTGAATACTCTGGTTGGGAATCTCCAATACATGTAGATTTTTGTTCTGCTGTGATTGCTCGACTAAAATCTTTTCTTCGTATCGCGAATCGCTGAATCCATTCACATTTTCGACACCGTAAAAGGCTTTCTCCCATGACGATCTGAATAGACTGGGAATGATTTTAGGCTTGTCAGCTACGGTCAAAGCACCATAGGTAGTGAACCGATCTCTATTCTTTGGTTCAATTAAAATTTTCACCTTATTCGCTTCATCTCTGCTTTCCATCAATTCGCTTGGAAGAGGAAAAACAAACCATTGCCTCAAATCCAAGAGTGAAATATTAGATGCTCTAGCAAGTGCGGTAAAAATATACTCAAATTCTAAATACAGTGATTTGTCCGAATTCTGCTTGTAGTCATCAAAGTTTTGCAAGAATGGCAGAAGTGGAATTAGCGGACCATCGATATTTTTATCACCGATTTTTAGTTTGACGCCTTGAGAAACTTCATTCCAGCTTTTACAATCAAGCAACAAGTAATAACCGTTTTGTTTCGAGGCTTTAGACGGCAGCCATGTATAAAGGTTGGGGCTGGTCGAAGTCTCTACAAATTCATTCGCGCGACCATGCGCATACGCTGGCCATGCCCAACAAAACGTGAAAAGTACGCCCATCAAAAATGTAGTTAGACAAGCCATTTTTGTTTCGACAAAAGTTTGCTGCTTGAGCCACACACAAAGCCAAATAAATAATCCCGCTCCCAGAGCCGCCTTCAATAGAGACTGAGCCAACGAGCCAAGTGACAAGCTCAAATTCAATTGACTTAACACTAAAATCAAAACTAGAGCAAAACACATAATCAGAGCACTTCTACGTCTACCCATTTGAAATATTCGCTCACTCAAAAATGCAGCGCCAAATCCGGCAAAGACAAGAAGTTCTGGTATCGCAGTCAGTGCGTAACGAGGGACTGTTATAAACAACGCAAAGATAGAATGAGACAGCGCACAAACGAGCAAAAACAGCCTAAAATCGAGTGCTCGCTCTTCAATATTTGGTTTAGCAAATAGCCCAAGACATATTCCAAGGCAGGCCAGTAGCATCAAAGCTTGATGCACGATCACTTGAATCTGATTGTCTATCGGTCCGATTTTTACTCTAAAGTCATTCCAGTGAAATTTCAAAAGTCGAGGTGGTTTGTCCATCATCAATTGAAAGAACTGCTTGGGATTTTTCAGTCGATCAGAAATTATTTGCGAAAATTTGATCGATTCAATCCCTGTCAAATCGGGATATGGATAGGCAAGCCAGCCTTTATCATTTAAGTTCAGTCCAGTAGACAAGTTGTAACTTCCCACCCTGTCCGTAACGAGTGAAGCTTTGCCTGTGGTCAATTTTTGTACGCTAAGCGAAAGCGAAAACACGAGCGATGCACCAAGTAAAAGTCCGCCTAATTGCTTCCAGAAAACAGGTCCTGGTTTCAGTTCACGTCTTTTAATCCATAAAACGTAAAGCAAACTCAAAATGGCAATCATCACAAGAGGCGAGCGCGCTACCTGCATCACAGCAAGACAAAAGCCCAGCAAAAGAAAGTTTTTCCAACTAGCTTGCTTCGAAATGCGAGTCAGACAATAGAAAGAAATACACATGAAGAAACAGGCAAACATCTCAGAATAAAGCCTGACTGTGTTTACAATAAATCCCGGGTAGAAGGCACTTAGAAAAGCTGCCCAAAGACCAGCTCTATAACCAAAGGCGTATTTCGCACACAATCCTATAAGTGTGCAAGTAAAAGCACTCATCACTGTTTGAATAAGAATTGGCGCCCACCAGCTACCGTAATCTATAGGTGCTGCAAACACAACATGACTTAAATAAATGAAAAACGGAAAAACGAATCCAGACTGTTTGACCAGAGGCATGAGAATGGACATCTTCTCTTTGATCTGGGCTACCTCTTCAGGGCATGCCACGCCTACGAGCACCTTAAGTGCATCGCTCCAGAAATCAAAAGAGAAGTGGCTGACCTTTTCCAGGTACTGAGCGTCACGCAAATACTCCGAAGCGTCACACGAGTAAACACTTGGAATGTGTCCATCAATAAAACAAAACCAGAGCCTTACCACTAAGGCGATAAGCCCTGCAAATAGGAACCATTCGAGTTTTGCTTTTACCGCCACAATAATTGAAGTATTTACCAAGTCGAACGCCCCGACCTTGACTATCCTTAAGGTTACGACGCCCAAAAACCCCAACCGGACGCTTGAGAACCCTCAACCAGGCGGGAACAGTCGATAATTTCTGACTTGCTTGAAATGCAAATAATGATGGTAGATATTTGTTAGACGCGACTATTAAATTTAGATAGCAGATTCTGTCGTTGGGATAGAAGGGGAGAAAGCCGGAATCGGTATGGATTGGGATGAAGCTTGCCGTCAGGCCTCGGCTCTGGTTGCCACCAGAAACTATGCCGAAGCCGAACAAGTAATATACGGCGCCTACAATCAGGTAAAAGCTGAGAATAACCTCGAAAAGATCTGCACGTCACTTGATTTGCTCGGTTGGCTGTGTTTTATGCAGGCCAAACACCAGCAAGCCAGCGAGATTTATTATTATTGCGCCCAAGCAAAAGTACAGCTTCTGGGCTCCAACAACATCGAAGTAGCCAAGACCATTAAAAATATTATTGCTTCAACCTATCAACTGAAACAGTACGAGAAGGTTGTAGACATGGCGCGTGAATGCTTGCGCATTTTCGCCCTGCATCTGCCGCGTGAAAATCCAGAGATAGCGACTCTGGGTAAGAATTTGTACGAACTGCTCAAGTGGATGAATCGCATTCCAGAAGCAGAGCAAATAAAGCGTCTTTATCTTGACCCACCAGCACCACCGGCACCTTCGCCGGTTGCAGCGATGCAGGCACAAGCGCAGTCTGGCGCATATCCTGTTCCGCAGCAGCAAATGCAACAACAGCCTCAAGCTCAGCAACATCAGCAACAGCAATATCAGCAAGCGCAGGCACAATCTGGTGCTTACCCCGTTCCACAACAGCAACAACAAGCACAGCAACAGCAGCAACAAGCTTCAGGCGCTCAAAACCAATGGGCACCACAACCCCAGACGCAGTCTGGTGCGTACGCCACCCAACAACAAAACATGCAACAGCAACAGCAACAGCCCCAGGCACAGTCGCAGGCTCAACCTCAAGCGGCAAGTCAGGGACATTTTAGGCAGATTTCTATTCCGCCACAAAATCAGCAAGCACAGCAAGCTCCAATCAGTGCTTCCCAAGCGCCTGTACAACAAGCACCGTTAGGCGACCCGGTACCCGACTCGGCGGCCAAAGCCGCTGCTGCAAGGCGCAAAGATTATTCTAAATTCGCAAAAAGTGTATGCGAAGTTTGCAAACAAGAGTACGAAGGCGCTGGCTGTTTGCGTTGCACATCGGCGGGCATCAAAGCTTTCGATCCCGGTTCTACATTCGGCAGCGAGTGGTAGAGACAAAATAGCCCACTCATCTCAATGTGTTAAGCTATAGTCGTGTCGCGCATTCTAATGACTGTTCATAAGTTCTTTCCCGATCACAAAGCGGGAACAGAAGTGCTCACTTTGAAAATTGCAAAGGAGCTAATCTCGCGTGGGCACGAAATCTTAGTAGTAACTGCATCGCCTCCCGACATTGATGCACGTCATGCTGCCGGTCCCGATTTTGTAGAATATGAATACGAAGGCGTAAAAGTTCATTCTATTGGAGAAGCGCTTCGTCTGCGCGGCTACACATTTAGACATGAATACGATCACCCCGAGATGGGAAAACACTTCGCCAAAATTATAGAAAATTTCAAACCAGATATGGTGCATGTGATGCATGCACAAAATCTCTCAGGTACTATTATTTCGGTGAGCAAAAAAAAGAAATTGCCTGTAGTTTTATCGCCTACCGACTTCTGGTTCATTTGCCCTATAGTGCAACTTAAGCGTCCAGACAACAGTGTCTGCGAAGGACCAGGACCTGGTGCCACAAACTGCTTAACTTGTTATACACCACAATTGATACCACCAGCGGATCAAATTTCAGAAGCAATATCGCGTCGAGTTCCGGCTCTGAATGGTGCTCTTAGCAAGTCAGCCCTGGGCAAGACTGCACTTCAAACTGCCTATAGTGTTTACAAGTTTCCAGCGGCAGTAAAAGCCACAGTAGACCGTCCAGCTTACTTAAAAGATATCGCCAATTCGGCTGACGCCATCACAGTTCCCACTCTATTGATGAAAAGATTATTCACCAAAAATGGTATTAACGAAGAACTGATAAACCATATTCAATTTGGTATAGACCAATCCAAACTAATAAATCATCAAGAAAAAACGCCAAGCGAAGCGCTTCGCATAGGCTATGTTGGCACGCTCTTTGACCACAAAGGCGTAGACATACTCATAAAAGCGTTTCAAAGACTGTCACCAGACAAATCGCCACAACTCAAAATCTATGGTTCTACCCAACAATTCGTTGAATATTCAAAATATCTCAAAGACCTTGCAAGCTCTGACCAGCAAAGCAGCTCGCGCGTGCATTTCATGGGCGCATTCCACAACGATCTCTTTGGCGAGGTCCTAGCAGGCTTAGATGTGCTTGTAGTTCCCTCAATCTGGTACGAAAATACACCACTTGTAATGCAATCGGCACTAACCACAAAAACTCCACTAATCGCCTCAGATTTAGGCGGTATGTCCGAACTTATCAACCACGGCAAAGACGGCTTCGTTTTCAAAGTGAGAGACGACAAAGATCTGGCAGAGAAATTACAACTGCTTATTGACCAGCCCGATTTATTAAGCAAATTCCGCGCCAATATTGGTCCACAAAGGTCGATATCGGTAATGGTGGACGATTTAGAAGCAGTCTATAAAAAAGTCTATAAACATATTTAAGACGAAAATCATAACCAGGTTTTATGATCAAGCCCCAAGAAGAGTTTGAACCATGCGCATCTGTCTAATTTCTAGAGAATATCCGCCCGAAACCGGCTGGGGAGGCATTGCCACCTTCACTCGTCACCTGGCGCATGGATTGAAAGAAATCGGGCACGACGTGGTCGTAGTCTCTCTCTCCAAAGACGAAGACAAATTAGTTGACGACGAAGGAATTCCCGTTCACAGAGTCAAGCAAGAATGGCTCGGTAAGCGCCTTGGTACCATTTCACTTTGCATGCCATATAGTCGCTACGTGCTTATGACCAGCACCGCATTGTGGCGTAAATTCTTTCTTCTACACAGCGAGCAACCCTTCGACGTTGTTGACACTCCCGAACTTTTAGCCGAAGGTTTCTTTCCTTCGATTACCAAAGCACTGCCGTTGCTCATAAGGCTCTATACACCTCACTCTAAGTTTATTGCCGAGCGCCTGCACAACGTCACCCCTTCTTTCGATCACGAATTTGTTGCAGGCGTAGAGCGCATTGCCATGCTTGGTGCAGGAGTTTTAAGTTCGCCATCCCGAGACCTGGCGGAGTTTGTGGCAAACGACTTAAATTACGATGTCAAAGATATTCACATAGTGCGAAATCCAATAAGCGCTTCAGAATTTTCAGACGAAGGCGTGACACATCTTGCCAATGAAGGCAAGATACGCGTGCTTTTTGTTGGGCGACTCGAGGAGCGCAAAGGCATTCATTATCTGGTGAAAGCAATTCCAGAAATTGTTATGCGTCACAAAAACGTGGAGTTCGTCATCATTGGCGACGATACAAAAAACGCAAGCGGGCAGAAATCTGTCTTAGACGAATTAAAAGCAATTATTGCCAAACACGAAATCAAACAATACGTTAAATTCATACCGCGTGTGCCGCTAACAGATCTTCCGGGGTATTACAGATCTGCCGATATCTGCGTCATTCCATCTGTTTACGACAATTCACCTTATACATGCCTAGAAGCAATGTCTTGCGGGCGACCAGTAGTTGCAACCACCGGCGGTGGCACGGCCGAATATTTTGTTAATGGCGAATCAGGCATAGCTATCGCACCAAAGGACGAGTCCGCTCTTGCCAGTGCCATCACTCACTTAATTCAAGATACTGACTACAGACTGCAACTTGGACGCAATGCACGCAAACATGTGCTTGCTAATTTTGATCGCAAAGTGGTGGCAGATCAAACTTGTCAGCTTTATAAGTTAGCTCAACAAAGACATGCTGAGCGCTCGCGCTCACAGTTATATATAAAGCCACCAGCCAAAGTTCTGCAAGACACCGTCTTTATGCTTTCTGCGTTTGACACTATGATTTACGATACGTTGTATCAGTATTCATGGCGTTTTCGCGCCAGACACTGGTACAGAATTATGCGCTATCGTCCGCGCTTATTTTTAGCTAAAACCGCACTAAAATTCACCGGTGCAATTGGCACCGCCACTGGACACAAAATAGATCCGCTCAATAAATTTGAGACCTGGCTCAAAATGGAAACTGCAAGCAAACAAGTCGACCCTGGATTAATCATCTAATGAAAAGTATCATTGCTTTATGCTGGATTCTGTCTCTGATTTCGGCACCAGCTCTGGCTCAGACTTCAAACGAATACAAGCTAGGTATGGCCAATTTTCAAACAAAAAAATATAAAGAAGCCTCTCTTTTCTTTCTCAATGCAATCGCTTCCGAGCCCAAAAACCCCAAAGCATTTTATTATGCCGGATACTGCTTATACCTAGACGGCAGAAAAGAAGACGCTTTCAAAACTTTTAAGCTGTTAGTAGACACTTTTCCAAATAGCAAAGAAGCAATACTAGCGAGCGTTTTTCTCAAACAGAATGGCCGCAATTACTCATCGAATTTCAGCTCCACATCAAGCTCTACCTCTGGTATCAAGACTGTAAAATCCGAAGGCGCCAAGAATGACTCGCCCGACTATTTCATCAATAAATTAGTAGTGGTAAACAAACCACGCGGCAAATTACCCGCCGTTTCTGCATCTTATATATCTGAAATAAAACAACTGCTTGCGGCACTTCCTGTGTCAGTCTTGCGCGCACTTTGTGAAAATCGCGCCAAAATAAGTATTTATCCCTCAGTGATAGAAGATGACTTCCGCATACAGAACACAAGACCTCGCGGGTGGGACGAAGGTACAAGTTGGGCTAACAGTCCCGCTTTTTGTCGCGGCACCGAAGTTGTGGTTTCACAATATGTCACAGATAGAACCACCGGTGAAATAGAAGATGCATCAGATGCGGTGGGCGTGATAAGACACGAACTTGGTCATGCATTCGATCACTGCCTCGACATTTCCGACTCTGAAGAGTTTAAGCACACTTACAGATTGGAAGCGGCTCGCGTTCCATCTGAGTTGCACAAAAAATTTGATTACTATTTACAGTCGGGGGATGGCGGTCCGTCCGAAACATTCGCCGAATTGTTTAACGCTAAATTTGGTGGATACACAGATCGTGCCCGCGGTGACATCGCAACTCAAGTGAAGGCGCACTTTCCCAATTGCAACAAGATAATGGAAACTAAACTTAGAGAATTGGACTTGAAAAAATAAGTCGCCCTTCGCATCGCGATAAACAAACGCTAGTAACTCATTCCTTCCATCAACATAGGCACAATACCGATTCGCGTGATGAACTTCACCGGGATACTTCTTTTTCGTTCGCCACTTATAGGAACAAATACTTCAAAGTGCAAATGGGGTGATTGCGCCCAACCCGTACCTCCAGACAATCCAATAGCCTGTCTTGCTTGCACCACTTGTCCAAGTTTGACTAGAGATCCATTCTGGCGCAAATGCAAATAACGTCCGTAAGTCCCGTCATCATGCTTAATTACAACGTAGTTAGCGTATTCTGCAAAGTCTTCCGTCTCACCACCGCGATTAGAATCAATTCGCACAGCCACCACTGTTCCGCCTCTTGCCGCACAGACTATGTTGCCTGTAGGCATATCAAAGTCGACAGAAAATTCATCATCAGATCCGCGCGAGTGACTAAATGAGCCGCCATAAGTCTGATTAATTGCATGTACTTCACCTTGTCGATATGGCAAAAAGTACGCAACATTATCGTTGTGACGCCCGCCTCGATTTCCTACTTGCCAGCGATACTCCCAATCCCAAGAATATTCCTTGCTAGGATCTTTTGAGACAGCCTTAAAAACAGGAAATGGACGCCTGAAGTCTTGCTTTCCATAAGTCAAATCCATAGTGAATGGCAAAAAACTTGTACCTTTCATATTCTCAAAAGTGCCTTTAACAGTGACAGTAGCTTCCAACAGGCGTGGAGGCTGCACGTCAATTTCTATTGCTCCATTTGAATTTTCAATCAATTTTAAAATGACAGTCGGGTCGACTTCAGCAAATGCTGGCAGGGTTAGCATCTGCAAGCAAAAAATGCTTGCTACAACTAAAAATCTAAGCTGCCAACTTTGATCAATAATTTTCATAAGAGAAGAATACCCGAAATCTTTGAAACCGATTAATGGTAACTTTTGCATATTCAATTTAGGAGAAATTTATGCGTCGCCTTTTACTTGCCTCAACTTTGTTAATGTCGTTGAGCGCTCTATTGTCTCCCCTATCAGTGTTTGCTGCAGATAACGCCCCTCCCGGACCAAGCTCAGTGGACTCAGTTGAAGGGAAGGTCTGGCAGGCAGAAGAATGGGTCAAATCTAAAAATTCCCCCTGGTTGACACCCGAGGACGGTGAGGACGAGAAGAAAAAACATAAAGGTTCGGTGCGCAATTTCATCAAAGCCGTTGCTAAAGGCACCGCCAAAGAACTAGGCACCAGCGCCGAAGATTTCGCCAAAGACATGGTTTTGGTTTTCTCGGTCCAGGACATAGACCCTTACGAGCAGAAAGGCATCCCCACCAAACGCCCAGCGATTATCCTAAAATTCACCATGGTAGATGGTACAAACGCTTATCTGCGCCGCTTTCCCGACGGTAGCTACGCTATTGAAGACGGCTTTGCCAACGGCACTGTGCTTATTCCAAGACGCGACAAGGACGATTATTTGGTCAAATACCCCAATGGCGCCCGCGGACGCATGGTTAAGGACAACACCGGTACAATTACAATTTACAGACCAGACCAGACTGTAACAACCGTGGCCAAAACTGCTTCGGGTGGGTACAGTGTCAGTAACACCAAGTTTGGCTTTATGGGCGATGCCCGACCTGATAGCACCGGCATCAATTACGAATCTGGTCAGTGGTAGCACCATCACCACATATGGTGACAGCTCAAAAAAGGCGATTGAGATGACTAACAAAAAAGGTTCGATTTCAAATTCATTTTTTGCTCTAAGTATTGCGCTATCCTTTTCTTCTTTCGTTGCTTCTCCCGCCAAGACCGCCGCTGAAGAAGCGGCAGCAAAACCAAAAGGCATGGACGAATATAGAGCAGGTATCGAAGCTTATGGCAAGAAAAATTACAAAGGAGCTGAATTACATTTTCGCAAATCAATCGAACAAGGCAACAAAGCGCCCTCAGCCTGGCTCTATGCCGCGCATACTTTTTTTGCACTAGGACAATACGCTCAAGCAAAACAGACCTATGAAATGGTCACCACCATGTTCAAAAAATCTCCCGAAGCTGACATCGCAGCAACGGGGCTAGAATCAGTCAACGCAAAAATTGCAGGTGGTGGCACACCCGCACCGCCGGACGAAACCAAACCGGCCGCGGCAAAAGGCACCAAGACTGCCACTGAAAAAGATGACGGCCCCAGTCTGTCAGATCGAGTAACTATTGTTGCTCCCAAAATGGGACATCCAGCAGTTAGTGCCGCGTCAATCAAAGCAGTGAAAGATGGCTTGAATAGCTTGCCTGTACATATTCGCAACCAGCTTATTGAGGCTAACGCTACATTCAACATATCGCCAAACATGATCGATAAATGGCCAGAATCTGCCGACGATTTGAATGAGGAAGCTGAAGCACTTAATTTGGCTGAACTTCCCGGACGACTCTATGGTAGCGACTGCTACATTTACGAGCGCGCCAAGTCTCGAGGTTCCACGGCTCTTAAATCAGCACGCAGCCCGCATGAAATGAAGCATACAGCGCTCAACGAATGCTTCCAAGTTTTAGACGAAAAATACAAAATTTGCAAAGACCCTAAGCTCATGGTTATCTACAGAGCCGAGGCAGATAGCGTGCCCGAGACTTACGAAGAAAAAATGGCAACATTTACCAAAGAGGGTGATTGGGGAATCCGCGAGACGTGCTCCGAACTTTCTGCTGGAATGTTTGGCGCACCAGGTGAGAGTGACTCTGATTTAAACCGGTTTTTCCCTCGAACCAAAAAATGGCTGAGGGCAAAACTGGGAATTTAATTTTCACAAAGACTGGCTATTTAACTAGCTTTTCGCAGTTACCTACAGTCTTTCTGCATTCGTTAGCGCAAGCAAGCATTGTGTTATCGCCCGAAAAAGCATCCATGGTTTTGGCGCATTCATTACATGCTTGAACCGCAAGAGCACAAGATTTTCCTTGCAGACCGGCAGAACCACGATTCAAGAAATCAAAGGCAGATTTGCAAGCTTGAATACAATCTTTAAGCGAATTGGTCACGCTGGCTTCAGAGTGCTTGCCGCCCTTTTTAACGCAATAGTCGAGTGTTTTTTGACAAACATCGGCACAGTGCTTGGTGTTTCCTTTTGCAATCTCAGACGTTGTCTGGCTCATCGCGGGCTGGAACATGCCCATTGTGGTAATTGCCATAGCAACTAAAAATAAAAAAAACGATTTCATTTGAACTCCCCCATAATTTTTCAGTCTCAGAAGGAAATGTAGCGTCATATTGTTCAAGCAGCGCCGAGTTTGCAAGTGCTTGCCTGTGGGGGATTAGGCACACTTTGAGATCTATTCCGTTCGAATCTCAAAAACTTGTCCGTCTACCATTTTGGCTAATTGCTTAGAAAAATCATTCACGTACATATCATAAAGTTCGATCATTGGAACAGGCTTGTGCTCAGTCGGTCGCTCGGCTTGCTCCTTGGAGACTGGCTTGGCAAAAGGAAAAGGAAGATACAGCATGCCTCTATCTCCAGGCAGTGCTTTCACTTCGTCCTGCCAACCTTCCCATCGCAACCCCTCGTAAAATGTGTTGAGATCGCTATTCATGCACCATAAAATAAAATCAGGATAGCGCACTTCAAGATCTTCCCACTGCAAAGTATCTGGTGCAAAATAAAAAATGCCGCCTTTGTTTCCCAGTGCTCCTGCATCGCAAGCGAAGAATCCACCTGTTATGTCATCGGCAACAAGGTGGAAAGGCATCTCATAGATGCTTGTATTGTGCACCTCACGATTCCAACTAGTAATGCTTCTAGGCTGCTTTTGATCAGAGCCTGAGCCCAGAATTCTTATCCAGCCAGAATCAATTAATAAGCCACCTGTTTCATAAATAATGGCGCCTAGAATACTTTTAGTCGTGACTTGTAAATCGTATAAATTGGATTCTTTGTCCGCTTGATTTGCCGGTAAAACCTCAACGGGATTTTTCGCTTCTGCGATCCACTTCTCAAGATCGGGCCAGGCTGGGTCATTTTTCTCAATCAAATCATCGAGTTGTCGCAATTCAATTGTTTCTTCGCTCATTTGATTTTTCCTTAATTAGCACTCTAGAGCGTGTAGAAATAAGTCATGCCTTATTTCTTCCTGTGAGTAAATGAATTCAATTCTAAATTCAGTTCCTTGAGAGCAGTGTCCTCGGGACTCCACCGCTCAGCATATTTATGCTCGCCATTTTCAAAAATCTCATACAAAATACATTCGCCATCTTCGCCCATATTATTTTCTGAAGGTTTATCGAATTGTGACCTGACTTTATCGATACAACTTCTTATTGACTCAGCTTCTTGTTTGCTCAATTCAAATTTTGAAACCTCAATATCGGCGGGCTTCTCTCCTACCATTGGTTTCTCTTTAATTTTTACAGTAACTTTTGTTTTTTCCTTTCCAAATTCTAAGCGCATGCAGACTGAATCCTTGAAGGCTGGTAGCGTAATTCTTCTAAAAATAAGCACATCGCATTTTATTTGACTTAAAGGCTTCTCTTCGAATATCTGCAGCCATCCTGTAAAGGCATTGTTGAGACCTGGTCTAAGCAAAGGGTATTCGCCTTTAGCTTTTGAGTCTTCAGGCGCGGCAATCGAAGAGACCGCGAACACAGCGAATACAGCAACCAGTACTAGAAGTTGGATTGACCAGAATTTAAATATTTTTGTCATAAATTAGTCTCTAATCTTTATTCCAGCCAAGGTCTTAGCAAACAGTTGGCGCGTATCGCCATCTTTCCAACCGACCGTAACAAGTGAGACAGCGTAGGCTTTGTCTGTGTGTGTGAAGATAGCAACCATTTGTTTTACTGGTGTGCCATTCAATTCGTAGGTATGTTCTTCTAAAACTCCTTTGATTTTAGAATTGCTACCAAAGTCCTGATTCTGCTTACTCAAACGACGAAATTTTGCTTGAGGTTCGAAAAATTCTTTTTCCAACTCTTCGGCAATTTGGTCAAGAGTCCAATCCGGGTGTACGTCTCCTTGGTGCACAATAATCGAAGCAAATTCACCTTTAGGTCCACTTCCCTCTATTTTTGCTACTTCATCACGACTGCCACCTGTCGGCGCTACTTTCCAGGTTCCGGGATAGTTGAAACTAAAAGGTAGCTTTGCCATGTCCAAGCGCTTCTGCTCAACCACAGGCGGCTTGTAGCTCGCTGATGCTGAAGTGGACTTTGCTTTGGAAGTTCCAGTTGCTGCCAGTTGCAGACTCATCAGCACATTGTTATAGAGTGGCACCATCGCATCAAAGTGAGAAGCGGGAGAGGTAAATACAAAATAATAAACACCAGATGCGGTAGCAAAGACAACATATCTTTGACGAGCTTTTATTCCAGAAAAATTAAACTCAATATCCTGAAGTTCTCCTGTTATTCGCCTTGAAGTGCCTATTGCCACTCGCTTTTCTTGCAGCGATTTAAACTCGCTTAGCCTAGAAAACAGAAACTGTTGCAATGCGCTTTTTGCAAATTGCAGAGTAATTTTCGTATCATCAGATTTAAAATGAACTAGTTTTATCTCGCCGGTCTCTTTACCTTCGAGTTGCCCTTCGATTTTTACAATATCGTCTGCATCGCGTGTTTTAGACTCTCTCCACTCGCTTGGATAAGAAAAAGTGATACCAGATTTAGGGTCTGCAAATGCAGTCATAGTCACTCTTTGCAAAGTAACAGAAGGCAGATGTTCAACATTCTGAGGAGACGCGGCATATGCAAGACTCGTCATAAACGAAGTGCAAATGACAAGTGACAGACTAGTTTTTATCAACTGGCTTTTCATTTTGAATCGGCTCCTCTACGGCCTGTTTCCATTTTTGCATGGTCTTTTTGGTTGGTCTAAAAGTATTGCAATTTTTGTCCACGGCCTCCACAAACTCTTTTGCAGTATCGGCTTTGATAAATACGCCATGTGGTGGCATAAATAAATATAAATTATCGAATTTGTATTCTGCTACAACATAATTGAAAGTCATGTCTTTCATACTCTCTTTGCTTACCACAAGGCGTTCAGAGAGTGTGCCACCTTTGGCATTTTTGTCATTGAGTACAATTTGCATCATATTTTGAAAGTCCCAGATACCATCAAACACTGGTGCCCACATGGCATAAGTAGGAATGTTTCCGACAATAACAGTGGGGTCTTTGCCCAATTTTTCTTTATTAGCAAGAAGCACATCCCAGGCGCGTTTTTGCACCAACCAGGATAGTTTCCAGACATTCGAGATTCCCCAGTTTGTCAGAACCAAAATCAGACACATAGACGAATTGATTAAAAAGGTACAAAGCACTCTTTGCTTGGCTTTAAGTTTGAAAAAAAGTTGACCCAAATAATAAAAGAGCAAAGCTAGAAGCATGGCTGCTCCAGCCGAGCTGCCATAGTTTATTCGATTATACATACTGAATAAATATGGACTGTGATTGGCTGCAAAACCATAAATTGAATAAGCGGCAAGAATTGTCCCTAGGCCAAGAACAGTAAGAAATTGATACTCTGTTTTGGTGAAAGGCTGCTCCTCTGCTGGTGTCTGCTTAAACGCATAAACAGCTAATCCGCCACAAAACAAAAGTGTAAGTGCAAGCAATATTTTTGCCCACAACAAAGAAAAGCACTGCATTCCATCGCGCACACGATCGTACAAGAAGCTTATCCCCATTGGACCCAGGCTGACATTGAATCCACCTGTTAAAACATCGGCTAAGTGTTCGAAAGAAAATTGAGTAACAGGTGTGAGGCTACGACCGAAATAATGAATGAAATATTTCTGGTACAAAAATAGTGACAACACAATGAGTATAAAAGGGATCATCTCAAGCAAACCCTTTTTCCAATTGGCAGCGTTGCTCCAACGTCCTTCGCGCAGCCAGACAGAACCTGCCAGGTGCAGTGCAATAAATGGCACACAACATTCATAGTTATAAATTGAGTACGCAAACATAAACCAAGAGGCAAACATAAAGCCTTTGCGATTGGTTAATACAAACTGGTTCCAACAAAATAAACTGGCAAAATAAACAAACATACTGAGAGTGGCAGAGCTTGCAAGCACCCAATAGTGAGTTGCATCATGGGTTGGATATAGGATGAACAGTGCGCCTGCGCACATTGAAAATAACCACGAGCGGCTGAATTGAAACATACATAAATAAAAGAATATGCCAGTGCCAATTTCAAAAACACCATTGACTAAATGGTAAGGCAGCGGTCTTACGCCAAAAAAATAAAAAATGGTCGGAAAATGAAACTGCTCTACTGGTCTTGGAAGAGCGCATGGCTCAAACAAATAAGCATTGAAAAGACTGGCGTAATCTTTGCCTGAAAAATGCAACAAGCGCATTATTTTCCAATCGTCAAAATAAAATCCAACATCGCGCAAAGAAGGCAAGAACGCGGTTAACTCAAGCAATACTATTAACAAAATTGCAAGGGTGTGCTTCAGTTTCATTTGTCTGAACCTGGCTCCTTGAGCTTGTAGACATAGAAACCATCGCTCCACAATTGAAGCGGATAAAACTTGAACTGTTTATATTTCTCGAAAAACCATGGCTCCTTAATTAAGCCTGTCGCGGCGAAAGAGGCATCGGTAATGATGTAGCGAGGCTTCATCTCTTCGATGATTCTAGGAATAATTGAAAACAGTCCTGTGCCTACTTGCAATTCTTTAGGTGGCGGACCATATTTTAGAACGTTGTCGCAGACTAGTCCGCCTAGGTCTAAGATTGGACCGGGATAATAATGTCCGATGACCCCAACTTCAGGCGATGCAATATCTGAAATGACGGATGGGTCGTCTTCTTTGATTGCAAGCGCTGCTTTCTTGTAAATGAGCAATCTTTGAAATGCGCCGTTCCACCAGAAGGTTATGGCCGGAAGTCCTGGCACAGCTCGAAAAGGTTGTTCACTTACTTGAACAGAGCATAAAACAATTAAAGCAAGTATAGCCATTGTTTTTTGTAGACCAGCGCCTCTACTTGGAACATATTTTTGTTTAATAGCGCCCCAAAGTTTTGACACCATTATTGGTACCAAAAAAACCGGCACTAAAGCGAACCAACCAAAATACCAAGGAAACAAATATGGATTAAGAATGGAAAAAACAAGAAAAAATGCTAAAACAGTTAGTCCGTAAAAACGCAGTGCGCCTGTGTCTAAAAGTTTATACGTCAAAAGTAAGACTATTACTCCAGCGTACAATCGAGCGAAATCGTAAATGTCGCTCCAGGGTTTGGCAATAAAATAATTCAACTCAGGAATAAGTGTTCCATCAGCCAGACGGCGCAGCACAAGCACCAAATCCATTAACATGAAAGGCTTGTAGAACATCAAAGATTTACCAAGTAGACTATGAGGCACCACTGTTCCATAAGCAGTAAAGAGCAAGATACCCACAACCCCTAAAATAAGTGCTGGTCCAATCCACGCTTTAACAGCGGCTTTGCCATACTCACGCAGCATCCACATAAAAGCTAACACACACCAGACTGCACCTTCGGGTCGAGTTAAAAGTATTAGGGCCGAATAAAAAGCAATCTGATGCGGTTTATTTTTCTGAATAGACAACAAACAAGCAAGCATCAATGCCATCAAAAGAACGGCTTCCTTGCCGGACATAGACTCTTGAAAGGCATACGGCAGAAGAGCGAAAACAGCCGCAGACATTAGCGCTGTTACGCCACTACCTGCGATGCCTCGAACAAAAACAAAGATGAGAAAATAACAAAGAATACTAAGTCCGGTATTCAAATTCTGTGAAATTATGCCCAGATCCACAGATTTAAAAATCGCCAGAAGCACGGTCAGAAGCGCGATGTGCAAATGCGATGTAAAACCCATCACACGCTCTGTAGGGTTGTAATCGAAACCAACGTTATTGACCCAATTTATGACGTACCGAAAATCGATATAAGCGTCGTCCACACACATCGGAAAATGGAGGGCGCGGGTTAAAACCAAATAAAAAAGGAAAAAACTGAACGTTGCATAGTAGGCAACCGGCTTTGGGACGCTTCGACCACAACTCAGATTAAAATAGGTAAAACCAGCACAGAGCAAAAATGCTGTTACAAGCCAGATAAGATACTGGTTGAAACTGGCTGGTACGCAAGCAAGCATTTGTGCATCCATGCCCACTGTTTGCAACTGACTGATAGTTAGGGGGACTAAAAGGAACAGTGCCCCAAACAAAAGAGCTATTACAAATTGATAGCCTATTGTCGCGAAGCCGCTTTGCGATGAATTTGAACAATAAAAACTCATGCACAAACTATACAGGTTTTCGAATCGTAACCGATAAAGGTGAAGCTTTCGAAGTTATTTAGTAAGATCAGTGCATATTATAAAGGGCGAATTGTCAAGGGAACTTAAATGTTTGGGAGAGGCCAGCAACAGCCAGGGAAAATAAGACTTCCCAAACAGAATACTTTTCCTGATTTCAACGTGCTTCGTGGCGTTTACGAGCAGGCTCAGGTTAATCGTGGTCAGGAAATCGAACTTAACTGGGCGATTCCGGGATCGCTCAAGTCTTACAGCATCTTTGTCAAATTCGATAAAGTCACATCCACTCCGCAATGGCAAGTTTGGGAGGACGACGGTCGCCAGTCTAAACTGGTCAGCCGGTTTGAAACCGCCGACTTAAACTTAATTTTGGATGTAGTCATGATGCTTGAGACTCAAAGTCATCACCAGCCACGGTCAACTGGCACTTTTCAAGCGATGACGAATCCGGCAATGGGAGCAGGTACAGGTAGCGGCTCTTACAGCTCGACTCAATCTGGAGTGCAACAAGGACGTCCTACTGGCGGATTTCCGACTAATTCAGGGGTTTTTCCAGGACAGGCTGGGCTCCAAGGGCAACAAATGACACAAGGCCCCCAGGGCTACGCGCAACCTCAGCCAAGTCAGTCGGTGATGGGTGGAGCGACATTGCCCCCAATGCCTGGTCCCTCTCCAAGAGCTTCTTCGGTTTCACTTCCGGCAATGGGCAGCAATCAAAACTATGCTGGGACGCCCTTATCCAATAACAAACAACAGTCTAATAGCAATTTGCCCGAAGGCAGCCTGCCTGCCGATTTCTTTTCCAATAGTTCGGCTTTGCCTGGAGCAAGTTCTGGACCAGCACAAAATGCCTCTTTAGAAGGAAGTCTTGACCGAGCAAAAGTGTCTGACATATTGAGTACATATGGAATGAGCAGGCTTACAGGCATGCTCGAAGTGTTGGGTGACAACGCAATTGGACAGGTCTTTTTTGTAGACGGTGTTCCCAAGCACGCTCAGGCTGGTACCGCCCGCGGTGACGCAGCAATTAAAGAACTTGTGACCTGGAGAAACGGCACGTATTCTTTTAAGCCAAACAAACTGACAGACATGAATTCTTGCGACAAGAGCTTACAGGCTTCCATTACAGAGGGAACCGCTCTTCTCAATCAAATGAAAGCCCTGGAAGAAGTGGGTCTTGTGTACGAATCGTACTTGGTTTTAAAACAAAAGAATCTAAGCGATACCGAACTAAAACTAATGCTCTCTAAAGGCCAGCCACTAGACTTCGAGTGGCAGAAAAGCATTTACGAATTGCTCAAACGCAAACGCACTTTTACAGATTTATTGCGCGATCAACCAATGGAATCATCGCAATGGGCGCCTTTGCTCTTTAATTTCCTTTATTGTGGAATCATGGAAGTCAAAGCACCATCGGGTTCTAGAGGTGGTGCGCTCGATTTTCTGGGCGATGGCAAACAGGTAATTCAAGCTCTCAAATATAATTTCATCCGCCCAGATACAGGCATTTACTCGCTTGAAGGCATTTTGTATTTTCTGGAGTATGAATTCTATCGTTTTGAAGCGTACAACCTACCTCTGTCGCTAATTATCATGGAATTATCTAAGCGGCGCGGCGAAGGCAGTATGCAAGCCGAAGCGTTGCCACCAGAAATTATTGCTCAGGCAGCCATGCGCATCGACCTGGTAAAACGACCGCTCGATATTTTTGGACATTTTGAAAGTACTGAGTTTGCATTGCTCCTGCCAAATACAAGACCTTCGCAAGCAGCCTTCATTGCCAACAGAATTTTGGATTCAGTAAGCAACACCCCTCTAGCCAAAGACATTAACAAGCGCAATTTACTTGTTGCAATCGGCGTTGCCGGTCTACCTTCAGACGGTGAAGACATTCCCGCCTTAATTGGAGCCGCGCGCTCCGCCAAGAACGAGGCGCTTCAAGGCACGTTTCCGATAGTTTTGTCACGCAGCCTTAAGAGAGACTGATGACCCAGGAAGGCACAGACGTACAACTGGGCGAATTGCTCATCCGCACCGGACTCATTCAACCAGAACAGTTTGAAGCCGCTTATAAACTGTCTTTCAAAATGCGATTGCCTATTGGGCGAGTACTCACTATGCATGGTCACGTAAGTGAGGATCACTTGCGTACCGCTCTTGAATTGCAGGCACGTATGCGTGATGGACTGATACCTTTTGATCATGCCATCCAAGCATTTATGCAAGTTATTAAGCATGGTGTTGCACTTGATGCTGCTCTTACTAGAATTGCTCCTGCTGCGCCGCAAAAAGTGATGACAGAAAATAGACTCGGCGAGTTACTTGTAGCATCAGGCATCGCGAGTAGACCACATGTAGACCAAGCGATGCAAGCAAGCTCTGAAACCGGATTGCCACTAGGAATGGTGCTAATGAATAATGGCAAAGTTCAACGTGCCGCACTCAACTCTGCGCTTGCCGCTCAAAAACTTGTTCGCGATGGAGCAATAGACCGAGACAAAGCAATCTACGCACTCAAGCTTGCACGGCTTAGAGCAATTCCTTTAGAGCAGTCGCTTCGCGAAAATGTCGAGTTTCAAGGAGCAATGGGCGAGGCTTTTGGAACAGGTGAATTATTCTTGATGGCTGGAGTAGTCTCAGAAAGTCAACTTATGACAGCCAAAGAAATTGAAGTGACAGAAGAAATTCCTATTGAGGAAGTCTTTGTTTCACTTGGTTATGCCTCTGCTCCGTGCGCCAAAGCGGCCAAATATATTTTATCGATGGTTGGTCAAGGAATGCTTTTTGAAGACCAGGCCGCGCGCATCATCAAAAGAATTCAATACGCATCATCTAACAAAGAGTTGCAAGACGTGCTTGCCAAGCTTGATTCCAACCCAGAAGAAATTTTAGAAGAGCGTGAGCAAATTGAAATAACTGATATTTTGAAAAAAGCTGGTCTTATCTCTGACAAAGATTTGCAGATAGCAACGGCTCTAGCACTGGCTAATCGCGTGCCACTGATAAAGACTTTGTTCGATGCCAAACTAATTGACGAACAAGTTATGAATAACGCAACCGAGCTAAAGACTTATCTCGACCATGATTTACTCAAGCTTGAGCAAGCCACTATTGTGATGTCTTACTGCCTTGAAAATAACATGACAGTAGACGAAACACTCGATACTTTTGGCTGGACAGCACCTGTTTAAGTCAGTGACTTAGCCTATTTCAAGCCCATTGCTTTCTTATTGCTTTTGCCTTGAGCAAAACTTGCAACCAGAAGCTCCGGTGTCAAATGCACCATTGCATCAGGCAAAACACGCTCGGCAAAGCGCGACTTGAGCGTCTCAAGCATACCTTCGGCACTGGGGTCGCACCAATCTGAGGCAAGCAAGAATGCCCACTCTGACCAGAATGACTGAATGAATGTCGAATAAGTATGAACCTGCGAAAAGGCAGACTCTACGGCACCACGCAATTTGCAATGCATGCGCGACTCGGGATAGAAGTTAGCGTACATGCCTTGAATGCCGACGATACCACCTGGAGCCAATTTGGTTTTGACCAGGTTGTAAAAAGCATCTGTGTAAAGCGCCTCAGCGGGACCTTCTTCGTGGTCTGAAACCACATCCATAATAATGACATCGAAAAGTTGTTTTTCGCGACGCAAATATTCCAGTCCATCTTCGTACAACAATGTCGCTTTAGAATCGGCTTCCAGAGCACCTCTGTGCCATGTGGGCAAATATTTGCGACAAATTTCGACCACTTCCTGATCGATATCGACAGCAGTGACAGCCGGATTATTTTTGTATTTGAAAGCTTCACGAAGAGTAGCGCCTTCACCAGTCCCGACAACCAATACAGATTTGGGATCTTTGTGAAACATCATGGCTGGATGAACGAGAAACTCATGATAAAGTTCTTCGTCTTTTTGCGCACTCTGCAAATCGCCATCAAGAACGAGTATGCGTCCGAATTTTTTTGTGTCGGCAACCATTACCGATTGATACTTGGTTTTAGTCTCGAGCAGAACTTCGTCTACAACAAAGCCTTCCATTTCGCCAGGCTGGAAGAAGACTTTACGCTGTTCACCATCTTTGTTCCATGCTGCAATGTTATTGCTTTCCAGAGTCAAAGACTCGTTTGTGCTTTCCATCTCTTTAGTGGTCGAGCCGCGGTCCATGTAGCGCATGGATGCATCTTGCGGTTTAAAATGTTCGCGCAAAACGCGGTCGAATTCTTTGGGTTCGCACACATAGCCGCAAGTAAAAATGTCTACAAAACATGACTTATGTTCAGGATAAGTGTGAATGCTTGCGTGACTCTCGGACAACAAATAAAGTGCAGTCATGCCTCCGCCTTCGAAAATGTGCTCATTTGCGCTAAGCACAGTGGCACCGGACGCTTTGATTGCCTCTCTCATTGCCGTATCGATAGCCTTCACATCAGAGAGCACTTCGGGCGAACAATTCAAATAGCTTGCAAACAGATGTCTGCCGCCGAATTCATATTCGAGTGTCGCCAAACTCTGACTATGTTTGTTCGAGTTGTTTGTGTGCATTTAACATCGGCCTCCTTCTTTGGCCCCCGGAACTTCGGGAAGAAATTCTTGTCAGCTACAAAAAAAACAGACCAATAAGCTTGGGCTGCGCAATACTTCGTCCAGTCTAAATCAAAACTAATAAAATAGCGAAAACATTAGCAAAGGCTAAACAATTTATATACATCCTGATAACATCGAACATTTGTCAGGCCGCAAGCTTATTCTTGAGCATGTGAGCGACAATACGCACAAAGGCAAGCGCCATCAGTCCAAAGTAGGCAAAACCGTCTAAATACCAGCGATTCCCCCTGTAATGCTTGTGCCAGAACCGGAAAAGCCCCTTATGCGAAGACCAAATCATTTTCGCTTTCACTTGTTTTATAGATTGTCCGTAATGGTGAATGATTTGTGCCCGCGGTGTAAACCAAATCTGCCAGCCAGCCTGCTTGATGCGATAACACCAGTCCACTTCTTCAAAAAGCATAAAAAAGCCTTCGTCTAAAGTGCCGACTTGATCAATAACACTTTGACGCAGAAGCAAACAGGCGCCCTCGGGCTGGTCCACTTCGCGCTCGTCATCGTGCTGCCAATCAAGCATTTTGTATTCACGAAACTTGGCACCAGCAGCGGTGCCGGGCTTAAACATCTTGCTCAGCCCAATAAGTTCATAAAGCATATTGGCAAATGTTGGAAACTTGCGACACGAGCGCTGCACGCTCAAATCGCTGTTCAAAAGCATCGGTGCCACAATTCCTGCTTGCGGTTTTGCCTGCAAAAACTCAATCAGGGTTCCAAGTGCACCTGGCAACACTTTAGTATCCGGATTCAAAAGCAAGACAAATTCGCTATGTGCCAACTTGAATGCCTGATTGTTGGCTTTGGCAAAGCCCAGATTTTCTTTATTAGCGATTAACTCCACCCATGGATGGTCAGAAGCCACCATTTCAGCCGAGCCGTCGTGCGAATTGTTATCAATTAAAAAGACCTCGCTTTTCACCTGTGGCAAAGTAGCAAGTTCAACCTTAAGGGATTCCAAGCACTCTTTGAGCAGTGCGCGAGTATTCCAGCTAACTGTAACAACAGATAAAGATGTGGGCTGGACTGACATTTCGTCAGTATAGCTCAACTTAGATTAAGGACATACACAGCATAAAGCCATAAAATCATTACATGCTAATCAAGCGATTAACTGACATAATTCTTTCTCTAGGCGCACTGCTGACACTTTCGCCCGTTCTAGCCATAATTTGTGCACTCATAAAATCAGATTCGCCCGGTCCAATCATCTTCAAACAAAAGCGTGTTGGCAAAAACGGGCAATTGTTTGAAATTTATAAGTTTCGCACTATGCGCGTTGGCGCTCCTAACGTTTCAACCGAAGAAATGCTCAAACTTCCTTCGCCCATTACACCAATTGGAAATATCCTGCGTAAAACAAGTCTGGACGAGTTGCCCCAACTTTTCAATGTCTTAATGGGTCAAATGAGCTTGGTTGGACCAAGACCAGCTTTATACAATCAAGATTCGCTCACAGAGCTGCGTCAAAAAGAAGGCGTGCTCAAATTTTTGCCTGGTATCACCGGCTGGGCCCAAATCAATGGCCGCGACGAACTCGCAGATGAAGTAAAAGTCGAATTCGACAAATGGTATTGCGACAACTGGAGCAACAAACTCGACTGGCAGATTATCTTTTCCACTTTTAGCGCCGTTCTCAACAAGCGTGGCGCTTACTAAACAAACACTCAAACAAAATTACTAAAGAGGTTCGCAAACAAAAATGAAAGGTCTTATTCTCAGTGGTGGCAAAGGTACACGTATGCGTCCAATCACACATACCGCAGCCAAACAGCTCTTGCCGGTGGCGAATAAACCGATATTGTTCTACGGAATCGAAGCACTAATCTCTGCTGGTATCAAAGATATTGGTATCATCATCAGCCCCGAAACCGGCAACGATATCAAAGAATGCGTCGGCGACGGCAGTCGCTGGAATATAAAAATTACATACATTCTGCAAGATGAACCGCTTGGTCTTGCTCATGCAGTTAAAACCGCCAGACCATTTTTAGGCGACGATACTTTTGTTATGTATCTTGGCGATAACCTAATCAAAGATGGTGTAGGACCGCTTGTTAAGCGCTTTCAGGAAGGAGGAGCCGACGCTTTTCTCTTGCTTAAAGAAGTTCCAAATCCAAGTTCTTTTGGTGTTGCACTTCTCGATTCTGAAGGTCGCATTTTAAAATTAGAAGAAAAACCTAAACAACCCAAATCCAATCTGGCTCTAGTTGGAGTCTATCTTTTCCACAATAAAATTCACGCCGCCATTGATGCAATCAAACCAAGTGCACGTGGCGAACTTGAAATCACCGATGCCATTCAAAAACTAATTGAAATGGGACACCGTGTAGATAGTCACATTCTACAAAGCTGGTGGCTTGATACCGGAAAGAAAGACGACATGCTTGAAGCCAATCGCGTTGTATTAGACGAAATGTCAGATGCCAGTATCGAAGGCAATGTCGACGATGCAACCAAAGTATCTGGTCGTGTTTCAATCGGCAAAGGAAGCGATCTTAAGAACTGCACTATTCGCGGACCAGTTGTAATCGGACAGGACTGCAAACTGGAAGGCACTTATATTGGACCTTTCACTTCGATTGGTGATGGTGCCAAAGTTAGTTTTGCCGAAATCGAATATTGCATCTTGCGTGAAAACTGTCAGATTCTAGATTTCCACGGACGTATCGAAGACAGCTTGATTGGCTTGAATGTTGAATTGACACGCAGCCATAACAAACCGATTGCGTATAGATTGATGCTGGGCGACGATTCAAAAGTTGAAGTCGTTTAAATTGCGAATTTCTGACTTGGTGCATACCCTTTTTCGCGCTTTGTTGCATATAAGGTCTGTGTGCAGAACACCTTATTTATTAAGCCTGACCATTTTTAGCTTTCTCATTCAAAATTCTTCCGCTTTCGCGTGGCAACCCGCTGCCGGACTGAAACAAATTCCAATCTGGCCAGAAAATTCGATGCCGCACAAAACCGGCAAATTTGCAGTTAAAGGCAAAGAAGAAGATTTAAAATGCACCGATATGCCTGTGGCAGGCAAGCCCTGGCTCTACACGCACCACGTGTCCAAACCAACTGTCACACTTTATCCCGCCAAGGGCAAGAACACTGGCGCATGCATCATAGTTTTTCCTGGTGGCGGTTATCAAATTCTTGCCATGGATTTAGAAGGCACAGAAATTTGTGACTGGTTCACCGCCCGTGGTGTCAACTGTGTTTTGCTCAAATACCGAGTTCCTGGTGAAGGCGTCCTACCAGCAGCGGGTCACTACCCAAAATCGCCAATAGCCTTAGAGGACGCGCAAAGAGCAGTGAGTTTTGTCAGACAACACGCCAAAGAATGGAATATCAATCCAAAGAAAATAGGCGTACTTGGCTTTTCTGCTGGCGGACATTTGTCTGCGGCAATGAGCACACATCACATACCTATATATAAGAAAATCGACGCCACTGACGACGTGAGTTGCAGACCAGATTTTGCCGTGCCCATTTATCCCGGGCGACTTGCTCAAAAGCAAAAAGACAATTCTTTCAAGCTCAATCCAGACATTCAGGTAACGAACAAAACGCCTCCTGTAATGATTATTCAGGCACAAGACGACCCTGTTGATAGAGTCGAGAATTCGCTCATTTTCTATCAGGCGCTGCGCAATGCCAAAGTGCCAGTCGAGATGCACTTGTACCCAACTGGGGGACATGCATTTGGTTTGCGACACACAAAAAATTCAATTACAGATTGGCCCGAACTGGTTATGAAATGGCTTTCGTCCATGGATTTATTACATCAAGACCACAATCAATAAACGGACTGGTGTCTCTTGTCGCTATGGCAAATCTATTGCATCTAGCTATAGCAGCCATTTGAGCATCGAAAATTGAAATCTGCTTTCCAGCTTTTTTCAATTCAACCATCATCTTTGCGTAAACGATGGCACTATCTGCGTCAAAAGACATAATCCTGTATTCAAAAAGTTCTTCGATTACCTCGACTAATTCTTGAGCCAGATTGTATTTGTGTTTACCATCCGCCAGCAGTTCCAATCCCACATAGATTTCAGCTAGGCCAATCGATGTGAAATAGAGATTCTCAGGATTTTGCAAGTCCAGCCAATCCAATACTGCCTCATTGCAATTTGGTTTTACTGTTTCAGAAACAACGTTGGTATCTAAGATAATCAAAACAGTTCTTCAATATCGTGTTGTTCTGTTCGTGCTGGAAGTTCGAAATCCTGCAAATGGTATTTAAGTCCTATCTTTCTAAGTTCGGTTCCGATTTTGATTCGCGGTTTTGGACGAACAGCGTTTTCCAATATCACTCTAATTTCAGCTTCAGTACTTCTGCCATTTTGAGCAGCCTGGACTTTTAAGGCCTGGTGAACATCGTGCGGGATATTTCTGACAGTTATAGCTCCCATTGAAACCTCCCGATGATATCGTTAATATCATTATGATATCATATTTACCGCCCGACATATTGACATCACCCGCCGTTAAATAATTTTCACGACGTATTGCGTCTAGATTATTTAGACAACGTTGATCAAAAGTGGCATGTCAAGCCAAAATCTACCTGTACCTTTAGGGAGTAGACTATGCGACTTTTAATCACCGGTGGTTTGGGTTTTATAGGTAGCAACCTGGTCAGACACATGCTGGCCACTTATCCCAGCTATGAAATCATCAACTTGGACGCCCAGACTTATGCCGGTCACCCCGAAAATCTGGCTGATGTCGCATCAAATCCTAAGTACAAATTCGTCAAAGGTCGCATCGAAGATACCAAGCTAGTAAATGAAATAGTTTCAGGTCGAATGTTTGGCAAAATAGACGGCATCATGAATCTGGCTGCAGAAAGCCACGTCGACCGCTCAATAGAAGATGGCGCCATTTTCGTCAGATCAAACGTGATGGGCACACAAGCTTTAGTTGAAGCAGCATTCAAATACGGATTGGAACCAGGAAGCAAACCCGGTCCTGAGGCCAAATACAGCATCAAATACATGCAAATTTCAACAGACGAAGTATACGGATCGCTTGGTCCTACAGGCTTCTTCACCGAAGAAACGCCAATTCAACCATCAAGCCCCTACTCGGCTAGCAAAGCAAGCTCAGACATGATCTGCCAGGCTTATCACCACACCTATAATTTGCCTGTAGTGATCACTCGTTGTTCCAACAACTACGGTCCCTATCAGCATCCTGAAAAACTAATTCCTTTATTCATCAACAATTTGATGAACGACAAACAAGTGCCTGTATACGGCGATGGAGCCAATATTCGCGACTGGTTACATGTTGAAGATCATTGCCGCGCAATTGACGTAGTATTCCACAAAGGCGTGTCTGGTCAGGTTTACAACGTTGGCGGCAACAACGAAAAAACAAACATGTACATCACCAAACTCTTGATCAAAGAGCTTGGCAAGACAGAAGCGCTCATCAAATATGTGGCTGATCGTCTTGGACATGACCGCCGTTACGCCATAGATTCAAGCAAAATCCAGCGCGAGCTTGGTTGGACCCCTAAACATACCTTCGAAACAGGCATCAAGCAAACAATCGAATGGTATACCTCCAATACTGACTGGCTCAATTTAGTGATGAGTAAATCAAACGTCGTTCCAGCCGTAGCAAATGCTCCGGCAGTAGCCGGCGCTTCAAAGTAAAATTATGGCTGAGCGCAAACTCTTAGTTACCGGAGCCGGTGGAATGTTGGGCAAAGCCCTTGTGGCTTGCCTTGAGTCGCGCGATCATAAAGTGATTGCCATGCCCAAGGAAAAGCTCGATGTAACCCATTATGAGCAGGTCCAAACTGTGCTCAAAGAGCAAAAACCCACTTTGGTGCTGCACTGTGCCGCTTACACCAAAGTGGACCAGGCGGAGTCGGAGCCGGCTCTGGCTTTCCTTATAAATGGATATGGAACTGAAAACCTGGCGGTAGTTTGTAATCAGCTAGACATTCCGATGCTCTATATAAGTTCGGATTATGTGTTCGACGGCAATCAAAACCGCCCTTATACAACTTGGGACCAAACAAGCCCATTGTCTGTTTATGGAAAGACCAAACTTGCAGGTGAACTTGCAGTACAAAGACACCTCAAGCGCTTCTATATTGTCCGTACAAGCTGGTTGTATGGTCCAAACGGTCAGAACTTTGTCGAAACTATTTTGCGCCTGGCAAACGAAGGCAAGCCACTTAGAGTGGTTGCCGACCAGTTCGGCTCTCCCACATGCACCCTGAGCTTATCTGAAGTAATTGCCGACCTGATTGAAACCGAGCGTTACGGGGTTTACCATGCCACAGATGATGGTGTGACCAACTGGTGCGAGTTTGCGCGCGAAATAACCAAAGAACTTCAAAGCGAAGTGATTGCAATCGAAACCAAGGACATGCCAAGACCGGCGACCCGCCCCAAATATTCTGTTATGGACAAAACGACACTGATAAGCACTATCGGTCGCGAACTGCCTAGCTGGCAAGAATCGCTTGCTAATTACATTTCCTTGAAAAAATCTGAAACTCGGGTTTAGACCAGCCTCGAAAGGTTTCAAGATCTGGTATTCTAGTGCCGTTCATTGACAGGTGCATATTTCATGGTTTCTACAAAAACTTCAAAACCGCTTACAGACAAAGCAATCGGACAAGAATACGCTAAAGACCTGTCCATTCAGGATTATTCTAAAAAGCCCACCATTGAAGGCGTCCAGCTAATCAACCTTACTTTGTTTGTAGAAGATGGCGGCTGCCTGACTGAAATTGTCCGCCTAGACGACAATGGCTGCCTGCAAAACATACCTGACTTTCAAGTGAAACAGTCTACATTTTCGCAAATGCTGCCTGGAGTAATCAAAGCTTTCCATTTGCATTACAACCAGGAAGACTGCTGGTTCATCATGCCGACCGACCGCGTTCTGGTTGGACTGTTCGATGCCCGCGAAGGCTCACCTACTTACAACAACACTATGCGCCTGATTCTTGGTGCCGGTCGCGCCCAGTTACTCTATATACCGCGCGGCGTAGCGCATGGTCTTGCCAACTTGTGGCAAGCGCCAGCCTCGATGATTTATTTCGTCAATCAATGCTTTGATGCCGAAAACCCTGACGAGCACAGACTTCCTTGGGATGCCCTGGGTGAAGATTTCTGGCAAATCAAGAAAGGCTAGAAAAAACTTTCGGACTTTATACGTATTCCCCCCACGATTTGGTCTTGGGCTACGTGGTTTTACACTGTTTTCTACTATTGAGCTTTGTCATTATAAGAGCACGTAAGCCCCCCTCTTACCCGGTCCCAAAAAATGACAAATACTGCAAGACAACTCGACACTCAATCTCAACCGACTCTCTCGGTGGTGCCTCAACTCACTATCGATTTTGGCGGACTAATTGATTTGCACGCTTTTTCTAGCACCAAATTTGTCTTGGATAACGATGGTTCACTCAAAGCAGTAATCGAGCCCACCGTCCAAGTGGAAAGCGATGAAGAGTACAACCAATTGCCACACTTCCACGGACCACTTTTGAACGCCTTCAACGATAGCTACATCCGCGCCATGTACTTCATGGATTTCCGCGGTACCGAATTTCGTGAAGAGAAAAATGTTCCTGCAGCACTCAATAGTTTCGAAGCCAAACTACTTGGATGGAAATTGAAAGCAATGCAGTCGGACGCTTTGTTCCAAGATGCTTCCTGCCTCCAAGTTGGCGATGTAATCTCCATCTTCGATCGCGAAAAACAACAAACCGACCGTGTTGCCATGGTTGCCGGTTTCAACGACGAAGGCGATGCTTTAATCTGCTACTCAGTCGGCGAAGACCACATCGTAACCAGACTTTGCGGACTTTACAGAGCTGGCGAGCGCTTGACCGTTCACCAATATCAGTACGCTAAATAACTGAAGCTTTTAAAAGACAGACCTGCGCTAGAAGTTATGTTGATAACTTCAACGCACCAAAGGCGAGATTTTTAAATGCTGCAACTCAACTATCAAAGTCTTGTAGCTGCACCAAATATAAGACCACTTCCAATTGGTCGAAGAGTAGTGCTTGATTTGCTTGCCATGTATGGCGAACCGGCTGTGACAGCCCGTCTTTTCTATGATATCGATATGACATGGGCCAATAAACTGACCGAAAGTTTCGCAACAAAAGATATTCGAGTAACACCAACAGCACTTTTGATCAAAGCTATTTCAATGGCTCAAATTGAGCATCCCATCAGTCGCTCTGTACTCATACCGGGAGAGCGGCTATTCACTTTTGAAAATATTACAGCAGGTTTTACAGTTGAAAAATTTGTGAACAACGATCCCATTGTTTTATTTGGCGAGATTGCCAAACCGCATGAGCGCTCGGTTGTAGAAATAACCAGAGAGCTGAAAGAGTATCACGATGCAGAAATAGACTCTATTCCATATTTAAAACAACAATACGACTTCGCTCGCCTTCCATTTTTTGTTCGGCGCACCATAATGTGGCTGGGAACAGTGCTTCCGTCATTTAGATTGAGATATGTGCGCTCCACTTTTGGACTGACATCGCTTGGCTCGCTTGGAACCACGGTGGTATCTGCACCTCCTGTAAGCACATCAGTTTTTGGCATAGGCACAATTGAAAATCGAATGGTGACAGATGGCGAAGAACAAGTAGTGAAGCCAATGATGACTGTCTCACTAAATTTCGATCACAGAGTGATGGACGGAGCACAAGCTGCTCGCTTTTTCCTCGACGTCAAAAAATTCATGGAAGAAGGTTGGAATGAGCCAGTTTAGCCTTACTTCCTTTTAGGATTTTCAATTAAGAATTGAGCAAACTTATTACTGAAGTCAAAAGATCTATTGGGCGAAGTGTATGGCAAGAACCACAATCCACCTGTCTGATTCTGCCATGAATTCCAGGCATGATTTCCGCTTGCTATCACATGCTCTTCGACAGGCGGTCTTCGTTTACTAGGGTCAGCATAACGCTGAGTTAGCTCATGTTCTGTGCTTGTGACAGAGTGTAGTGAGCTCAATTTGTTGGAATTTCTCCAGTTATTAACCTGAGCCCATGGAGTAACATAATCCGCCCCTGGCATATCGAGTCCTTGGATATTTCTTGCAGCCCAAATATAGAGACCCTGTCCTTGCATTTTGCCGTTTATTTCGCGACCCTGATTATATGGCACCATCATATCGCTGGTTCCGTGCACTATCATTGCCGCTATATTGGTATTCTCAGGCAGAGCCTGAGGTCCATTTGAAGTGTTGAACTTTCTATCGTTTGAAAAAGAATATCCTTCGCCAATCATTACAGAAGATACCTGATCAGCGCGAATAGCCGCGTATTGTTGCAAGGCTCGGGCACCATCAGAAAATCCAGTCAAACCGACCCGATTATTATCAATTCTTAAAAGTGATTTTGCCTTGGCGATAGCATTATCTAAATAGTTCACATCGTCATAAGAATTGTCAGTTGGAGAGCCGTTTTTAAAAGGATTATTGGCATCTCCAATCATGTTCCAAGAGGTGTTACCGGTGTTATTTGGCGATTTGGCATAAACGTAAGCGACAGCAAAACCTTTATCGCTTGCCACCATATTCAGTCCCGTTTCGCGCTCCATTACGCCTGGATTCTTACCATCTGCGCCGGGATCGGGATCACCTGCAAGACGAGCACCGTTAAGAACGACCATTAAAGGCATATTGCTTCGAGCATTGCGTGGAATAAAAAGATCCATTGTGCGACCATCAGGCAATTGAATACCACGATTAACTTCGCCAACTTTGAGATCTTTGCCAAGCTCTGTTCGCAAAGTGGCTCCGTCAACGCGCTCAGTAACTGGCACCTCAGATTCGCGGGTGAGCAGGTGACTAAAATTTTTCATGTCGTCTTGAGATAGTCTGGCTCTCAACATTTCATGCAGACTTTTGGGCGGACCAGAATTATCTAGAGCACGTCCATATTTTTGCTGGAAGATATCTGCCATTGCGCGCAACTCCCCGGCACTTGTGTTTGAAAGCAAGTCCCAGAGTTTATTTTTAGTCGTTCCTCTGAGCGGAAACATGTTCTCAACGCTATTCACATAATCGTGCGTCGGTCCGTAACTAAACATCGTGTTATAAACGTCGTCTGCCAGACGCTCCATTTTTGGGCGCTCTACTGCGCGGACCTCAGGCGACATCTCAGGCGTTGTTGGTGGGATTAGAGAATATTCTTGAGACAATGCCGTTCGAGTGACATCTGCGTCATTTTGCACCAGATACAAATCTGGCTGATTATTCTGCTCAAAATTAGTTTGAGGAGCGGTCATAGTGATTGTGGTAGTAGAACGCTTAAAAACAGGGGGATATTCTTACTCTATATATAAAAAGAACCAATGTCATGGGTGATTCTACGTAGTCGACTATGATATGTTAGACCGCGCCCCTGGCTTTTATTCGAGGTTTGCTTTGAACAAAAAATTGCTCCTGCTGCTGGCACTAACGGCAATGGTTTTAACTTCGTCCACCTGTTTGGTCAAAGCAAAAACAAACTCTTCAAAAACCACACTCAAGGAAGGTGTTCAAGCCTTACTCGACATGCAAGCAGGCGCCTGGAACAAAGGCGACCTCAAAACTTTTATGTCCGGATACAAACGCTCAAAAGAGACTTCTTATACTTCTGGCTGCAAAATAATCTCAGGCTATGATGCTCTGCAAGCGCATTATCAGAAGCGTTACGGCAATAGCTCCGACACCATGGGCAAACTTGATTTCACCATTTTGCAAACAGTTGAGCTTGGAAAAAACAATGCATTGTGCGTTGGGCGATGGCACTTAGTCGGCAAAGACCAGAAAGAAATGGGTGGAGTATTCAGTCTCGTTTTGAGTCGCAGCGATGAAAAATCAACCTGGAGCGTTGTGCATGACCATACCAGTTTAAATTCGAATGCAGAATTTTAAATGAAGTTTGAGATTAGACGCTTAGTTCAAGACGTTTCTACAGTTCTGAAAAACAACTGGTTCAAACTTTTGAGCGCGTCTATTTTGCGCACTTTTCTTGCGACACTGGCTAATATGCTTGTATTTGCTCTTTTAATAAATTTTCCATACTGGAATCTTGTTGCAGCTACACTAACGTATTTGTTGGTTTGGTCGGCGCTTGAGTCTGGTTTTTTGAAAATGTGTCTTGCTGCCAGTCGCAGTCAAACAGTGCATTTCGGTCAATTGTTTTCGGGATTGAATCAAACTCCCGTTTTTTTCATCCTGATTTTATCTTATATCTTAGCCACCGTAATTGGTATCATTGCTCTGGTTATACCAGGTATGTTTGTTTGCATAAGATTCTCAATTGCAGGTCTAATACTTATAGACAAGAGCGAGTCCTTGACCAATTCAATTAAATCAAGCTACAAACTTACACTTGGATATTCACGCTTGATAGCACCTTTATTTTTAATTGGCGCAACATTAATATGTTCAGGACTACAAATACAATTTATTGTAGAACTGATAGTAACAATCGCGCTTGTGGTGCTCTATTTGCAAATAAATGAAAAACAAAGTGTGGTGCAATCATGAAAGCACTTCTAGCTATTTTGGGCATGCTTACTCTAAATTTCATTGCCACATTTATTTTTTCGATTCTGTGGTCATTGCCATGCGAAGTACGTCAAATAACATCTTTGGCAATGCTTCCTACCCTCAAACCAAACGATCTTGTGTTCGTTGAAAAATTCAGTCCTTACTTAAACCATTCGTTTAAAAGGGGCGAAATTGTTTTATTCTATCCTGATTTTTTGAAGGCCAAAGAGAAAAATAGTTGGCAAAAAATGCAATTAGCTATTGCTCGCATCAAAGGAGAAACCGGTGAGGCAGCTCACTTCAGACGCATAGCTGGATTGCCCGGTGATTCTGTTTTGGTTCAATGCCCAGGGGCCAAAATAGTTCTACCAAATAACGTTGCAGTCAGATCTCCCTCTTCTCATGAGAAAGGAGGAGCTTGTGTGAAAATCACCTATCGTCAAAATAACTCAAATTCAACGGGTCCACAAATTACCCAAGCCTACTTAGTACCTCCCGGGCATTTATTCTTAATTGGCGACAATACAGACTATTTGGGCATCTTAGAAGAAGCAAAAATCTTTGGCCGTCCCCAATTTAGATTTTCAGACTTCAACATAATTGAGCCGCAAGGTACCACTAAATTTGTTATTTCAAAAGAGGAACGCTCACAATAAACGTAACTGTGACTGGGTCAGTCTCTTGAATGCAGGTGATATTGCCATTATACCTATCGAGTGTTTTCTTACAAAAATACAAACCAAGCCCAGACGTTGATCTTTTGTTACCTTCTGATTTGTCAGCAAACGCAAATCGCTCAAACAGATTGGCCAGCTCAAGAGACTGCGGATACAGAGGGGTGTTTGAGATTTCCAAAATAACGAATTCATCACTAAAGCGCGTGGTCACGGTAATATCCGCTTTCTTGGGCGAGTTTTTGACTGCGTTAAAAAGCAAGTTAGACACGATTCTAAAAGCGGAAACCTGATCAATTCCGGCTTTAGGCAAGCCTTGCTCCAAGTTAAGTTTGATTTTTTGCTGACTGATATTAGCTACCAATTGCATTTCGCCAATTTGTGAGTGTACCGCTTCATTGAAACAAGCGCCTTCAACCTTTGGCACCACTTCTGAGCTGTCCATTTTATACACATCAAGCATTGTATCTAGCAACTGCAAAACCTTGAGATTGCTTGATCGCACGGCTTGCAATGACGCAGTCAAATCACCATAGGGATTCAAGTTTTTGTCTAAAATGGCGGAAAAAACTTGCTCGTGCCCTAAAATAGGATTGCGTAAATCATGCGCAATTGCAGCCACAAATTCTTCCTGTAAATATTTGGCTCTTACAGCTCCTGTGATATCAACCCCAAGCAATATAATCTCGCTTTCTTGCCCGTTTGCCCGCGCAAAGGACCAACTAAAGAAATTGACAAACATGTCGTTATAGAGATTGTCTTCGCCTCTGAGCGTGAGACGCTTTGCCAGCACCGGCTGTCCTTTTGCAAGCGACTGAAACTCAATCAACTCGACTTGCTGCAATACTTCAAACATAGAGCGACCACGCAATTCTTGCCTGGTAGAGCCAGTCTTCTCTTCGAAATATTTATTGCAGTCGATAATGCGAAATGAATGATCAAAACGCACAAACAGCAAAGGCGAGTGCTCTACCACACTTCGCGTCACAAACTTTTCAAGCCTTGCATAACCTAGCTTATCAGCATCAGCCTTGTTCTTTTCTATTTCAGCAATCAAGCGCATCTTAAGCAGTTCAAGCGGCAAAGACGAATCGACCACCATAAAGTCTTGAGCACCTTTTTTTATAGCCAGGCTTGCAAGTTCGCGGTGCTTGTGGTCGGACAAAACAATCACAGGTAATTCTGGCGCCAGCTTTTTAATTGTGGTCAGTAAGGCTAGTTCTTTGCCAACTTGAGGGTCAATTGTAATTATGACCGCATCAAAATTCTCGTCTTCAATACGCAAGACAGCATTTTCAGCTTCGGTCAAAGCCGAGAACACAAGCTGATTTTGTCCCCACGAAATCAATTGCTTGAGCAATGTCGAGCAATCTTTCACTTTAGTGGACACCAGCAAAACACTATATAGTGCCGACTCCGGTATTTGGAGTCCGTGATCGCTAATATCTTCCAATCTAAGATATTTGCTTATATTCAAACTACCTAAACCTTGCCCCTCAAGAGTTTGTAGACACTTCACTAGCATAGAACATGAAACAAAAAAGTGTAATGTTTAGTTTTTCGCTGTTTGGGCCTAAACTATAGCGATGAGAACCGATATCTACAAAAATTCTGGCAAAATAGCGCTTGTGTGTGTCTTAGCAGCCACAGCCCAATCCAGCGCATATGGCGCAACTTCTGTCTTTGAAAGTTACGGACTGCGTTATTACCAAGCCAAAGACTACACCTCGGCTGCAGGCTATTTCAAAAAATTAGTGGACCAAAATCCAAACAACGCCAAATCGCACTATCTCTATGGACTAGCCCTTATGCAACTAGGCAAAAAAAACGATGCACTGGCTCAGTTCTCTCAGAGTTTTCACCTGGACCCGGCAAGTAGCTACGCGGGACAAATCAAAGCACTTCTGCACAAAAATAATTACAAAGCAAACCCAAGCGACCTTCCAGCTCCTGCACAGAGCCAATCGCAAAACATCTCAGCCCCAGTTGAAGACGAATCGGTGAAGCCAGAAGAGCTTGAAAGTATCAAACGTCGACTTCCCAAGATTAACAGCTACACTCAAAACGGACCCAGCTTGAGCAATTTCATGGGATGGTCAAGCTTCGCGCAAGGCAGTTATCTTTTTGGTGGAGCGCGCCAGGTCTTAGCCGAGGCTGAATCGAACATGCGTATATCGCAAGCACAACTTGAAGAGGCAAAAAAACAAATTGATGTCGCCTTGCCAGTTTTTCCAAACTATGGCGAAACTCCAGACGATTTCAAACGTCGACGCGCACGCGTACAAAAGGGCAGCCAGGTTTTGCTTGAACCCTATCAAGAATTAGCCAATGATTGTCGAAGCAAGTATCAAGACGCTCTGGCAATTAAAAACAAAGCCGAAGAAGAATCAAATCGCGGCACAATCGTCTCGCCATACTGGATACCGCGCTAGCTTATAAATAAGCTCCAAACCTAGTTTTTGTTCAGGAACGAAATCAGTTCTTCAGTGCGTTTTTGCTCGCGCACTTTGAAATCGAGATCGCCTGACTTTACAGATTTGGCGCGAAGCAAACTCAAAACGTTTTTTTCAATTGCTTTGCTTATCTCAGCCAGCGGCAAGTGACTCAAATTCTTCGTCGAAAATGGATTTTGCAATTCCACCCCTAATTGATCGAGCGACAAAAGCGGATATGCCACCATCATTGTAAGCAGTGGAACCTGCCAGTAAGCACCAAGACTGTTTACCAGAGCGAAAGGAAGAGTGAGAATAAACAAGGCGATAAACTGTCTAATTTTCACCGAGTATGCCATCGCCAGTGGTGTACGCAAAATACGCTCACATGCTCCTAGATGGTCGATTAACTTGGCCCTTTCTTGCTCGGCTTGAAGAAAAGCAGGCTCGGTCATAAGACCTCTGTCGCAAGCGTCTTTGAGCATCCCACCAAGCATCATCGACACGGCGCTTGGCATATGTTCAGTTTTAAATAATTCTTGAGCCGATTGCTCACCAATTAAGTTTGTTACTTCTGGCGATTCTGATTCGCTACGAAGACGCATTCGCGATACATGTCCGAAAACTGCCACCCAGCGCACAAACTTAGAACGCCATTCAGGCTCGTTTGGTCCATAAGACAAAGCGTTAATGCACAAGTTGCGGCTCTGGTTGACGATTCCGCCCCACAATTTGCGTCCTTCCCACCACCTATCGTAACCGGCGTTTGTACGCAGAACGAGGAGCAAACCAAGTGCGCCCCCTACAACTTCGTAAAGCGAAACGTTAAATCCAATTTGAAAACTATGGTTTTGCTTCAAATAATACGCAATAAAGCAAACAATTGTTGCCACTACCCCAGACAAGATAACGTTTGGCAGCACATGCATCATAATTGAGCCTTGAACCGCCAGAGCCTGGCGCCAGAATTCTCTGTATGGCTCAGCGTTTTCGCTTGTCACATCCGCCAAGATGTCTTTTGTCGGGTCGACTTTCGATTGCATAAAATCCTTGCTCTACACGTTCTCTGTCTAATACCAGAGATTTAGACCCCCTTTATAACATTTATTAGGACTTGGGTCAGCGACTCAAAGCCAGCCATTGCTATTTTTTCACACGTTTTCAAGACCAGCGGCTGCCTGTGGGCTATTTGCGCCATAAAATTGCGTTAAACAATTCAATCTTTTAAGCGTGGTTCAATTTGCTCTTCACAGCTTTTTTGGGAGCAGACATGAAAAACATCGGCATTATCACATCGGGCGGCGATTGCGGCGGACTAAACGGCGTCATCAAGGGTGCAGCCCTCACCGGATTGAGCAAAGGCTATTCCACTTTCATTATTCCAAACGGCTATGCAGGGCTTTACAACTTAATAGACCTCAAAGAATTGACTCAACTTACTCATGATCGCATTGAGCAAATCCCTGTATACCTGGCAGGCAGCGAAGCCGGCAACTCACGCGTCAAAATTTCCAAAATCAAAGACGACAAAAAGTACGACCGCATCAAAGACGGGCTCAAGAAATTCAAGCTCGACGCTCTAATTATTTCAGGCGGCGACGACACAGGCTCTGTGGTGAAAGATCTTTCTGAGCAAGGCATTCCATGCGTCCACGCACCAAAAACAATGGACCTCGACTTGATGCCATACAGTGTCGGGGGCGACTCGACCATCAATCGCATTCAAGACGAAGTGCGCGATTTGCGCACCACCGGACGCACTCACAATCGAATAATAGTACTTGAAGTTTTTGGCAGATACGCTGGACACACAGCCTTTAGAGGCGGAGTCGCAGCCGATGCCGACGCCATTTTGATTCCAGAAGTGCCGGTAGATTTTGATGTTTTGTACAAACATGTCAAAGACGCTTTTGTTTCGCGCATCGAAAAATCCGACGTAAAAGCTGGCACAGTAATGGTTGTGGTAGCTGAAGGTCTGCGCGACGCATCAGGCAACGAACTTGTGGACATGAGTTCAGAACCAGATTCATTTGGTCACAGAAAGCTCATGGGCGCAGGCAAATATGTGGTCAAACAAATCGAAGACCGCATCAAAAAAGATCCCGAAATCAAAGAATTCATGAAGCGCACCGGACAATTTGTCGAAGGCGTCTACGAGATTCCCGAAGTACGCGACATTCGACCCGGTCACTTAGTGCGCTGCGGATTTTCTTCAGCTTACGATGCAACTTTTGGTTTGGAAGCAGGTGCCGCTGCAGTCGAGCTCATTGCGCAAGGCGTATTGGGCGTAACAGTTGCGTCATTTCAAGCTGGACAGTTGAATTATATGGACGTAAAAGACGCCATTGTTCAGCGCTTTGTCGATATGAACGATGTTGCTGTCTATGAAAGTATGGGTGTTTCTTTCGGTCGCAAACCTGAAAAAGCAAAAGTAAATGCTCAAAAAATCTCTGGAACACCTCGTCCGGTCCGCGCCTACTAGAGCTGAAGGGCACGACTTAAAAGTCTTATATAGCGATGATAATTTCATTGCCGTAGATAAACCTGCAGGTATGATAGTGCATCGAGGTTGGGACAAAGACCCAATTACAGTTTCTGATTTGGTCCGCGACAAAATAATTGGCGCTCAAGTTTTTGCCGTGCACAGATTAGATCGAGCAACAAGCGGCGTACTTTTATTTGCGCTAAATGCTGATAGTGCGCGGCGAATGCAAACTTTATTTCAATCTGGTTTAGTCCAGAAAAAATACATTGCACTTGTGCGCGGTTTAATGAAAGAAGAAATTTTTCTCGATCATCCAATTAAGCAACGCGATAAAGAATCTCGCGTGGAGGCGCAAACTCGCTTTGTTCCAATAGAGCACTTTGATCGATGGTCATTGATCGAATGTCATCCTCTTACTGGTAAACAGCACCAAATACGGCGCCACCTAAAACATTTATCTCATCCCATCGTAGGAGACGTTCGTTTTGGAAAAGGCGACGTAAATCGATTCTTTCGCGAGACTTATTCCTTTACGCGGATGGCTTTGCATGCGGCTTCTCTTCAGTTTGGTGACATCTTGATTAAATCTGAGTTCGATGGATTTATTTAATTCACGCTTGAACAAAAGAGAGGTCCTTTTTTTTGAGAAATTAATAGTTGACTTAATCAAGTAATTTGGTTGATTAAGTCAACCAATTCTGATTTGAAAAAAGCTATCTTGAATTCGGATGTTGGAGATGTCGTTAACTAGAAGTATTATGGATAAATGAAATTATTTTGCATGAAACCAAAAATGCAACTTATTGTTACCTGTACTGCGTTAGTCATTGCAGCAGGATTGGCTCTGTGGGGTTACGAAAGCAGCAAAACACTTATTTCCGTAGCAAACACAGATGAAGCAATAATTCGAGCAAGAAACTACGCTAGATCTCACATTGAACTAAAGTTTCCCGATTGATGAACGAAATGCAGCTTCCTACCAGGTTTATAGTAATGGTCGGGTTTTTCGATCGCAATGGGATCTAGACATGTACCTAGCTGCTCAAGAATACAGTTCTACAAAAGACAGATTTCTTATAAACTGGCCAGCTAGTGTAAAAGAAAAAATAAAAATGGTCGAAGAAGCTAGAAAACAAGGCTCTAAGTGCACTTACTATTAAATCGATTCTGCTGGGTATAAACACCTCATGGATTATCTTGCCGACTCAATTGAGTGCCCCAACTGTGCCGAGCTGATTAAGAAAAACGCGAATGCGTGTCGCTTTTGCCATTTTGGACTCTCCGACAAACATTACCGAAATTGCGTCGCTTGCGATGAGCGCATAAAAATCCAAGCCAAGCTTTGTCGATTCTGTGGCGCATCAGAAGTCGCCATTCCGCGCGTCAAAGTGCCTGAGCAATCGCCTTCTGGCGTTTATGGCACGTCGATTAAACAAATGGTATTTGAAGTCATTTTGCGCCAAGCTATGGCTGGTGCGCCGTGGAAGGAAATCTGCAAAGGTCCGATGAAGGTTAATGGCATCGACCCCAAAGAAATCGAAGAAGAATTGAATCGACGTCACGCTGGTTCATCTGAGCGCGATCTAAATGGAGACGCCAGTAAAAATAGCAGTGGATTCCCCTACGACACCATCGATGAAGAAATCGAAAAGGTTATCGAGCTGGAACAAAACCAACTAAAGCAAAAGAAAAAGAACAAAGACAAGAAGCGCGATGAAAAGGGCAAATCCAAGCGCAAAGACAAGCAGAAAGATGAGCAGAAAGACGAAGAAAACAAAGAGTAGTCAAGCAATCATCTGTGAGAAAATAACCCAAGGCTTCCCCCACAAAGCACAAGCTAAAGGTTAGGACCATGAAACTCTTGCTCTCCGTTGATGTAATGCACTCCCCACCCGACTTCGTCGAAGCTCTGGCAACGACTTTGCCGCTTGAGCAAGCTGATGTAACGCTTTTGTTCGTCAAAAACATTACGCCAGCGTATGAAAACGTCATTAATTCAATGGGCGATTTTGCTGACGACTGGGGACATCAAATAGAGAAAAAAGCGCATGAGAAGCTCGACCCACTGCAAAAAGCTTTGGAAGCAAAAGGCGCCAAAGTGACGATCAAATTTATTTCTGGTAATCCAGCCCAATCGATTGCCGATATGTCTAAAAAGATAGATGCAGACGTTACCTGCGTTTTTCCTTTGAAACATGGCAAAGTCGAAGAGTTCTTTGTCGGGTCCACGTCGCGCAAAGTAGCCAAACTCAATCCAGGAACAACTCTTGTATTGCGCCCTGGCAAGAACGACGTCAAACATGTTGTGTTTGCCTTCGACGGGTCCAAAGACGCCGTAGCGACTATGAACAAAATGGCAACAATGCTCAAATTGAAAGAGCGTAACGTGCAAGTATCAGTATTACATGTGGTGACAGTACCACAGATGATGGCTGTTGTTCCCGAAGTCAATTTCGCTCTGGAAAAAAATCTGTTGATGCAAGGCGAGATGGTTATCGCCGACGCACTCAAGCAAATGAAAGATTTGGGTTTGAGCAACGTAAATACGGAGTTAGCGACTGGCGAGCCAGCCGACGTACTAATCGAGTTCACCAAGAAGAAAAACGCTGATTTAATTGTAATGGGAGCTAAAGGTCATACAGCTCTCGAACACATTATTTTGGGAAGCGTCACAGACAAGATCGTAACTCACGCTCCTGTATCTGTAATCATCGGTAAGTCGGCACAGTAGATGCTTTTTCGTCGCGCATCCGGCACCGACTTTGATGGCATCGTAAAACTGCAAGACTTGAATCTTGCAAGCAATATCTCGGACAATCAAAAGAAGGACGGATTTCTATCTGCGGCATTTTCGGCGCAGCAGTTTCAGTCTATGGATAACGACGGCTGCGTTATAGCTGGGCTTGAAGGTGACTTGGTGAAAGCTTTTTTGTGCTCGTCTACCCCGATGTTCAATTTGCCTTTTCCGTTGCCCGCTGCGATGATTGAACGTTTTAGCAACATAGATTTGGGCGGAAAGTGTCTCTCAAATCAACAGATTCTTATCACTGGACCCGTGTGTATAGACCAATCTCTGCGCGGCCAAGGGGTTCTCGAAAAACTATATGAGGCTTTATATAAAGAACTCTTTGGACAATATGATGCCGCTGTAGTTTTTGTATCTAAGGAAAATCCACGTTCCATAAAAGCGCACGAGAAGCTTGGCATGAGCGTTTTGGATGAGTTTGATTTCAAAAATAATCACTATGTAATTATGGCAATGGCGTTAACAAAATGACGTCAAAGCGAGTACTTGTAATTGGTGGCACCGGATACTTCGGCAAGATTCTAGTGCAAGATCTATTGCAGTACACAGATTTCCATATTGTAGCCGCAGGCAGGTCTGCAGGAAGACTTCAAGAAATGCGAGCCAAGCTCCCAGAATATAACTCGCGGTTTTTCAACAAAGTACTCGATCTAAACAACACCATACATTGCAACGAAGGCATCAAAGGCAATGACATCGTAATCTGTGCCGCTGGTCCGTTCCAGGAGATTCCGCTTACTTTAGCAAATGCCTGTATGGATAAATCAATTCCATACATTGACCTTGCCGATGATCGCGAATATGTAATTCGGGTGCGCAAATTATTCGAACAGTTGAAACCGTCATCAACCGTGTGTACTGGCTGGTCATCAGTGCCTGCGTTATCTGGAGCGCTGGTAAATATCGCGCGAAAAGAACTCGATAAAATCAACTCGATTCAAATTCAAATTGCTCCCGGCAACAAAGCACCACGCGGATTTTCGACTGTAACTTCGCTAATTAGTTCTATTGGCAAAGATTTCACAGTGATGCAAAATGGCGACTGGACTAACGTTAAAGGTTGGAGTCAACCGCGCGACTTCAAGTTTCCTGCTCCCATTGGAAATCGAACTGGTTATCTAGTCGACGTTGCCGATCACGAATTATTTCCCACCCAATTTGGCGCAGACAATGTTCAGTTTAGAGCTGGAGCCGAGATCGGTCTATTCAATTCAGGCATGTCGCTGCTTGCTTCGCTCACTAATTCTGGATCGATTAAAAATCTTCGCGAAATGTCTGGGATGTTGCAGATGGCAATGAGTGCATTTGGCTTTCTTGGTCACGACTGGGGCGCGCTTGGAGTCGAGGTTCAAGGACTTTCTGGTGAGCAACAAAAAACCATTCGATTAAACATCGTTGCCGAGCATCAGGGACAACAAATCCCCGTTATGCCCGCAAGCATTATGTGCAAACGAATCTTAGACGGGGCTGGCGAAGTGAAAGGACTAGTGCCCTTCGACACATGGATTGAACGTGAAGAACTGGAAACTGAATGTACGAAGCGTAATTACAAATTGGTAATCGAACGTGACTAGCATTAGTACAAGTCTTCGCAATCTGAGAATCACGTCGGTAGTCTCGGCTATTTCGCATACAGTGGGCTCCTTCGTAATGGCATTTGTACTTGCTCCGGGACTTTTGACCAACCCAAATTTCTATTCGCGCATTGAATATATCAAGACTAATACATTGTGGTGGCAACTGGGTTGGTCGGTGTGGATTTTCACCGCCTTCACCTTTCTAGCCTTTATAGTATGCTTGAGAAAACATCACCTTGCATTGGGAACTAGCGCTCTCAATCGAAAACTCTTGCTTGGCGCTGTATTCTGCGCTGTCATCGGAGTTTCGTTCGATTTGCATGCAGAACTTGCGCAAATTTTCGAAGCAACTAAAAATTTTTTTCCTGAAGATGAGTTCAAAGAGCACGTTGGCTTGCAATCAGCATTTATGCTCGAAAGTGGAACGATAGCAAATCTGATGTATTGCCTTGCCACTATTTCTAGTGTCGTTGCCACGCGAAATTATTATCCAAAGTGGATGGTAAAAATTGGATACACATTGTTCGTTGTTTCATTGATTGCTTCGGGTTTTGCATACGCTGCGAAATATTATAGTGACTGCGATGCGAATCCTCTCAGACATATTCTGGTCGCGACAAACGCAATCTTGTTTCCATTACTAGTTTTATGGCAGTTAGGAATTGCATACAAATCGAAGGATGAAAATAATGCTTAAAAAATCAATTCTAGTTGGACTGACTCTTGCACTCACCGCAGGCATCACCACATCGAGCGTTCGCGCTGAAGACAAAGGTCGCGTTCTCTTTGTTCTTACCAGTCATGACAAACTGGGCGACTCGGGCAAGAAAACTGGTTGGTACTTAGAAGAATTATCTAGCCCATATTATGCAATTAAAGACGCCGGATACAAGATTGATATTGCCTCTCCAAAGGGTGGCGCAGCGCCGCTTGACGAAGAAAGCAAAAAACCAGAAGACGGTGCCAACAAAAGATTTCTTGCAGACAAAGACGCGATGAAACAAGTCAATAACACGCTTGCACTTTCTAAAGTAAAAGCCGAAGACTACAAAGCAATTGTTTTTCCAGGTGGTCACGGCCCAATGTTTGATCTCGCTGACAACAAAGACAGCCAAAAGCTTGTTCAAAAAATCTATGAGAAGAATGGCGTCATTGCCGCAGTTTGTCACGGTCCAGCCGGACTTGTAAATGTCAAACTCAAAGACGGTAGTTATCTACTCAAAGGCAAAAAAGTTACTGGCTTCACCAACGCCGAAGAAGACGCCGTGAAGAAAACCAAGTACATGCCTTTTATGCTCGAATCAAAAATGGCAGAGCACGGCGGTAAATTCGAGAAGTCACCGTTATGGCAATCGCATGTCACGATAGACGGAAATCTGATAACTGGTCAGAATCCGAAGTCTGCTGAAGGCATGGGAAAAGAAGTGGTTAAGCAGCTAGCCTCATCGAACTGAAGCAGTTGATTTACCAGTAAAGCGCTCAGAATCCGATTTGGGCGCCAATGGATTCACATCTGAGCTTTCGCCATTGATAGTGGTTCCGCCCGAACCAAATGTACCTGAGCGTTTCAAGAAGTCCGCTGGGAAATTCAGCTTGGGCTCTGAAACTGCATTAAGACGTTTGATTTGCTCTTCCGAAAGTTTGATTTCAGTTGCGCCACAATTGTCTTCCAACTGTTCCATTGTACGAGCACCAATAATTGGTGATACCACCCCTGGTTTTGTAAGCAACCAAGCAAGTGCCACCTTGGGCGGTGTCGTGTTCAATTCTTTAGAAACAGAAACTAATTCGTCAACCACATCATAGGCTTTGTCAGTCAAGTTTTCCTTAACCCAATCGCCGCGACCGGGCTCGACTTTGCCTTTGTTTTCGCGAGTGAATTTACCAGTTAATACGCCGAATTTGAGAGGCGACCATGGGGTCACGCCCATTCCCATTTCCAGCGCCATTGGCATCAAATCGCCTTCAACTGTTCTTTCGAGCAATGAGTATTCGATTTGAAGAGCCACTACTTTAGCCCATCCGTGATGATCGGCAAGCATTTGAGCTTGAGTCGCTTTCCATGCTGGAGTATCGGAGAATCCGACATATCTCACTTTGCCAGAGCGCACTAGATCGTCTAGAGTGCTCATGGTCTCTTCGATTGGGGTGTTCTTATCCCAGCAGTGCATCCAGTACAAATCGATATAGTCTGTTTGTAAACGCTTTAGAGATGCATCGAGTTGGCTGTACATTGCTTTGCGACTGGCGCCGCCGCCATGCGGATCGCCTTGATACAACGAACCGAAAAATTTGGTGGCAATAACTAATTGATCGCGACGAAAACCTTTTTTGGTGACGAAGTCGCCGATTATCGTTTCAGAATGACCCTTAGTATAAAAATTGGCTGTATCTATAAAATTGCCGCCTTTGTCTATGTAGGCTTGCAAGATTTTGTGTGACTCTTCTGGAGTCGAGCCCCATCCCCAATCCATACCGAAAGTCATTGTGCCAAGACACAGCGGGCTAACACGCAGACCTGATTTTCCAAGCGATACAAAATTATTTAGCGGCATGACATCCACCTCCAGTTTTTTCGAGTTGGAGAATGATACACGAGCGCTAAGATTGCTGCATTAATGCTATTTGCGCGTAAATCGAATAACTCGTTTTTCACTGTCCACAACAAATTGCGAGGTCCCAAAGAAGTCCTGACCTAGCACTGAGTGTCCGATGTTCATGACATGAACTCGAACATCCGATTTTTTCTTGGTCTCAAGCTGAATTTCAGAAACCTGGTAAACGTAAGCCTCTTGAGCTCCTCCACCAACGCCGCCTATAGCTTCAACATCGTCTGGCTCACGAAACATCAGACCCAGTCGAAAAGCATCTTGCGTAGAGAGAACTGTTGATGGAGCCCCAGTATCAAAATTCATTTCAAGCGGAGTGTTATTAATTTTGGCCTGCACCATCATGTTTCCATTTACCATTCGGTATGGAACTTCAATCGAATCGAAAGTACCAACGTGCCTTGAGCTGCCACCTTTTTTAACGAAGTGAATATAACTTCCTCGAGTATCGATTCGATAAGACATCCCCTCCAGAAAGGGCTGCCCAACAAGGATTTCAGGTTCGTTTTTTACGATTGAGGCGTTGACGGTCCGTCGAATTTTGCCAATTTGAATCTCAAGCGGCATTTCCCAGTGCTCAAAACTACCACCAGCTCCACTTGATCTGTCTGTAGCTTTCCCTTCAGGCGGCTTGATTCCCAACCTCTGCAGAATCTCCCAGCCAATAACGACTTTGTAGGCACCAGTGTCAAGCATCATCGTTGTAGCACGCCCGTTAATCCAGCCTTTCACCCTCATTCTGGTGTGTACGTCAATCCAATATGGAACGTGATCTTGCTCTGGAATGGTATCGGGTTTTTCTTTCTTTATGCGCTCAACCTTGGCTTCAGAAGAGCTTAAAGACGTGTTGGCTGTAGTGGTTGCAGTCTTGATGCCTTGAGCCTTATCATCGGGTTTGGCATCTTTAGCAGAAGCAGCTTTTTTAGCTTTAGGACCAAGCGAAACAAGTAAACTAGCTCTACCAGTACGAGCTGCTTCCATTCGCTGTTTGACCCACTCCTGGCATTTTGAAAAGTGAGCCGACTGCTGAGAATTATTTCTCAAAACGTTAGCAACACATGACGCGGCTAATTCTTCGATTCCTTTATTGTCTTTCTGGAGAAACACGTCGAATCTTTTTTTATCAGTTGAGGAAAGCAGAGCTACTTCAAGATCGTACTTTTCCTTGAAGCCCGGATCATTTGGAATATCGTTCAGCGACTTTGAAACTATATGTCCGACTTCAGTTAAGACTGCATGTTCAAAGTAATAATTCGGAAACTTATCACTCAATTCTTTTGACCCGGGTTCTGTGGGTCTTTCCCAAATATAAATGTCACTGCCAATGGTGCGTCCTGGCTCTTGTGAAAGAGTGATTATCTCCTGACCCGGCTTGGATACTCGCCAGTCTTCAGGAAATTTATCAGTAGAATTTGTTCCAACGTAAATTGTTGTTCCGCAATTGTCCAGGATTTTCAGAATATACGCAGGAAGATTCAACAGTGCACTTCTAACTGCAGACACAGTCGTGCTTTCTACCGACGGATGTCCTTGAACTGTGGGAGCAATAACTTCTATACGTTGCAGCACGCTCGAACCACGCGCTTGAGTCAAACGTCCGTTTGGATCCAGGCGTTTAATAAACCCAAGCGCACTTTGCTCAGCAGGTTGTCCTTTAAATTTGACAGCCATCTCTTGATAGCGCTTCAATGCTCGACTGCGATCGCCTACAGAATAATAAGAATGCCCAAGATAAGTGTAGACCTCAGGTTTCGCCTCGCCTTTCTGCAATGCGCTCTCAAAAGATTTGATAGCGGCAGCGTAATTGCGGCTTTTATAGTGCACGACACCTGAGTCAAAGTCGCTTTTGCTTTGTGCTAAAGCGTTTGCAGACAAAAAGCTTAGAGCCGTCGCCATCAATATTGCAGGAATTTGTCTGATTCTTTTCATGAGTCAAATTATTATAAACGGACACTGCCTTTGACAAGGCTTCGTGCTTAGTCCAAAATCTAAAAAATGAACCTTGAAATCGAAATTGTCAAACGTTTATTGATGGCTGCCTTTCTAGGAGGATTAATTGGGGCTGAGCGTGGACGCAGAAATCGAGGAGCTGGTCTTCGTACCCATGCAGTCGTTTGCACAGCATCTGCCTTAATCATGATTGTTTCAGCTTACGGCGGATTCTCTATGATGGGAGGCACTGATGTTCACTTCGACCCAACAAGAATGGCTGCACAAGTCATAAGCGGTATCGGTTTTCTTGGCGCCGGAATAATTATTTTTCGCAAAAATCAAGTTCGCAATTTAACAACGGCTGCTAGCGTTTGGGCTGTAGCTGGCGTTGGACTCTCTACTGGAGCTGGACTTTATTTCACTTCGATTGTTGCCACCATAATTTTGTGCGTAATCTTGTCATTGCTAAAACCGCTTGAAATGAAGCTTTTCCCCGAGCGCCACATCAACAATTTAAAAATAGAATTGTCCAATGGGCTTGATGGTGTCAAAGCTGTCGCAGATATACTGAAAAATTCTGGACTGAAAACAATTGCTCTAACAGTCAAACATACCCAAGGCGATAAGACTGGCGAATTGAGAGTGCAAGCGGCTGGACAAGAAGATGTTTTTATCAAATTAATTGAAGATTTACAGCATATGCCTGGAATTGAAGAGGTCGAATTCGATGGACACATTTGGGGCGTGCATAAAGACGAGAGTTGAAGAACAAAAAAGAGATTCTGACTTTTCTTGCGCTATTGTTTGTGCTGACCGCGGCTTGCTATGTTCCAATTATTTCGGCACATTCTATTAAAGCTGGAGATGGGCTTTACTCAACGCTTTTGATGTGGTGCCCTGGAACTGCTGCGATTTTAACTACTCTCTTTTTTGCAGAGGCGCGCAAACAGTTTTTTAAAACCCTAGGTCTTTTGCCTGGCAAACCCATTTATTGGATCATCGCTTACACATTGCCTCTGGTTTACGGACTAGTCGCTTATTCATTCATTTGGACAAGTGGGATTGGCGGCTTCCCAAACCAAAAATACTTAATTGCAGGTTTGCGGTCATACCCGCAACTCTCCTTGGACCTTGCCGCTTTTGCACTAGGCGCTCACATGATGACGATAGATTTCGTCATGAATTTGCATCGAGGATTTGGCGAAGAACTAGGCTGGCGCGGTTTTTTGGTTCCCAAATTAAACGAATCAATGTCCTTTGCCAAAACCTCAACCGTTATCGGTTGTGCTTGGGGATTATGGCACGTACCCGCAATAATTTTGACGACCGATTACAACAACGGCGCGCCCGCTTGGGTAGCCCTTTCCTGTTTTGCTGTTTTGGTCATTAGCATTAGTTTTATATTGAGCTGGCTAAGATTAAAATCTAACAGCGTATGGCCATGTGCCATTCTACACATCAGCCACAACGTAGCCATTCAAGGCATTTTCACTCCGCTCACCGTGACTCGTCAGTACACTGCCTATTTCATCGATGAATTTGGAATTGCATTAGCCGCAGTTGGAGCGCTTTTTGCTTTTATTGTTTGGAAGAAGACAAAGAGTGAACGTCTGAGATAAGATGAATTAACTTCTGGTAGACCCATCATGAAATTACTTTTGTTTTTTATATTGATCGGTATCTTCCTGATTTCTGGATGCAACTCTGATTCCTCACATAAAAGTTTTGAAGTCGTAGGAGTAGGAGATCATCTTGGTAAAATTCTTAGAGAAGGTGGACTCAAAAAAATCCACGAACCACCGATTCAAGCGTTTAAAGAGCCAATTGTCTATCGATTTTGGTTTGCTCGAAGGCACAGAAATCTTTGCTTAACGTTGAAACAAAATGATCAAGATGAAATGTTCGCTAGTTTCTACGAATGGTATGAACGAGAAGAGGTGTCAAAATCATGGAAGCAAAAAGTCGACAAAGAAAAAGCAGATCTCATCCTCTACACAATCGCTAAATCAGATTTCTGGAACACAACCGAATCAGTAAAATTCGACGAATTAATCACTGATTCGAGATGGTATGTTGTAGAAGGTAAATCTGGAAAGGAGTATAAGGAGATTTACGCAGATATGATGGGAACATTCGATTGTCCTTCAATCTGTAAAAGCCTATGCGAAGAAATGTTTGCATTGGCTAACGAAGAACTTTAATATGTTAAATCGACTTCTTATTCTTTCAATATCCATCACGGTGTTTTTGTCAGCTTGCAATAACAGTTCAGATATTAGCAATCGTCCATATGAATTCTCTGGAACTCTGACAGAGAATCATTTTTCTGACCGATTGCCAGTAATTTCTGAACTGCCAC